>JAFXGM010000018.1 GCA_017513195.1 Clostridia bacterium | reverse complement strand
CAAAGGTTAAAGAATACGGTGGCGACTATGTAATACTAAGCGATTTTAATCTTAACTCATATCGCAGTAATATTATTGGTAAATGTCAGGTACCAAATGATTGTTTGATACTGGAATTGCATATAGATAGTAGCAAAAACACAAAAGCACGTGGTGGTCACGTTATTATTAACGCTAATTTTAAAGCGGATGAATATGACGATGCGCTTGCCACGATGATATCTACAATGTTTCCGGGTCGTGCCAAAACAATTGTTGGCAGAACTGACCTCGCAAACGTAAGACGAGCGGCGGATAAGGGTTATAACTATAGGTTACTTGAATGCTGCTTTATTTCTAACACTGAGGACATTAAAAAGTTTAATACCGAAATGGACAAGCTTGCAAAGGAGATACTTGGTTGCTTTAAGATCGCTGTAAAAGAATCGACAAAACCTGTCGTAACTTCGAAAAAAAGCAATGAAGAAATTGCTAGGGAAGTAATAAAAGGCTTGTGGGGTAACGGCATTCCACGAAAACTAAAACTTGCAAAAGCCGGATACAATTACGCAGAAATACAAAAAAGAGTAAATGAATTATTGAAATGAGGAGAGATTGTATGACAAAGAAATGGATTAAAGCAGCTGCAGTTCGCACTGTCAAGACAATGGCTGAAACGGCGATTGCGCTTATTGGCACAAACACCATCGGCATTACCGACGTTGATTGGTTAGGCGTACTTAGCGCGTGTGCACTGTCGGGTGTGGTTACAATGCTAACTTGCATTAAGGGTTTACCGGAAGTTCGATAATTTTTAATAGTTAATATAATAAAACACCTCATAACTACATAAAATATTATGAGGTGTTATTATGGTTTTTAAATTTAATCTAAAAAGATTTTTAATAAGCATTGCGATTCCGCTTATTGTGGGTGGATTATCTGCTTTGATAACAAGTGAAAATATGAACCTGTATTCAAGAATTGAAACTCCACTACTTTCACCACCGGGATGGATTTTTCCTGTGGTATGGACCATACTTTACACTTTAATGGGTGTATCATTTTATTTAGTGTGGAACAGTAATGCTGCAATATTTGAAAAGAAACAGGCATTTACAATTTATGCAATACAACTATTTTTGAATTTTATATGGTCGCCGATATTTTTTAATATGCGTGCGTATTTAATAGCATTTATAGTGCTTTTGGCCTTGTGGGGATTTGTGCTTGCAATGATTATTAAGTTTTATAAAATATCAAAACTAGCAGGAATTTTGCAAATACCATATTTAATTTGGCTTACATTTGCAGGGTATTTAAATTTGGCAATATACTTATTAAATTGAAAAGAGCGGTAATTCTATTCTTTAGAATTACCGCTCTTTTTTTTGTTTATATGTAATTATTCCTTAAGTTCGGAAGTACAGTGTGCGCAACGTGTTGCTTCAATAGCAATTTCGCTTTTGCAGAATGGGCAAACCTTGGTTGTTGGAGCAGCAGGTGCTTCTTCCTCTTTCTTTTTGCCGAGCTTATGAAGATTGTTGATACCCTTTACAAAAAGGAAAATAACAATAGCCATAATGATGAAGTTGATTACTGCAGTAATGAATGATCCGTATGCAAAAACTGTAGCACCGGCTTCTTTAGCGGCGGTTAAAGAAGCATATTTTGTACCTGCTTCAACGCCTTCTGCCAACCTTAAAACGACAAATTGGTCTGTAAAGTTAATGCCGCCTGTTGCAAGACCAACGAATGGCATGATAAGATCGTCAACCATTGACTTTACGATTGTTTGGAATGCACCGCCTATGATAACGCCGACTGCCAAGTCGATAACATTACCACGAAGTGCAAATGTTTTAAATTCGTTTAAAAATTTTTTCATTTTGACACCTCAAAAAATATTTTTTATAATTATATCATATTTTGTCTATTTTACAAATATTTTTTTATGAAAATCAAAAGATTTTTAAAAAATATTTTGATTTAACGGTTAATTTTATTGAATTTGTATGCCTGATAAGATAAAATAATGGTAAAGTAGGGTGATAAAATGTTAAAATATGCAACAATTGGTACAAGCTTTATTGCAGAACAGTTTGTTACGGGTACAAATGCTACCGGACAATTCCGTTTAGCAGCAGTTTGTTCGCGTAACTCAAACACAGGTCTTGCGTTTGCTAAAAAATTCGGGTGCAATAAGGTTTATACGTCTTTAGAGAATCTAGCTAAAGATGAAAATATAGATGCGGTTTACGTAGCTTCACCAAATTCCTTTCACGCAGAGCAAAGTGAGGTATTGCTGCGCGCAGGCAAGCACGTTATATGCGAAAAGCCTATAACAACCTCGGCCGCCGAATATAAACGATTAAAGTCGCTCGCAGACGAAAAGGGAATAATATATATGGAAGCAATTATTCCAATCTATAATTCAAGTCGCCGACTTATAAAGAATGCTTTGAAAGAAATCGGCAATATATCGATGGTAAAAATTGACTATTGTCAGCGTTCGTCGCGTTATGACCGTTTTATGAACGGCGAGCACGTCAATATATTTGATATGTCTTTGCACGCCGGTACTCTTATGGATTTGGGTGTGTATTGTGTATATGCCGCGATAGATTTGTTTGGTGAACCTAACAATATCAAAGCTTCGGCAAGCTTTTTGAAAAACGGTGCCGATGGCGGAGGTGTAGCTATTTTTGAATACGATAAATTTATCGCAAGTCTTACATACAGTAAAACGGGACAAAGTGTTGCGCCCACCGAAATTGTTGGTGACAGTGGTTCAATAATTATGGAAACCGCAGTTTACTATCAAGATGCCTATCTTGTAAAGCAGGGTAAAAAAACACCTTTATTTTATAATCTTTCCAAAGAAACTTTAATGGGGTATGAAGCATCAGCGTTTTATGATTTTATAAATGGCAAGCGACTTGATGAATATGAACAAAACAGCAAAATTACCGAAAGTGTTCACATTTGTATGGACAAAATCAAAAAAGAAGCAAATATTATTTATAGATAAATTTATTAGCGGCAAGGAGTTATTCCTTGCCGCTTTTTGCGTTTTGAAATCGCATAAACACTGTGTTTCTACTGTGAGTAGAGAGATAAGAATTTTGGGTAGAGTGGGTTTTGCGCTTAATAGATTGTATTTTATGGGACGCTTTAATAAAATAATAGTGTTATGGTTTTGAAATCAACACATTCATCAAAAGGAGCTTATTTCTATGCGTGATTACATAATATTTGCAGATTCTGCGTGCGATATTTCGTGCGATTTATTAAATGAGTGGGGCGTAAAATATTGTAGCCTTAGCCTTGTGTTTGGTGGCGACACAAAAGAATATTCTGACCACGAAATTCCTGCGCACGAATTTTATAAAAAAATGAGAAACGGTGCCTTGCCTAAAACCTCTGCCGCGAATATGGGCAAATTTTACGACGCGTTTGAGAGCATTGTAAAAGAAGGATACGATATTTTGTATCTTGGTTTTTCATCAGGACTTTCGGCTACGTGTAATTTTGCTCGCGAAGCGGCAGAAGAAATTATGACCGAATATGAGGGCAGCAAGGTAGTAGTTGTTGATACGCTTTGTGCTTCGGCAGGCTATGGACTGCTTGTAAAACTTTCTGTAGATAAAAAAGCAGCGGGCGCTACGTTAGATGAGGTTGCAAGCTTTGCCGAAGACACCAAGCTTAAGGTTTGCCATTGGTTTACGGTAGATGACCTTAAATATTTAAAAGCAGGCGGTCGTATTAGTGCAACCACAGCGCTTGTAGGTGGTATGCTTAATATTAAGCCCGTTATGAGGATGGACAATAACGGAAAGCTTATTAGCGTATCAAAGGTTCGCGGTCGTAAAGCGGCGCTTAAGGCAATTGCCGATTTATATGCGGAAACTGCACTTGATAAAAAAGACGGTGTTGTGTTTATATCGCACGGTGATTGTATTGATGATGCAAACACACTCGCCGACATGTTAAAGGAAAATAGCGGTGCTAAGGTGCAAGTTATAACTTATGTAGGTCCTGTAATCGGCTCACATTCCGGTCCCGGAACTTTGGCTCTCTTTTTCCTTGCAAATGAAAGATAAAATAATAAAATCCTCTGCAAATGCAGGGGATTTTTGTTTTACTGCTTTACATTTATTTGCCAAAATGATATAATTAGGCGAAGAATTTAAGAGGTGTTTAAAATGAAAAAATTTCTTGATGTTTGTTATAATAAAGAGACTAAACAGTGTTTAGATATTTATCTGCCAGATACTGAGCAGTTTAAAACCTTTGTTTATTTTCACGGCGGTGGTATACAAGCAGGCGATAAGTCGGACGTTAAATTCTTTTGCGAGTATTTGGCAAACCGTGGTATAGCGGCAGTAAGTGTAAACTATCGTATGTACCCGCAGGCAAAATATCCCGATTTTTTGCTTGATGTTGCCGAGTCAGTTGCTTGGGTATTTAGAAACATTGATAATTACGGTAAATCTACCGGTATATATGTTGGTGGTAGCTCAGCGGGCGGATATATGTCACAACTGCTTTGCTTTAATAAGGAATATTTAGCTCGCCATAATATAAATGTTATGGATATTGCGGGCTTTGTGCATGATGCAGGTCAGCCGACAGCCCACTTTAACGTGCTGCAAAAAAGCGGCATTGACGGCAAGCGTGTTATTGTTGACGAAAGAGCACCGCTATATTATGTTGGTGTTGATAGCGAGTACCCACCAATGCTGATTATTGTGTCTGATAATGATATGTTTAACCGCTTCGAGCAAACACAGCTGCTCATTACAACATTAAAGCATTTTGGTCATAGTGACAAGATTACACACAAGCTTATGCACGGTAACCATTGCGCCTATGTTGAAGCCGAAACCCAAGACGGTGACGGCGGATTTGGACAAACAGTAGCAGATTTTATTTTGGCAAACTAAAAAACACTTTAATTTTTTCTAAGTTTCATATATAATAAATGGAGTAGGGCAATTCCTACTCCATTTTTTTGTTTTAGGTAGGTGAAAGATATGGCTTTTAATCCTGAGGTTTTAGCGCCCGTTGGCAGTCCCGAGTCTTTGGCGGCGGCTGTGCGCAGTGGCGCCGATGCGGTGTATATTGGTGCCAAGCAGTTTTCGGCACGACGTAATGCCGACAACTTTGACGATAACGATATAATTGATACTGTCCGTTACTGTCACATTCGTGGGGTAAAGGTGTATCTTGCACTTAATATAATGATAAAGCAGTCAGAGCTTCAAGCGGCATTTGATGTGGCGCTTACAGCTTACAAATGCGGTGTGGACGCTGTTATTATTTCTGATTTAGGTTTAGCTTCTTTAATTCATAAACACATACCCGATTTACAGCTACACGCATCAACGCAAATGACCGTTCATTCACCTGCGTGCCTTAAATTGTTAAAAGAATTAGGCTTTACACGTGTTGTTGTATCGCGTGAAATGAGCAAGCAAGAATTGCAACAGTTTTGTGCGACGGCAAATGAAACAGGTATTGAGGTCGAAGTCTTTGTTCACGGTGCGCTTTGTATGAGTGTATCGGGGCAGTGCCTTTTATCATCGGTACTTGGTGCACGCAGTGGAAACCGCGGTCTTTGCGCAGGCCCTTGTCGTTTGCCTTTTAAGGCACAAAATGGTACGGGTTATGATTTAAGTCTTAAAGATTTATGCCTTTACGAATATATAAACGAACTAAAAGAAATGGGCGTGGCATCCCTTAAAATAGAGGGTAGAATGAAACGCCCCGAGTACGTTTCGGCCGCAACCGCCGCTTGCAGACAGGCGGTAGATAACGGATTTATAGATGCAAAACTATTCAAAACGTTACAAGACGTATTTTCTCGTTCGGGATTTACCGATGGTTATTATAATGGCAATTTAGGTCGAGATATGTTTGGTATTCGTACAAAAGACGATGTTATAGCGGCAGGGGATACATACAGCTATCTGCATGAATTGTATCGAGCTGAAAGACAAAGTGTATCTATTAAAATTGATGCCCAAATTTTAGCTGACAAGCCTATGATGCTTATCGTAAGCGATGATAAAAATACGGTTACGGTTAGTGGTGATATACCGCAAGCGGCAAAAACCAAGGCATTAGAAAAACAAACAGTTATTGATAATCTTACCAAGCTTGGTAACACACCGTATTTTTGTAAAGATATAACACTTAACCTTGATGATGGACTTTTTGTAGCGGCATCGGCTCTTAATGCGCTTCGTCGCGATGCAATAGAACAGCTTGACAAAAAAAGAGCTGAAGTTAACTTAAACGAATATACCGTGCCCAATTTTGATGGTATGAATAGCCTAAATGGTAAAAAGCAGTTTATTGCCCGATTTTCAAGTGTAGAGCAAATACCGGAAAAACTAGGTTGTATTAAAACAATAATATTGCCGTATGAATGTGAAATGCCACAAATTGACGGGGTAGAAATTATTGCCGAACTGCCGAGATATATCGGTAACGAAGCAGTGGTTATAAAAAGACTTGAATGTTTAAAACAGCAGGGTATAACTGCCGCTTATTGCGGTAATCTTTCTGCGGTAGCAATCGCAAAGTCTTTAGGATTTAAGGTTATCGGTGCCGTAGGTCTTAACGCAAACAATAATCAAACTATTAAAACACTTAATGATATTGGCGTTGATATACAAACGTTGTCGGCTGAAATTTCGGTTAAAGAAATTAAAAGTATTGGTTCTCTGTCACCCGTCGGTATCTTTGCTTACGGCAGACTACCGCTTATGCTTACGCGCAACTGTCCAATCAAAAATGGCAGAACCTGTGCCGAGTGTGACAAAATGGGCATGCTTGTTGACCGCAAGGGTATAGAGTTTCCTGTTATGTGTAGGCAAGGCTATAGCGAGCTACTTAATTCGGCACCACTTTATATGGGCGATAGACTTGACGAAATACCGCCCGTCGATTATCTGTTGCTATACTTTACAAACGAAACACAAGCGCAAGAAAGTGATATAATAAATATGTATTATAGTGGCAAAAAACCAACGGGTGATTACACAAGAAATTTATATTATCGTGATTTAATTTAATAAAAAATTTTTTCTGCTGCAAAGGCAAAATTTGTCTTTGCAGTAATTTTTTGCAAAAAAATTCCTAAAACCGCTTGACATCTAGATTTTATGGGTATATAATATGAAATTACTAATGATGGGGGAGTTTGCGCCTTTGTGACGGATTGGATGAAGTTTTTAAGGCAAAAATCCCACAAATTATTGGCAGATATTTCTTGTGAAATATCGCGATTATTAAAGTAGGAGTGATTGAAAACCTATGGAGCCAAACAACATGGTAAAACCTGTCCAGTTGGGTAAAAACACTCGTATGACGTTCTCTAAAATCAATGAAGTTATTGATATGCCTAACCTCATTGAAATTCAGAAGGATTCATACAATTGGTTTGTCACCGAAGGCTTGATGGAAGTATTCAAGGATATGCCTGCAATTACCGATCACAGCGGCAATCTAGAGCTTACTTTTATCGACTATCGTATTGACGAACAACCAAAGTACAGCGTTACCGAATGCAAGTCACGTGATACAACATACGCGGCACCTCTTCGTGTAACTGCAAGACTTACAAATCATGAAACCGGTGAAATCAAAGAAAGTGAAGTTTTCATGGGCGATTTTCCGCTTATGACAGATTCAGGTACCTTTGTTATCAACGGTGCTGAACGTGCTATTGTTTCACAGTTAGTTCGTTCTCCCGGCGTTTATTTTGCTAAAAAGATAGAGGAAAAAACCGGTAAAAAGTTATTTTCATCTACCATTATTCCAAATCGCGGCGCTTGGATTGAGTATGAAACAAGCATAAACGATGTTCTTTACGTTCGTATAGACAAAAACAGAAAGCTTCCTGTTACAACGTTTATTCGTGCGCTTGGTCTTGGTACTAATGAACAAATTCGTGAACTTCTTGGCGACGGTGAGCGCCTTGGCAAGACACTTGAAGCAGATGAAACCAAGAGCGTAGAAGATGCATTGGTAGAGGTTTACAAAAAGATCCGCCCAAGCGAGCCTGTAACCATTGAGGCTGCAAAATCATATTTAGATCAGTTGTTCTTTAACGCTCGTCATTATGATCTTTCTCGCGTTGGTCGTTACAAGTACAACAAAAAGCTTGCTATTGCTGCACGTATTCGCGGCAAGGTAGCTGCTCGTCCAATTGTTGATCCTGAAACGGGCGAGATTCTTGTTGACGTAGATACCGTTATTACCCGTGAAGTAGCAGATAGCATTGAACGTAAGGGTATAATGGAGGCTTATATCAAGATTCAGGATGCAGAGGGCAATGTAAACGAGGTTAAGGTGCTTTCAAACGGCATGGTTAATCTTGGCGACTTTGTCGACTTTACAGCCGAAGAGCTTGCTGAACTTGATAAAGAGGGCATTAACGAAAAGGTTTCTTATTCGGTTCTTAAAGAGTTGATGGAAGAATTCAGCGATAAGGAAGAGTTAAAGGCTGCAATTATTGACAATGCAACCGTTCTTGTTCCTAATCACATTACTCTTGACGATATTTTCGCAAGCGTAAACTACTTCCTTGGTCTTCCTTACGAAGTAGGTACAGTCGACGATATTGACCATCTTGGCAACCGTCGTATTCGTTCAGTAGGTGAGCTTTTACAAAACCAGTTCCGTATCGGCTTTACACGTATGGAACGTGTTGTTCGTGAAAAGATGAGCCTTCAAGCACAGGATGCTGAAAGCATTACACCACAGTCACTTATAAACATTCGTACTGTTGTTGCTGCTATTAAAGAGTTCTTTGGTTCATCACCACTTTCACAGTTTATGGATCAGACAAACCCACTTTCCGAGCTTACTCACAAGCGTCGTTTGTCAGCACTTGGTCCTGGCGGTCTTTCTCGTGATCGTGCATCATTTGAAGTGCGTGACGTTCACTATACACACTATGGCCGTATGTGTCCTATCGAGACACCTGAAGGTCCTAACATCGGTCTTATTTCTTATCTTGCTACCTATGCAAAGATTAACAAGTACGGCTTTATAGAGGCTCCTTTCCGTCGTGTTGACAAATCCACCGGTCAGGTTTTGGACGAGGTTGTTTATATGACCGCTGACGAAGAGGACGATTACGTTGTAGCACAGGCTAACGAACCTCTTGACGAAAACGGCTTCTTTGTTAATAAAAAGATTAACGCTCGTATTCGTGATAATTATAGCGAGGTTGAAGCTTCACGTGCTGACTTTATGGACGTATCACCAAAGATGGTTGTATCTGTAGCAACAGCTATGATCCCATTCCTTGAAAACGATGATACCAACCGTGCGCTCATGGGCTCTAACATGCAGAAGCAGGCTGTGCCTCTATTAAAGCCAGAGAACCCAATCGTTGCTACCGGTATGGAATATAAAGCAGCTGTGGACTCAGGCGTTGTTGTATTGGCAAAACGTCCGGGTGTTGTAACCTATGTTAGCGCTGATATTATTAAAATTCGTGCAAAGAACGGTGAAATTGATGAATATAACCTCATTAAGTTCTTGCGTTCTAACCATGGTACCTGTATTAACCAAAAGCCAATCGTATCAGTAGGTGACACTGTAGAAGAAAAGCAGGTTATTGCAGACGGTCCTGCTACAAGCAATGGTGAAATTTCTCTTGGTCGTAACGCTCTTATCGGCTTTATGACTTGGGAAGGTTATAACTACGAGGACGCTGTTTTACTTAATGAGCGTCTTGTTCGTGAAGATATTTACACTTCAATCCATATTGAAGAATATCAAATCGAATGTCGTGACACCAAGCTTGGACCTGAAGAAATTACACGTGACATTCCAAACGTTGGTGATGACGCACTTAAAGACCTTGACGAACGCGGTATTATTCGTATCGGTGCCGAGGTTAAGGCAGGCGATATACTTGTAGGTAAGGTAACACCTAAGGGTGAAACCGAGCTTACCGCTGAAGAGCGACTTCTTCGTGCAATCTTTGGTGAAAAGGCACGTGAGGTTCGTGATACTTCACTTCGTGTACCTCACGGTGAATATGGTACAATCGTTGACGTAAAGGTATTTGACCGTTCAAATTCTTCAGAGCTCAGCCCCGGCGTTAACCTGGTTGTACGTTGCTATATTGCACAAAAACGTAAGATTTCTGTCGGCGATAAGATGGCTGGTCGTCACGGTAATAAGGGTGTTGTTTCCCGCATATTACCTAGCGAAGATATGCCATTCTTGCCGGACGGTACTCCACTTGATATAGTTCTTAACCCACTTGGCGTTCCTTCTCGTATGAATATCGGTCAGGTTCTCGAAGTTCATCTAGGTTACGCAGCTAAGGCTTTGGGTTGGAACATTGCAACACCTGTATTTGACGGTGCACACGAGTCTGATATTCGTAAGTGCTTCGAGATGGCTGGTATGTCAGAGGACGGTAAGGTACAGCTTTATGACGGTCGTACCGGTGAACCGTTTGATAACAAGGTAACCGTTGGTTATATGTACTATCTCAAGCTTCATCACTTGGTTGACGATAAGATTCACGCTCGTTCAACCGGTCCATACTCACTCGTTACTCAGCAGCCTCTCGGTGGTAAGGCACAGTTTGGTGGTCAGCGTTTCGGTGAAATGGAAGTTTGGGCACTTGAAGCTTACGGTGCAGCTTACACCTTGCAGGAAATTCTTACCGTTAAGTCTGACGACGTTGTTGGTCGTGTTAAGACTTACGAAGCAATCGTTAAGGGTCAAAACGTTCCTAAGGCAGGCGTTCCTGAGTCCTTTAAGGTTCTTATTAAAGAACTTCAGTCACTCGGTCTTGCTATCGGCGTTCTTGATAAAGACGGCGTTGAGGTTGACCTTAAGCAAACGTTTGACGATGATGACGATATCGGCCTTTCAAAGCCAATAGTTGCCGATGATGAGGCATTTAACGAAACATTGGTAAACGATGGTAACTTTGAAGGCTTTGGTTTCCAAGACGAAAACGGCGAGGAAATCGCAGACATCAATGAATACTCTGACTTTGATAGTTCAGAAGAATAATTACGGAGGGTGAGAGATTATGTCAGAAGAAAAGAATTTATCATTTGAATCTATAAAAATCGGTCTCGCTTCTCCCGAACAAATCAGAAGCTGGTCTTATGGTGAGGTTACCAAACCCGAGACCATTAACTACCGTACATTAAAGCCAGAAACCGGCGGTCTATTTTGCGAACGCATTTTTGGACCTACTAAGGACTGGGAATGTCATTGCGGTAAGTATAAAAGAATTCGTTACAAGGGCAAGGTTTGTGAACGTTGCGGTGTTGAAGTAACACGTGCAAAGGTTCGCCGCGAAAGAATGGGTACCATTGAACTCGCTGCTCCTGTATCACACATTTGGTATTTCAAGACAATTCCTTCACGTATGGCAACCGTTCTTGAAGTATCACCAAAAGCTCTTGAGCACGTACTTTATTTCTCACAGTACATTGTTACCGACCCGGGTGATACACCACTTGAAAAGAAGCAAATTCTTAACGAGAAGCAGTATCACGAAATGCGTGAAAAATATGAAGACGCATTTAAGGCCGGTATGGGTGCCGAAACAATTAAGGAATTACTTGTAGAAATCGGCAACGATATTGATAACATTTGCGAAAATCTTCGTAAAGAGCTTGAAGACGATGGTACCAGCGGTCAAAAGCGCGTTAGAATTCTTAAGCGTCTTGAAGTGCTTGAAGCATTCCGTCAATCAGGTCAAAAGCCTGAATGGATGGTTCTTGACGTTATTCCGGTAATTCCACCCGATCTTCGTCCTATGGTACAGCTTGACGGTGGACGTTTCGCAACAAGTGACCTTAATGACCTTTATCGTCGTGTTATTAACCGTAACAACCGTCTAAAAAGACTTATGGAACTTGGCGCTCCTGAAATTATCGTACGTAACGAAAAGCGTATGCTTCAGGAAGCTGTTGACGCTCTTATAGACAACGGTCGTCGCGGCAAGCCTGTTACAGGACCTAACAACCGTGCGCTTAAGTCACTTTCTGATATGCTTAAGGGTAAGCAGGGTCGTTTCCGTCAGAACCTTCTTGGTAAACGTGTTGACTACTCTGGCCGTTCGGTTATCGTTGTAGGACCTGAACTTCAAATGTATCAGTGCGGTGTGCCAAAGGAAATGGCACTTGAGCTGTTTAAACCATTTATTATGAAACGCTTGGTTGAAACCAAGTCGGTTACAAATATCAAGACCGCTCGTAAGATGGTAGAGCGCGCTTCTGCAGAGGTTTGGGATGCGCTTGAGCTCGTTATAAAAGAACATCCTGTTCTTCTTAACCGTGCTCCTACACTTCACAGACTTGGTATTCAGGCGTTTGAGCCCGTACTTGTAGAGGGTAAGGCACTTAAACTTCATCCACTTGTATGTACCGCATACAACGCCGACTTTGACGGTGACCAGATGGCTATTCACGTGCCACTTTCAGCAGAGGCTCAGGCAGAAGCACGTTTCCTTATGCTTGCTGCTAACAACCTTCTCAAACCGGCTGACGGTAAGCCTGTTGCGGTTCCTACACAGGATATGGTACTTGGTTGTTACTACTTAACACTTGTTAAGTCAGAAGAACCGGGCGCAAATAAGGTGTTCCGCGATAAAGATGAAGCTATGATGGCTTATAACGACGGTGTTATTGGTCTTCACGCGCCTATTCGCGTTCGTATGACTAACGCCGAAGGTAAGTCAGCACTTGTTTGGTGTACAGTTGGTTTCCTTATCTTTAACGAATCAATTCCTCAGGATTTGGGCTTTGTTGATCGCAGCAAAGCTGAAAATGAGTTTGAGCTTGAATGGTGCTTTACTGTTAAAGACCCAAGCAAGAAATTTATTGAATCTAACGATGACATCGTTCAAAATAAGGTTGGCAAGAAGGCTCTTGGTAAAATTATTGAGCGTTGTATTGATACCCACGGTACAAGTGAGTCATCAATCGTTCTTGATAAGGTAAAGGCTACCGGCTTTAAGTATTCTACAAAGGGTGCTATTACAGTTGCTGTTATTGATGCTGTTATTCCACCCGAAAAGAAGGAAATTTTGGCCGAGGCTGAAAAGAAGATTGACGCTATTACAAAGAACTATCGTCGCGGTCTTATCAGTGATGATGAGCGTAGCCGTCACGTAATCGAAATTTGGAACAACGCTACCGAGGATATCGCCGGCGCCCTTAGGGGTAACCTTGACGAGTTTAACCCAATCTTTATGATGGCAGACTCTGGTGCCCGTGGTTCTATGAGCCAGATTCGTCAGCTTGCAGGTATGCGTGGTCTTATTGCAAATACTGCAGGTAAGGTCATCGAAGTTCCAATTCGTGCTAACTACCGTGAAGGTCTTAACATTTTGGAATACTTCATTTCATCTCGTGGTGCGCGTAAGGGTCTTGCCGATACAGCGCTTCGTACCGCTGACTCCGGTTATCTTACACGTCGTCTTGTTGACGTTTCACAGGACGTTATTGTTCGTGACCTCGATTGCGGTACCGATGAAGGTCTTGAAGTATTTGACATTAAAGACGGCAATCACTTGCTCGAATCACTCGAGGAACGTCTTGTTGGCCGTTATCTACTAGAAAACGCAATTCATCCTGAAACAGGTGAGGTTATCTGCACAAATGACCACATGATGTCTAAAGAAGATGCTAAGCGCATTGTTGACGCAGGTATCGAGCGTATCAAGATTCGTTCAATTCTTACCTGTCACAGCCATCACGGTGTATGTCAGAAGTGTTATGGTGCTAACCTTGCTACCAACAAGCCTGTTACTGTTGGTGAAGCAGTTGGTATAGTTGCAGCTCAGTCTATCGGTGAGCCTGGTACACAGCTTACGATGCGTACCTTCCATACCGGTGGTGTTGCGGGTGGTGACGTTGCCGACGTTACACAGGGTCTTCCACGTGTTGAAGAACTCTTTGAAGCACGTAAACCTAAGGCTTGCGGTCTTATTGCTAAGATTGATGGTCGAGTTACTTTCCGTGAAGAAAAACGTAGCAACTTGATTATTATCACAAATGATGAGACAGCAACCGAACAGAAGATTGTTATTCCTTATGGCTCACGTACACTTGTAAACGATGGCGATTATGTAAAAGCCGGCGATTTACTTGTTCCGGGTGCAAAATATCCACAAGATATTTTGGAGGCTCAGGGTCACGAGGCAGTTCAGGAATATATTATTGCTGAAATTCAAAATGCATATCGTACACAGGGTGTTGATATCAACGATAAGCACATTGAGGTTATTGTTCGTCAGATGATGCGCAAACTCAGAATTGTTGATGCAGGCTCTACCAATCTTTTGGCAGGCAGCTCTTATGAGTATAAGGAAATTGCAGATGCTAATGCTGTCGTTCAGGCTCGTATTGACGCAGGTGAAGAAGGTCTTTCATTCGCAACCTATGCTCATACCTTGCTTGGTATTACAAAGGCATCTTTGGCTACAGAATCATTTATGTCTGCAGCATCCTTCCAAGAGACTACACGTGTTCTTACCGAAGCCGCTATCAAGGGTAAGGAAGACTCACTCTTTGGTCTTAAGGAGAACGTTATTATCGGTCAGCTTATTCCTGCAGGTACAGGTATGAAGCACCCCGACATTAACCCCGAACCAATCGCAGAGGAAGTAGAAGCAATCGAAACCGATATGATGGTCGAGGAAGCTGTAGCAGAATAAAATGCATAATTAAACACGGACTAATCAAACGATTAGTCCGTGTTTTTTATAACAAAAATTTATTTGCATTATTATTTTGTTATGTTATAATTAAAGGGGTGGTAAATTTATGAAAAAATTTTTATCTTTTATTTTAATTTTTGTTATAGTTTTTAGTTTTTCGGGATGTTCTTATATTTTTGCGTCAAAACTTGATTCAAACCAAGCGGATGTAATTGAATGTCCAAACTTTGTTGGAATGACTTTTGAAGAGTTCAAGAATCATGAAGTGGTTACTTACGGTCTTCTTGAAATAAAACTTGATTACATAAATAGTAACGAGTATGACGCAGGTGTTGTTTGCTACCAATCGATTAGTGAGGGTAAGAAACTTAAAGAAGGCGATAGTATAACCATTTATATTAGTAAGGGTGCTTAAAATTATGATTTTGGTTTTATATTTATAAGTTGTAATACAACAAAAAATTAACCACGGACTAATCACTTGATTAGTCCGTATTTTGTTCTAAAATTTTTGTTGTTTTGCAAAGTAAAATTCAATTTTTATTATTTATTCTTTTTTATTTATTATTCAAAAAAACAAACCTCATACTTAAACAAAGAATGAGGTCTGTTGCCTTTATAAATTATTTAATAATCGACTCACCAGTCATTTCAGCGGGTTGGGGTAGACCTAAGATTTTGAGCATTGACGGTGCAATGTCGGCAAGTCTGCCGCCCTCGCGTAATTCGCAGTCGTAACCAACTACGCAGAAGGGAACGGGGTTTGTGGTGTGTGGGGTAAATGGATTACCGTCTTCACCAACCATACAGTCGGCATTACCATGGTCGGCTGTAATAATTACTGCGCCGTCCATTTCACGTGTTGCTTCAACAACGCGACCAACACACTCGTCAACTGCCTCTACAGCGGCTACAGCGGCATCAAATACGCCTGTGTGACCTACCATATCGCAGTTAGCAAAGTTAAGAATAACTGCATCGTAATTGCCTGAACGAATCTTATCGCACACAGCATCACAAACGGGGTATGCACTCATTTCGGGCTGTAGGTCAAAGGTAGGAACATCGGGTGACTGAATAAGCACACGGTCCTCGCCCTTAAAGGTTTTTTCCTCGCCACCGTTAAAGAAGAAGGTAACGTGAGCGTATTTTTGTGTTTCGGCTATACGAAGCTGAGTCATATTCTTGCTTGCAAGATACTCACCAAGTGTCATCTTAAGCTCTTCGGGCGGATAAGCAACGCTTACGTTTGGCATAGTTTCGTCGTACTGTGTCATACATACATAATTTACAGGGAAGAAACCGTTTTTACGCTCAAATCCGTCAAAGTCAGGGTCAACAAATGTTCTTGTAAACTGACGTGCGCGGTCGGGACGGAAGTTAAACGATACAATGCTGTCGTTTGCCTTAATCATACCCTCATTATCAACAACGGTAGGAACAATAAATTCGTCAGTAACGTCGTTTGAGTAAGACTCGGTCATAGTTGAGAGTATATCATTTGTTTGAACGCCTTCACCATAAACCATAGCGGCATAAGCCTTTTCTACACGGTCCCAAGCAAAGTCACGGTCCATAGCGTAGTAACGGCCCATAACAGTAGCAATTTTACCAACGCCAAGCTCTAACATTTTGTCTTGCAAATCCTTGATAAAGCCGATACCGCTTGTGGTAGAAACGTCACGGCCGTCCATAAGACAGTGAACGTAAACCTTGGTAAGACCGTTTTTCTTTGCCATTT
The DNA here is from genome assembly GCA_017513195.1 of Clostridia bacterium. Taxonomy (GTDB): domain Bacteria; phylum Bacillota; class Clostridia; order Oscillospirales; family Acutalibacteraceae; genus UBA737. The sequence continues at coordinate 189,917 of JAFXGM010000018.1, read as the reverse complement.
CGAGTAGACCGTAAAGATGCTCAATATGGCTGTGAACACCACCGTCAGAAAGAAGACCAATAAGGTGGAGTGAACTGTCATTTTTCTTGCAGTTTTCAATTGCATTTTTAAGAACTTCAATATCAAAGAACTTGCCTTCGTTAATATCTTTTGTAATCTTAACAAGCATTTGGTAAACAACACGGCCGGCGCCAATGTTAGTGTGACCAACCTCACTGTTACCCATCTGACCGTCAGGTAGACCTACGTCAAGACCTGAAGCACCGATTGTGGTAAAAGGATTTTCGCTAAAAAACTTATCAAGATTAGGGGTTTTAGCAGTGTAAATAGCGTTGCCGTCATTTACGTCACGAATACCAAAACCGTCCATTATACATAAAACAACGGGTTTTTTCATTATAAAATCTCCTGATTATTTGCTTGCAGCTTTAACTATAACTGAGAAATCCTGTGCTTTAAGTGATGCGCCGCCGATAAGACCACCGTCAACGTTTACCTTAGCAACCAATTCGTCAGCATTGCCTGCGTTCATAGAACCGCCGTACTGAATGGTAACGGTTTCTGCAACCTCTGCGCCATAAACTTCAGCAATAGCGGCACGAACATAGCCGTTGCCTTCGTCAGCCTGGTCAGCAGTAGCAGTAACACCCGTACCAATAGCCCAAACAGGCTCGTAAGCTATAACAATGTTTTTAAGCTGTTCTGCACTTACGTTTGTAAGAGCCATCTTTGTCTGGTATTTAAGAAGTGTTTCGGTATAACCAAGCTCGCGCTGTTCGAGTGTTTCACCAACGCAAACAATTGCCTTAAGGCCTGCGTTTACAGCAGCAAGTGTGCGAAGGTTAACAGTCTGGTCTGTTTCACCAAAATACTGTCTGCGCTCGCTGTGACCGATTACAACATATTCAACGCCAGCGGCTGTAAGCATCTCGGCAGAGATTTCGCCTGTGTATGCGCCTGATGCTTTAAAGTGTACGTTTTCAGCGCCAATTTTAATGTTAGAGCCCTTTGCAGCTTCTACAGCAGCAGCGATGTCAATAAAAGGTACGCAAAGTACAACTTCACAATCAGCGTCTGCTACGAGTGGTTTCATCTCGTTAATAAGTGCTGTAGTTTCAGCAGGGGTTTTGTTCATTTTCCAGTTACCGGCAATAATAGCCTGTCTTTTTGCTTTGTTCATAATAATTCTCCTATACCTAAAATTTGGCGGCAGGGGAAACCCGAGCCGCCTAAAATTTATTTTAATTATTTATCGTTAAGTGCTGCAATACCTGGGAGTTCCTTACCTTCGAGGAATTCAAGGCTTGCGCCGCCGCCTGTAGAGATGTGGGTCATCTTGTCGCCAAAGCCCAAGATGTTAACTGCAGCTGCAGAGTCGCCACCACCGATAACTGTAACAGCGTCGGTATCTGCCATAGCCTTAGCTACAGCCATTGTGCCTTTTGCCAAGATTGGGTTTTCAAATACGCCCATAGGTCCGTTCCAAACAACAGTTTTAGCACCCTTAACTTCGTTTGCGTAAAGCTCAGCAGTCTTGGTGCCAATATCAAGGCTCATCATATCTGCAGGAATCTTATCAGCATCTACAACCTCGATGTCTATAGGAGCATCAATTGGGTCTGGGAAGCTCTTTGTAATTGTGCAGTCGATAGGAAGAAGAATTTTAACGCCCTTTTCCTCAGCCTTTGCCATCATATCGCGGCAGTAGTCAATCTTGGTTTCATCAATGAGTGATGTACCAACGCCGTAACCCTTTGCAGCAAGGAAGGTATAAGCCATACCGCCACCGATAATAAGTGTATCAGCCTTGGTAAGAAGATTTTCAATAACAGGGAGCTTGCTGTCAACCTTTGCACCACCAAGAATGGTAACGAAAGGACGAACAGGGGTTTCAACTGCGTTGCCAAGGTACTGAAGCTCTTTACCGATAAGGTAACCTGCAACAGCCTCTTTTACGTGAGAAACAACACCAACGGTTGAGCAGTGTGCACGGTGAGCAGTACCAAATGCATCGTTTACAAATATATCAGCAAGTGAACCAAGCTCTGCAGAGAATGCCTCGCCGTTTTTGGTTTCTTCTGCGCGGTAACGTGTGTTCTGAAGGAGAACTACATCGCCATCTTTCATAGCAGCTACTGCAGCCTTTGCATTTTCGCCTACAACGTTATCGTCAGCAGCAAATACAACCGGCTGACCTAATTTTTCTGAAAGGCAAGCAGCAACAGGAGCCAAAGAAAGCTCTGGCTTTGGCTCGCCCTTTGGCTTACCAAGGTGTGAGCAAAGAATTACCTGACCACCGTCAGCAATAAGCTTTTTGATTGTTGGAAGAGCAGCGTTGATTCTGTTTTCGTCAGTGATAACGCCGTTTTTAAGCGGAACGTTAAAATCGCAACGAACAAGAACCTTTTGGCCCTTTACGTTAATGTCATCAACTGTTTTTTTGTTAAGTAGACTCATTTTAATACATCCTTTCGAGATTGTTAAAAATTATACAATTATATTTTACCACAATTTCCAAAAAATTCAATATATAAAAATATAAAATTATATATTATCTTCCCATTTGTAATTGTGCAATTGACCAAAATTTTCTAAAGCGGGGTAGTCCCACTGACGCAATACCTCGTAAACAGCAATAGCCACCGAGTTAGAAAGATTGAGGCTTCGTATTTCGCCTTGCATTGGTATCCGAGCGCAGTAGTCGGGGTTTTGCAGTAAAAGTTCTTCGGGCAAACCCTTGCTTTCTTTGCCAAAAAGCAAAAAACAATTATCGGGGTAATTGTGGTCGGAGTGGGTGTGACGCCCCTTGGTTGTAAAGTAAAAGAAGTTGCCACCCTTATTTTTTTCGAAAAAGTCAGCAAGGTTTTCGTAATAGGTAATATCAAGATATTTCCAATAATCAAGACCCGCGTGTTTTAGCTTTTTGTCATCAGGGGTAAAGCCCATGGGCTTTACAAGATGCAGCCTTGCGCCCGTAGCGGCACAGGTGCGCGCAACGTTGCCCGTGTTTTGTGGTATTTCGGGCTCTACCATTACTATATTTATTTTTGCCATAAAAATCACCGTTTAACATTATATTATCTTTAATAAACACTTGTCAAGTAAAGTTGTTTGGTGTATAATATTTTCTGGTGATGATATGAAAAAGAACGCAAACATTTTAGAGTATGTTGAAAAATATAAATACAAATATGGCATCAGCTATGCCGATGAAAAATCTACACTTGTTAGAAGACTGTGTAAGTTTATTAACTTTTTTACAATTTGTATGATTATATGGACGTTTTTGTTTTGTATGAGTCTGTTGTTTAAAGCACAGTCAGAGGAGTTTTCGCTTTTTGCTGTTAATAATGACTACTTTGTTTATACGTCAGAATATTACACATTGCTTGCGTGCTTTTTCTTGCTTATTGTAACACTTATTTTATCAAAAAAGAGCAAGTACTTTTTAGGCCTTACAGTAGCCATTTTACCCGTTGCAATTTCTTGCTTTAGAACCTGCACAAAGGTTGGTCTTGGGTATAAGTCAAGCTATTATATCGGCTCGGTACCGTCATACATAATTATGCTATTGGTTGTAGCGCTTATTTTTATCTTAATTCGCGCAAGAATAAAAACCAATCGTATTTATGATATGTTGGTTGATGGCCTATATAAGCAGTACGGCACCGAAAACGGTGAAAAGTTAAGTGAAGAGGACTGGCAAAAATTCCTAAAAGACTATAACCCTAAAAAAATGTTTAAAGACACCGAAAACGTTGAAAAGAATAAATCTAAAACCGAGGGCAAATAATAATCCCGAAAGGGAAGTGGATTATATGTTGCCTGACAAGAAAAAATATAATGAGATGACAAAAAAGGCATCGCCACCATCACCCAAAGCAAAAGATTTTGTTTGGGCATATATAGTGGGCGGTGCCATTTGTGTTATAGGTCAGTTGCTTACCGAGTTTTATACGTCATTAGAATTATCTGAAAAGGTTGTTAAAATGGCGGTGCCGGTATCAATAATTTTTATAGCGGCACTGCTTACAGGACTTGGTGTTTTTGACAAAATCGCACGTAAAGCAGGGGCGGGCACGTTGGTGCCGATAACCGGATTTGCAAACGCGGTTGTATCACCTGCGATAGAATTTAAAAACGAGGGATATATTTTAGGCGTAGGTGCCAAAATATTCACCATAGCAGGACCTGTGATTATGTACGGCACAGTGGCGAGTGTGATTTATGGGGTTATTTATTGGGTAACAACCTTATTCTAACAAAAAACGGCATCGAAAACCGATGCCGTTTTAACTGTATTTGTTGATATATTTTTTGGCGATATTTCTAATCCAAGTACGGTTGTGCTTAGTCAAAGGTTGAATTTGAGCAACATAGTCGGGTGTTCCCATTTTATACAATGTATCAACAACGTGTCCATCTATATCATCGTCAGATAAGAATGACGCAATAATAGGGGCATATTCCGCATAACACTTTTTACCTAAAAGCATAACAAAACTTCGCCTGCCACGTTTGGCAAATGGATTGGTACAAATATTACAAATTCTTTTTATTTGGTCGATATTGGGCTTTTTCTTGCTTTCCAAAATGAGTTGTCTGATTTCTTCGCCTTTGTCCCATAAATCAAGTTCAAAGCGATAATAATCGTGAACATCAGGTGCTTCGGGCATAAAGGGTAAATCAGGTAATGCTTCGCTTGGAATAAGAGCTTCGGCTTCGGATAATATTTTATCTAACCGATTATCAAAATCTAATCTATCCATTTGTGTCACACCTCACTTTATTTTATTATAACACACTACTGTTTTAATGTAAATATTTTTGCAAATCACTGTGTCCTATATTGACAGCAGCATAGGGATATATTTTATTTGAACGATATTGATAGTTTTTAAATATTACCCTTTTTTATATTGTAATGATAAAATATTATTGAAACAAAATTAAAAGGGGTATACTGTCATGAAAGCACTTGTTAAAAAATATCCACAAAAAGGTCTTTGGTTTGAGGATGTTCCTGAACCGCAGATTTCGGACAACGATGTAAAAATAAAAATACATAAAACCGCTATATGCGGTACAGACCTGCACATTTACAATTGGGATGAGTGGTCACAAAAAACAATTGAGACACCACGAGTTATAGGTCACGAATACGTTGGTGAAATAGTAGAACTTGGTGCCAATGTAAAAAACTGGCGAATTGGTGATATTGTTTCCGGTGAAGGTCATATTGTTTGCGGTAAATGCAGAAACTGCCTTGCCGGTAATGGTCACTTGTGTAAGGATACCGTTGGTGTTGGCGTTAACCGTGATGGTGCTTTTGCTCAATACCTTGTTATTCCTCAAGAAAACGTACGCAGATGCGAAAAAGATATTCCTGAAGAGATGTACTCAATATTTGATCCGTTTGGAAATGCAGTACATACCGCACTTTCTTTTGACCTTACGGGTGAAGATGTTCTTATTACAGGTGCCGGTCCAATAGGTATTATGGCTGCAGCCGTTTGTAAATTCGTTGGTGCTAGACACGTAGTTATTACAGATATTAACGACGAAAGATTAGAACTTGCAAAAAAACTTGGTATAAAATATACAGTTAATACCGCTAAAACGGAATTGAAAGATTTTATGAAGGAAATCGACATTAAAGAGGGCTTTGACGTAGGTCTTGAAATGTCTGGTAGTGAGATTGCATTTAACTCTATGATTGATTGCATGATTCACGGCGGTAGAATTGCTTTGCTTGGTCTATTGAAGAGTGATACCAAAATAGATTGGTCAAAAATTATATTCAACGGTCTTATAATTAAGGGCATTTATGGCAGACAAATGCATGAAACCTGGTACAAAATGTCTGCAATGCTTCAGGGCGGCCTTGATATTTCAAACATTATTACCCACAGATTAGATATAACCGAATATGAAAAAGGTTTTGAAGCTATGAACAGCGGTAAATGCGGCAAGGTTATTCTTGACTGGACAAAATTAGATTAAGGAGAAACATTATGAAAACTGCACTTAAATATTTTAAAGAAACTTGTGAAACAATTGAAAAAGAAGGTCTTACCAAAAACGAAAAGATTATAACCACACCACAGGGGGCAAAGGTAAAACTTTCGGATGGTAAACAAGTTATTAACATGTGCGCTAATAACTATTTAGGTCTTGGTAATAATCCCGATGTTATAAACGCTGCAAAAGAGAGCTATGACAGCTATGGCTACGGTCTTTCTTCTGTTAGATTTATATGTGGTACACAAGAATTACATAAGAAGTTAGAAAATAAATTAAGCACTTTTTTGGGTACCGAAGATACAATTCTTTATTCTTCTTGCTTTGATGCAAACGGTGGTTTGTTTGAAACACTCCTTACCGAAGAAGATGCTGTTATAAGTGATGAACTTAATCACGCAAGCATTATTGACGGTGTTCGTCTTTGTAAAGCAAAAAGATTCCGTTATAAAAACAACAATATGGATGATTTACGCGCAAAGCTTGAGGAAGCAAAGGACTGTCGCATAAAGCTTATTGCAACGGATGGTGTCTTTTCTATGGATGGTATCGTTGCTGATCTTAAAAGTATTTGCGACCTTGCCGATGAGTATGATGCACTAGTTATGGTTGACGACAGTCACGCCGTTGGTTTTATGGGTGATACAGGCCGAGGAACAGCAGAACATTGTGGTGTTAGCGGTAGAGTAGACATTATTACCGGAACCTTTGGCAAGGCTCTTGGTGGCGCGTCGGGTGGTTTCACCTCCGGTAGACAAGAAATCATAGACCTGCTTCGTCAGCGTTCGCGTCCATATCTTTTCTCAAACACATTAGCGCCCGCCGTTACTGCAGGTTCAATTAAGGTTTTAGATATGTTAGAAAATGACCTGTCTATCCGTGAAAAGCTGTTTAATAACACAAAATTATTTGCAACCAAAATAAAAGAAATTGGTCTTGACGTTATTGATGGCGGCACACCCATTATTCCGGTTATGCTTTATGATGAGCATAAGGCTGTTGAAATGGCTAAACGCATGATGGATAAAGGCGTTTATGTGGTTGCGTTTTCATATCCTGTTGTTCCTCGCGGCAAAGCAAGAATAAGAACCCAGATGTCTGCGGCGCTCAGCGAAGAAGATATAACATATATCGTAAAATGCTTTAAAGAAGTAAAGGATGAAATGGGACTTTAATCCATATTAAATAGATTATGAATGAAACAGTAATAATTTATATTATGGAACTTATAGGCACTATTGCCTTTGCAATTTCAGGTGCGTTGATTGCAGTAAGACGAAGCTTAGACTTATTTGGTGTGGTGCTTGTCGGAAGCATTACCGCGGTCGGCGGAGGAATAATGAGAGATTTGTTTTTGGGCAAATTTCCTCCAAACATTTTTTCTAACGTTATTGTGTTAATTGTTGCTGCCATAACAGCTATCGTTGTTTTTGTTATATCATATTTCAATGCTAACAAGTTTGAATCTTTTGAAAAACGTATAGAAAGCATCAACAATTTTTTTGATGCGGTGGGTCTTGCAACCTTTTCGGCAATTGGTACCGAAATGGCATGTGAATTAGGTTTTTATGATATGGCAATATTTTCAATATCAATGGGAATGCTTACGGGAATTGGCGGTGGCATAATACGTGATATTTTGGTAGACAGCACACCATACGTTTTAAAAAAACATATATATGCCTTGGCATCCATTATTGGTAGCACTATATATTATTTGATTAGAATAAACGGTAATAAAATTGTTGCACTTATTGTTTCAATACCTATAATAGTAGTTATAAGGCTTCTGGCGGCAAAATATCATTGGAAGTTGCCGAAAATCAATTTAAAGAATTAGTGTTGTGAAAGGATAAAAATATGACTATAACACAGTGTAAATACGTCCTGAAAATTGCAGAATGTGGTTCCTTTAATGAAGCGGCAAAGCAATTGTTTATAGCACAATCAAGTCTGTCGGTTAGTGTAAGACAGTTAGAACAAGAACTTGATATTAAGATTTTTGAACGTTCGGGCAACGGTGTATATTTGACCGAAGAAGGTGCCGAGTTTGTAAGATATGCTAGACATATTGCAGAACAAAATGATTTTATTGTTAATAGATATACCCAAAAAAAATTAAGCAAGCGTTTATATGTTGCTACACAGCACTATGATTTTGTAGCGGATATTTTTGGAAAATTGGTTGATGAAACCAAAGAAGAGTTTTTTGATTTTTCATTAACCGAAATGAAAACCTATGACGTTATACATCAGGTTGAAACCTCTTATTGCGATATTGGTATAATTGCAATAGGAGCTAATGATATCGGCATTATGAAGCGATATTTAAGCAAGAGGGATTTGCAATTCACTCCTTTTTTAGAGGCGTTTCCGCACGTTTTTGTACGCAACAATCATCCTCTTTCAAATCAGTCTTTAATTACATTAAAGGATTTAGAAAAATATCCGTACGTTACTTATGAACAAGGGGATCATAACGTATCATTTTTTGCAGAAGAGATAGTTGATATCCATAGTAACAAACACATTGCAATCAACGACAGAGCAACTTTGATGAACGCGTTGCTTTCTACCGATTGTTATACAGTGGGAACGGGCATTATGCCTTCTCAGCTTAATGAGGGAAGAATAATAAGCATACCGCTTGAAAGCGAAGACTATTACACAATAGGGTATATTTTGCGCACCGATAGAAATATATCTGAATTAACAAATAAATTTATTGAAATGTTGAATCTAACGGCTAAAGATTATATAAACGAATAAAGAAAGGCTTGACCAAATGGTCAAGCCTTTTGCTTTACTTTAATCCCAAAAATCGAGGCTTAGTTTTTCATCTAAAACAAAAGCCGCGGCACTAGACCATGCTTGTAGCAACGAGCCGTCCTCGCATAAGGGAGAAAAATACTCAATGGGGGTATAATTACCTTTGTCAATGTTATATTCAAACCAGCTTTCAAGTGCGTGCTTGTACTCCATACCGTACTTGCGTTTGGCATAGGCGTACATTGCAGACAGGTAGGGCCAGTTAGCGCCGTTGTGGTAATTATATGGTTGGGTAGATTTATTACAAGCGGCTTTTGCCCCCACGTAAAACGGGTAAACCGACATAACGCCAAAGTCTTTACACTTAATGGCGGGATTATTACTGCTCTCGAGAAGCAGTTCCATATTTTTTAGCATTCGTATAGCTTTTTTGTCGTCAGCAATACCAAAAATACAGGCAAACACCGTATCAATAGAAAGATTTCGCTCGGTGTGTTCAGGGCTTTTATAGTTAATATAATAACCAAGATTTTCGTCCCAAAGCTCACGGTTGATGGCTTCCTTAACCTTTTGAAACCATCTTTCATACATAGAAGCGTCCGCATCTTTGCCTAAAATAGCCGCCATTTTAGATAGGCAAAACAGTGCTCGTGCATAGAGGATTTCGTTGTAGGTAACATAGCCGTTGCGATTGACTTCATCCGCCCAATCACGCTTGTTGTATAGACCGTCTTTGTAAAGCAGACCCGTGTCATCAGCAAAGGTAGAAAGCTTGTTTACGGCGGCGGCCGCCTTTTCATATATGGTCACGCCGTCAACAAGAGTGTTTAAAAAGTCTGTGTCCTTTGTGTAGTGAATATAGTCATACAGCATCATAGCAAGGAAAGAGGGACTGTCATAATGGTTGCCCCACCATGCGCTGTAGTCCGCTTTTACTGCAGAGGGGCAGTTACCGTCGGATGAGATGCCTTTTGACAACGTCAGTATTTGCTCTTTTACCATATTGGTTTTACCGTTGTACATAGGCAGTACCGTATAATAAGAATCACGATAATATGTTCGCATAGGCAGTAAATATCGGTGTCCTGCCATAAAACAACGGAAATCGCCCTTAACCTTATAGTTTTCAAGTGCACAAAAATAGGTGCTGTAAAACAATGCCTTTTCCATTTCATTAAGCCCTTCGGGAACAGAGATGGAAGCAAGCTCTTGCATATATTCGTTTTGTGCTATGGTGTATTCTTTTGCAACGTCAAAGTCGCTGAGATTCTCAAAGGTAATATAAGCAGTAATTTTATCAGTACCAACAGGAAGATGAAAATAAACAGAGCCGTTGTCGGATTCTATCTCGGTTTTTCCATCCGAAAAAAGTCGCAACTTTTGAATATTGTCATAGGTACAGCCAACGGTGATATTCGCATCACCCTTACGCTCTAACACCTGATACACCGCAAATACACCGGCGTGAGAGCTATCAAGAAACAACTCTGAACGAAGAATTCCAACCGGTGTTTCAATAGATACCGTCTGTTTTCTGCCCAGCATTTTCACAGTTTTTTTAGAAAACACATCAATAAACTGACCGTTAACATACCAACTGCAAAAACCCCTGTTTAGATACTCGGCTGTGTCCGCTTCGGCGTAACCAATTATGCCTCCACTACCATTGAAGACGACGCTGATTTTTTCATTAGAAACATTATACTTAACCTTTTCGTGAAACAAACCTTGGCAAATAATTGCGCCATCACTGTATGAGTGCTTCATTGCATTTCCTCCCATAGATTGTAACTATCGTTAGTATACTCTTATAAATATATTTTTGCAAGTGTGTGTTGTAGGTTGGTGCTCTAAAAAAACGCTTGACCAAATAGGTCAAGCATTTTAATAATTAATGACATCTTTTACAAGGCGTAAATCCCTGTGATTCTGCTTCGGATTGTGTAACCTCTATAGGGTCAATCATATTACTACATCCTGAATGTGTATGATATTTGGTACCGCCATTGGTTGGAATCCAAACCATTGTTACATTATTAAAATCAGGATCTTCTTTTCCGCAGGTTATACAACTACCATTTGAATAATTGTGACCGGCAGTTAAACCGCTAGTATTACCACATACAGTACATGTCTTAGGCGTTGTGCAGGTTGCATCTTTCCAACTGTGTCCGTTTTCAATTCCCTCGGTAGCACCGCATGCACAAGTTTTAGGTTTTGTGCAGGTTGCATCGGTAAAACTATGTATGTGTTCGTCTTCTATAAGTGGAGATTCATCCTCGTTTTCAATTTTCATTTCATCTTTGGATTCTACGGTATTTTCGGCATCACTTACGGTTGGATCACTTTCTAAGATACTACTTTCATCTTGTGAAATTGTGACATTAGAATTGGTGACAATATTTTCGTTAGAATTACTGAAGCAGCCACATAAACTAAATAACAAAACAATGGTTAGAAATATTGAGAGTAAAGATTTTTTTGACATTTTAATTTCCTCCTAAATAATATGAACTAAATGCTATAGTAGCACTTCTTTATTTGTCCCGTAAAATATATCGTCTTTGTTAGATATAAGTTTTAAAAACTCTTCAAATTTTACGCGATAATCACTGTAAAAATCAAATTCGTATGAGTGACCCCAAACGTAAAATACCTGTGGCTTATCGGGTGTCATATTTACAAATTTTTCACCAAGCTCCATTAACTTGTCAAAATGAAGATGATACGCGGTAGGGTTAAAGCGATATAAATTGTCTTGTAAATCAAAATTATCGGTACAAGTTGTTGTGCGACTATATTTAACGCCTGTATTATTTTTTATAATTTCGGCAACGCGGTCGTCGTTGTTAACTCCTCCACCTGGGTACGCCATACCAATAACCTCATAACCTACAATGTCGGATAAGTTAAGTCGGTCTTGCTCTACCTGACGTATAACCTCGGCATCTTCAAGCGGCGGAAGGTGGGGGTGCGTAAGTGTATGCACAGCAACCTCGTGACCATCATAAATACCCTTAACATCGCTTTTGTGAAGCTTATAGTGCGCTACGCGCTTGTTTTCGCGTATGAGCATATCGTTTCTACCAAGCAATTCGGAATTAATGTTAAACGTGCCTTTGAGATTATATTTATTTAATAGTTCCACAAATTCAATGTCTTGTGTAACAGCATCGTCATAGCTAAATGTTATAGCCTTTAATTTATTGGAATCCTTAAACTGCATTTATATCGCTCCTTGTAAAATAATATAAGCCTTGCCAGTTACAGCAAGGCCTATATATAATTAGTAGTACATTAATTCTTCAAGCATTTCGGTGTAAATTTCACCCACGAAAACAACATAAATAAGCCAAAGTGCGACGCCAATAATACCACATACAATACCTGCAGTAGCCATACCGCCACGATAACCCTTAGATTTAGCAACGCCGCCAAAAATAATGCCTAAAATACCAACTATAACGTGTACGCAACATAAAGAAATGATGCCTAACACCATAGCTGTAATAGCAAATCCTTTGCCGGGAACTTTTGCCGGTTGCTGATATTGATTATAAACGTTGTTATATGGCTGCTGTTGATAAGTTGGTTGTTGATAGTTCGGTTGTTCAACTGGTTGTTCTAATGGAGTACCGCAAGAAACACAAAACTGTGCCTGATCGTTGTTGTCGAAACCGCAATTTTTACATATCATTAAAAAATCCCTCACAAATAATATTTTATATGAGTATAATACAATATCGTGCGTTCCTTTGTCAAGCGAAGTTTCGAATAATGCCGAAAAAAGCCAAAGAAACTATTGAAATATACATTATTGTAAATAAGAACTTACTATTTGATATAAATTTTGGTTTTCCAATAAAGCAAAGCACCGAAATTATAATCCATACAAACATTAGTACAAAAACAACCGGATTACAAAAGAATGCGTCGGCAAATTCTAGCTTGCTCATATTTAAAAACATTCTTGTAATACCACAGCCGGGGCAAAGCATACCCGTCATAGAGTAATAAGCGCAGGGAATGGAAATGTTTGTTGTTTTTAAGATTATAAAGTATACAATTCCAATTATTAAAATAACAGAATAGATTTTTAAAATTGACTTTTTCATTTTTACAAATCCTTATGCATTCATTACTATTATTATATGATATTAGAATTACTACTTCAAGGATTTTTCTATAAAAACAGAAAGAAAAATAAAGAATGTTTATTGACAAAATATGTATTTGATTGTAAAATATGTATATATTTTTATGAAAGGATTTGTTGGTATGGATACACTAAAGAAACTTTTTCCGTTTTCATTTGGTGCGGCTGACGTTGCAGCACTTGTAATCAAAATTCTTATATATTTTGTTGCTGGTGCAGTAATAGGCTTTGTGCTTTTCCTACTTGCACACATTCCGGTAGTAAACATACTCGTTGGTTTGGTTGGTGCTCTTGTAGAGATTTACTTACTTGGCGGAATAGTTATTGCAATTCTTGATTATTTGAAGGTTTTAAAATAATTAAGTAATTTTAGCGGCATCTGCTTGTGGCTGATGCCGCTTGATTTTTATAGGGGGGTGAAAATATGTATAAGACCGCTAATGATTATTACAAGGAAAAATTCGGTTGTAAAGTATATAAATTATCGCTTGATGGCGGTTTCACTTGCCCAAATCGCGACGGAACGGTAGGCAGCGGCGGCTGTATATTTTGCTCGGCATTGGGCAGTGGCGAATTTGCTGTAAGAGGTACCAACATATCCGAACAACTCGAAAAAGCAAAGCAAAAGGTAGAAAAGAAAATAAATAAAGGCAAGTATATTGCATATTTTCAGTCCTTTACGGGCTCCTACGCACCTATTGAAAAACTTAAAAAGATATACTATGATGCGATTAAACCGGACTATATTGTTGGGTTATCTATCGGTACTAGACCTGACTGTTTAGCTGATGATGTAATCGAGCTTCTAAAAGATATAAACAAAATTAAACCTGTAAGCGTTGAATTAGGTTTGCAAACTACAAACGAAAAAACTGCCGAGTATATTAGGCGTGGCTATAGAAATAGTGTGTATTTTGATGCTGTGAAAAGGCTTAAAAGTGCAGAAATTGACGTTGTAACCCACATAATAATAGGTTTGCCTAATGAGTCGGCTGATGATGCTGTCAAAACCACACTTGACGCCGTAGTGGCGGGTACGTGTGGCGTTAAATTTCATCTTCTTCACGTGCTAAAAAACACCGATTTAGAACGTGAATATTTAAATGGCAAATTCGAATGCTTAACGCTCGAAAATTATGCAGAAATTCTAAAAAAATGTATATCGGTTTTACCGCCCGAAATAGTTGTTCATCGAATAACCGGCGACGGTGCCAAGCGTGACCTAATAGCACCGCTATGGTCAGCAGATAAAAAGATGGTGCTTAATTATTTAAATAAATATTTAAAAGAGGATTAACTTAACGTCAATCCTCTTTTTTGTTTATACAAATATATTTCCGTTATTTTCTTTAAGTTCGGTAATTACCGGTCGTTCAAGAGTGGCTGTGTTGGGCTTGTGCATTATAAAATAATCTTTACCGTCAAATGCCTTAAATATCATACCGTGACCGCCGTCAACCGCCGAAAGCGGTGTTTTGCAAACACTCCAATTACCATTAATATCACCGTTATCACTTTGCGATACTAGAGCGGTATATCCGTTTTTGTTAAATGATGACCATATAGCCAAAAGTTTATCGTTATGGTTGCGATACAAAAACGGTCCATCGGTAACGTATCCTTTAATATCTTTGCCAACTATACAAACGTCTTTATAGTCTTTTGCACTCCAAAGAATTCTTGGTTTGCTTATTGCATAAGTAAGATCTGGGGATAACTGCATTTCACACACGGTTCCGTTTTCAATCTGTACCCATTCGTGACAGAATATAATGTGCGGATTACCGTTTTTATCAATATAAAAAGTGCCATCAAGACATTCCCAATCGCTTGGTGTAATGGCTTTTTTTGTAAGCGGTACAAATTTACCGTCAGGCGTATTGCTTACAAGAATTTGTGTGCCACGGCAGGTGTTAGGCGACTTAAAAGAGGCAAACATATAAAATTTACCTTTGTAAAAATGCACCTCGGGTGCCCAGGCGTCGGTAGTAGCCCAAAAATCGTTAGTTATTTCAAAAACACTTTTTGCCTTGCTCCATTCTTCAAGGTCGGTGCTTTCATAAACGTCAAATCCCGTTTGAACACCAACTCTCGAGCCGTACATGTAATATTTATTATCAAAAGGCAATATAAAAGGATCGCGAATATTTATTTCACTAAGTTTCATAAAAATCACCATATATATTTTAATATTAAACGATTGAAAAAGCAATATATTTATGGTAATATCTTATTGTTATATGAAAGGGCGTGTTTTTGTGAAAAAGGGTATATTTATTTCAAGCCCACAAATGCGAGACGATTTTTATCATTTAGAAAAAAATGAATTTGGTAAAATTTTAAATACAAGAGATAACGATATTATTTCGCAAGGTGGATTGCTTACTGTTATGAAGCAATTTACCGTTAACAATAATGTTAAAACAGCAACATTGCGTATAACCTCGCTCGGCAATTTTGAGGCGATTTTAAACGGTAACTGTGTCGGAAATGACGAACTAACACCTCTTTGGACCGATTATAAGCATCGCGTTTTCGAGTATGAATATAATATTTTGCCTTACCTTAAAAAGAAAGGCGAAAACACCTTTGCCGCACGCATTTCATCGGGGTGGTGGTCAGGTCGCATTTCAAATGGTTATTACGGCTATAAAAAGACCGCAATTTGTGCTGAAATAGAGATAGCATACAAGGATGGAAAAATCGATATTATTGCAACTGACGAGAATTGGAATACAGCAGTTGCAGGCCCTGTACTTTATGCAGATATTTGGAACGGCGAGTGGTTTGATGCTACAATAAAAGACCCTTGTGTATATATAGAAAGCACAACTTGGACAAAGGCAGAAAAATTCACCGACTACACTTGTGAAGTCGTAGATTTTGAGGGTGAAAAGGTTTGTGTTACCGAGTATATTGCGCCTAAAAGTGCAGTTGTTTATCGTGGAGTAAAAAACAATGGTACTGATTTCGGCGAGATAAAGACATTAAAAAAAGCGGTCGGTGATAATTGCGAGTGCATAACGCTAAAAGCAGGGCAGACAATGGTGCTTGATTTTGGCGCAGATATTGTCGGTCGTCCGTCGCTTGCAATAAATGCCCTTAACGGTACAAACATAAAATGCCTCTTTGCCGAAATGTTAAACGATAGTGGCGATAAATCACGCGGCAATGACGGGCCAAGGGGTAGCCTTTATATAGCAAACTATCGCTCGGCGCTTGCACGTTTTAACTATGTAGCGGCATCTACAAGCAGCCGCCGTCAGCTTAATATAATTAAACCTTTACACACATTTTACGGCTTCAGATATATGGAAATCACGGCCGATAAAGATATAAACATTGAGTGTATTACCGCCGAGGTTTTGGGCGCCGACATGGAATATATTGGTAACTTTGAGTGCTCTAATTCAATGGTTAATAAGCTTTATCAAAACATTGTGCGAGGTATGCGTGGTAATTATCTTGGCATACCTACCGATTGTCCCCAACGTGATGAGCGCCTCGGTTGGACTGGTGACACGCAAATTTTTTGCGGCGCGGCGTCATATATTGCCGATACGTATAAGTTCCTCAGTAAATATCTTGGTGATATGCGTGATTCACAAAATGAACGCGACGGTGCTTATGCCGATATTTGCCCAGCCGTTTTTGAAAAGAATTTTTGTGGCAGCACCGCGTGGAGTGATGCCGGTGTTATAATTCCGTATAAAATATGGCTTATGTACGGTGACGATACTGTAGTCCGTGATAATTATGAAGCTATGGAAGCATATATGGATTATATTGACCGAAATTTTGGTTTGGATGGAGCTAAGGCGTGGTATGGCGACTGGCTAAGCTATGAGCCAACCGATAAGCGATATATATCGATTTGTTATCATTACAATAACGCCGTTATAATGCAAAAATTTTCTAATATTTTAGGCAAAAAAGATAGAGAAGAGTATTATACTGATCTGCGTAAAAAAATACTGGATTACTATTTTGAAAAGTATGTGGTGGATGGCAAGTTGACAGAAAATAGTCAGACAGTGTATTTGCTGCCACTGTGTTTTGATATGTTTGACGGCGAAATGCGTGAAAAAACCATCAAAAAGCTCGAACAAAAGATAATAGATAATAACTACACACTATCAACCGGTTTTGTTGGTACGGGTGTGCTTAATCAAACACTTGCTAAAGTGGGACTTAATGATTTGGCGTATACTCTTCTTTTGCAAGATGCGGATCCATCTTGGCTTTACAGCGTAAAACAGGGTGCTACTACCGTTTGGGAGCGTTGGAATTCTTACACCAAAGCCACCGGTTTTGGCGATGTTAAAATGAATTCGTTTAATCATTACGCTTACGGTGCGGTTGCCGAGTGGATGTATGCTTATATGGCGGGTATTAGACCCGACCCCGAAAACGGCGGTTTTGATGAGCATTTTATTTTATCACCATCACCTGATAGTCAAAAGCGAATTACAAGTGTTAAAGCTTCGTACCGCGGTATTGTAAGTGAGTGGCATTATGAAGAAAACCAGTTTGTGTGGCACATTGTTATTCCTGACGGTACAGCACAAGTTGAATTTCCACTTTCAAAAACTCAAAAATCAGTTACAATCAATGATATTGATTTTACTGCCAAGGCTTTAGGCGGCGAAATCAAAGACGGAAAGATGATATTTGAACTAACAGCAGGGGAGTATGTTATAAAATAAATGAACAACGTACCAAAATACTATAAAACAAGTCTTGCCGACGTTGAAAACACAGTAAAATCGGTTAAAAAAGCCGCAGTAAAAACACTTTGTTTTTCTGCGTGTGGCAGACAGGTTTATATGTTTAGATATGGCGATGAAAATGTTTTTAATCGCACGGCTAATTTATCTTCTGCCTTGGGCGGAAAAAACAAGTGCTGCTTTGCCGATAAAACCTCAACAAATTATGTGCCTACGCTTTTGCTTGTAGGATGTATTCACGGCGGAGAATTTGAGGGTACAGCGGCATTGCTTAATCTCATAAATATTATAGAAAGCGGTTGTGACCTTGCGGGCAAAGAATTTTTCGATTTAAAATCATTATGTGATAAAATTAATCTTTTAATAATTCCTTGCATAAACCCAGACGGTCGCTCTCATATTCCGTTTGACAGTTTTGTGGGCAAAAGCTTTAACGATTTGCGTTACTATAATCAAGGCACTTGGGCAGACGGCACGCTTTGCGGTTGGCCCGAGTGCAAACAAAAACATCCAATAAAAGATTATGTTGATTATTTGGGCGGTTATTTTAATGATGACGGCGTCAATTTAATGCACGATAATTTCTTTGGCAAAAAGGCTAATGAAACCGAGGCACTTTTCCAAGTTTGCGAGCAGTATGTACCCGATTTTACAGTGTTGTTGCACGGCGGCACCAATTGTAAAAATCATATACTAGGCCCTGCATACGCGCCGCTTGCAATTAAGCAAACAGTAGCCGATTTTGAGCAAATTTTAAAGCGTAACTGCCAAGAAAAAGAGCTTGAATTATATACGCCAAATACAAATTTTGATTACGGTGAAAACAAAAATCCACCCGTATCGTTTAATCTGCCATCCGCCGTGACACAACTGTGCGGCGAACCGTGCGTGACTTATGAAAGCAATCAGGGCCTTGCTGACTACCAAAATGGTGTAGGGTATAACTATGATGAAATATATAATCATCATTTAATTTTGTTTAAATCTCTAATAGAATATTTAACCCAAAAATAACCCACTAAAATGGGTTATTTTTTCTTTGTTTGTAAATACTAATCTCAAAAAAGTGAGGTTAGTATTATGGCAAAAAGAATAGGAAAACGCACAATAATTTTAGAAAACAAACCGCATATTATAGGTTACGGTTCGGTTGTAGGCAAAAAAGAATATGAAGGACCTATAGGGCACGAATTTGACGCCCATGATGACGACAGCCGTTTTGGTGAGGACAGTTACGAAAAGGCTGAAAGTCTGCTACAAAAAATTGCACTTGAAACCGCCATGAGAAAGGCAAATGTTAACGAAAACGATATTAAAATGATATTTGCAGGTGACCTTTTAAACCAGTGTATCGGCTCGTATTTTGGCTTGCGTTCAAAGGGAATACCTCTTATCGGACTTTATGGTGCTTGCTCTACAATGACTTTGGGACTTTCGCTTGCATCAATTATGATAGACAGTGGTGCCGCCGATATTACAGCGGCAGTTACCTCATCGCATTTTTGTTCAGCAGAGAGGCAATACCGCTTTCCGCTTGAGTATGGCGCGGTTCGTCCTCAAACAGCGCAGTGGACAGTTACAGGCTCTGGCGCTACTGTTTTATCTAGTGAAAGGTTAGAGGGAAAACCGTATATTGACAAGGTTTGCTTTGGTGAAATTGAAGATTTAGGTATCACCGATACCAACAATATGGGTGCCGCAATGGCCCCGTCCGCTGCTTCTACTATAAAACATTTTTTAGAAGATACAAACACGACTTTGCACGATTATGATTTAGTAATTACGGGGGATTTGGGTAAAGTCGGCACTGATTTACTTTATGAATTGCTTGAAGGTGACGGAATCGATATCCGCTGTCGCCACAGTGATTGTGGGCTTATTATATTCGATCGTGACAGACAAGATGTTCATGCAGGTGGTTCTGGATGTGGTTGTAGTGCGGCGGTGCTTAATTCATTTGTGATGCACCGCTTTGAATCGGGAGATTTTAAAAACATTTTATTTATGTCTACAGGTGCGCTTATGTCACCAACGTCATCTTTACAGGGTGAAACGATACCCGGAATATCACATTTAATAAACATAAAGATATGAATTGACATTTTAAGTCAAAAACATTATAATTACAATAACGATAAAACCCTGTCCTTAAAGATAGGGTTTTAATTCTTAAAAGGGAGGTTGCGTTATGGACGAAAAACTACTTGAGCTTGAAGAAGAAATTTTTGATTTGATTGAAAAGAAACGTTTTGTTCAATTAAAGCAAATACTTTCAGAAATGCAACCTGCCGATATTGCCGAAATTTTCGACGAGGCAAAAGACAAAGAAATACCCGTGTTATTTCGTATACTACCTAAAGAGCTTGCCGCTGAGGTTTTTGTAGAATTTGATAGCGATAAGCAGGAAATTTTGGTAAATGCTTTTAGTGATAACGAATTACGTGAAGTATTAGATGAGTTATTCATGGACGATGCGGCAGATATAGTTGAAGAGATGCCTGCTACCGTTGCAAAGCGTATTTTAAAGAATACCGATGCAAACACCCGCCGCATGATAAATCAACTGCTCGCATACCCGGAAGATAGCGCGGGTAGTATTATGACCACCGAATATATTGATCTTAAAAGGACAATGACGGTGGAGGAAGCGATAGACCGTATTAGAAAAAAGGGAATCAATACCGAAACAATATATACATGTTACGTTATTGGTAGTCGCCGTAAGCTGTTTGGTACAATTTCGCTTCGCGATTTGGTTTTAAGCGGAAGAGATGAAATAGTCGGCGATTTGATGGATGAAAACGTTATTAGTGCTCATACCCTTGACGACAAGGAAGAAGTTGCCGCTATGTTTGAGCGTTACGATATGTTAGCCCTTCCCGTTGTCGATAAAGAGGGAAGACTTGTCGGCATAGTAACCGTCGATGACGCTATTGATGTTATTCAAGAAGAGGCATCCGAAGATATTGAAAAAATGGCTGCTATTTTGCCGGGTGAAAAAACATATCTTAAAACAGGCGTTTTTGAAACCTTTAAATCACGTATACCGTGGCTTTTATTCCTTATGATTTCGGCTACCTTTACAGGTGCTATTATTTCTACTTTTGAGGCAAAGTTAGCACAGTGCATTGCGCTTGTAGCATTTATACCAATGCTTATGGGTACAGGCGGTAACGCAGGTAGTCAAACTTCTGTTTCGGTAATACGTGCTTTAAGCCTTGGAGATATTGAGTTTAAAGACATTTTAAAGGTAATTTGGAAAGAACTTCGTGTATCTGTTATTGTAGGTATTGTTCTTGGAATTGTCAATTTTATAAAACTCTATCTTGTTGATTATTTGTGGTTACACACGTTTGACACAGGGACCGAGATTGTCGAAATGGCAACCATTTGCATAACCCTTATTTGTGTTATAATTGTTGCAAAAATGCTTGGTGCAGCACTTCCTATTATTGCTAAAAAAATTGGCTTAGACCCTGCTGTTATGGCAAGCCCACTCGTTACCACAATTCTTGATGCTGTATCTTTACTTATATATTTTGGTATAGCGGCAGTTTTAGTTCTTTAAATATAACAAACCCCTTTGTGAGTTTCACAAAGGGGTTTAAATTTTATTGCTTTGCAATAATTTTTTGCATCCAGATTTTCTTGAATTCACTAATTGGAATTATAATAATCGACAAAAGTAAACTTAACAAGAATGAACCCACACTTAGTGTTTCAAGACCAAATACCATACCCGCGGGAGTCAGCACTAAAAATACTGAAATAAATAGTACTAAAACAGATGAGAAGTTCATAAATTTATTGGTTTTAAAATCTGCTTTAAGAAGTGATTGCTGGGTTTTCATATTGTATGAATGGAATACCTGTATCATTACCAATGTGGCAAACGCCATTGATTGTCCGCCGAAAGCAAATGATATAAGTGTTAATGTCGCAATAACCAGTGAGTCGCTTAGCATGTTTAGCAGTGCGTTACGACTAAATAAATGCCCTGTTAATGCAAGTGGCTTTTTGTGCATTACGTTTTCTTCAGAACCTTCAACGGTTAAAGAAATTACACAAGTGCTGTCGGTAAGCAGGTTTATCCACAGTAGTTGAACAGCAGCAAGGGGAGGAAGCCCGAAGATTAACATACCTAAAATATATGCAATAATTTCACCAAAATTGCAAGCAAGCAAATAGGTTACTGATTTTTTAACGTTGTTAAACAGCGAACGGCTTTCGCGAATTGCGCTTACAACCGTCATAAACTTTTTGTTTTTAATAATTACGTCAGCATTTCCTTTGGCAGCATCTGCACCATATTGACCTAGACTGCAACCTATATCAGCAGCATTTAAAGCATCAGCATCTTCAAAGTCATTACCTGTTACAGTAACTATTTTGCCAATGCTTTGCCATGCTTTGATAATTCTAATCTTATCATTAGGTGTAATTCTGGCAAAAACGGTGTATTTTTCAATAGAATTTGCAAGCTCATCGTCTGACAGTTTATCAAGTTCAGAACCGGTAATAGCCTGACTGTCGTCGGTAAGAATACCAATTCTGCGAGCAACAGCTTTGGCTGTAAGAATATTGTCGCCCGTAATCATTATTGTATTAATACCGGCAAGATTACAGGTGCTAATAGCTTCAACAGTATCCGATTGTGGAGGATCGTTAAGTGCCAATAAACCAACAAAATTAAGCTCGTTTTCTATTTCTTCAGGATTAGGGTTGGACGGAATTTCATCAAGCGGTTTTATTGCTACGCAAAGAACGCGGTAGGATTTTTCTGCCAAAGAATTGCACAGCTCTAACAATTTATCCTTTTGGGCAATGTTACACTTTTCTATTACAATTTCGGGTGCACCCTTAACAATAGCAACCGGTTTACCGCTTATCATATTTATACTTGTCATTGTCTTTCTAATACTATCGAACGGAATAGACGAAAGACGGGGGAATAGGTTACTTACATCTTCTCGTGATAACGAAAGATATTTTATACAAGCGTTTTCTATGCAACTTTCTGTTGAATCGTTTTGAAGCATAGAACAAGCAGTAGCAAGCTGCAAAACTCCGGCAGTTTTATCACTTAATGCTTCGTCTGATAACTCGGTTAGCTGCTCACCATCAAAAATATAGTTAAGCACCATATTGTTTTTGGTAAGAATTCCGGTTTTATCAACACAAATAACCTCGGTTTTACCGATTATTTCAAGCGCTTTCGTGTTTTTGATAACAATATTATCATAAATCATGCGCTTGATACCAAGTGCAAGAACAATTGTGGAGATTGCCGGTAAGCTTTCAGGCATAGCGGTTATTCCAAGTGCAACAGAATTCATAAGAGCCGATAGGGTAATTGTTGCAAATGGATCGCGAGAATTAAAGTTTTGAATAATACCTATAATGAAGGCTAAAATGCAAAATGCAAGAATTGCAATATTAATTATTTTTCCACTGTTAGCAAGGGTTTCGGTGATTGGCAGTGTTTCGGAATTGGTTTGATGACTAATATCGGTTTGTTTTCCAATTTCAGTGCATAAACCTGTTTCAACAACCACAACACGTGCAGTACCGTGAACAACGTTACATCCTGCAAAAACCATATTTTTACGAGCACTTACAACCGTTATATCTTCTACAATTGTGTCTGCGGCTTTATCTACAGGAATAACATCGCCGGACAGTATTGCTTCGTTGCAACGTAAACCGTCTGACTCAATAATTCTTGCATCGGCAGTAATATAATCGCCTTCTTTTAGCACCATTATATCGCCGGGGACTAAAAGGTCGGATGAAATTACCTTTTCACTGCCGTCACGAATAACCGTAACATCAGGATTTGCGGCATTTTGTATTGCATCAAGCGCTTCATCACACTTATGAAGATGCAATGCGCTAATAAATGCGTTAATAACTACAATGGCAACAATTAGTATTGGAAAGTAAAAATCACTTTTGTCATATATAATGTTTACAATAAAGCAGGCTATAGCTATTGCAGTTAAAAAATATACTATTTTACTGTTTATTTGAGATAAAAAACGTGTAAGCAAGCTTGTCTTTTTGCTTGTTGATCTTGTGTTTTTGCCATAAATTTCAAGTCTTTCAAGAGCCAAACTATTAGCAAGACCGTTTTCTTTAGTGACTCCAAGCTCTGATAGCACGTCATTTGTTTCTGAACTGTGCCAAATCATATTATCACTCCGTTAAAATTAGTCATTATATATAGGGAACTGTGCGCAAAGAGCCTGAACCTCAGCGGTAATACGCTCTTTATTCGCGTCAAAATCGGTGATAATATCTTTGATCCAATCAGCAATAAGAAGCATTTCTTTTTCCTTAAAACCACGTGCTGTAACAGCGGGGGTACCAATACGCAAACCGCTTGTAACAAATGGGCTGTTAGGATCGTTTGGAATTGTGTTTTTATTTGCGGTAATGTGAACCTCGTCAAGACGGTGCTCAAGCTCTTTACCGGTTATATCAAAGTTAGTAAGCTTTAAAAGCATAAGATGATTATCAGTGCCGTCTGATACCAACTCAATACCATTTTTCTTGAGTGCATCGGCAAGTGTAGCGGCATTTTTAACAATTTGAGTCTGATATGCCTTAAATTCATCGGTAAGCGCTTCGCCAAGTGCCACAGCTTTTGCCGCAATTATATGCATCAATGGACCGCCCTGTGTACCGGGGAATACTGCCTTGTCAATTTGTTTTGCAAGCTCTTCACGGCATAAAATCATACCGCCGCGTGGGCCACGAAGTGTTTTGTGTGTGGTTGTTGTTACAACGTCAGCATAAGGAACAGGGGACGGGTGAAGACCTGCAGCTACAAGACCTGCAATATGTGCCATATCTACCATAAGGTAAGCGCCTACCTCGTCAGCGATTTCGCGGAACTTTTTAAAATCAATTGTTCTTGAGTATGCGCTGGCACCCGCAATTATCATTTTAGGCTTGCATTCTAAAGCAATTTTGCGAACGTTTTCATAGTCGATTGCTTCGGTAGTGTCATCAACACCGTAAGGTACAATATTAAAATATTTGCCCGAAATATTAACAGGTGAACCGTGAGAAAGGTGACCGCCTTGCTGCAAATTCATACCCATAACGGTATCGCCCGGCTCTAGTAAGGCAAAGAAAACAGCCAAATTTGCGTTTGCGCCGCTGTGCGGCTGAACGTTTGCGTGCTCTGCACCAAAGAGCTTTTTAGCGCGCTCGCGAGCAATATCTTCAACAACGTCAACACACTGACAGCCGCCATAATAACGTTTTGTGGGGTAACCTTCAGCATATTTATTTGTAAGCACTCCGCCTGCGGCAAGAAGCACTGCCTTTGATACAATATTTTCAGAAGCGATAAGCTCAATATTGCCTTGTTGACGGTTTAGCTCTGCGTCACAAGCGGCAAAAACTTCGCTGTCATAATTTTTAAGTTCGTCAAAAAAGTTCATATTTATTCTCCTTTGTTTTGGTAATATAATACACCATTATAATCTTTAGTATTTTACCACTATTTATATTATTTGTCAACAAAATACAAAAATAATACAGGGGATTTAAATCCCCTGTAAAACTATTTATTTATCAATTTTTGCCAGCATGACCAGCACATACTCTTATATTTTTCGTTGCCGCCGATTTCGACCTGTGCACCGTCTGTAACTATATTGCCATTTCCGTCAAAACGCGCGTTTACAATTGCCTTTTTACCACATTCGCAAATTGATTTTACTTCGGTAATACTGTCGGCAATTTCAAAAAGACGCTTACTGCCGGGGAACAACTTTGTTCTAAAATCGGAACGCAGTCCAAAGCAAATAACAGGAACGTTTTCATTTTCGGCAATATATTTTAATTGGTCAATTTGGTCTTCGGTGAAAAATTGACATTCGTCACATATAATAACGTCAATTTTTTGTGTTTTAACAACGGTATCATTTATTACAATATCAGCATTTGCGGTTTTAAAAAGCTCGGTAATATCGGCGTTATCTTTAATAACGTTTGCGGGCGCTTCTAAACCTATTCTTGATTTAACAACCGTTACAATTTTTCCGCTTTCGTCGATGTAATCGTCACGTGTATCGGTTTGCGGTTTAATGAGCCAAACACTGTGATTTTTTTCAAGATAATTAAATCTTGTCATAAGTGCATTAGCAGTTTTTGAGGAACCCATTGCACCAAATTTGAAATAAAGCTTTGACATATTAATTGCCCCTTCAGATTCATTACATAATTATTATACAACAAATCAAAATTTAAAACAAGTATAAAAAAACGCCGTACTTTTTGCACGACGTTTTTAGTTTATAGCATTGTTTTTCTTAATTCTTCATTAGTTAGGGGAGATAAATCGGCAGGTGCAATGTCAAATACGGTTTTGCAGCCGTAATCACCACGATTATAAAGCTTATTTATAGCCCTTGCGTATGCAACAAGCACACTTGCGGTAAATTCAGGGTTAGAATCAAGCTTTAAACTATATTCAATAACGTGACTGTTTTCGTGATTTATACCGGTTTTGCCTGTTCTTATAACAAACCCACCGTGAGGAATTCCTGCGTGGTCACGTTTTAGTTCTTCTTCACTGATAAAGTGAACTATTGTATCATAATCAGCAAAGTAATTGGGCATTGTTTTAATTTCGTTTTCAATGCGCGCTTTATCGGCACCATCTTCTGCCACTACAAAGCATTCGCGTAAATGCTTTTGGCGTGTGGTAAGCTCGGGCTGTAAGCCACTTCTTACTGCGTTTAATGCTTCATCAATCGGTACTGTGTATTGCTTTGCATCTTTAACTCCGTCAATGCGGCGTATTGCATCAGAGTGACCTTGGCTAACGCCTTTGCCCCAAAAGGTATAATCCTTGCCGTCGGGCAATACAGCAGAAGCATATAAACGGTTAATTGAAAACATACCCGGATCCCAACCGCCCGAAATAAGAGCAGTGTGATTAGTGCCTTTTGCAGCATCATTAACATTGTTAAAATGTTGCGGAATATTAGCGTGGGTGTCAAAGCTATCTACAACGTTAAAGCTTTTTGCGAGGTCAGGGGTCATTGTAGGTAAATCGGTAGCACTACCACCGCAAATAATTACAACGTCAATATCATCTTTGTAATTTAAGATATCGTCAACGTGGTAAACGTTACAACCGCTTACAGTCTTAACTGTTTCGGGTGCGCGACGGGTGAAAACGCCAAAAAGCTCAGCATCGACAGAGTTTATTACAGCGCATTCTACACCGCGACCTAAATTACCATAACCGTAGATTGCAATTTTCATAAAAGGACCTTCTTTGATTAAAATTTTATACCAGCTTCATGCATATCTGTAAGCAATCTCTGCTCGTTTGCATCTTCCATTGGTGTAAGTGGCAGACGAAGGTAGTTATCGCAATAGCCCATAGCCGACATAGCAGCCTTTACGGGTATTGGATTTACTTCACAGAAAAGCGAATCAATAAGTGGTAAATATTTAAGCTGCATATCACGCGCTGTATCAACGTTGCCCGTAAGATATGCATGACACATTTGTGAAGTTTCACGTGGCAATAGGTTAGAAAGCACAGAAATTACACCCTTACCACCAAGCGACATTACGGGAACAATTTGGTCGTCGTTACCCGAGTAAATATCAAGGTTATCACCACAAAGGCGAGAAATAGCTGCCACCTGTGAAATGTCGCCGCTGGCTTCTTTAATTGCCACAATATTTGGATGCTTTGCAAGAACAGCACAGGTTTCAGGTTTTAGATTACAGCCCGTTCTGCTTGGAACGTTGTATAAAATACAAGGCTTTGTGCTTACGTCTGCTACAGCGGTAAAGGATTTAATTAGTCCGTTTTGTGTAGCTTTGTTGTAATAGGGAGTTACAAGCAACATTGCATCGGCGCCAACCTCACAAGCGTATTTTGTAAGAGAAATTGCGTATGCAATATCATTAGAGCCGGTGCCTGCAATAACCGGTACGCGACCTGCTACCGTATCAACGCAAAATTTGATTGCTGCCTTATGTTCTTCGTCAGTAAGGGTAGAGCCTTCGCCGGTAGTGCCTGCAACAACTATTGCATCAATGCCTTCGGCTATTTGCCACTCGATTAGTTTTCCAAAAGCAGCAAAGTCTATTCCTTTTTCATTTAGTGGTGTGATAATGGCGGTTGCCGCACCTAAAAATACAGTATTTTTCATAATGTGTTTCCTCCAAAAAATAAGATAGCGGCAAATAAAATGCTGCTATCCTCCGAAAACAAAGTACAATTTATACATATCAATTTCAGAATGAATAGCACTCCGCATTTTATGCGACAGCAAAACAGATATTATCTGAGTTGCCAGCCAGATGTATGCCACAACATCCGCTTCGGCATTGGCCCCTTTTTCATGCGGCTTTGGCAACCTTTTATGCATGATACTTTTGACACAATGCGCCTCTATCATTTGAAAAAAGTATAGCACAAAGCAAAATATTTGTCAACACAAAATTGGTTTTATGCATATATTCATAAAAAATGAATATTTTTTGCCTTTTTGCCTTGAAATATATAGTATTATATAGTATAATGTATCGGTATAAATATGATTTTATGAAGGTTGGTGCATTATGACACGCAAAAAAGCTCGTGAAGAAGCGTTTATTCTTGTTTTTGAAAAAGAATTTAACGACGATTCATTACAAGACGTGCTCTCTTTAGCAGAGGAAATCCGTGATATTCAAGCCGATGAATACATCAAAAAAGTATTTTTTGGTGTGTATGAAAATATTGAAGCGATTGACGAGATAATTTCTAATAATGCAGTGGGTTGGAGTATTAAACGTATCACTAAAACAGCCCTTGCAATTTTACGTCTTGCAATATATGAGATTAAATATTACGACGAAATACCGGTTTCTGTATCAATAAACGAAGCTGTTGAACTTGCAAAAAAATATGCAACCAAAGAGGATGCATCATTTATAAACGGTATTTTATCAACCGTATGCAAAGATGCTTAACACAATCACCGTTTCACAGCTAAACACCTATGTAAAATCGCTTGTGGAAAATGATCCTCGTCTTACGTTCGTAAACGTAAGTGGCGAAATTTCTAATTTTAAAAATCATTTTTCAAGCGGGCATTGGTACTTTACGCTTAAAGATCAAAACGCTTCAATACGTTGCGTTATGTTTCGAAGCAGTGCATCGCGAGTTAGGTTTCAGGTAGAAGATGGCCTTGCCGTTGTGATTAAGGGTAGGGTATCTATATATGAAAAAGATGGTCAATATCAGTTTTACGCCGAGGAAATGCATCCTATAGGTGAGGGCGATTTGGCGCTTCAATTCAAACAGGTTAAAGAAAAGCTTGAAAAAGAAGGCTTGTTTGACGTTACAAGTAAAAGACCGTTACCGAGATTTCCAAAGAAAATAGCGGTTATTACCTCTGATACGGGTGCCGCTGTGCGTGATATTTTAAACATTACCAATACACGTTATCCTGCGTGTGAGATTGTAATGTGTTCTGTACTTGTTCAGGGCGATATGGCGGCTAGCGATATGATAAAAACACTTGATCGTGTTTACGCACTTAATGATATTGACGTTATCATTATTGGTCGTGGTGGTGGCAGTGCCGAGGATTTACACTGCTTTAATGATGAAGCCCTTGCGCGCAAGATATACGAATCACCATTTCCGGTCATTTCTGCTGTGGGACACGAAACTGATTTTTCTATTTCTGATTTTGTTGCCGACATTCGTGCATCAACACCATCGCACGCGGCTGAACTGGCCGTTCCCGATATGAGAGAACTAAAAAATCATATAGACTCGATAACCAATTTGTTAAAAAGTAAAATCACATACAAATATGATTTTTACTATAATAAACTTAATTCGTTAGACAGTAAGGTTAGTCCTACAAATGTTTCACGCGTTGTGCAAAATAAGCAGATAGACGTTGACCGTATTTTTGATAAAATGGAAAACCGAATTAAATTTATTTTGCAAAAAAATGCTAATTCGGCTTCTGGTTTAGCGTCAAGAATTGATGCGCTCAGTCCACTAAAGGTTATGGCTCGCGGATTTTCTGCCGTGTCAAAAGATAACAAATATATAACAAATACCGATAAACTAAATGTTGGCGATAATATAACTGTTGAGTTTTATGACGGTAATATT
The DNA here is from genome assembly GCA_017513195.1 of Clostridia bacterium. GTDB lineage: Bacteria > Bacillota > Clostridia > Oscillospirales > Acutalibacteraceae > UBA737. The sequence goes on along the minus strand of JAFXGM010000018.1, from coordinate 160,087 downwards.
GACTGTACTATTACCGATAAAAAATGTAAATAGAGGTAATTTTTATGCTTTCAAAAGATTTTGATTTTGAAAAATCAATAAAAGAACTTGAAAAAATAGCAGCAAGTCTTGAAAACGAGCAAATCACACTTGATGAGTCTATTGCCCTTTTTGAAAAGGGAGTAAAGCTTTCAAAGGATTGCTCTGAGTACTTAGAAAGTGCCAAACAAAAAATTATTACTCTTACCGAAAAGGAGAGCGAGGACAATGGTTGATTCACTGCTTAAAGAGTATCAGGCAAAGCTTGATGCCCGACTCGACATACTTCTTTCTGAAAACGGTCAGCTATATGATGAAATTATAAGTGCGTGCCGATATGCAACACTAAACGGAGGTAAACGCATAAGACCTGTATTGCTTTTAGAATTTTATAAGCTTTGCGGTAAAGACGATGATTGTGCTTATAATTTTGCTTGCGCGCTTGAAATGATACATTCTTATTCACTTGTACACGACGATATGCCTTGTATGGACAACGATGATATGCGTCGAGGTAAACCATCTTGCCATAAGGCGTACGGTGAAAGCACAGCACTGCTTTGCGGTGATGCACTACTTACCGAAGCGTTTTCAGTAGCATCAAAAACACTGGGTGTTGAGCCAGAACGCGTTGTTAAAGCGTTGGCGCATCTTGCTGCAAGCGCAGGGGTTGGCGGTATGATTGGCGGACAGGTTATTGATATGTCAGATGTTAAGGGTGCTGACGATGACGTGCTTTTCGAGATGTATCGCCTAAAAACAGGAGCACTTCTTAAAACCGCATGTGCTATTGGTTGCATACTTGCCGGTGCCGATGATGAGCTTGTAAGCATTGCTGAAAAATTTGGCGAGAAGGTCGGCATTGCTTTTCAAATTATTGACGATATTCTTGATAGTGTTAGCGACAGCAAAACACTTGGTAAGCCTGTAGGTAGCGATGAGAAGAACAATAAGGATACCATTGCCGTAAGACTTGGTGTTGAGTATTGTCGCGAGCTTGCTAAAAAATATACTGATGAAGCTTATGAATGTCTTGAACACTTTGACGGTAACAAAGAAAACCTTAAAGGCATAGCGGCATATTTACTTGAACGTAATTACTAATATTTTTCCAGGGATGTTTTGATTTTGGAATATAAAATTTTAAGGGACGTAAATTCTCCAGACGATATTAAAAAATTAAATAGTGACGAAATTAGTCTTCTTTGCGATGAATTGCGCAATGAAATTATTGACGTTGTTTCCAAAAACGGTGGGCACTTGGCATCAAGCCTTGGTGCAGTTGAGCTTACTGTTGCTTTGCATCGTGTTTTTTCTTCTCCTAAGGATGCCATTATCTTTGATGTTGGTCACCAGTCGTATGCTCATAAGCTGCTTACCGGTAGAAAAGAAAGCTTTGTAACTCTTCGTCAAGAAAATGGCATTTCGGGATTTATGCGTCCTGCTGAAAGCGAGCATGACCCATTTGTTACGGGGCATAGCAGTAATTCTATTTCAGCAGCGTATGGCATATATAAGGCAAAATCTATGCTTGACGGAGGAAGTGCCATTGCGGTTATCGGTGATGGCGCAATGACCGGCGGTATGGCTTATGAAGCGCTTAACAATGCTGGCGCTAAAAAGGGCAATTTTATTGTTGTGTTAAACGACAATAAAATGTCGATTTCACGCAATGTTGGTGCTATGCCGCGTGCCTTTACCAAAATGCGTAACCGCAAGGGTTATCATAAAATGAAGTTTGCCATAAGTACGTTTTTACTCAAAATTCCACTTATTGGTAAACCGGTTCATAATTTCATTTTTTCTATAAAAGAATTATTCAAAAGAATCGTATATAAGAATAACATTTTTACGAGCTTGGGCTTCAATTATTTAGGACCGGTGAGTGGCCATGATATTGAAGCGATGGAACAACTTTTTACCATTGCAAAAAGTTATAATCGTCCAACACTTGTGCACGTTGTAACTACCAAAGGCAAGGGTTATGCCTATGCCGAAAACAGTCCAAAAGATTATCACGGCGTATCTTCCTTTGACATTGATAAGGGTAAAGACTCCGTAAGCATTAAAACCTATTCGGATATTGCAGGTGAAACGTTGTGTGAACTTGCGGCAAGCAATAAAAAAATATGTGCAATTACAGCCGCTATGACAGAAGGAACGGGACTCAAAGCTTTTGCATCAAAATATAAGTCAAGATTCTTTGACGTAGGTATTGCCGAACAGCACGCAGTTACCTTTGCGGCGGGGCTCGCTTCGGGCGGAATGGTGCCGTATTTTGCCGTGTATTCTACATTTTTACAACGCGGCTATGACCAGATTTTGCATGATGCAGCTATTGCTAACGTGCCTATAAAGCTGCTTGTTGACCGTGCAGGAATTGTAGGTGATGATGGAGAAAGCCATCAAGGTGTATTTGACGTTGCATACCTATCTACCATACCAAATGTCAATATTTATTCACCGTGTTATTACAATGAACTAAAAAGGTTAATAACCGAAACTTCTACAAAAAAAGAATTAAGTGTTATACGTTATCCACGCGGTTGCGAAAACAAAAATTTTGACGGTGAAATCAGTGGTGATTGTACGGTATTGTCACATAACGGCGACAAGGCGATAATCACCTACGGTAGAATATTCTCTAATGCTGTAGAAGCACAAAAGTCTTTAGAAAACACTGACGTTATTAAGCTAAACCGCATTTACCCAATAGGTGAGGAAGTTATTAACTTGCTCTCAAGATATAAAGAGATATATTTCTTCGAAGAAGGTATATTATCGGGCGGTATTGCCGAGCATATCGCTTGTCGGTTGCTTAAAAAAGGCTTTGATGGTAAGTATTGCGTCAATGCCATAAATGATGAATTTGTTGGTGCATCTACCATACAGTCAGCACTAAAAAAATACAAACTTGACACTGAGTCAATGATAGAAATTGTAGGTAAATAATGGGAAAAGAAAGATTGGATTGTGCTCTTGTTTCACGCGGTTTTGCCGAAAGCCGTGAAAAAGCAAAGGCAATAATTATGTCGGGTATCGTATATGTAAATAATCAAAAATGCGATAAAGCAGGTGATACTGTAAAACCCGACGATAATATCGAGGTGCGTGGCGAAACGCTAAAATATGTAAGTCGCGGCGGGTTAAAGCTTGAAAAGGCTATGAAAAGCTTTGCGATTTCACTCGCCGAATGCGTCTGCGCCGATATTGGTGCATCAACGGGTGGATTTACCGATTGTATGCTTCAAAATGGTGCCAAAAAGGTTTATTCTATTGACGTAGGCTATGGTCAGCTTGCTTGGAAACTGCGCACCGACGAGCGTGTTATTAATCTTGAACGTACTAATTTTAGATACGTTACTCGTGAGCAAGTACCGGATGAGCTTGATTTTGCATCTGTTGACGTTTCGTTTATTTCCTTATCGCTTATAATACCTGTTATGCGTACTCTATTACGTGAAGGTGGAAGAGCTGTTTGTCTTATAAAACCACAGTTTGAAGCAGGCAAGGAAAACGTTGGCAAAAAAGGTGTTGTACGTGATAAAAACGTCCACATTGCCGTAATTGAAAAAATTATAAACATAATAAAAGAAAATAAATTTTCACTTTTAGGACTTGATTTTTCACCAATTAAGGGTCCTGAAGGCAACATTGAATATCTTTGTTACATTCAAAAGGATGACGAACCATCTACTGCAGATTATAGCGCAGTTGAAGTGGTTGAGGCATCATATAATGCGCTAAAGGAGGGTGTGTAAATGATAGTAGCCGTAATTCCAAATCTTGATAAACGCGGTTCATCAGAAACTGTTGAAAAAATGGCGTCATTTTTAAAAGAGTGCGGTATTACCGCATATTTACCTGACGATATTTGCTGTGCGGGTTATGAACATGCCCCAATTGATGAGCTATATAAAATTGCCGATATAATTATTACTATCGGCGGTGATGGTACAATTATTCGTTTTGCAAAGCGTGCAGCGCAGGATGGAAAACCTGTTCTTGGCATAAACGCAGGCAGGGTAGGTTATCTTGCAAATATTGAACAAAACGAATATAATCTGCTTTCCAAACTTTCGAGTGGTGAATATACCATTGAAGAGCGTATGATGTTAAGCATCACAGTTAAAGAAAATGGCGAGGTTATTGGCGAATATGAGGCACTTAACGATGCAGTTATTAGCAGCGGTTATCTTTCTCGTATAATTGACGTTACAGCGTCTGTTGATGGTGGTGACGTCATAACTTATCATGCTGACGGTTTAATTGCCGCAACGCCAACCGGCTCTACAGCATACTCAATGTCGGCAGGCGGCCCTGTAATTGATCCTACTATGAAATGCGTATGTCTTACACCAATTTGCTCACATTCATTAGCGGCAAAGCCAATTTTAATTGGTGGAGAAAAGGAAATAAAATTAAAAGCTTACTCTAAAAAAAGAACCGATATCTTTTTATCGGTAGACGGTCGAAAGGTGGTTCCTATTAAACCATTTACTGAAATTTATATTTCAAATTCAAAAAATTCAGTAAAACTTGTCAGAATAAACGATCGTTCTTTTTATAAAACTTTATCACTTAAATTTAGAGATGCTAGGAGCAGTAAATAATGAAAAGAAAAAGACAACAAAAAATCCTTGAATTAATAGCTAATAACATTGTGCTTACACAAGACGATTTGCAAAACCTACTCCTTGCAGAAGGTTTTGAGGTTACTCAATCGACGGTATCGCGCGATATTAAAGAGCTTCGCCTTATCAAAGGACACGATGCTGCGGGGAATTATAGATATGTCAGCAGTGAAAGACGTGATAACAACAAGCAGGCGTTTTCACATTATCGTGAAATTTTTTCACGCTATGCTACAAGCGTTGAATATGCGCTCAATGACGTGGTTGTTAAATGTATGTCAGGTATGGCATCAAGCGTATGCGTAGCACTTGACACTATGTATAATGATATGATGCTTGGCACAATAGCAGGTGATGATACTGTGTTTATAGTAACTCGTAGCGAAGCACAGGCATCACAGCTTACAAACGAACTTAAAAAAATGATGTAAGGTATTTAATATGATAAAATCTTTGCATATAGAAAACATAGCGGTAATAGAAAAAACCGATATTGATTTTGATATAGGCTTTAATGTACTAACAGGTGAGACGGGTGCCGGTAAATCAATAATAATTGATGCTATAAACGCGGTTTTAGGCGAACGCACTTCAAAGGATTTAATTAGAGCCGGTTGTGAAAAAGCTGTGGTTTCTGCACTGTTTTGTGATTTGTCAAACGAAGCTAAGAATCTTATTATAGAAAATGGTTTCGAGCTTGATGATGACGGTAATCTGCTCGTTTTGCGTACACTGACACTTAGCGGCGGTACAATTAAAATAAATGGTAGGCCAGCTACAGCGTCTATATTAAAAGAGCTTTCAAAAAATCTTATAAATATTCACGGTCAGCACGACAATCAGCGATTACTTAACCCGGACAATTATTATTGCTATCTTGATTTGCTTGCTGAAAATCAAAAAGAGCTTACCGAATATTATAATGAATTTAAGCATTTTAATGACGTTCGTCGCGAGCTAAATTCTCAAGAAACCGACGAGGGCGAAAAGCAGCGCCGGATTGATATTTTACAATATCAGATTAAAGAACTCGAGGACGCCGATATTGCTGTAGGTGAAATTGATGAAATTCGTCGAAAGCTCACCATTGCTGAAAATTATGAAAAAACTTTAACCGCACTTTCTGACGCGTCTTTTTGTATTGATGGTTCTGAAAATGCAGATGGTGCTATGACACTTGCAAAAAATGCGCAAAAGTATATTGAATCGGCTAAAAACGAGGAATTATCTTCCATATCAAATAAGCTTGATGATATAATTGGAAAACTTTATGAAATAAGCGCCGATATTCGTTCGTTTACTGAATCAGAAGAATATCGTGATTTAGATGCTGAAAAGTTACGTGAAAGGCTTGACACGCTACGCCGCCTTATGTTAAAATACGGCGACGATGAGCAGAAGATGATTGAGTTTCTTGCTAAAGCTAAAGCGGAACTTGAAAAAATAGAGTGTTCAGATAAGCGTATAGAAGAATTATCTTTAGAGCTCGATGCCTCGACCGAGCGGCTTGTTTCACTTGGTGAAAAGCTAACCGAAACACGTAAAAAAGCGGCACAAAAATTCTCACAACAGGTTAGTGAAGTACTGCGATTGCTTGATATGCCAAACGTACAGTTTATAATCAACGTTAATCGTGATAGATATACACGTCACGGTTGTGATGCTGTTGAGTTTTTAATAAGTGCCAATGCAGGTGAGAGTGTAAAACCGCTTCACAAAATTGCTTCAGGCGGTGAGCTATCTCGAACAATGCTTGCAATTAAGAGCGTGCTTGCCGATAAGGATGACGTTGATACGCTTATCTTTGACGAAATTGATACGGGTATAAGCGGCAGAGCGGCAGACAAGGTTGGTTTGCAACTGCAAAAGGTAGCGGACAGCCGTCAAGTTATTTGTGTTACACATTTAGCGCAAATAGCGGCATATGCTCAAAACCATCTGCTTATTGAAAAAAGCGTATCAAATGATCGTACTTATACAAGCGTTACTTCGCTTGATAATGAATCACAAATTCGTGAAATAGCCCGTATAATGTCGGGTACAGAAATTACTGAAAATTTATACAATTCTGCAAAGGAATTGCTTGATAGGAGTAAAAAATAAAATGGGTATTTATGAAGAACTTATAGCCCGCGGTCTTATAGCGCAGGTTACAGATGAAAAAGAAATAAGAGAAATGGTAAACAACGGTAAGGCAACCTTTTATATTGGCTTTGATCCTACTGCTGACAGCCTTCACGTTGGTCATTTTATGGCACTTTGCCTTATGAAGCGTTTGCAGATGGCAGGCAATAAACCTGTTGTGCTTATCGGCGGCGGTACTGCATACATTGGTGACCCTTCGGGCAGAACCGATATGCGTAGCATGATGACAGCAGAAACCATTCAGCACAACTGTGACTGCTTTAAAAAGCAGATGGAACGCTTTATAGAATTTGGCGACGATAAGGCAATTATGGTTAACAACGCTGACTGGCTTTTGGGGCTTAACTATATTGATATGCTTCGTGAAGTTGGCGCGCATTTCTCGGTAAATAATATGCTTCGTGCACGTTGTTATGAGCAGCGTATGGAAAAGGGTCTTTCTTTCCTTGAATTTAACTATATGATAATGCAGTCTTACGACTTTTATCATTTGTTTAACGAATATGGCTGCAATATGCAGTTCGGCGGTGATGACCAGTGGTCTAATATGCTTGGTGGTACCGAGCTTATTCGTAAAAAGTTGGGTAAAGATGCACACGCAATGACCATTACATTGCTTCTTAATTCAGAAGGCAAAAAGATGGGTAAAACCGTTGGCGGTGCAGTTTGGCTTGATCCTAACAAGACTTCACCTTATGATTTCTATCAATACTGGCGCAACGTTGGTGATGCCGACGTTCTTAAGTGTATCCGTATGCTTACTTTCTTGCCACTCGAGCAGATTGACGAAATGGATGCATGGGAGGGCAGTCAGCTTAACACCGCTAAGGAAATTCTTGCATACGAGCTTACTAAGCTTGTTCACGGCGAGGAAGAGGCTAACAAGGCACAAGAAACAGCACGTGCCGTATTTGCAGGTGCAGGAAGCCACGAAAATATGCCAACAGTAACCCTTACTGCAGATGATTTTGTTGACGGTAAAATCGGTCTTTTGTCTGTAATGGTTAAGGGCGGAATGGCTGCATCTAACGGCGAAGCACGTCGTCTTGTTACACAGGGCGGTGTATCGGTTGGTGATGAAAAGGCTACCAATCCGTCACAATCCTTCGCACCCGCTGATTTTGCTGATGGCATTATCGTTAAAAAGGGTAAGAAAGTAATCATTAAGTTTGTGGTTGAATAATGGGACTTTTTAAGAAAAAGAACAAAAACGAGCAGTTGCTTAAAACCTTTGACGGTAGAGAGGTAAAATACGTTACAAAACGTGTTGAACGTAATGACGGTACTATAAACTATGATATTATCGGCAAAGCAGGTAGAATAGCCGTAGTGGACGATAATATTCGTATTATTTGTGGCGTTATTGATGTTTTTGTATGTCCTGTTAATGACTCAAAGTATTATTTACTTATGAGCGGCGACGGTGTTACTGTCGAAGGACAAAACAGCGTTACGGGTAGATATGACGTGGTAACAGCATATTATACCTATTATAGAAAATAAAAAAGAACACTTGGGTTTCCCAAGTGTTCTTAAATTTTATCCTAAATTCAAAATACTGCCCATATCATATAAACCGACAGGTTTTCCTACTATAAACTTTGCTGCCTTTACTGCACCTGCTGCAAATACTTCCTTGCTTTGTGCCGAGTGCGATAGGGTAATAACTTCATCATGACCTGCGAATATTACGTCGTGTTCACCAACAATTGTACCACCGCGAATGGCATGTATTCCAATCTCGTTTTTCGAGCGTTTCTGGCGTTTTGAATGACGGTCATATTCGTATGTGTATTTATCGTCAAAAACCTCATTTACGGCATTTGCAAGCATCAAAGCGGTACCCGAGGGTGCGTCAATCTTTTGATTATGATGTTTTTCAATGATTTCTATATCAAATTTATCATCCAAAATCTTTGCAGCGCTTTTTGCAAGTGAACAAAGTAGATTTACACCAAGTGACATATTCGCGGTAAAGAATACGGGAATCTTATTTGCTGTATCTCTAATTTTTGCAATTTGTTCATTACTGTAGCCTGTTGTTGCAAGAATTACAGGCACATTATTTTTAATTGCAAATGTTAGCAAACTATCAAGTACCGAAATATGTGAAAAGTCGATTATAACGTCGGGAACTACATTTACATCATCAAAAGATTTATAAACAGGGAAGTCACATAACATTTCTGCACGGTCAACACCTGCAATAATTTTTAAATTCTCGTCTTCCTTACAGCAACGAGCTACGGCATTTCCCATTTTGCCGCAAGCGCCTGAAAGTAAAATATTTACCATTTATTTTTCACATCCAAAATGTATATAATTTTTCAAAATAAGCCTCCCTTGTCTAAAGGGAGGGGGACCGCTGTGGCGGTGGAGGGATTTTAAATCATAAACCCACATTCAGAAAGCTTTGCTTTTAGCAGTGCCTTGTTGGCTTCGCTGGTGGGGTACAATGGCATTCTGCAAGGACCAACACCCAGTCCCAACATATTCATGGCTTCTTTTACAGGGATTGGATTTACATCGCAGAACATGGCATTCATAAGACCGATATGTTTTAAATGAAGCTCTGCGGCCGCCTGTGTGTAACCGTTAAGATAAAGCTCGCAAATATCGTGCATTACCTTTGGCGCAATGTTTGAAAGCACCGATATAATACCAATACCGCCAAGAGACATAATAGGAACGGTTTGGTCATCGTTACCCGAATAAATGTCTAAATCATCGCCACAAAGATATTTAATTTCGGCAACAAGCGATAAATCACCGCTTGCTTCTTTGGTTGCAACAATGTTTTTGTGTTTTGAAAGCTCTTTGTATGTTTCTGCTTTAATATTTACACCGGTTCTTGATGGTACGTTATATAAAATAATTGGTTTGCTTACCCTATCAGCGATGTAGTTATAATGCGCCACAAGACCTGCCTGTGAGGTTTTGTTATAATATGGTGTAACCATTAAAAACGCATCAGCGCCAACGCTTGCCGCATCTTCACAAAGCTCAACTGAATATACAGTGTCGTTGCTACCCGTACCTGCAATAATTGGCACACGACCGCCAGCGGCTTTTACCGCTTCTTCAATAACGCGAAGATGCTCGTCATAACGCAGTGTGGATTTTTCGCCCGTAGTACCGCAGATAACAAGTGCATCAATACCACCGTCTATTTGTTCATCAACAAGTGTTTTTAAACGTCCAAAATTTACGCTTCCGTCAGCGTTCATAGGGGTAACCAATGCGGTGGCCGCGCCTGTGAAAATTCTTTTCTTCATAAAAACACCTCAATTAAAATTATTTAAAGTAAAAACTAGTCCATATAACCCTTTGCAGCAAGTAATTCTGCAAGAAGCACTGCACCGCCTGCAGCACCACGTAGAGTATTGTGTGAAAGACATACAAACTTGTAGTCGTACTGGCTATCTTCGCGCAAACGACCAACAGACACTGCCATACCGCCTTCAAGATCACGGTGCATTTTTGTTTGTGGCATATTGTCCTCAGTGAAGTAGTTAAGGAATTTCTTTGGTGCGTGTGGAAGATCTAATTCTTGTGGCACACCCGAGAAGTTTTCCCACACTTTAAGAATTTCTTCTTTAGAAGGCTTAGTTTTAAAAGTTACAAACACTGCAGCCATATGTCCGTCAGAAACAGGAACGCGTAAGCACTGAGCAGTAAATTTAGGTGAGTCGGCAAGTTTGATTTCACCATCCTCAACTTTACCCCAAATTTTAAGAGGCTCTTTTTCGCTTTTTTCTTCTTCGCCGCCAATGTATGGAATAACGTTATCTACCATTTCGGGCCAACGCTCAAATGTTTTGCCTGCGCCCGAGATTGCCTGATATGTGCAAACAAGGCACTTATCTACGCCAAACTCTTTATCAAGTGGGAAAAGAGCCGGTACATAGCTTTGAAGTGAGCAGTTAGATTTTACTGCAACAAAACCGCGTTTTGTGCCCAAACGTTTACGTTGTGCATCAATTACGTCAAGATGCTCGGGGTTAAGCTCGGGGATAACCATGGGAACGTCAGCTGTAAAACGGTGAGCCGAATTATTAGAAACAACAGGACATTCGTGTTTGGCATACATTTCTTCAAATGCCTTGATTTCATCCTTTTTCATATCAACGGCGCAGAATACAAAATCAACCTTTGAAACAATTGTATCAATATCGGCAACTGCGTCGTATACAAGCATATCTTTTAAATTTTGGGGCATTGGTGAAGTCATAGCCCAACGATTACCAACCGCCTCGGTGTATGTTTTGCCGGCACTTCTAGGACTTGCGGCAAGGCAAGTAACCTTAAACCAAGGGTGATCTGCAAGTAATAGAGCAAAGCGCTGACCTACCATACCGGTAGCACCAATTATACCTACGTTGTAATTTTTCATTTTTATAGACCTCCAGAGAAAAACAAAACTTTCTATTGATATTGACAAAGTTTTGCAATATAATATTATCTAAATTATAATATCACTATGGCGATAATTTGTCAAATCAAAATATGTCTACAAAACAAGAAAGTTATTGGTAAAATTATATGAAAAAAAGCGATTTTTATTACGATTTACCCGAAGAGCTTATTGCGCAGACTCCAATTTTTCCGCGTGACTCTTCTCGGATGCTGCGTCTTGATAAAAAAACAGGCGAGGTAAATCACGACACATTTAGTAATCTGCCTGACTTTTTACACGAGGGTGATTGCCTTGTGCTTAATAATACACGTGTGTTGCCGGCGCGTTTATATGGCACAGCAGCTGACACGGGTGCTGTGGTTGAGTTTGTGTTGCTTAAGCAATATGACCTTTATACTTGGGAATGTTTGGCAGGTCCGGGTAAAAAGGCAAAGATTGACCGTGAGTTTAAATTTAGCGATGAATTATCTGCGATAGTACGTGATGTTTTACCCGACGGTAATCGTGTAATTGAATTTAAATGTGACGGTGAGTTTTTTGCTACACTCGATAAGGTTGGACAAATGCCGCTACCACCGTACATTAAAGAAAAGCTAAACGATAAAGAGCGTTATCAAACCGTTTATTCAAAAGAGCTCGGCTCTGCTGCAGCACCTACTGCAGGACTACATTTCACACCCGAGCTTTTAGAGCAAATAAAGTCGAAGGGCGTAAAGGTGGTATATGTTACGCTGCATGTTGGCCTTGGCACATTTAGACCTGTTAAGGTTGATGACATTACCGACCACAAAATGCACACCGAGCATTATTTTATGTCAAAAGAAACAGCATACACAATAAACCAAACAAAAGAAAACGGCGGCAGGGTAATTTGTGTTGGTACTACAAGCTGTCGCACTGTTGAAAGTGTTGCGCAAAAACACGGTAAAATGTGTGAATGTAGTGATGATACGGGCATATTTATTTACCCCGGTTATACTTTCAAGTGTATGGATGCTTTGGTTACTAATTTTCATCTACCCGAAAGTACACTCATAATGTTGGTTTCTGCTTTTGCGGGTTATGAAAATACAATGCATGCATACAAACTCGCTGTAGAAGAAAAATATCGTTTCTTTAGCTTTGGCGATGCAATGTTTATTTCTTAAGGAGATTTTATGTATAAATTAATAAGTGATAAAAATGGTGCGCGACGGGGCGAATTTGTTACCAATCGCGGCACTGTTCAAACGCCTGCTTTTATGAACGTTGCAACTGCAGGCGCGATAAAAGGAGCAGTATCTGCCGAGGATTTAAAACAAATCGGTTGTCAGGTAATGCTCAGCAACACATACCACCTACATGTGCGGCCGGGTGATGAGGTTGTGCGTGACTGTGGCGGACTTCATACATTTACTACTTGGGACGGTCCAATTCTTACCGATAGTGGCGGATTTCAGGTTTTTTCACTTGCATCACTCCGCAAAATTGAAGAAGAGGGTGTAACATTTCATAGTCACGTCGACGGCAAGCGTATTTTTATGGGTCCGGAAGAAAGTATGCAAATTCAGTCAAACCTAGGCTCTACAATTGCGATGGCTTTTGATGAGTGCGTTGAAAATCCTGCAGAGTATAGCTATTCAAAGGCTTCTTGTGAGCGCACAACGCGTTGGCTTAAGCGTTGCAAAGACAAAATGCAACAGCTTAACAGTATGGAAAAGACTATAAATCGCGAGCAAATGCTTTTTGGCATAAATCAGGGCTGTACCTATAACGATTTGCGTATTAATCATATGAAAGAAATTGCCGACCTTGATTTAGACGGTTACGCTATAGGTGGTCTTGCTGTTGGCGAGCCTGCGGAGGTTATGTATGACGTTATTGAAAATGTAACCCCATATATGCCGCAAAATAAAATCCGCTATCTTATGGGCGTTGGTACACCTGTTAATATTCTTAATGCTGTAGAGCGTGGTGTTGACCTTTTTGACTGTGTAATGCCGAGCCGTAATGCTCGTCACGGACATTTATTTACATCAAAGGGAATAATAAATATCAATAATAAAAAGTATGAATACGATATGACACCCATCGATGAAAACTGTGGTTGTCCTGTATGTCAGCGCTACAGCAAAGCATATATTAGACACCTACTTAAAAGTACCGAGATGCTTTCTCAAAGGCTATTGGTTTTGCACAACCTTTGGTTTTATAATAATCTTATGACAGATATAAGAAAAGCAATTGATGAGGGACGTTTTGCGCAGTTTAAGGCTGAGCAAGAGGTTATTTTGGGCAAACGTATTTAATTTATAAATTTATACTTGCAATTATATTGTATTTTATGTATAATACAGTTTGTTAACATATTTTTGGAGGTAAATTTCAATGGCTGGTATTATAATGCTTGTTCCTATGATTTTAATTTTCTACTTTTTCCTTATTCGTCCTCAGAAAAAGAAGGAAAAAGCTGAAAAACTTATGCGTGAAAACTTACAGGTTGGTGACGAAATACTCACAATCGGCGGTATCTACGGTAGAGTAATTTCTCTTAAAGAAGATTCAATGGTTATCGAGTCTAAAAGCGACCACAGCAAGCTTACCGTTGCACGTTGGGCTATGCAGCAAAACCTTACTGTTCACGACGATACACCAAGTAAATAATTAGGTAATAAAAACACCCTCTGCTTGAATAAGATTTAAGCGGAGGGATTTTTATGTCTGATGGATTTACTAAAAAAGATAATATTAACAAAAAGTCTGCTTATATAATGGGCGCGGTTTTGGGAGTGGTTGCAACGCTTATATCAATGCTTGCTTTTGCGGCGTTATTGCTTATTTTTAGTATTGACCGCGCATATTCTGCGCCGTTTGCTACTATAAGTCTTGCAGTTGGCAGTTTTATTGCGAGCCGATATACAGCCAAAAAAATTGGCGATAAAGGGTATCTTATCGGCATAATTATAGGAGCTGTTATTTTTGTTTTAATAACAGCGTTATCGCTCGTTTTTGGTAATCGTTTGTCGCTAAATACATTTTTTCATTTTGTTATAATTATGCTTTCCTCAATTGTTGGCGGAATAATGGGTGTAAACAAAGACAAACACAAAAAATTTATATAATAAAGGAGGGTAAAATTACCCTCCTAATTTTTTATTGTGTTAGCATTTCAATTATTTTTGAGTAGATAGCCGACGGATTTTCTAAAAATCTTTCCCTAATAATATTTCCTTGTTCTTCATCGGTTATAAGAAGTTTTACCGTAATAAACGGTTTACCACCGTCAATAGCAGAACAGCTTAAATATGTTGCACCGTCTTCGTGTGTGATTTCAAAGTGATTATCCTTTGCGTTTTTATATTTTGCAAACATTTTCATAACCGCTAAATATGCGCGTTCTTTTACAACGGAAGAAAGTGACGATTTAAGCGTATTTGCAGTATCGCGACCGCTATTTGTTATTTCGTATATTTGTTCGCTTTCGTCAGCAGCCCTAATCTGACCGCTTGATGACAGTGACACAACGGCATCACTAACCTCAAATGCATTTGCAATACCCTCGTAATGTAGCACGTTTGCTACCATATCAACAGGGATTGGTTCATCGATAGCATTAAGTATATAACATATTAAGATTTTAATTTCAGATGTACTAAAAAGTCCGCCGAGAGAAACACCGGCGCCAGAAGCATTTTTCTCCATAAAAACTCCTAAAATATATTTAAGTACTAACATTATAAATTGTAATTTAAAAAGTTGCAAGTATTATTTTGTTATGGTAAAATAAATTAGTGAAAAGGAGGGCTTGATATGATAGGTTTGAAACGTGGCACGGTAACGCTATATGACCATCAAATCGAGTGGGAAGTTGAGGCGCAAAATACCATCACTCGCCTAAAAGATATATTGGGTCCTGTAATTCGAGACATACAGCACGTTGGCAGTACCGCCATTAAAACCATAAAGGCAAAGCCGATAATTGATATTGCTATTGTTGTGGACAGCTTTGACGATGTCCTTAAATTTGAGCAACAGTTAAAAGCGGCAGGCTTTTATTATAGACCGAACTCTGACCTTGGTACGCAATTACTATTTGCATCCGGCAGTCTTTATGACGGTACAGGCGACAAGCAAACCCATTTTATACACGTTGTAAAGCACGCCGGTATGGACTGGGTTAACTATATTAATTTTAGAGATTACCTAAACAATAACCCCGATATAGCAAGGCAATATGAAGACTTAAAGGTATCACTTGCAAAACAGGCACCCGTAGATAACGGCAGAGAAAAATATCTTAAAGGCAAGCACGATTTTATTATTTTTACGCTGCGCAAGGCACTTGTAAAATCCTACCTTGGCAAATTGGTTGATATTAAAATTGACAGGCCAATCGGTTACCTGCACCATAAAGAAAAATACAGTCTGACTTACCCTATAAATTACGGTTATATACCGGGTGTTTTAGGTGGCGATGGGGAAGAGTTAGACGTTTATCTGCTTGGCGTTGATAAGCCTGTAAAAGAATATAGTGCTAAAATTATAGGCATAGCTCATCGAGAAAACGACGTCGAGGACAAGCTTATTGCCGCACCGGAGGGTATAAATTTTAATCAGGCACAAATCGCCGAAGTAATCAATTTTCAGGAAAAGTACTATAGAACTATTATTGAGGTGCTTCAATGACTCACTATATGAAATTATGGCAAGAGTCGTTTTATAAAATTGCAGACGGCAGTAAAACCATAGAGCTTCGTCTTAATGATGAAAAGCGCCGGCAGATAAAAATTGGCGATACCATCGTATTTAATTGCACTAAAAATAATGACGTAATAACCGCTAAAGTAAAAGCATTACATAGATTTGCAGATTTTAAAGCACTTTATAATGCCTTACCGCTCGATAAATGCGGTTATTCAAAAGATGAACTTGAAAACGCTCATTACACCGATATGGAGCAATATTACTCCAAAGAACAAATTGAAAAATACGGTGCTTTGGGCATAGAGTTGTGTGATGTTCATTTTAACAGATAAACATATCATTGTACATACTTTGGTACACCACAATATATAAAATGCAATTATAAACGGCAGAAAAAAAGCATATTATTTACAGATGCAAAATTTAAGGAGTGTTTCTTTTGAATATGCTGAAAAGATTTACACCGCAGTTAGTGCTTTTGGTAATAATTTGCCTTGTTGCTACCTTTGGTTATGTAAAAAGCGCCATAGCACCTACTTCTGCCGAAGTGTCAAGACCTAAAACAATAATTATCGACGCAGGCCACGGCGGGTTAACTAATACTATAGATTAGGTCCAAAACTGCCGTGAAAATTCAATATAAAACATCCCGAAAACCCGTTGTTTAAGCGGGTTTTCGCCATTTTACGACAACTTAGGTATTAAGAATCAAATTAACCTACAAATTTCTAAAATCTAATGCAATGCAGGTTAAAATATGGTATAATATTCTGTGGTAGGTGACGAGAAAATGGATAAAGCTATGAAACGAAAGCAAGATTTATTTAAACTTTGTAACGGTATGGACAAACTTAATATAAATAAAAAAGAGAAATGTCTTTCTTTTTCTGAAGCAATGCTTTCAATTGAGGGAATGAAGGTTAGCGATGAGGTTACACTTGCTCTTGAAGAATGGAAAGAAGGTAAAGCAACTTATTTATCAATTTTCGAATCAACACTTCAAAGATACGGGTTTAACACATAATTAAATGCTTAACAGTTGAATTTTAAAATAAAATCGTGTATAATATATTAAAAACAAAGAAAGGAGAAAAAGTTTATGAATGATTTTGAGGTTTTAAGCCGTGATACAGTTGTCGCTGTTTGGAAAGATAACGAGCTTAAAGTATTGAACAGCGATTTATTGCCTTTATATTTAAAGCGTGTAAACGATGCTAAATCTTGGCTTGAAACAAGGGCTATTGACTCACACAGAGCAAACTCTAGACTTCTCAAAAAGGCATTGCGACTTGCTGAGAAAGACGATGTTTCAACTGTGCTTCACGTTAACGCCGCAACTATTACCGATACCTATTGGGTTAGGGCTATCGGCAGCGACTTGAAATATGAAGATGTTCGCTTTAATAAAGACTATTTCTCCAATCTTGCTCTACGAGGACTTTATTCGAGTTTTAATTCTGCTGCAAAGCGTAAGGATACAAAAACACCGGAGCTGACCAATATCGGTAGCTTTGAAAAGTGTTGGAAGCTTAAAAATGGAAAATGGTGGATTTATAAATCTGCTAACCAAAAAGAGCAGTTCTCCGAGCTTTTTGTATATGAGTTTGGTAAGGTACTCGGTATGAATATGGCACATTACGAAAAAGGTGATAAATGCGTTAAGTCACTTGACTTCACCGATTCGGCAAAGGTCATATTTGAACCGGCTTCATCCTTTATGGGTGACGAGGAAGATTATATTAAAGTTGTTGGAAAACTAAAGGAGCTTTGTCCTACCGCAATCCCTGATTATATTAAAATGATTTTTCTTGACACCATAACTGCCAATCCCGATAGACATACAGGAAACTTCGGTTTAATGCGTGATGCTAAGTCAGGTGAACTTTTAGGACTCGCACCTAACTTTGATAACAATATGGCACTCATTGCCCGCGGTTATCCCACAAGCAAATCTACAAACGACCTGTTAATCACGCTCTTTAATGAACTAATGGAAAAATATCCTGAATATAAAGAATACTTACCAAAGGTGACAGAACAAACAATTAAGAAAGTTATCAGCAAGCTTAACATGAAAGTAAAATCTCAGGTAATTGTTGATTTTGTAATTAAACGTTATCAATCTATTAAATAATTGGAAATCATATATTGATAGATAAATATTGACCGATAATACAACACGATCCCGCCTTTGCGATTTGCAGAGACGGGGTCGTTAATTTAAGAGCATAACCTAACGTACAGAATATGAATTTATTATAATAAATTTTCTTCAATAAATAATCGTTGTACATTGTCAAATTACAATATTATATTATCACAACTAAATCAAAAATTAACTATGTATAAAAAAGTGTCTTCCTTAGTTAAAGAAGACACTTTGATTTTATTAACCTGCATTGCAGCTTGTAGCAAGTTTAGTAAAACTATCTACTGTTTCGCGACTTTTCTCAACGCTATCATTTTTATATTCATCCATTAAGATGCTACGGTCGTAATTAAGTTTATCCAGCATAAATGAATGACGCAAATTAAATCCAGTGAATACATCATCCCAAGTTAAAGCATATATCTCATACAAATCGCTCTGATAGATTAAACCTGGCTTACCTTTATCTTTAAAAGCGTTGTACTGAGTTTTAACCTTATCATCGATCTCTTTGCAAACTGCAATAAATTTCCAACGACGTTGTTGACTGTTAAATTGTGGATTGGAGCGAATAAAATCCATATAATCTTCAACCTGCCGTAATACATCTTTAGAAAGAGGAACCCTCGGGGCTTTTAATTCAACCACTATATTTTCTTCAATAAAATTACCGAAAGAGTTTTCAACCTTTCTAGCTCCACAAAGGAAGATATCGATTCGACGATCCGCTTCCGCTTCTTTTGATAACGGTTCAGTTGCATCTTTTGCGCCATATAACAAATAATTATATTGTTCCAAGGCACGATGCATTGTTTTATCGGCACTTACAAGGTGGTATTGTTCGCCAAATAACCAATAATTTTGTTCAATAATTTTTTGAATATGATTGCGCTCATTAGCAAACTTATCAAGGTCATATATGATTTGTTTGAGCACTTCAATTATCCTGTAGCGGTTTTCTATAAAAGCAATTGTGTCAATAATGTTCTCAAGCTTAGTTTTCTTTAAGATGTCAGCAAACTGTGCCCTTTGCTCAGTGGTCAACTGAATGATTTCATCAATAACTGTTAATACGTTTTCACGTTCTTCAGAACTTAATAAGAGATTAAGAAAGGCCAATAGTGATTTTTCCTGTACATCCTTGAGCTTATAAAATATACGAGGCTCTATGCGGTATATTTCTTTAGTGACTCTTACCAAATCCTTTTTACGCAATTCACCGTAGTCATCATTAGTGAATTTAGGAAAAGTTTGTCTAGTATTAATCATCTTATCAATTTCTTCATCAGCTTTACTAGACATATACAAATTTAATTTGTTACCAATAAAGTGTTGTACTTCAGTTTTTAATTGTTTAATAGTTTTTTGATCCTCTTCAGTCTCAAGTAGTCCAGTTTGAAGGTTGGTATCAAATAATGATACTTTTTCCCATTTGTCGAAAAACTTAGATTGTATAAAAACACTGTGATTAAAATCAACAGTATTTCTATTAAAGGAAGTTGTGTCTATGCCTTTAATAGTGTTTTGAGAATCAAAATAATAACTACGAAATTTTTCTTTGATTTTCTCATTCCATACAATTAATGAAATTTCGAAGACTTCTTCGCCTATAGGTTTAGTTATTGTTTGACTAAATTCTGAGTTTATATGCTTCTTATAATCAAGTTCATAATCATTTAAGAATAGTTTAATGTTTTTATGTTTATTAAGATATAAATACCAAGCAAACTCAGAAAGCAAAAAATCTTCTAAGGCTTCAACACTTAAACTTCCAGAATTGATGTTAAATATATTATAAAAAGTAACAGTTGTTCCAGTTGTATTGTAAGTATCTGAAACTTGCGCTTCTTCATATTCTAGGGATTCTTTGTTTTCGTTTGAAAGAGTGATGGTGTATTCTTTAATTTTATCATTATCTAAATATCTCGTATGCCAATCGGCGTGCGACGAAAAGGCACAAAAAGAGAATCTTCCTTTGCCTTTATTGGCTTTAGATTTAACTTTTAAAGATAATGAATTTTTTTGAGAGGCTAGAAAAGCACCAAAAGTATCGGATAATGTTTCATAATTTATTCCATCTCCGTTATCGGATATAGTTATAGTATCAATACCGTATAGATTATTAAGAGAATGAGAAATTCTAATTTCTGTAGCATTAGCTTCGTACCCATTCCATACGAATTCGCAAATCGCTTCACGATAGTCTTTAGTTAAACCAGAAGTTTCAACACTTTGGTTTTTAACACTCAATGGCATTTTCATAATTATCATCCGCCTTTTGTTTTTCTGATTAAATTATACACTAAAAATAATTTCTTTACAAGTATATAGAAGAGTTTTTATTAAGCACAATGAATTTTCGACTACATATCACTCTTAGAGAGAAAAGTTTTTTAAAATATCAGGATAATTATTAGAGTTAAACCAGTGTTCATAATCGTGGGTATCTTTCAAACGAATTACAAATAACGGTAACCAATATTTAGAATGCATTATTTCGCTCTTCCAATTGTTTGCACCACTTAAAGAAGTATAGCTATTTTTTATGTATAAAAATAAATCTTTATTAGCATTTTTTCCACTAGATACCATCGCAGATAAAATAATAGGATTGTTATTTGATGTATTTAATCTGTCAATGAGTTTTTTTATAAGTTCAGAGTCGCAATTATTTGTTATGACATAATAATGCCAAATTTGTAAGATAGTATTAGGAAATTTTAAATCTATATCATTTGATATGCTTAAAAGTTTGTTTAGAAGAACCTCCTTATTTTCGGAACATTTTATGATAGCATTAATGACGTGATATGCTTTACTTGAAAGTAAGTTATTGGTTTGTGATAGTTGTATTAAATAGGAAAAACAATCATATTCCGTGTTGATAAACTCTAACTGATTATTATTAATCTTTTTGGCAAACCAAGTTAATAAAGTTTTAATTTGCGAGGTGTTCTTTTCAGTTAGTAGTTTTGCAATGTATTTTTTAAACGTTATTAAATGAGAATCCATAAACAATTTTGTTTCAGGGTTCAACATCCATGAAAAATGTGTTTTTAACTCTTCAATATCAATAGTTGGATAATCAAATACACAAGGTAAAATTTCTGTTTTATTACCGTTAATCCTTAAACGGAATCCATTTAATATTTGTTGTACCTGGAATTTTAAATCTTCTAATAATTCTTGTGAGTTAGAGAAAAAAGTAAAGTCATCTACATACCTAACATATGAGATGTTTTTGCCAGAGATTAAGTTATTAATTTGATAGTCAACACATAGCATACAAAGCTCAGCAGCAACATGCGATGAAAAAACACCAGCAGGTATACCTTTAGTTTGGTTATCGTTGATTTTCTGATGAAAAGTATCTAAAAATTTAAAATATTTTTCTGGAAATTCCAAACTTAGAAATGGTTCCATATTGTAGATTCTATGAAAATAGTGCGTGTATAGATTTGGGAAAAATGATTCCAAGTCAATTTTCATTTTATACAAATACGAATCTTGTTTGTTATAGTATAGTTTTCTATTTCTATGTAGCATTGCCGAACCGGTTATTTTGTTATTCTTTTCTGCAAAAATACCGGCTTCTATTTCATAACTGGAATCATCATATTCAGTTTGAATTTCAAACGTTTTTTCAAACATAAGATATGAATTTGAAGCTGTAACATAATTTCTATTCAAATTGTTCATATACAATTCTTGGAAAATGTCATCGTACATTAATAGAGTGTTATATATAAATGCAAGATAATGCTTTAAATTAGGTAGTTGCATTTCTCTAAGACTTTTATTATGTTTAAAATCATAATACGTTATGCCTTCAACTCCTGGTCTTCTGATATAGGGTGGCGATGAGATATTTTTAAATTCTGTTACGAAATATTCATTATCAAAACTATAACATTCTGTATTTTGATTTTCTATATCATCAAGCACATTTAATATGCAGTCTGAAAAATCATCAAAGTTTATAATTGGAGGAAGTTCCGAATACCAAAGACCTTTTAAAAGAATCAAAGCGTTTTCCTGTATATATTGTTCATTTAAATCCATGATTTTCACCTCTAATACTATTCTACTTTTATTTACAATAAAAATCAATTATTTGTATAATGATTTTTTATAAAAAATATTTCATCAAAATTCAACGACAAATGACTTTGATTGACACATAAGTATTTATCGTGTATAATTATATTAAACTATTTTACTTTTGATATAGGGCTATTTTTACAATAAAAGACCTATCATAATTTGTAAATATCAGAAATATTATTTAAAGGATGATATAAAATGAGTACCGAAACGATTATAAAAGCTATTACCGTATTTATTCCGCTTATAACAGCTTTAATTACATTAATTACTTTGATTATAAAAAAAAGAAAAAGTGGTGATAAGACTACGAATAACAAAAATCATACTGATACCAACAATGGTACCTCTGTCCAGATGGGACCAGGAAGCACAGCGAATATTATTAACGGAGTTGTTAATGATAATGATGCTCAAGAACATAACACTACAGAAACATATCAAGAAATGACGCTAAATGATGTTTATACATCTCTTTTTGCTGAAGATAATAAGTTGAAGACTGAGCAAATACATATAACAAAGCAAGAAAATGGTAATATAGAGGGAACCGTATCTCTCCAAGAGATAAGTAAAAATGGTAAAACTCAAGTAGTGTATACATACTCTTTGATAGGAAAGTATACAAACAAGGTTTTAACAGCAGAATATTTTTCAAAAGAAAATCGAATAGATGAAAGAGGTACAATTAATTTAAAGCTGATTGATAGTGATATTTTAAGCGGATTTTGTTCTTTTTCTAAATTATCAACGGTTGATGATGAAATACGTGTTAGTCCATATGTGTGGGTTGCGGGTGAAAATAAAGATTTATTAAATGGTACTTTTGATTTTTGTAATGATTGTTACAATGAAAACTCAGTTTGTTGTTGTGCAAATGAATTAGTTGATATGCCAATTCTGTTAGATTCTGAAGTAGATGGTTTAAGAAATCACTTAGCAAAAAGAAACCAAAATAAAGATACATATTCATCCAAGTTGCAAGAGCCTTTTGATGAAACCGTTGTCCGTCAAATGAACAGGATAGATAAGCATGATGATAATGGTAATGTCGTGAATACAAAATGTCACTTTTTCGATTTAGATGGTAAAAAATGTAGAATATACGAAGGGCGACCTATCGATTGTCGTCTATTCCCCTTTGATATAAAACTATCTAAAGATAAATCTGAATATATTATTGGATATTACAGGGATTTATGTGAACGCGTTTTACCAGACTACAAAACAATGAAAAAATACGCACATATTTTAAGACCTTATTTCTTTTTATTATATCCATATTTACATATCATCACTTCTGATCCGGTTTGTGAAAGACTAAAAAATGCTGATTTTAATAAAATAGCCAGTTTTAAAGAATTCGTTTTCTAAAAGTGTGCACTTTAGCAGAAATGGACAAAAGGGAAGACTATTCCCTGCTTTTGTCCATTTCTGCTATTTTAATTATACACACCCAAAAAATTCTGCGTCTAATAGTATCTTGTGATTTTTAATGTATGATAATATTATCCATAGAAGATATGTTAAATAAAGAACATAGTTATTTTAGTTTATATGAATGTTAATAATTGACAATCATTTACCGTTGTATAAAAAGGTATAATATGGTAAAATGATATAAACAATATTTTTATGGAGGGGAAATGGATGATTGCTCTATTATCTAACGGTATCACAAGCGAAGCATTAAGAAACGCTTTAAGAGAATATATTGCTCCGTTATCAAGCGCGGCTGTTGTTGTAACTGCAGATAATGAATATAAAGATCGTAATTATCATGTTCCTCGTGTTATAGACGAACTCAAATATTATGGTTTGAGCGTTGATATCTTTGATTTAGATACGCAAGATGCTACGGAATTATTAAAATATGATGTAGTTGAATTTATAGGCGGTAATCCTTACTATTTGCTTAATTCAATTCGTGTACATAATGCTTCGGCTGTAATTAAACAACTTGCCGAGAAAAAAGTGTTGCTTGGATGGAGTGCAGGTGCGCTGGTATTTACGCCATCTATTGAGATTGTTGACAAATTAACTCCTGAAATGAACATTGTAAATCTTGATAATCTCAAGGGTTTATCATTAACAAATACACATATAATTCCTCACTATAATAAATTTCTCAAACTATTTGATAAATTAGAGGATATTTGCCAAGCGTACGAACAAGAACACAATTGCTCTATTGTTAGACTTGACGATGGTGATGGAATAATTATAGATAACGGCATTGAAACACTAATTAAAGGATAGTAATCACACAAAGTAAAATTATAATGACATACGAAGAAAGAAAAACACTTGTAAAATCATATCTCGGCAAAACTGTGCGGATAGAAATTGACCGTCCGATAGGCTATGTGCATAAAAAGGAAAACTACAGCCTTACTTATCCCATCAATTACGGATATATCCCAAATGTAATCGGTGGTGACGGGGAAGAGTTAGACGTTTATCTGCTTGGCGTGGATAAGCCTGTAAAAGAATATAGTGCTAAAATTATAGGCATAGCTCATCGAGAAAACGACGTCGAGGACAAGCTTATTGCCGCACCGGAGGGTATTAATTTTAATCAGGCACAAATCGCCGAAGCTATACACTTTCAAGAGCAGTATTATAAAACCTATATTGAGGTGATATGATGACTCACTATATGAAATTATGGCAAGAATCGTTTTATAAAATTGCAGACGGCAGTAAAATCATAGAGCTTCGTCTTAATGATGAAAAACGTCAGCAGATAAATATTGGTGATACCGTCGTATTTAATTGCACAAAAAATAGTGACGTAATAACCGCTAAAGTAAAAGCATTACATAAATTTGCAGATTTTAAGGCGCTATATAATGCCTTACCGCTCGATAAATGCGGTTATTCAAAAGATGAACTTGAAAACGCTCATTACACCGATATGGAGCAATATTACTCAAAGGAACAAATCGCAAAATACGGTGCTTTGGGTATAGAGTTATGTGATGTTTCTGTTTCTTGCAAAATAAAATAAGGAATTATATGTTGTTCAATTGTATAATAAGTGAAGGGGTAAGGTATATTAACCTTCGGAAGAGGAGGAAACAGTATGGATAACGGCGCAAGTAGCTACCGCCGTTTTCTTGCCGGTGACGCAAACGCTTTTGACGAAATTTTAAATGAGTTGTTTGATAATCTTGTGTTCTTTGTTAACGGTTACGTGCACGACAAATACGCCGCCGAGGATATTGCTATTGATACTTTTTCTGATCTTATTGTACATAAATCAAAATTCAATTTTAAGGTTACACTAAAGACATATTTGTTCACACTCGGGCGTAGCCGTGCTCTTAATTACTTAAAGCATCAAAGGGTGATAAAGTTTGTAGAACTAACTGAGGCAGAAAATCAGACGGACGCTGAATATGACCCTGCTGAAATTGTACTGAAAGATGAGAAAAAGCGAATAATAAACAATGCTTTGGAAAAGTTATCTAACGATATGCGTGCGGCAGTGCATCTCGTTTATTTTGAAGATATGACGTACGATGAGGCCGCCCGTGTTATGAAAAAGAAACGCAAGCAAATTGATAACCTCTTATACCGTGCCAAAGGCGAACTGCGCATCATTCTTGGAAAGGATGGCGAATGTTTAGTATGAAAAATTTTGAACAACGTAAGGCAGAAATATTTAAACGCAGCAACGAACGTATTAAGCGTAGAAGAATTAAAAGAAGTATTGTATCTGTGTTGTGTGCAAGCTTGATTGTGCCGATAGGTATTGGCGCGCAATATACCTTAGAGTCACGTAACACCGATCCTATTTACCAAAAAATTTTAAAATTCCCTACAGAATATCATTCAGTAGAAGAAATTTTTGACGTTGAAACTGATATCGCTATTATAGATCCGTGGGATTCTTTAAGTATCACCGAACAATATTCGGAACTCGATTTTAACTTAAATTCTTATTCTGGTAGAAAAACAAAGGTTCCGAACGATTTATTACTTGACAAAATTGGCGAATATACGGCATATGGCTTTGATGAAATTGAAAGGAAAAATTATGCCAAAGATGTCGAGGTATATTCTGTAAAAAATATATCAAGTGACTGTGTAGTTGCTGTAAAGTTTGATGGTGTAGAAGAGTATTATATATATGTCAATTCACACTATATACCTGCGACATTGGGTGATTTTATTAATGACGTTAATTTGAAAGAACTAATATCTTTTGGAAACGTCAGTTATGAATATGGTAAATTTATTGATGATACGTACATCGACGAAAGGGTAGAATTTACCAATGTAAGTGATAAGGTTATATGGCAAAAACTGCTTAGTGATACAACACTAAAAAACGTTCATTCTGATGCAACGTGGTATGAAAAAAGAGTAATCAGCATAAGCGTTGACATAGAACTGTTAGGCTATAAAAATATAAGTCTTTGGATAACCGAGGATGGTTATATGCACACTAACATTCTTGATACCGGAAAGACATTTTATATTGGTAAAGAAAAACTTGATGAGTTTACAAATTATCTTATTGATAATTGTGATGGTAAGCGGCACATATTTACACAGTATGATGATGGTGGAGAGACTGAATATGAGTTTGAGGAAACTGTAAGTTTTGAAGTAGAAACACAATGATAATTTTGAAAACCTTGCTTGTATAGCAGGGTTTTTGTTTGCTGTACGTATTTTGAGACAGTTAATACATTAAAATATCATTATAAAACAAACGCAAACAGCATATTATTAAGAGATAGGTTTTAACTTGCAATAAGACTGATAAGGCTATATAATAATTAAGGAGTGTTTCTCTTGAATATGCTAAAAAGATTTACACCACAGTTAGTGCTTCTGGTAATAATTTGCCTTGTTGCTACGTTTGGTTATGTAAAAAGCGCCATTGCACCTACTTCTGCCGAAGTATCAAGACCTAAAACAATAATTATCGACGCAGGCCACGGCGGGTTTGATGGTGGGGCATCGGCATCGGACGGGACTGTGGAGAAAGATATAAATCTTTGCATTTCGCAAAAGCTTTGTTCGCTGTTGCGCTTTTACGGTTATGACGTTATTATGACACGTGAAAGTGATACAGGCACCGAGGACGATGAATCTCAATCAATTCCAAAGCGAAAAAAGAGCGATCTTGTAAATCGACTGCAGATAATGAAGGATAATCCCGATGCTATTTTTGTAAGCGTGCATCTTAACAAGTTTACAACCTCGGCGGCAAGCGGCGCGCAGGTGTTTTATACAAAAAACTACAAAGAAGCCCAAATGGTAGCGCAATCGGTTCAGCAAAGCATAACATCGCTTATTCAACCCGAAAACACGCGGGTTGTAAAGCAGGGTACAGACAGTACATATTTGCTAAAAAACGCGGCCGTACCCGCAATTATTGTAGAGTGTGGTTTTTTAAGTAACAAACAAGACTTAGAAAAGTTAAAATCAGACGATTATCAGTCACAGATGGCTTTTGCTATTTGTGTTGGAATATTAAATTTTATGGAAGGTTAAAAATATATGGCAGGAAAAATAAAAACGGTTTATGTATGTCAAGAATGCGGATATGAATCACCCAAATGGATGGGGCAATGCCCAAATTGTAACGAGTGGAACACACTTGAAGAGGAGGTTATTGCCGACAAAAAAGCCGCAGTTGGAACAATGACATCAACATCGGTTAAAAAGGTTATATCGGGCGCTAAAACACTTTCTCAAATAAATATAACCGATGAACAACGCTACACAACAAAAATCAGCGAGCTTGACCGCGTGCTTGGTGGCGGTATTGTAAAAGGCTCGGTGGTGCTACTTAGCGGTGACCCCGGTATCGGTAAATCAACCATACTGTTACAAATATGTGAGAGTATGCGTGATGACTTAAAAATATTATATGTTTCAGGCGAGGAATCTGCAGTGCAGATAAAGCTTCGTGCAAAGCGTTTGGGCGTTGAGGGCGACAATGTTACCATAATGAGCGAAACCGATACACAGGCCATTTGCGAGTATGTTATGGCAGAGAAGCCCGACCTTGTAATGATTGACTCTATTCAAACGCTACAAATCAGTGAGCTATCTTCTTCGGCAGGTAGTATAGTTCAGGTTAGAGAATCTACCAATATACTGCTACGCACGGGTAAATCGCTTGGTATTCCAATATTTATTGTTGGCCATGTAAACAAGGGCGGCGATATTGCAGGACCAAAGGTGTTAGAGCATATCGTTGACACCGTGCTTTATTTTGAGGGCGAACGCAATCAGTCGTACCGTATATTACGTGCTATTAAAAATCGTTTTGGCTCTACTAATGAAATCGGTGTTTTTGAAATGCGTGACACGGGACTATGTGAGGTTGAAAATCCGTCGGCCATGCTGCTGTCCGGCAGAATGAGCAACGTATCGGGTGCGTGCATTACCTGCGTTATAGAGGGTACAAGACCTATACTTTCTGAGGTTCAAGCACTCGTTACCACAACGGGTTTTGGTAATCCGCGTCGTATGTCAAACGGCTTTGATTATAACCGTCTTAATCTTTTACTTGCAATTCTTGAAAAGCGACAAGGGCTTTATTTTTCGAATCTTGATACCTATTTAAACGTTGTCGGTGGTATGCGACTTGACGAGCCTGCGTGTGATTTGGCTGTATGTATGGCGCTTGTATCAGGACTTCGCGATACTCCGCTTGACGAAAAGCTAATTGCATTTGGCGAGGTTGGACTTTCGGGCGAAATACGCAGTGTATCGCGTATGCAAGCACGTGTAAACGAGGCGGCGCGTCTTGGCTTTACACAGTGTGTGTTACCCAAAAGCTGTATAAAACAAATCACCAAAAAGCCTGACGGTATCGAGCTAATCGGTGTAAAAAACATAAAAGAAGCGTTATCTATTATAAGATAAAACAAACCCTGTAAGGAATTAACCTTACAGGGTAAATTTTAACTATTTTGTACCAAAAATACGGTCGCCCGCGTCACCAAGACCCGGTAGAATGTATGCGTGGTCGTTTAAGCAATCGTCAAGTCCTGCGCAATATACAGGAACATCTGGGTGAGCTTTTGTAAATGCTTCAATGCCTTCGGGTGCCGCGATTATGCACATAAATTTAATTCTTTTTGGGTTAAACTCTTTAATGCGTGATACCGCGTCAATAGCACTACCACCGGTAGCAAGCATTGGGTCAAGCACAAATACGTCACGTTCTGATAAATCGGCAGGTAATTTACAATAGTAATCAATCGGCTGATGTGTTTCGGGGTCGCGGTACATACCAATATGACCAACTTTTGCGGATGGTATAAGACTAAGTACACCGTCTACCATACCAAGACCTGCACGAAGTATCGGCACAAAAGCCATTTTTCTGCCTGCAAGCACCTTGGTTGTTGCGGTCATCATAGGGGTTTTTGTTGATACCTCTTTAAGTGGTAAATCACGTGTTGACTCGTAGCACATTAGCATTGCGATTTCACTTACTAATTCACGAAATTGCTTTGTTCCCGTGCGCTCGTCACGCAAAATTGTAAGTTTATGCTGAATAAGGGGATGGTCCATTACAAATACGCTATCCTTCATTTTTAAAACCTCCACATTATTTGTTTTCTATAGCTGTTATTTTGTCTACTCTTGTTTGGTGTCTGCCGCCTTCAAATTCGGTATCAACAAACAAATCCACAAGCTCAATAGCGGTGCCCACACCAATTACTCTACCGCCAAGGCAAAGAATGTTAGAGTCGTTGTGAAGCCTTGTATATTTAGCGCTAAAATGCTCGCTACAGCAAGCGGCGCGGATACCTTTAACCTTATTTGCCGCAAGTGACATACCAATACCGGTACCACAAACTAAAATACCGCGCTGGCAATTGCCGTTTGTTATTTGCTCGCAAACCTTTACGGCAATATCAGGGTAATCAACCGATTTGTTTTCGTATATGCCACAGTCAACAACCTCAAATCCTCTGTTTTTTAGATGTTCGGCTATAGCGTTTTTATGTTCAAAACCGCCGTGGTCACAACCAATTACTATTTTCATTTTTTGTCCTCCGTTTTTGCTTTTAATTCGCGTTCTGCTTGGGGCAGGCGAAGATAGGTTGGTAATAAATCATTTGGTGATACTGTAGATATGGTATCTATATTTCTATATGCATACATCCCAACGCCGACAGCCGACTGTAATTTTAAAACTTCGGGTGCAACAAAAACGTTTGGCATATCATTTACGCTTTTATAAAATAAATCTGCACCATCGCCGCAAATAATAATCTTTTGTTCAGGAGATATTTTTGTAATATCCTGCTTTAATTCGTTGCACATTAATGCTCTATCATCGCAAAGACGGGTTATTACACCGCCCTTGATTTCAAATAATGCGTTGTAAAACTGATTACATCTTGCATCCATAACAGCGCATACAATACAGTCGCGGTCAATAAATACCTGTGCCATACCGTCAAGTGTTGAAACCGGAATGCATGGTATATCATTTGGTGCAGCAAGACCCTTTACAGCACTTATACCAATACGAAGGCCTGTAAAAGAACCGGGACCTACGGCAATGGCTATGCTATCTATATCGCAAAGTTTTGTTGCCGAATTATCAAGAGTATTAATAATCATTTGCATAAGCGTCTGGGAATGGGTAAGCTTAGCGTTTATAAAAGAACTTGCTTTGATTTTACCATCTTCAATAATTGCGCACGATGCGGGTGTAGCAGAACATTCAATACTTAAAATTTTCATACTGCATCACCTCGGTCAATAGTTATTTCGCGGCTTGTTTCACTAAGTCGCTTTATTGTTATACGAATTGTATTATCAGGAAGAGCATTTTCAATATTTTCACTCCACTCAATAGCCAAAACGCCGCCAGATTCCATATATTCAAAATAGCCTGTGGAATATAGGTCGTCCCAACCGCTTACGCGATACATATCAAAATGATATAAATCGAGTCTGCCGCCCAAATATTCGTTAATTATTGCAAAAGTAGGGGACGAAACCTCGCCTTTAAAGTCAAGTCCATCAGCAAGACCTGTTACAAAACAGGTTTTACCTTGACCTAAATCGCCGTAAAAAGCAAGTACTTCTCCGCCTGTTAGGGCAGAAGCTAACTGCTTGGCAATTTCTCTTGTCTGGGCAGGAGAATTTGACACAAAAACACTATTCAATTTATAAATTCTCCTTTCAAGCCGGATTTTATCAAATTTTATCACACATTAAAGATACTGTCAATTGCATAAATTAAATTTATAGTTTATTATTTTAAATAAATATGTTATCATTGTAGCAAAAGAGGTGTTAATATGATTTGGATTATTGCAGTTATTTCGGCATTGTTGCTATTTATTGTTTTAGGGCTTATATGGGGATTTAAGACTGCTTTTGTGCGTAATAACGTGCGACTGATTGACTTAGATTCCAAATCGCTCTCTCAATATAAAGAACAATTTGAAATAGGATTTAAATATATTGACAGTTATAAAAGCAAAAGGGTTTTTACAAAAAGTTATGATAATTTAAAACTTGCCGGCAAGTATTTTGATAATGATTCCGTTTCAACAATAATACTTTTCCATGGTTATCGTTCAGACGGTAGATTTGATTTTGCTTGTGCCGTGAAATACTATATTGATATGGGGCTTAACGTTCTTATTGTAGATCAACGCGCCAGTGGTGAAAGCGAGGGTAAGCTTATTACTTACGGCATAAAAGAACGTCATGACGTTGTTAAATGGTCCGAATTTGTTAATAGACATTATGCGCCTAAAAATATTTTTTTAAGCGGTATTTCAATGGGCGCTTCAACCGTTATGATGGCATCAAACCTTAATTTGCCCAATAACGTTCGAGGAATAATTGCAGATTGTGGTTTTACCTCAGCTTCGGACATTATTAAAAAGGTTGCACGTGTGTCTTTTAAGATAAACGCTACGCTGATATTACCGCTACTAAATATTGGTTGCAAAATATATGGTAAATTTAGTCTTGATGAAATTGATACCATAACTGCTTTATCACAATCAAATATACCCATATTTTTTATCCACGGAAAATGTGACGGCTTTGTTCCTTGCGAGATGACTGAGCAATCATACCAAGCGGCAGTTGCCGAAAAATATATATGCTTAGTAGATGATGCCGATCATGGTGTAAGTTTTTTAAAAGACACACAAAACATTCAAAAACAAATAGCAGAATTTGTAACGAGGTACAGTTCATAATTTGTTAAAAAAACCTTGTTTTTTTGTCGAATATGTGATAGAATTAATCAAATATTTTTTAAAGGTGGTAATTTATGAGGGCTGACGGTAAAAGAGTTAGAAACGCAGACCCAATGCATAAAATCGCAGCTTATATTATGGATAAGCGCGTCGATTCAATGAATATGACTACTATTGATATTCCTATTGAGCCAATCAAGGAATATTTAGGTAAAAAACGCCAGCAGGGAATTAATATCAGCCATATGAGTGTTATACTTGCGGCATACATTCGTACAATGAAAAAGTTCCCCGAGCTTAATCGTTTTGTTGTTAATAAAAAGATTTATCAACGTAATGAAATTGCTGTGGGTATGGTTGTTTTAAAGCCCGGTGATTTAGACAACGGAACAATGTCAAAAATGTATTTTAGTGAAGATAATACTATTTTTGAAGTTAACGACATTGTAAACAAATATGTTGCTGAAAATCGTGAAACACCCGAAAAGAACGGCACAGAGAAGATTATGAAATTCTTGCTTAGCATTCCGGGACTTTTGCCATTTGCTGTAAAATTATTCAAATGGATGGATAAGCACGGTTGGTTGCCAAAGTCTGTTATAGATATGTCACCGTTCCATATGAGCTTAGGTCTTACTAATCTTGCATCAATTAGAACAAATCATATTTATCACCACTGCTACGAATTTGGTACAACAAGCGTGTTCTTTGCTATGGGTAACACACGTGAGGTAGCAAAGCGCAAGGGCGGCGAAATTGTTTTTGAAAAATGTATGCCAATAGGTGTTACTATGGACGAGCGCATTGCGTCGGGTGGTTATTTTGCTATGGCTTTTCGCACAATGCGTAAATATCTTAGCAATCCGGAACTATTAGAAACGCCACCAGAAGACACAAAAGAAATTTAAGTTATAAAATGCTATAATTTATACTTGATTTTGGCATATAATTATTATACAATATTTTGGTAAAATTTTTTAACTTTTGGAGGACATAAAAAATGTTAGTATCAGCAAAAGAAATGCTTACAAAAGCAAAGGCAGGCAAATATGCTGTTGGTCAGTTCAATATCAATAATCTTGAATGGACCAAGGCTATTCTTCTTACTGCACAAGAACAGAACTCACCGGTTATTTTGGGTGTGTCTGAAGGTGCGGGTAAATATATGTGCGGCTTTAAAACTGTAGCAGATATGGTTAAGGCTATGATTGAAGATCTTGGTATTACAGTACCTGTTGCTCTTCATCTTGACCACGGCAGCTATGAAGGCGCTAAAAAGTGCATTGCAGCAGGTTTTTCTTCTGTAATGTTTGACGGTTCACACTATCCAATCGAAGAAAACATTGAAAAGACAAAGGAACTTGTTGGCATTTGTGATGAGCTTGGCCTTTCACTTGAAGCAGAAGTTGGTTCTATCGGTGGTGAAGAAGACGGCGTTGTTGGCGCAGGCGAATGTGCTGATCCTAATGAGTGCAAAATGATTGCTGATTTAGGCGTTACAATGCTTGCTGCAGGTATTGGTAATATTCACGGTAAGTATCCTGAAAATTGGGCAGGACTTAGTTTTGATACACTTGATGCTATCCAGCAGCTTACAGGTGATATGCCACTCGTTTTACACGGTGGTACGGGTATTCCTGCAGAAATGATTCAAAAGGCTATTTCGTTAGGCGTTTCTAAAATCAACGTAAATACCGAATGTCAACTAAGCTTTGCTGATGCTACACGTAAGTATATTGAAGCAGGCAAAGACCTTCAGGGCAAGGGCTTTGACCCACGTAAGCTTTTAGCACCGGGCTTTGAAGCTATTAAGGCTACTGTAAAAGAAAAGATGGAACTCTTTGGTTCGGTAGGCAAAGCATAATTTTAAAAAACAAAAAACAGCATCTGCTTATTGCAGGTGCTGTTAATTTATATAAAGAAAAACCGTAGCCATTATGACTACGGTTTTAAATTTTGAGTAAATTATTTTGCTGCAGGTGTCTGTTGTTTAAGTGCTGCGCGTGTTTTGCGAATTTCGCCAAGGTTAGCGGTAAGACCTTCGTCGGCACGACGCATAATATCGTCAACAAAGTCTTGTGCTGCGCGGCGCATTTCTTTTGCCTTGCCCTGTGCGTTAGAAATAATTTCAGCAGCTTTTTCTTGAGCCATCTTAACTATTTCTTCTTGTGCTACCATAGCCTTTGCTTTTTCTTCAGCTGTGCGGATGATGCCGTCAGCTTCACGTTTAGCTGTGGTTATAATGTCGGCACGGTCAGCAACAATGCCGCGAGCCTGTTTGATTTCGCTTGGAATGTTAAGACGTATGTCATCAACAACTGCGCGGAGCTTTTCAATATCTACTACAGATTTCTTTCCTGGAATTTTAATACCGCTGTCAAGTACCTCATCAAACTGTTCTAGTAATTCGTCAAGTGTCATTTTAGTTCATCCTCCGTTATTTATTTTAAAGTTTAATTTTTAGACGATATTCTTTTTAAAACATCATCGTGGATAACCTCGGGAAGAAAATCACTGACATCTCCGCCCATATCGGCTATCTGCTTTACCATACTTGAACTCAAATACATATTTTGAGCGCTTGTGGTAAGAAACAATGTTTCCACATTGGGGTTAAGTTTTTTATTGGTAAGCGCCATCTGAAATTCATATTCAAAATCAGACATAGCGCGTAAACCCTTTACTATAGCGCATGCGTTTTGTTCGGCTGCGTAGTCTGCAAGCAAGCCATCGTCAATATCAACCTTGACGTTTGGTAAATCTGTAACACACTTTTCAATCATTTGTTTGCGTTCAGAAGGGGAAAAGGTGTATTTTTTGCTTGCGTTATTCATAACGACTACAATAAGTTCGTCAAACATTGCTGCCGCGCGAGTGATAATATCAAGATGTCCCATTGTAATTGGGTCAAAGCTACCGGGACATACGGCAATACGTTTATTCATTATCTGCCACATCCTTTTGGTAAACAGTAACAAGTGTTTTACCGTAACGATAAACCTTTTTAACTATAAAGGTGTCAATTTTTTCGGGTAATTTTAATTCGGTTGGATGCTCACAAAATATTTTGCCATATTCACTCATAAGCGGAATAACCTTTGACACCGCGTTTTCTAGTATACCGGCTTGATAGGGTGGATCAAGAAATGCAATATCAAACTTTTGCGTGCATCGAAGAGCAAAGGTACTGTAATCACTTTTACATACCTCGGCATTAGCGGTTAAACCTGTGTTATCAAGATTTTGTCTTACGGCCTTCAGTGAAGCATCGTTTATATCAACAAAAGTGGCACTTTCGGCACCGCGGCTTAGAGCCTCAATACCAAGTTGACCGCTACCCGCAAATAAATCAAGTACACGTCTGCCTTCAATATCAAACTGAATGGAACTAAAAAGCGCTTCTTTTACCTTTTCGCCTGTAGGACGAACAATATCATTACCTGCTACGGTAACCAATCTTTTTCCACGGGCAGTACCGGTAATAACACGCATTTAAAGATAACCTCACAGTCTATGTACATAAAATACCAAGCATATTATCGCACTAAATGGGGTGTTTTGTCAACAGTTAATTTTGATTAAAGTTGATTTTTTATTGTATGTACTATATAATTCTAAAAAGGAATGCAACCTTTTGATTGTCGAATTAGTATTACTTACGAAAGGGGATTTTAATATGAAAAAGTTTATATCAATTATTTTAACGTTTGTTTTTGTTTTATTGTGTGGATGTAGTTCTGACACCAATAACGACAGTTCAGACGCAAAAACTGTTTTTAAACAAGAAGTAACAATTGTTAAAATGCCTTCGCCGCCAAAATGTAAAACTACTGATGACAGTTCGGTTGTAAATGAGGTTTTAGAGCTTCTAAATAAGCTAGAAAAAGCACCTACAAACAAAGACGTGATAAATGGTGGATGGAGCACAATGATTAAGTTAAAAATTGATGGTAAGGAATTCAATTACACCATTGGTAGCGTGTTTACCGATTCTGATGGCAAGCAGTATAATGTCACCAACCATAAGGAAATAGAAGACGAATTGACCAAAATATATAATGAACTTGATGTTCCCGAGGTTAATTATCCATAAATTTTAAAAATAATAAAAAAATGCTTGATTTTTGATAACACTTGTGGTAATATATTTGAGCATTTGATTTCACCTTACCTTAAAAGGTGGGTTTAGTGCCGAAAAATCGACATTGAAGCGGATGGTCCTCTGACAAAGATTGTTTATGAACATCTGAAAAAATTTAAGGAGGAAAATTTGATGGACGCAGTTAAGGAATTAGTTGCTTCTCAGCTTAAGGCTGATGCACCAGAAATTTTAATTGGTAGCACAGTTAAGGTTCACGTAAGAATCAAAGAAGGCGAGAAGGAAAGAATCCAGATCTTCGAAGGTACTGTTATTGCTAAGAACAACAGCGGTATCGCAGAAACCTTTACAGTTCGCCGTGTATCATACGGTGTAGGTGTTGAACGTGTATTCCCGGTTCATTCACCAATCGTTGCTAAGGTAGAGCTTGTTCGTAAAGGTCGAGTTCGCCGTGCAAAACTTTACTATTTGCGTGATCGCGTTGGTAAGGCTGCAAAGGTTAAAGAACTTATCGGTTAATAAACTAATGAGTGGGGGACGGGGCGAAGGCCTTGTCCCTTTAACTTTATATTTAGAATGGTGGTGTTATTGTGGGTGATTTCTTTGAAAAAATTAAATCTAAATTTAATAAAGAAAATAATAAAGATGAGGCGGTTGAAGTAAGCAACGAAGAGCAAGAAAAAATAGATTCTGAAGCTGTTAAAACATTTGTTTTTGATTGGCTTGAAGTGTTGGTGCATGCCATTATTGTGGTTGTTATATGCTTTACTTTTATTTTCCGAATCGCCACAATAGACGGACCTTCTATGGAAAACACCTTGCATAATGGTGAAAAGGTAATAATATCAAATTTCTTGTATGAACCAGAGGCCGGAGATATTGTTGTTATATCACGTAATAAAGAAAACAGTGTTTATACAATAAACGATGATAATACGCCTATTATCAAAAGAATTATTGCCCTTGAAGGACAGACGGTTGATATTGATTTTGAAGCCGGTGTTGTTTATGTTGACGGCATCGCTTTAGACGAACCATATACAAAAACACCTACAAACGTTAATCACGGTATGCAGTTTCCTGTAACTGTATCAGAAAATTGCGTATTTGTTTTGGGTGACAACAGAAATGACTCGCTTGATAGCCGTTCTCCGCAAATAGGTGAGTATGGAATGATTGATACTCGCTATATTTTGGGCAAAGCACTTTTTAGAATTTTACCTCTAGATAAAATTGGGGGTTTAGAATAACGTGATTGACAATACTCAAACTATACAGTGGTTTCCGGGGCATATGGCCAAAACGCGTCGTAAAATCGCCGAGCAGCTAAAGCTTATAGATGCTGTTGCAGAAATTGTTGATGCTCGCGTGCCAATTAGCAGCAGAAATCCGGAGCTTAAAGAAATAATAGGCGATAAACCGCATCTAATACTACTCAATAAATGTGATATGGCCGACGAAAAGGCTACAAAAAAGTGGATAGAACATTTTAAGTCACAAGACATTTATGCAATACCGGTTGATTGTAAAAACGGTAAGGGTATAAACGCTTTTAAAGACACAGTAAAAACTGTTTTGTCAGATAAATTAGAATCATATCGCGAAAAAGGTATGGTCGGAAAACCGCTTCGCGTGATGGTTGTAGGTATACCAAACGTCGGTAAATCCTCATTTATTAATCGTATTGCAGGTGGTGGCCGCGCTAAGGTTGAAAATAGACCCGGTGTTACACGCGGTAATCAATGGTTTACTATTGATAAAGAACTTGAACTTCTTGATACACCGGGTGTGTTATGGCCTAAATTTGAGGATAAAACAGTAGGTGAGCATTTAGGATTTACCGGTGCCGTTACCGATAGAATAATGGACACCGAGTTGCTTGCTATGCGACTGCTTGAAATCCTTATACCGCTTTATCCCGAGCTTTTAAACGAGCGATATAAAATTTCTGAATTCCCCGAAGACAGCTATGAGGCACTTTGTCTTTTGGGTAAAAAACGCGGTATGATGATTCGCGGAGGAGAAACTGATACAGAGCGTGCTGCTGCAATGCTGCT
The DNA here is from genome assembly GCA_017513195.1 of Clostridia bacterium. GTDB lineage: Bacteria > Bacillota > Clostridia > Oscillospirales > Acutalibacteraceae > UBA737. The sequence goes on along the minus strand of JAFXGM010000018.1, from coordinate 121,567 downwards.
TGAAGAATATCGTAATTGTAAAATTGGTAAGATTACACTTGAAAGGGTTGAATAACTGTGCCTGATTTTTCTTGTGAAAATGAAGCCCGCAGCAAGGGATACAAGCTTGTTTGCGGTGTTGATGAAGCAGGCCGCGGGCCGCTTGCCGGTCCTGTTTGTGCGGCAGCGGTTATTTTGCCCGATAATTGTGAAATAGAAGGCCTTAACGATTCTAAAAAAATTAGTGAAAAAAAGCGTGAATCGCTTTTTGATATTATCAAAGAAAAGGCTATTGCTTATAGCATAGCCTATGGCAGTTTAGAAGAAATCGAAGAATATAATATACTTGAGGCTACATATTTAGCTATGAATCGTGCAATTGAAGGTCTTAACACAAAGGCCGATTTTGCGCTTATTGACGGTAACAGAGTGCCAAAAGGTATTAAAATTCCTTGTGAAACGGTTGTAAAGGGTGACTCAAAATCGTGTTCTATTGCTGCGGCATCAATTCTTGCAAAGGTAACGCGTGATAGGCTTATGCTAGAATATGATAAAAAATACCCACAATATCTTTTTGCACAGCATAAGGGTTATGGCACAAAAGCACATTATGAAGCCATAAAACAGCACGGTGTATGTGAAATTCACCGTCTGTCATTTCTTAAAAATGTACTCGGGTAATGAGCGTTCCGCCGCTGTTGGTAAGGCGGGCGAGGATTTTGTTGCCAACTACCTTAGGTCACAAGGGTATATAATAATAAAAAGAAACTGGCGCGACAGCCGATACGGCGAGCTTGATATAGTAGCTGAAAATAGAGAATGTATTGCCTTTGTTGAAGTTAAAACACGACAAAAAAATTCACTTGTAAGCGGTATCGAAGCGGTTGATGTATACAAACAGCAACGCACCAAAAACGCTGCTAACTCCTTTATGCGTCGGCTTCGAACGAATCTTCCGCCACGAATTGATGTTGCGGAAGTTACTGTAATGGATGAAAAAGACGGGGAATTTCATTTTGAAATCAATTATATTAAAAATGCATTTTAGGGTGATTTTATGAAATATTTCGATTTACATGCCGATACAGCTTATAGATGCTTGGGCGAAAATCTTGCTTTTAACGATAATGCACTTCACATTACAGCAGACAAAGCATCGGTTTTTGATGAGTGGCATCAATGCTTTGTAGCGTTTATTAAGGATGGTATCAAGGAGCCTTTTGAATACTATAAAAAAGCTGTTGCTTTTTTAAAAAATGAGTTTAAAAACAAGGCACAAAATTTAACGCCAATTTTGACTGTTGAGGGTGGATTTTTAATCGAAAATGATTTAAGTCGCGTTGAAACAATGTATAATGATGGCATAAGAGCTCTAACGCTTACTTGGAATGCCGAAAACCAAATCGCCGGTGGTGCTGACAGCGATGCCGGTCTTAAAGATTTTGGCAAAGACGTTATCAAAGAACTTAACAAATTCGATATTATGGTTGATTTGGCGCATATAAATAAAAAATCTTTCTATCCTGCGCTCGAACTTGCCGATAGACCCATTATCACACACGCCTGTCTTGAGTATGTAAATAAGCACCGCAGAAACGTTGATGATGACCAAATTAAAGCATTGGTCGAAAAAAACGGAATATTAGGTCTTTGTTATTATCCGTTGTTTTTGGGCGAAGGTGATGCGCTTGAAAACATATACAAAAATGTTTATCACATGCTTGAATTAGGTTTTGAAGACTATTTGAGTATGGGTTCTGATTTTGATGGTTGTGATTTAGATGAGAAACTTAGTGATATTTCACACGTACCATCACTGTACGAATATTTAAACTCAAAAAATATAAGTAAAGAGATTTTAGATAAAATTTTCTTTACTAATGCATACAACTTTTTCAACAAGGGGAAAATATAATGAACTACGTAAGCACAAGAAATAACGATGTTAAAGTGTCTTCTGCCTATGCTATTGCACACGGCATATCTGTAGAGGGTGGACTTTACGTGCCCGAAGGTATACCAACACTTTCAAAAAATGATTTCTTGAAGCTCGCAGAGCTTGACTATAAGTCTAAGGCTGAGTTTATACTTAAAAAATATCTTACCGACTTTACCGACGAAGAAATTAAAAATTGTGTAAACGGTGCTTATACCGATAGTTTTGATGATGAAAAGCCCGCTGCAATTGCACAATTGGGTGATAAAATTAACATTCTCGAATTATGGCACGGTCCAACCTGCGCATTCAAGGATTTAGCATTACAGCTTTTACCATATTTGCTTACAACATCAACAAAAAAAGTGACAGATGGTAAGAAAACTGTTATTCTTGTAGCTACTTCGGGTGACACCGGCAAGGCTGCCCTTGAAGGCTTTAAGAATGTCGAAAATACTGAAATTATTGTTTTTTACCCAAGTGAAGGCGTAAGCCCAATGCAAAAGCTACAAATGGATTCACAAAAGGGTAATAACGTTCACGTTTGTGCAATAAAGGGTAATTTTGACGATGCGCAATCGGGTGTTAAGAAGATATTTACCGATAATGTAATTAAAGAAACACTGGCTAAAAATGGTATGGAGTTTTCATCGGCAAACTCTATAAACTGGGGCAGACTTGTGCCTCAAATTATCTATTATGTTTCTGCTTATTGCGATATGTTAAACAAAGGCGATGATTTGTCAAACGGCTTTAACGTTGTCGTTCCAACCGGTAATTTTGGTAATATATTGGCCGCATATTATGCAAAAGAAATGGGCGTTCCTGTAAATAAGCTTATATGCGCTTCAAATGCTAATCGTGTTCTTACCGATTTTATAAACACAGGTGTTTATGACCGCAATCGCGAATTTTATACAACAATGTCGCCATCGATGGATATACTTATTTCCAGCAACCTTGAGCGTATGCTTTATATACTTTCTGATGGTGATGACAAGTATATTGCCAATATTCAGTCACAGCTTGCAACTGATGGTAAATTTACTGTAAACAGTACTGTTTTATCTAAATTACAAAACCTATTTTACGGCGCTTGTTGTGATGATGAAGGTACTCTTAAAACAATTAAAAATACATTCGACAAATATGGCTATTTATGCGATACTCATACCGCAGTAGCAGTAAACGCTTATGAGCAGTATTTGGCAAGCACCGGTGATAATCGTCCGGTTGTCATTGCTTCAACCGCATCACCTTACAAGTTTGCAAAGAGTGTACTATCTGCGCTTACAAATGATATTCCAAATAGTGAATTTGATACGGTGGATGCTTTGTCAGAGCTTACACATACTGCTGTGCCTGCACCTCTTGCAGAGCTTAAAAATGCTACTGTGCGTTTTAAAGATATATATGACAAAAATGATATGTACGCGGCCGTTTGTAACTGTCTTGAAATAAAGTAAAAAACAATATCCGACTCTGGGTTGAGTCGGATTTTGTTGCAGTATTAATGTCTTGCTTTAAAGGTGTCGCAGCATGTTTCGCTACAGCTGCTTGCAGTGCGATTACCAACCTCAATACAACCAGCCGAGCATGAATCGTTTTCGGTGTGGTGCACACAATTTTTAACGCTACATTTAATACAGTTTTCGGTCTTGCAACTTGATGACATATCCATTTTATATTACTTCCTTTCTTGGCTTTAAGCCAAATTTATTATTTGCAAAATTATTTTTAATATACAAGGTAGGTGAAACTAAGATATGAATTTATTTACCATTGCGGATTTACATTTACCGCTTGGCGCCGATAAACCGATGGATATTTTTGGTGGATGGGACAACTATGTCGAGCGAATTGAAAACAATTGGAAAAAATTAGTAAATAAAGATGATACTGTCGTTATAGGCGGTGATATTTCATGGGCAATTTCTCTTGCAGAAGCTAAACCGGATTTTGAATTTATAAACAGCTTGCCGGGCAAAAAGATTATTCTAAAAGGAAATCATGATTATTGGTGGGGAACTGCCAATAAGATAAATGAATTCTTATCTGAAAACAGTTTCGATACAATTGAAATTTTACATAATAATTGTTATTCTGACGGTAATTTTGCGATATGCGGTACACGCGGTTGGATATACGACGGAACAGGTGAAAAGGATCAAAAGGTTATTTTACGCGAGGCAAGTCGCCTTGAAACGTCAATAAAATTTGCAGTAGAAAACAATGTTAAACCATTAGTTTTTCTACACTATCCACCCGTATATGCCGAATATGTTTGTGATGAAATTTTGAATGCGTTAAAGAAATACAACATCGATACAGTTTATTATGGGCATATTCACGGCAAGGGAATTTATAATGCAGTAAGCGAATATGATGGCATAAAATTAAAGATAGTGTCTGCTGATGCTGTCGATTTTACACCACAATTTGTAACAAAATGCAAAATGTTTGAAAAAGTTTGATGTTTTTGTAATTTTAGTGTAAATATGTCAGTAAAATCACTTGATTTTTTCATAAAATATGGTATAATCAATACGATTTAATATGGAGTTCTATGGACTTTGTACGGAGGTAAATAAAAAATGACTTTAAAAGAAACAAACAAAATTGAAACTAACCGCTATCAGCTTGAAATTATTATAGATGGCGAACAGTTCCGTGAAGCGATTAAACAGGCTTATCGCAAAGAGGGCAAAAAGATTACTATCCCTGGCTATAGACCGGGTAAGGCTCCTCTTGCTATGATAGAGGCACGTTATGGCAGTGAAGTATTTTTTGAGGATGCTTTAAACCTTCTTTATGCCGACGCTGTTGAAGCTGCAATCAATGAATCAGGTCTCAAGGTTATTGATGACAAGATGGATTTTGAGCTTGTATCAATTTCTAAAGAGGATGGTGTTGATTTTAAGGTAAGTGTTACTACTTATCCTGAAATTGAACTCGAAGCATACAAGGGCCTAAAGGCTGAGCGTCCTCTCGTTAAGGTTGAGGCTGCCGAGGTTAATGCTGAAATTAAATCTTTGCAAGAGCGTAACGCTCGTATGGTATCTGTTGAAGATAGAGCAGCTAAAAAAGGCGATACAGTTGTTATTGACTTTGAAGGCTTTAAGGATGGCGTTGCATTTGACGGTGGCAAGGCTGAGGGTCACTCACTCGAACTTGGTTCCGGTCAGTTTATTCCTGGCTTTGAAGATCAAATTATCGGCAAAAATATTGACGATGAGTTCGATGTAAACGTTACATTCCCAGAAGAATATGGTGCAGAAGAGCTTGCAGGTCAGCCTGCAGTATTTAAGGTAAAGCTTCATGAGATTAAGCTTCGTGAGCTTCCTGTTGCTGATGATGAATTTGCTAAAGACGTAAGCGAATTTGATACTCTTAAGGAACTTAAGGCAGACCTTAAGAAAAAGGCTCTTGATCGTAAAAAGAAGGCAGCTGAAGAGGCTGTTGAGAATATTCTTGTTCAGCAGATTGTTGATGGTATTAAGGGTGAAATTCCTGAGGCTATGTTTACAAACCGTCTTAACCAATCTGTTGAAGAATTTGGCTATCGCCTACAGTCACAGGGTATGAGTCTTGACCTGTATCTCCAGTATACAGGCAGCACTATTGAACAATTCCGTGAAACCTTCCGCCCACAGGCTGAAATGCAGGTTAAATATCGTCTTGCACTCGAAAAGATTGTTGAACTTGAAGGTATCAAAGCTGACGAGGCCGCTGTTGAGGCTGAATTTGCTAAGATTGCTGAAGGTTACGGCGTAGAAATCGATAAGGTTAAGGCTGTTATTCCTGCAACTGAAGTTGAAAAAGATGTTGCTGTTGGTATGGCTATTGACCTTGTAAAAGCAAATGCAGTAATTACCGATGCAGTAGATGAAAAGAAAGAGGCTAAAAAAGCCGCTGCAAAGAAAACAGAGGAATAATCTGTTTATAATTTGAATTATTCGTTCATAATATTTACTACTACGTCGGAATAGTGCTTTTGTGCTATTCCGACGAAATCTTAAAAGATTATTTATTAGGAGGTATTCTATAGTGGAAAATACTTTAATTCCTTATGTAGTTGAACAAACAAGTCGTGGCGAACGTTCTTATGATATTTTTTCTCGTTTGCTGAATGATAGAATCATTATGCTAAACGGTCAGGTAGATGATGCGTCTGCTAGCGTAATTATTGCGCAGCTTTTGTTCCTTGAGGGTCAGGATCCCGATAAGGACATTAGCTTCTACATCAATAGCCCTGGCGGTTCTGTATCTGCTGGTCTTGCTATCTATGATACAATGCAGTACATCAAGTGCGATGTAAGCACTATTTGTATGGGTATGGCAGCTTCTATGGGCGCATTCTTGTTGTCGTCAGGTGCTAGGGGCAAGCGTTATGCGCTTCCTAACAGTGAAATTATGATTCATCAGCCTCTTGGTGGCGCTCAAGGTCAGGCAAGCGATATTATCATTCATGCCGATCATATCAGACGCACTCGTAGTAACCTTAACAGAATTCTTTCTGAAAATACAGGTAAGCCTATCGAAGAGATTGAGCGCGATACCGAACGCGACAACTTTATGACGGCTGATGAGGCCGCAAATTACGGTCTTATTGATAAGGTTATTACTAAGAGATAAGAGGTATAACAAATGTCTAAAGACATAGAAAATGAAATACGCTGTTCCTTTTGTGGTAAAACACAAGACGAGGTTGTTCGCCTTGTAGAAGGACCTGGTGTATATATATGTGATAGCTGCATAAACTTTTGTTCTTCTTTGCTTTTTGACGATGAAAACGCTTATAACGAAAAGAAAAAGAAGAAAAAGCAGTCGGAAAAGGTTTTACCAAAACCGTCTGAAATTAAGGCAAAGCTTGACGAATATGTTATAGGTCAAGACGAAGCTAAAAAAACACTTGCGGTAGCTGTTTATAACCACTATAAGCGAATTTATAAAAATGAAAATTTAGACGTTGAACTTGCAAAAAGTAACGTACTTATGTTGGGCCCAACAGGTGTTGGTAAAACGCTGCTTGCACAAACACTGGCAAAAATTCTTGACGTGCCGATTGCTATAACCGATGCTACTACTTTAACAGAAGCGGGTTACGTTGGTGAAGATGTTGAGAATATACTTTTACGTCTTATTCAGGCAGCAGATTACGATATAGAAAAGGCAGAACACGGCATTATTTACGTTGATGAAATTGATAAAATTTCTCGCAAGAGTGAAAATGCTTCAATCACACGCGACGTAAGTGGCGAAGGTGTTCAGCAGGCGCTTCTTAAAATCCTTGAGGGTACTGTATCAAACGTACCACCACAAGGCGGCAGAAAGCATCCACAACAAGAGTTTATACAGATTGATACCACCAACATACTCTTCATTTGTGCGGGTGCATTTGACGGTATTGACAAGGTTATTGAGCGCCGTATTGGCGGTAGCAGTCTTGGCTTTGGTGCAGATGTGAAATCTCCCAAAAGTCTTGAAGCACAACAGCTTTCAAAATTTGCTACACATCAAGATTTGGTTAAATTCGGTCTTATTCCTGAGCTTGTTGGCAGATTGCCGGTAATTACTTGTCTTGATGCCATGGACGAAACAACACTTGTTCGTATTATGACTGAACCGAAAAATTCTATTATTAAGCAGTATCAGGCGCTTTTTGCTCTTGATAATATTGCACTTGAATTTGAAGCAATTGCTCTTAAAAAGATTGCCGAGCTTACCATTAAAAACAAAACAGGTGCGCGTGGTTTGCGATCTATTATTGAAAGCACACTACAGGATCTTATGTTCGAAATGCCATCAAAGGATAATGTTGAAAAAATCATTATTACTAAGGAAACTGTTGACGGTGGTAAGGCTAAAATTATCGAAAAGAAATAAATTAAAGCGATTGAGGTTTTTACTCAATCGCTTTTTATTTTCCTTGTTTGACTCTCAATAAAAAATAGAAGTCATACCCAAAGGTATAACTTCTATTTTGGAGCAGGTGATGGGAATTTTCCGGCGCAACGCGCCTATCGCCTCGCTACGCTCGTTGCCACGTCAGCGAAAACAGTCCACCAGACTGTTTTCTTCCACAACATAAATGTTGTTCCTTCCTTGTTCGATTCCCACCAGAAATAAAAAAATAGAAGCCATACCTAAAGGTATAACTTCTATTTTTGGAGCAGGTGATGGGAATCGAACCCACATAGCCAGCTTGGAAGGCTGGAATTCTAGCCATTGAACTACACCTGCGTATGTTGCGGGAATTATAATAACACAAAACATTTGTTGAGTCAAGTACTTTTTTAGATTTTCTGCGTCATTTTATATTATTAATATTATATATAATATTTGACAAATATATGTTTATTTGTTATAATACAATGGATAAATAATGTTTATATTTGTGTGGTGTGAAATATGGTTACCAGTATGACAGGCTTTGGACGCGGTAAGGTGTCCGAACAAGATTTTAATATTACGGTTGAAATTAAATCAGTAAACCATAGATATTTTGAGTACAGTTCGCGTATGCCTCGTTCGTTTCAGTTTTTAGATGATACTTTAAAAACACTTTGCGGACAAAAAATTTCACGTGGTAAGGTTGAGCTAAATGTTCAGTTTGAAGATACCTCTTCAAAATCTATTGAGCTTGCTGTAAATACTGCTTATGCTGATGCATATATTTCCGCATTACATAAGTTTGCTAAAGACTATAAGCTTAAAGACGATATCAAGGCTTCATCCATAGTTGGTAATACTGAAATTTTCACCGTTAAAAAACGCGACCTTGATGAAGAACTTATAAAATCGGCAGTAACCGCTGCTACAAGCGAAGCAATAGAGAATTTCATTGCTGCACGTGCTGTCGAAGGTGAACGTCTTGTAGCTGACGTAAAAAGCAGAGCGGAATTTATACTTTCACAGGTAGATATTATTGAGGAACGTTCTCCACAAACAGTTCGTGAATATCGCGAAAAGATTGAGGCTCGTATGAAAGAGCTTATCGGTGATGTTCAAATTGACGAACAACGTCTTATTACAGAAACTGCTATTTTTGCAGATAAAATTGCCGTTGCTGAAGAAACAGTAAGACTTCGCAGTCATATTGCTTCACTTTGCACTATGCTTGATGAAGGCGGAGTTATTGGACGCAAACTTGACTTTATAGTTCAAGAAATGAACCGAGAAACCAATACAATCGGTTCTAAGTGTCAAGATATGGAAATTACTAAGATTGTGGTAGAAATTAAGTCCGAGATTGAAAAAATCCGCGAACAAATTCAAAATATAGAATAAGAGGTGCTATATGCGACTAATAAATATTGGTTTTGGTAATCTTGTTTCAGCAAACCGTATGATTGCAATAGTTAGCCCCGAATCAGCACCTATTAAGCGTATTATTCAAGATGCAAAAGAGCGTGGAACACTAATCGACGCTACACATGGACGCAGAACACGTGCTGTAATAATAACTGACAGCGATCATATAATTTTAACCTACTTGCAATCCGAAACCGTTGCAAACAGAATTAGTGATGAAAACGCTGTTGTCGATGAGGAGGATACCGATGAATAAGGGTAGAGTTTTTATTATTTCGGGTCCTTCCGGCTCGGGCAAAGATACACTTATGAAAAAAGTGTTTGAAAAGGCGCCCGATATTTTGTTTTCTATTTCGTCAATCACTCGTCCAATGCGCGTAGGTGAGGTAGAGGGTGAAAAATATAACTTTATTTCGCGTGAACGTTTTGAAGAAATGATTGCTAACGATGAATTGCTTGAACATAATGTTTTTGTGGGCAATTATTACGGTACACCCAAAGCGCCCGTATTAAATGCCGTTAATGATGGCAAGAATATGTTAATAGAGGTTGACGTAAACGGAGCATATCAAATTTTAGAAAAAATACCCGACGCAGTTAGTATTTTTATTATGCCACCTTCATTAGAAATTTTAAAGGCACGTCTTACCGGTCGTGGAACTGATGAACAGTCGGTTATCGACAAGCGGCTTTTTGAAGCACTACGTGAAATCTCATGTGCAAAGGATTATGATTACATTGTTGTAAACGATGACCTTGAAACCGCGGCAAATGAATTTGTTTCTATTATGTCGGTAGATAAATTTAAAACCGATAGAAATTTAGAGCTTATAAATAAAATTTTAAATAAATAAATTTGGAAGGAAATGTAAATTATGCTAAATCCTGCAATTGGAAAACTTATTGAAAATTCTGAAAACCGTTACGGTCTTGTTACCGAGATTGCTAACTGCGCTAGAAGTATTGCAAATGACGCAGAGGCAAATGAGGAAATTTTGCTTGAAAAGCCTGTAAGCATTGCAATTAATAAAATTGCAAAAGAAAAAGAGCTTATTTAATTTTAAATCTATATTTTAACGAGGAGGGTTCGGTATGTATCGTTTGGTTGCTGAAATTGTAATAGACGGTGCTGCCGGCTCTTTTGATAAGTGCTATACTTACGGCGTGCCCGATTCTCTTAAAGAAACAGCACTGCCGGGTTGCAGAGTGTTTATTCCTTTTGGAAAAGGTAATATCAAAAAATTGGGTATGATTTTATCGGTTTACGAGTCTGAAACAGATTCAAAAATCAAAGATATTATCTCTACTATAGATGAAAAGCCAATTTTAAATGACGAAATGATTAAAATGTGTCGTTGGCTTAAAGAAACTGTTTTTTGTACCTATTTTGATGCTATTCATGCGATGATTCCAACAGGTCTCAATTACAAATTGAATGTTTTTTATACCGCAAATAGTGAGTTTTGTTGTGAAAATTTGCTTGAAGATGAGGAAAAAAACATATTTAATTTGTTATCAACTTCCGGTGAACACTCGTTAAAAAAGCTAGAACAGTTATTTGAAAATGCAAGCGAAATATTAGATTCGTTGTATCAAAAGCAAGCCGTTATTAAAACACAGGTACCCACTCGTCAGGTACAAGATTTAACTCGTCGTTGGGTTAGAATTAATAGCGAAAATCCGCAAAGCGTAAAACTGACTGCACGTCAGCAAGAAATTTTTGACCTCATTGATATGTCGGGTAGTGTTTCTGTAAAAGAATTACAGTATTTTACCGGTGTTTCAACATCGGTTATAAATTCGCTTGAAAAAAAGGGGATTATTACTTCTTTTGAAAAGCAGGAGTTTCGTTTGCCAACACAAGTGAATTGCAAAGTCAGTGCCGAGGAAATCGTTTTAACTCGCCAGCAGCAAGATGCCTTTGAAGGTATGTCCGCAATTACTAAATCAAAAACAGGTGATACGGCGCTTTTGTATGGTGTAACGGGTAGCGGTAAAACCAAGGTGTTTTTAAGGCTTGTTGACGAGGTTTCACAAAGAAACGAGGGTGTAATCATTATGGTACCCGAAATTGCCCTTACACCTCAAATGATTAAGATTTTCAGCGAGCGTTATGGTAATAAGATTGCAGTTTTTCATAGTGCAATGTCACTTGGTCAACGCATGGACGAATGGACACGCATTAAGCAAGGCAAAGCACTTATTGCTATTGGTACGCGTAGTGCAATTTTTGCACCGTTTGAAAAACTTGGTCTTATAATTATTGACGAAGAGCAAGAGCACACCTATAAATCTGAGAAATCTCCACGATTTCATGCTCGCGATCTTGCAAAATTCAGATCAAAATATCATAAATGTCTTTTGTGTTTGGCTTCGGCAACACCGTCGGTAGAAAGTTATAGCAACGCATCTTTAGGAAAATACAAGTTATTTACTTTAAATGAACGTTACGGCAATGCCACTCTTCCTGATGTAAGTCTTGTTGATATGAAAAAGGAACTTGCAGACGGCAATTCGGCAAATATAAGTCGTGAGCTTGCTGCACAAATTGAAAATGCACTTGATAATAAAAAGCAAGCCATAATACTACTTAACCGCAGAGGCCATAATACCTACGTAAGTTGTAGCGGCTGTGGTTGGGTAGCAAGCTGTGAAAATTGCAGTGTATCGCTTACGTATCATTCCGCAAACAAACGACTTATGTGTCATTATTGTGGAGCATCTCACCCTGTACCCGAAAAATGTCCCGAGTGTGGAAGCGAATTTTTCCATTTTACAGGCGCGGGCACGCAAAAGTTAGAAGAAGAAATTAAACTTTTGTTTCCAAAAGCTAAAATTTTACGTCTTGATGCCGATAGCACAGGTACTAAAGATTCATATTCTAATCTTCTTACCGCGTTTGCAAATGGCGAATACGATATAATGATTGGCACGCAAATGGTTGCAAAAGGTCTTGATTTTTCAAACGTTACAGTCGTCGGTGTTATAGGAGCCGATCGTGCGCTTTATAGTGACGATTATCGTGGTTACGAACGAACCTTTGCACTGCTTACACAAGTTGTCGGTCGTGCAGGTAGAGCAGAAAATAAAGGTATCGCCGTTATTCAGACCAATGATACCGACAACAACATCATTACACTTGCGCAGTCGCAAGATTATGATGCATTTTTTAAAGAAGAGATATTAAATCGAAAATTAATGATTTATCCGCCTTACTGTGATATTTGTATGATTTATGTACAATCTATGGATTCTAATATTGCTCGAGAAACCATTAATGAGATTTTTACAAATATAAGGCAATTTGTAGCAGGGGATTATAACGACGTCAAGCTTATAATTCTTGGTCCCTCACCTGCGACTGTACCAAAGGTTAATAACAAGTATAGATATCGCATTATTATAAAAGCAAAAAACAACTCACGATTCCGTGAAATGATTCGTAAGGCAAGCGATATTAAACTTAAAAAAGATACATACGTCGGGGTAGATATAAACCCTGAAAACATTATTTAAAAAAGAGGATTACAATGGCAAAAAGAAATATTGTTAAATTAGGCGATGACGTGTTGCGTAAGATTTGTCGTACACAGCTTACATTTGATGAAAAACTGCATCAAACTTTAGATGATATGGCCGAGACAATGTACGAGGCCGAGGGCGTTGGTCTTGCCGCGCCACAGGTGGGTCTGCTTCGCAGATTTTGTATTATAGACGTTGGTGACGGTCTTATAGAGCTCATAAATCCGGTAATAGTTGAAAAAAGCGATGAAACTCAGGTGGGTAACGAGGGCTGTCTATCTATTCCTGACAGATACGAATTAGTTACACGTCCAATGCGTGTAACAGTTCGTGCCCAAAACCGCTATGGTGAGAATATTGTCGTAACCGGAGAAGAATTAAAAGCACGTGCTTTATGTCACGAAATTGATCATCTCGATGGAGTATTGTATATAGACCACGCAAAAAAGGAGTCAAAAATTTAATGCGTATTGTATTTATGGGTACGCCCGATTATGCGGCTGTAACATTACAAAAGCTTATTGATGAAAAATATGATATAGCGGCAGTTTTTGCACAACCAGATAAGCCTGTCGGTAGAAAGCAAATTTTAACCCCGCCTGAAACAAAGGTTTTGGCACAAAAATATGATATTCCCGTGTACCAACCCAAAACTTTGCGCGACGGTGAAGCATATAAAGTTTTAAAAGAACTTAACCCCGATGCAATAGTTGTTGTTGCATATGGTAAAATATTACCAAAAGAAATTCTTGATTTGCCCAAATATGGTTGTATAAACGGTCATGCCTCACTACTACCAAAGCTTCGCGGCTCTGCGCCCATTCAATGGGCTATTGTAAACGGTGAAAGACATACCGGTGTTACAACACAACTTATGGACGAAGGCATAGATACAGGTGATATATTAGAAACCGCAATTACCGAAATTGGCGTTGATGAAACGGCAGAGGAATTGTTCGACCGATTGGCTCCACTTTCAGCCGATTTGATGATATCTACCTTAAGAAAGGCCGAACAGGGCGTTCTTAATCCTGTAAAGCAGGACGAAGATGATGCCACCTATGCACCAATAATTAAAAAAGAGATGGCACACCTCGATTTCAACAAAACTGTCGATGAGATTTGCAATGCAGTACGCGGATTTTATTCGTGGCCATGCGCATATTGTTTTATTAATGGAAAGCGCATTAAGGTCATTAAGGCAAAAAAGGCTAACCTTACTGCGCAAGAATGTGGTGTTGTTATTGATAGTAATAATAAACTCGTAATATCTTGTAAAGGTGGTAGTGTCGAGCTAATTACAGTTCAACCTGAAGGTGCCAAGATAATGAGCGCATCGCAAATGTTAAATGGTCACGCAATTTCGAAAGGTACGGTCGTTGAATAATGGCAAACGCAAGAAAGGTTGCTTTAAATGCCTTGTGTGACGTTCGTGACGGCGGGGCATATTCTAACATTACACTTAATAAATATTTAAATGAAAACGATTTGTCCCCATCTGATAGGGCATTAGCAACCGCTATATTTTATGGAGTCCTCGATAGAACCATAACTTTGGATTATGTTTTATCAAACTTTATAAACACACCGCTTAAAAAAGTAAAACCCTTTGTGTTGGAATGTTTGCGGATTGCGCTTTATCAGATAATGTATCTTGATAAAATTCCCGATAGCGCAGCCGTCAACGAAGCGGTTAAAATTATTAAAAACTCAAAATGCAAGAATTTATCAGGCTTTGTAAATGGCGTTTTAAGGAACGTTTTACGTGTGGGAACAAATTTACCTAACGGTAACGATAATAAATCGTTAAGCGTAAAATATTCCTGTCCCGAATGGATTGTAGAAAGCTTTGTTAATGATTATGGTATCGATAACACGATAAAGCTTTTAGAGCATTCGCTAAAAACACCACCCGTAACGTTAAGAGTAAACACTTTAAAAACAAATGTTGAAGAATTGCTCGACACATTACATAATGATAATATATTAGCACAGTCGTCTGCGCTTGATAACGCAATAGACGTTATAGGCGGTATAGACGTTTCAAAATGCAAGGCATATAAAGATGGACTCTTTCACGTTCAAGATATTGCCTCGCAAACCGTTGTTAATATTTTATCACCAAAATCTTCCGAAAGAGTGTTAGACGTATGCGCGGCACCGGGTGGAAAAACTTTTACAATGGCGCAGTATATGTATAATAAAGGTGAAATTATCGCCTGTGATTTATATAAGCAGCGTGTTGATTTAATAACTAAAGGTGCCAAGCGTTTAGGCATTACAAATATTAAGGCGATACAAAATGATGCAATCCTTATTAACGATAAACTTGGAAACTTTGACGTTATTCTTTGTGACGTGTTATGTTCAGGACTTGGTGTAATACGCCGAAAACCAGAGATAAAATATAAAGATATAAGTGAATATCAAGACATTACGGATATTCAGTTACATATACTTGAAAATTCTTGTTTATATCTTAATGAAAACGGACGTATTTTGTACTCTACCTGCACACTTCGTAAGTGTGAAAACGAAGGGGTTATTAAGCGTTTTCTTGACAAATACCCCCAATATGAGTTAAAATACCAACGTACGTTTATGCCACACATAGACGGTAGCGACGGTTTTTACTGTGCGCTTTTGCAAAAAAGCAGGTGATTTTATTTCTAATAAGCTTGATATTTGCTCTATGAATTTAGAAGCGATAACGCAACTTGTAGTTGATTTAAATCAACCAAAATTTCGAGCTTTGCAGCTTTTTAAATGGTTACAGTCTGGTGTACAAGGCTTTGACGAAATGACCAATATACCAATCTCGTTAAGGGAAAAGTTAAACGAGATTGGCTATATAGCAACGGTTAAACCACTTAAAAGGTATGTATCGCAAATTGATGGCACAATCAAATACGTTTATGAGCTTTATGACGGCGAACTTATCGAATCTGTTCTTATGAAATATGAACACGGCTATACCGTGTGTATTTCTACACAGGTTGGTTGTCGTATGGGCTGCAAGTTTTGTGCATCAGGGCTTTTCGGTCTGACTAGAAATCTTACAGCATCTGAAATGCTGGCTCAAATTACCTATGCACAGCGAGATAATAATATAAGAATATCTAACGTTGTTATGATGGGCATGGGCGAACCGCTTGATAATTTCGATAACAGTATTCAGTTTTTAAAGCTTGTAAGTGATGAAAATGGTCTTAATATTGGCCTTAGACATATTTCGCTTTCAACCTCAGGTGTTGTAAGCAGTATAAAACGATTGGCTGAACATAATTTACCAATAACGCTTTCAATTTCTCTTCATGCGCCCAATGACGAAATAAGAAATCGCACAATGCCCGTTAATAAAAAATGGAACATTGATGCACTGCTTTCTGCGTGTCGCGAGTATCAAAAGGTTACAACAAGACGTATTTCTTTTGAATATGCTTTGATTGAAGGTATAAACGACAGTGATGCTTGTGCTAAAGAATTAGTAACGCGATTAAAAGGCATTATGTGTCACGTTAATTTAATTCCCGCTAATCCTGTTAAGGAAAACACATTTAAAAAACCGGACCGCAAGGCAATTATTGCTTTTCAAAAAAAGCTTGAAAGCCTTGGTTTGAATGCAACAATAAGACGCACCTTGGGTGCTGATATTGATGCTTCATGCGGTCAACTTAAAAAGAAAACAAAGGAGGAGATAGAAGGTGCAACTATTTGCTAAAACTGATGTTGGTAAGGTTCGTACTATAAACCAAGATGCATTCTATATCAATACGTTATCAAACGGCGCAGCACTTGCAGTAGTTTGTGATGGTATGGGCGGCGCTAGTGCCGGTGATATTGCCAGCAAAACAGCGGTTGAAATAATATCTCAGTATGTTATAAATGCATATAATCCTGCTATGTCCTCTGATGATATAATTAGGCTGTTAGACAACGCTATTAACTCGGCTAATTTGGAAGTGTTTACTTTATCTAAAAAAGACGAGCAATTATCTGGTATGGGTACTACTGTTGTTGCTACGATAGCCTTTGAAAATCAGGCTGTTATATGTAGCGCCGGTGATAGTCGCGCGTACTTGATTAATGAACAAATAACACAAATCACTCGTGATCATACAATGGTTCAATCATTGGTAGAGCTTGGTAAGATATCTGCAGAAGAAGCAAAAACGCATCCCGAAAAAAATATTATAACTCGTGCGCTTGGTGTTGAGGATAATATAGTAATCGATAGTTATTGTGTTGATATTTCTAAAGATGATATAATTTTACTTTGCACCGATGGTATGTCAAATTATGTTAGTGAAAACAGCATATTAAGCATTGTTAAAAATAATGCTTTAGATAAAATTACAACAATATTAATTGATGAAGCTAATTCAGGTGGCGGTCGAGATAATATAACCGTAGCGGTTGTGTCTCACTGATAGAAAGGATAGTGCTATTTATGGATAAGTTTGTAGGTAAACGTCTAGATGGACGCTATGAAATTCAAGAGATAATTGGCGTTGGCGGTATGGCTGTTGTATATAAAGCATACGACAATGTTGAAAATCGCATAGTTGCTATTAAGATTTTAAAGGAAGAATTCATTTCTAATGATGAATTTATACGCAGATTTAAAAACGAGTCAAAGGCAATTGCGGTTCTTTCACATCCTAATATTGTAAAGGTTTATGACGTAAGCTTTGGCGATTTAATTCAATATATTGTTATGGAGTATATTGATGGTATTACTCTAAAAGAATTTATTGAACGTCAGGGCAGCCTTAGATGGAAAGATGCTGTATTCTTTACAATTCAGATTTTAAAAGCATTGCAGCACGCGCACGACAAAGGAATTGTTCATCGCGACGTTAAGCCACAAAATATTATGGTGCTTTCTGATGGTACTATTAAGGTTGCCGACTTTGGTATAGCACGTTTTGCAAGAAACGAACAACGCACCATTACTGACAAGGCTATTGGTTCTGTGCACTATATTAGCCCTGAACAGGCTCGTGGTGAAAAGACCGATGAAAAAGCCGATATTTACTCATTAGGTGTTATCCTTTATGAGATGTTAACAGGTCAGTTACCGTTTGAGGCCGAAAGCGCTGTATCGGTTGCTATTATGCAATTACAGCGTGACCCCAAATTACCAACTGAAATTAATCCCGCAATTCCACTTGGTCTTGAACAAATTACAATGCACGCTATGCAAAAGACACCAGAGCGCAGATATCAATCAGCGTCTGAAATGCTTTGCGATTTAGAGCAATTTAAAAAAGATCCTGAATCCACCTTCGACTATTCGTATTTTGTTGACAATTCACCAACAAAGTATGTTGATTCTATAATGTCTGCTACACCGGCCTCTGCCGTTGTTGTGCCTGAACCACAGGAAGAAGAGGTAGAAGAGGTTAAAGAAAAGAACAATATGATACCAATTCTTATTGGTATTGCTTCTGCACTTGTTGTTGCCATTATTGCTGTTGTTATTATTTTCTTGTCTAGTAACAGTGAGAATAGAACGGTTGAAGTAGAATGCCCAGAATTTGTTGGTATGACACTTGAAGAGGTTGAACGCCACGAATTATTTAGAGACAATGTGTTCGAATTTAAGGTTGAACATGTGAAGAACGATGAGTACGCAATTAATGTTGTCTGTGACCAATCCTTTGCTCCCGGAAAGAAACTTAAAAGCGGCGATACAATTACACTTTATATAAGTCAGGGTAAAAATACTATTCTTGTTCCAAATGTTAATGGAAAGACGGAATCATACGCAAAAACCGAACTTGAATCTCACGGATTTACTGTTGCAATTAAGGAATTACCACACGATGAGGTTGAGGCCGGTAACGTAATTGAAACCGAACCAAAGTTTGGAACATATTGGGCAGAAGGCGCTGAAATATTAGTATATATTAGTACAGGTAAGCCTACCAAAATGGTAAAAATACCAAATCTTGTTGGATTAACTAAGGAAACCGCTATAAAAGACGTTGAAGATTTAGGCCTTGTTGCTGTTATTGAGGAACGCAATCTTACCCCTAATGAAAACACAAGTAAAGGCCGTGTTATTACCCAAACTCCCGACGCTAACTCCAGTGAATTGGTTCCGGAAGGCACTGAAATTAAGATCTATATTAGTACAGGTATTACTGATTATAAGTACAAAATAACTGCACCAATCAGAGATGACTTTAAAGATTATAAAGAAACCGGTTATATTTCTATTTGGTATGATGGTGAAAAGTTAGAGGAAAGTACAGAATTGAACTTTAGCAAGAAGACCAGTCACGCTTTCAAGGAAATGGTTTCCAATGATAAGTCTGTAAAATATACGTTAAAGGTTCGTTTTGGTAATGATGATACTTGGTATGATTACGCTATTTTAACAATTGATACGGCAAAGGGTACCAGTAAGGATAACATTGATAACGATAAAAAAATATATGATTATCAAGAATATGTTTCAAACGAACCTACCCAACATGTATATTGCGATTTGTGTGGTGCCGAGTTAGTTGACGGTCAGGAACACACCGATGCCGACCACGAAACCTGCCCTAATACCGAAAACGGTGAACATCAAAAACCAGTTGATGGTGATTGCATTATTTGCAAATCGACCGAAATAGAATAATATGACGAAAAAAGGTATACTTGTTAAAGCAATTTCCGGCTTTTACTATGTCGCTTGTGACGGTAATGTATACGAATGTAAAGCCAGGGGAAACTTCCGCAAGGCGGGAGTTTCCCCTGTTGTGGGTGATATAGTTGAGTTTTCATTAACCGATGATACCCACGGCATAGTAGAGCAAATTGCCACCAGAAAAAATCTATTTAACAGACCACTTGTTGCAAATATAGATAAAATGTTTATCGTATCTGCATATGCGACACCGGCACCCGATACATTAATGATTGATAGACTTACAGCACTTGCAATATATAATAATATTGAACCTATAATAGTATTCAACAAGTCAGATATGGGTTCATTTGATGAGTATTATCAAATATATGTAAATACCGGATTTAAAACCTATATTGTATCTGCCAAAGAACGAATTGGAATTGATTCACTAAGGGATGAAATGAATAATTGTGTTTGTGCTTTTTCGGGGAACTCCGGTGTTGGCAAATCTAGTCTACTAAATTCGCTGTTTCCGGAATTGCAGCTAAAAACAGGCGAGGTAAGTGATAAGCTTGGCAGAGGAAGGCATACAACTCGCCATACCGAACTATTTTTTGTAGGTAATGGTGCGTACGTAGTTGATACTCCGGGATTTTCAACGGTAGAGACCAATGAAGATTTATATGATTTTAAACTGTCGCTTGCTGACTGTTTTCCGGATTTTGATGAGTATCTTGGAAATTGTAAATTTAATTCTTGTTCTCACACTTGTGAAAAGGGTTGCGCCGTTATTGATGCGTTAAAAAATGGTAAAATTCAAAAATCTCGTCATGATAGCTATGTTGCACTTGCAAATGAACTAAAAGATGTAACTGCATGGAACACAAAACAAAAATAATTTATAGGATGATTGTATGCTTTTAACTGTTTTTTTAACAGGAATAGGACTTTCAATGGATGCATTTGCCGTTGCTATTTGCAAAGGATTAAAAATGCAAAGGCTTAACTATAAACAAATGAGCTTAATTGCTATATTTTTTGGTGGATTTCAAGCATTAATGCCACTTATTGGTTGGGCACTTGGTCGTAGTTTTAAGACCTACATAGAGGATTTTGATCATTGGGTTGCCTTTGGTCTACTACTGTTTATCGGTGGTAAAATGGCAATAGAGGCTTTTCAAAAAGAAGATGATGATTGCTGTTCGTGCTTTAGTATAAAAGAACTTTTTATTTTGGCAATTGCCACCAGCATTGATGCGCTTGCAGTTGGTATTGCATTTGCAATTGATGATATCAATATTTGGGTTGCAATTTTGATAATCGGCATTACTACATTTGTTTTGTCGTCTATAGGTGTGCTTATTGGCCATAAATTTGGCTCGGTTTATAAGTCAAAAGCAGAGTTGGCCGGAGGTATAATTTTAATACTGATTGGCGTGAAAATTTTACTTGAACATTTAAATGTTTTAAATATTGATTTGTTTTAAAATATGAATATTCTAAAACGACCAATGTTTTTTGCAGCAATCGCCTGTTGTACTATAAGTGCCGGTTCGTTGTTTTCAAAATCCTTAACATACTTTTTAATAATTGTTGCGCTATTGACATTACTAATTTTTACATTTAAAAAGCAATATAAATATTTAACTGTATTTGTTTTTATTAGTTTTTTCATTGGTAGTCTTTTTCTTGAATTTGCAAAAATTGAATCGATCAATGATTTAGACGGTGATTATATCAAGGGCGAGTTCGTTGTTGTAGAAGATTTAACTGCTTATGACGATTACAATAATGTTGTTATTAAAGAGAAAAACTGTGATTCAATTCCAAACGGAACAAAAATACTTCTTTTTGATTATAAAAAAACAAAACTTAAATACGGCGACGTTATTAAAGTAACATTAAGACTAAATTCGATAAAGGAAAACAATAAATATCGTATTTCAAATTTTAGTGAAGGAATATATGCAACGGCAAACACAAAAACAATTGTAAAACTTAATAAAAAAGATGTCTTTTATAAATCGCTGGGCGATGTTAGACAATATGTAAAGAAAAACATTTCTGCGCGTTTTTCGGGTGATAAAGCCGGACTGTTACTGGCAATTACAACAGGCGATAAATGTTTGCTTAGCGAAGACTTTTCTCATAATATTAAAACCACAGGTATTAGTCATGTAATTGTTGTATCCGGTATGCATTTATCAATTATTATGGCGGCAATTTTTCTTTTTATTGATAAGATTTTTTACAATAAATATGTTCGATGTATTTTATCAATATTCGTTGTTTTTATAATTTATTCTGTTTGTGGATTTACCGCCTCAATTACAAGAGCGGGTGCAATGTTTGTTGTAGCCGGTATAGCTCCAATTTTTAATCGTGACAATGATTCTTTAAGCTCGCTGCTTACAGCAATTACAATAATCATTATAACTGCGCCTTTTATTGTTTTAAATGTTTCTTTTCTATTATCAGTTGTTTCTACACTTGCAATTATTTGGATTGTTCCATTTTATTTGAATATATTAAATAGTCGATTTAACATAAAATCATTATTTTTAAAAACTATAATTGGTTCGGTTTTGTGTTCTTTTATTGCCGTTATATTTACATTACCGATCATTATTAAAGTTTTTGGTTATGTATCAATTGTAGGGCCCATAACCAATCTAATTATTAATATACCTATAACCATCGCGCTTATTTCTAATATTATTGCTGTTTTAGTAAATGCAATTCCTATTATTCATCACATTAGTTTTCTAATGTTTCACTTGGCCGGACTGTGCTCACAGTTTTGTCAATACATAGTAAATCAAATTGCAAAATTGCCCGTAACTGTTGCAGTGCTTCCTAAAAGCGCTTTTTGGTGGTCAATATTTTTTATAGCTTTAATAATAGGCTACATGTATTATTATGAATATAAGAAGAAAAGAAGTGATTTTAATGCCAATAGTATATGAAGAACAAGTTAGAAAAGACATATCCGCGAGAAGCTTTTCGCCTATATACCTAATTTTCGGTGACGATTCTTATTTGAAAAATTATTATAAAGATTCCTTGGCAAAAAAAGCTTCTGATGGTGATCCCTTTTTCAATCTACAAAAATTTGAAGGCGATATAGATTTGCAGGAAGTTTTTGATGCAGTGAATCAATTTCCTATGATGGCAGAGCGTAAAAGCGTTGTTCTTTCTGATTTTGATTTTGAACATTGTTCAAAAACCGATTTTGATCGTCTTTTAGAAATTATTTCTAACGCAAATGATACTACAGTTTTGATTATTTGTTTTGATTCAATAGAATTCGACGCAAAAAAAGGTGCCAAAGAAAAAAAGATAATATCGGCTGTAGAAAAGGTAGGCGGAATTTGTGCCGAGATTAACCATCGCAGTATAACAGCACTTGTAAAAATGTTATCTGATGGTGCAAAAAAGCGCGGATGTAATTTTGGCGAAATTGCAGCAAGACACTTGATTGAGATTTCGGGTTTGGACCTCAACACGCTAAAAAATGAACTTGATAAATTGTGTTCATTTGTAGGTAGCGGCGAAATTTCTAAAGATATTGTTGATCAAATAGCTGTAAAATCTGTTGACGCTTCGGTTTATGAGTATGTAAAGCAAATTTTTGTAGGTGATATTTCTACTGCTATTAAAATGCTTGATGATATGTTTTTTATGCGAATAGATCCTATGGTAATATTAAGTGTTACTGCTTCGAGTTACGTAGATATTTATAGAGCGTATACCGCTAATATTTCGGGTAAAAGCAAGAATGATATTGCCGATGATTTTAAATACCCCAAAAACAAGATTTTTTTAATTGACAGAGCAATACAAACTCTTAAAAAATTTAATGCCGATAAACTTAATCTAAGTCTTAATAGTATAGCAGATGCCGATAAATCGCTAAAGAGTTTTGGCGCTGACCCTAAGTCGATTTTAGAACAGCTCACTGTTAAGCTTGTATATATTCTTATAAAGGGTGAAGCTGTTGATTAAATTAAGTCAAGTTGTTATCGTTGAGGGAAAATACGATAAAATTACGCTTGAAAACGTTATTGATGCGACTATACTTACAACTAACGGATTTCATATTTTTAAGGATAAGGAAAAACGTGATTTAATAAGACTGTTGGCAGAACGAAAAGGAATTATTGTTATAACCGATTCCGATTCAGCCGGAGCTCTTTTGCGTTCGCATTTAAAGCAAATTTGTCCTGAAAATACAATTACAAACGTTTATATACCTCAACTTTATGGTAAAGAAAAACGTAAGTCAAAGCCTTCTAAAGACGGTTTTTTAGGTTTGGAGGGTATGACGCAAGAACTTATCATTGATGCACTTGCTCGCAGTGGAATAACGGGCAAGGATATTTCTGTAAAAAGTAATAAAGCAATTACAAAAACCTTATTATTTTCACAAGGACTTTCCGGCGGTATTAATAGCTCAACGTTGCGTAATGATTTGGCTAAATTTCTTAAACTGCCTACAGGTATGTCCTGCAATGCTTTTTTGGATTGCTTAAATGCAGTTTATGATTACGATGAATTTATAAAGGCGGTGGATTTATGGCAGAAAAACAGGCTAGAAGAGGCCAAAAGGTAAAATTACTTTATATTATTAAAATTTTGACTGAACTTACCGATGAAGAACATCCACTTTCTGCTACAGAGATATGTGAAAAATTAGCCTCTTATGATATTACTGCTGAGCGCAAGGCAATATACGATGATATTGAGTGCCTTATTGCTTTTGGTTATGATATTATTCAAACACGTGTGCCCAAAAATGGATATTTTTTAGCTAGTCGTGATTTCGAACTGCCCGAGGTTTTCTTGCTTGCGGATGCCGTTCGTACAGCTAAATTTATAAGTGAGAAGAAGACTCGTGAACTAACCTTAAAACTTGATAGAATGCTTAGCAAATATCAGTCTAAAAGAAATATACAAGGCATTTATATTGATAGCAGCAATAAAACCAGAAATGAAGAATTGTTTTATAACATCGACCGTATAAATACCGCGATAGAGCAGGGTAAAAAAATAAAATTTACATACAGTAAAAAAGTTTTAAAAGAGGGTAGACAAATTGTTTACGAGTCAAAGACTCGCATTGTAAGCCCTTACGCTATGACCTGGCAATTTGACTATTATTATCTTATCGGTAACTATGATAAGTATGACAACCTTATGAATTTGCGCATCGACCGCATTCATTCGGTAGAAATTACTGATGAGCCTGTTCGTCATTTTAGCGAAGTAAGTGCATACCGCGATACTTTCGACGTTGCCGATTATACAAAGAAACTGTTCGGTATGTTTGG
Source organism: Clostridia bacterium (assembly GCA_017513195.1). Lineage (GTDB taxonomy): Bacteria > Bacillota > Clostridia > Oscillospirales > Acutalibacteraceae > UBA737. The sequence goes on along the minus strand of JAFXGM010000018.1, from coordinate 96,858 downwards.
CGGCAATATGCAAGAGGTAAAGCTTCGTTGTAGTAACAGTATTCTCGAACAGGTTACCGACCGTTTTGGTGATAGTATTTTTATAACAAATGTTACCGATGCTACCTTTGACTTTACTGTAAAAGCCGCTGTCAGCGACGCACTTGTTACATGGATTATGAACTACGAAGATAAAATTGAGGTCATAACCCCAATCGAACTGCGCAATAAAATTGTAAACAGGGCAGAGCAGATACTTGAAATTTACAAAAAGTCATAAAAAACACTTGCATTTTGTAAAGTGTTATGGTATAATCTATCGGCTACTGTAATGGTGGCAGAAAATATTACACACATTATGTCTTATGCAGGTAGAGGTGTGACCGCTGATACAAGGTCAAAACCTGGTGCTTGACATGATGGAGGAAAAACCTCAGGAGGAAAAAATTATGGCAGTTGTATCAATGAAACAACTTCTTGAAGCAGGTGTTCACTTTGGTCACCAGACAAGACGTTGGAACCCGAAAATGGCTGAGTACATTTTCACAGAAAGAAACGGTATCTACATTATCGACCTTCAAAAGACCGTTAAGAAGCTTAACGAGGCTTACTTGTTTGCTCGCGACATCGCAGCAGCAGGCGGCGATATCCTTTTCGTAGGTACAAAGAAACAGGCTCAGGATTCTGTTAAAGAAGAAGCAGAGCATTACGGTATGCCTTATGTAAACGCTCGTTGGCTCGGTGGTATGCTTACAAACTTCAGCACCATTCGCACTCGTATTGCTCGTCTTGAACAGCTCCGTGCTATGCGTGATGACGGCACATTTGATCTTCTTCCTAAAAAGGAAGTTGCAACTCTTACTCTTGAAATCGAGAAGCTTGAAAAGTTCATCGGCGGTATCCAGAATATGAACAAGATCCCCGGCGCACTCTTCATTGTTGACCCACGCAAAGAGAGAATCGCTGTTGCTGAAGCAAAGAAGCTCGGTATTCCGATTATCGCTATCGTAGACACTAACTGTGATCCTGATGAAATCGACGCAGTTATCCCAGGTAACGACGACGCTATCCGCGCTGTAAAACTCATTGCTGAAACAATCGCCGCTGCTGTTATTGAAGGCAGACAGGGTGAAGAAATGGGCACTGCAGCTGTTGAAGAAACAGCAGAGGAAGAAGTAGCTGAAGAGGCTGCTGAATAATTTAAAATACTACTCTAAAGGAGATTAAATACTATGGCTTTTACTGCTAAAGACGTTCAGGCTTTAAGAGAAAAAACCGGTTGCGGTATGATGGACTGCAAAAAAGCACTTGTTGAGTGCGACGGCGACATGGATGCTGCTGTTGACTATCTTCGTGAGAAGGGTCTTGCATCTCAAGCTAAAAAGGCAAGCCGTATTGCTGCCGAAGGTACTGTATGCGCTATTTGCGAAAACGGTGTTGGCGTTGCTGTAGAGCTTAACGCAGAAACCGACTTCGTTGCAGGCGGCGACGAGTTCAAAGATTTAGCACTCAAGGTTGCAAAGGTTATTGCGGCTCAGGCTCCTGCTAATGTTGACGCTCTTAACGCTTGTGTAGAAAACGGTCAGACCGTTGAAGAAATGGTTCAGGAACTCTTCCTTAAAGTTCGTGAAAACATCAAAATCCGTCGTTTTGTTCGCTTTGAAGGCAACGTTGTAAACTATGTTCACGCTGGCGGCAAAATCGGTGTTCTTGTTAAATTTGATGGTGATGTTGACGCTAATAGCGAAGCATTTATCACTATGGGTAAAAACGTTGCAATGCAAATTGCAGCTATGAACCCCGGCTATCTTGATCAGGCTTCTGTTCCTGCAGAGGTTATTGAGAAGGAAAAAGAAATTGAAATTGCTAAGATGAAAGAAGATCCTAAAATGGCTAACAAGCCGGATGCTATTCTTGGTAAAATCGTTGAGGGTAAAATTGGTAAGTTCTACAAGGAAAACTGCCTTGTTGAACAGGCATTTGTTATGGATGGCGACATCAACGTTGGCAAGTACATTGCAAACTGTGCTAAGGAAATGGGCGTTGACGTAAAACTCGTTGACTTTGTTCGTATGGAAAAGGGCGAAGGCATTGAAAAGCGCGTTGACGATTTTGCAGCAGAAGTTGCAAGCATGGTAAAATAATTTTATATGCTAAAAATTTACAGCGTTCCGTTTTGGAACGCTGTTTTTTTATTTAAAAAAATTATAAAAAGTTAATATTAAAAGCATATATTGGCTTGAAAAAACTACTTATCTAATTTTATCGAAAAAAATTATTACTTTTGTTTAATTTATGTCGAATTAGTTGTATTTTCGCAAACAAAACTGTTTTTGAGTTAAAATTATAATATATTGCGCGTCGAAATATGTAAAAATTTGATAGAAGTTGCGATGAAAAGTCTTGCGTTAACCCGCGAAAAGCATTGTTTTTATAGGAAAATTATGGTAAAATTTTGGCATATTATTAAAGAAAGGGAGTTAGTTTTAATGACCAAACAACTTAATGTCATCATTGCGGATGATACAGCGGAATTTGGGCAAAAATGCGCTCGAATTTTAAAAGGTTATGGGATGGAAGTTGAGTTGTGTGAAAAGGATGGGTATAAGGTGATAAATGCCCTGCAAAAACACAGTTTTGATGTTTTATTGGCAGATGTTTTTATGCCGGGCATTGATATTTTAGGGGTACTTAATTCTTTGAAGGAGGTTGATCCAAAGCAAAGACCGATGGTATTGGCAATGTCCTCTTTTGACAATCAAAGGCTTGAGAGACAAACGCTCGAAGCAGGTGCAGCATATTATTTTTTGATGCCTTTTGATATCAATATGATGGCGCAAAGAATAATGGATTTGGCAAATTGGAAAAGTGAATTAGAGCCGATTATCGTCAAGAAAGATAATATCATAACCGATACTCAGCTTGAACTTATGATAACAGAAATAATTCACGACATCGGTATTCCGGCACACATCAAAGGATATCAATACATAAGATATTCAATAATGCTTGCGATTAAGGACGAAACAATAATCGGTTCAATAACAAAGGCGTTGTATCCATCTGTTGCCAAAAAGCATAACACCACTTCTTCCAGAGTAGAGCGAGCAATACGCCACGCTATTGAGGTTGCTTGGGACAGAGGGGATATTGATACTCTTAATTCCTATTTTGGTTATACAGTTCAAAATAATAAAGGTAAACCTACTAACTCCGAATTTATTGCAATGATTAGTGATAAGATTCGTTTACAATTAAAGGCAAGCTAAAAAGTAAAACCCAAGAACTTTAAGTTCTTGGGTTTTTTGGTGCCGCTGACCGGACTTGAACCGGTACGGTATCGCTACCGAGGGATTTTAAGTCCCTTGTGTCTGCCTATTCCACCACAGCGGCGTCTAAAATATAATATATCAAACCATTTGATTTGTCAAGGTTTTTTGAATAAAAATTAAACAGTAACTAAAGACAGTAATTTAACTAAAAGTTAAATGATGTAAAGTGATATTATCTTGCTTTAACGATTATTATTAGTATAATAAAATTAAAGTAGCGCTACTTAATAAAATTATAGGAGACAATACTATGAATATTAATATTGGTGAGAATATTAAAAAATTACGCTATAAAAAAGATGTAACTCAAGAACAACTTGCAGATTTCTTAAATATTAGTAATGTTGCAGTTAGTAAATGGGAAAGAGGAGAAACATATCCTGATATTTCTTTGTTACCAATATTAGCAAAATATTTTGACGTAACTATCGATACTTTGGTTGGTTATGATTTTGCAAAAAATAAAGAGATAATCGAAAAGATTAAAAATGAATATTGGCAATTTAGGATAAATGGATTATTTGAAAAAGCAACAGAATATATAAATAAAGCCTACATTGAGTACTATGACGACTATACAATCATGTATTTATATATGATTGATTTAATTGGAGGAAAGATTGCAAGTGAAAAAATTTTACTTGAAAATAAAGAAAAAATCTTGCATATTAGCGACAAAATTTTAAGCGGATGTAATGATGAAAAAATTCGTCTTGAAGCAATAAATATGAAAGCAAAACTTTTATTTGCAGAAGGTGATAAAAAGAAAGCGTTAGAAATGTTGCAGCGCTTACCTGATTTTGGTGGTACTGTTGGAATAAAATCAGAAGAACTTTTTTGTGGATATGAAACGGCGGACTCACAATATTGGATAAGAAAAAATTTATATAGTCTTTCACAAGGATTTGCAATTAGACTTATAAAAAAAATATTGTTTAATAATGATTATAGCATTGAAACTAAAAAAGTGAATTGTGAAAACATTTGTAATTATTTTTATGATATTTATTCAAAAACAAATGAAACGGCAATTTTATTTTTATCCCATAAATTATATGAAAATTTAGCTTTATGGACGATTTCATATTTTGGTTCTGAAGATGATATAATTAGAATCAAGAATAGAGAATTAGAATGTGCCAAAGATTTAGATAAAATCTGTATTAACGATATCGTTTTAAAAGAGATTATAAATGAAATGTGTAACGGAAAATCTTTAGTTGAGAGAACTTTGGAATTTTTAGATACAGCACCACAAAAAACATATCAAAGAATGCGACGTTCAGAAAAGTTTAATAAATTATTAGATATGTATAGATAGAAAAAATCCCAAGAATATTTCTTGGGATTTTAGCTTATTTATTGAATATTTCACCTATGCAGTAATCACCTTGCATAGATTTAATTAAAACGTCGCAAATTTGCCCCGTAATAGCTTTTTTTGTATCAATAATAACTCTTGTATAGTTCGGTGTATAACCCTCTGCAACCCCGTTTTTTTGATTTTCAAATAAAACGGGATAGACGTTACCGATTTGGTTTTTTAAAAATTCAATTTCGGTTTGCTTTGTGATTTCGGCCATTTGGTGCGCACGCAATTGTTTTTCGGTGTTGCTGACTTGATTTTTAAGTCCTGCGGCTACGGTACCGCTGCGACGAGAATATGCAAAAATGTGCGATCTTGCAAAGCCGATTTTTTGGGCAAAATTGAGGCTTTGGTTAAATTCATCATCCGTTTCTCCGGCAAAGCCTACCATAATGTCGGTGGTAATTGCGGCATCGGTAAATGTATTTCGTATTCTGTTTACTAAATCTTCATAAAACGCGCTATCATAGTGTCTGTTCATACGTTTTAGTGTTGCATCGCAACCCGATTGCAGCGACAAATGAAACTGTGGGCAAAACTTTGGTTGGATTTTAAAACGATTTAACATTTCGTCAGTTATATGGTCGGGTTCGAGAGACCCAAGTCTTACGCGCTTTATACCGTTAACCTCGCATACGGCATCAACTGCGTCGCAAATATTATAATCTTCGCCTTTGCCATACGAGGTTAAGTTTATTCCAACCAAAACAATCTCACTATATCCATTTGCGGCAAGCCTTTGTGCCTCCGCTTTAATGTCACTTACCGCACGTGAACGAATTCTACCACGCGCAAAGGGAATGATACAATATGTGCAAAAACGGTCGCAACCGTCCTGTATTTTCATAAATGCACGCGTGCGTTCATTAAATCTGCTAAGTCCAATGGTGTTATATTCATCACCGTTTTGATGCTTGTCAATCTCAAAAACGCGTTTATTATCATAACTGTTTATTGCATTAACTATTTTTGTAACATCGCGGTTACCGATAACAATATCAGCTTCGGTTAGTTTTTTGGCTTCGTCAGGAAACGCTTGCACCATACAACCTGTAAGTGCAATTATAGCGCCAGGATTTTCACGGTGCATACGGCGCACAAGCTGACGAGTCTTTCGGTCACTTTCGGCTGTAACGGTGCAGGAGTTTATAATTACCGCATCTACAGATAGGTTTTTATCGTTTGTGTGGCCCCAATTTAGCAAGGCCTCACGCATGGCTTCTGTTTCATATTGATTTACTTTACAGCCAAGTGTATGAAAAAGTATATTCATTAATTTACCTCTTTAAAATTGTCTAAAAACATTTTAATAAAAATAAAATTGCTTGTCATCAGTTATTGAAATTTAAAGTGTGTTATGATATAATTCTCCTAATGAATACAGGGGGTATATCTATGTCGTTTAAAAAGGATTTTGTTTGGGGTGCTGCGACTGCTGCATATCAAATTGAGGGTGCCTGGAACGAGGATGGTAAGGGCGAAAACGTATGGGATGTTTTTTGCCATGAGCATACACACGTTGAACAAGGACACACCGGTGACATTGCCTGTGACCACTATCATCGTTATAAAGAAGATGTAAAATTAATGAAAGAATTAGGCATTAAGGCCTACCGCTTTTCGATCGGTTGGTCACGTCTTATTCCTAACGGTACGGGTAAACTTAATCCAAAAGGCGTAGAGTTTTATAACAACCTTATTAACGAATTACTTGCAAATGGTATCGAGCCATATATGACACTTTTTCATTGGGACTACCCGTATGCATTACATAAAAAAGGCGGTTGGCTTAACGACGAAAGCGTTGCTTGGTTTGCCGATTATGCCGCAAAAGTTTCCGAGCTTTTCTCTGACCGAGTTAAAAACTTTATAACCTTTAACGAGCCACAGTGCTTTATAGGTGCCGGTTATATGACAAGTCCACACGCACCGGGCTATCAAGTGCTTTATAAAGATATATTTCAAATGTGCCATAATGTTCTGAAAGCGCATGGCGCTGCGGTAATCTCTTTGCGTGAGAACGCTAAACAGCCCATAAAGGTTGGCTATGCACCGACGGGTACTACCTGTTATCCCGCAAGCGATAGCGAGGCAGATATTGAAGCGGCTCGTAAAAAAATGTTTGAATGCCCGCCACTTAGTCGAGGTCTTATGTGGAATGTTTCATGGTGGAGTGACCCGGTAATATTGGGAAAATATCCTGAAGACGGACTTCGTGTGTATAAAGATTTTCTGCCCGAAATCACCGATGAAGATATGTGCCTTATAAGTCAACCGCTTGATTTTTATGGCAACAACATTTATAACGGTCAGGAAATTCGTGCCGACCAAAATGGTAATCCGGAAAGGGTTGCTCATAAGGTGGGACTGGGTAAAACAGCAATTCAGTGGCCTATTACTCCCGAGGCACTTCGTTGGGGACCAAGGTTTTATTACGAAAGATATAAATTGCCGTTCTTTATTACCGAAAACGGTATGTCTGCGCACGACATTGTGTCACTTGACGGTAAAGTGCATGATCCTAATCGTATAGATTTTTTAAATCGTCATCTGTTAGAACTTGAGAAGGCAATTGATGATGGGGTAGATGTAAGGGGTTATTTCCAGTGGTCGCTTATGGATAATTTTGAATGGGCAAAGGGATACAATGACCGCTTTGGCCTTATTTATGTTGATTATGAAACTCAACAAAGAATACCAAAGGATTCATTTTATTGGTACAAAAATTGGATTGAAGAACACACAAAATAGTTAAATTTTTTAGGGGACTTTTTAATGGCAGTTGAAAAAAGAGAAAATATAAGAAATGTTGCAATCATTGCTCACGTTGACCACGGTAAAACAACGCTTGTTGACCAATTGCTTCGTCAAAGTGGTACTTTTCGTGATAACGAGTCGGTTGACGAACGCGTAATGGACTCAAACGACCTCGAGCGTGAACGTGGCATCACAATACTTTCAAAAAATACCAGCGTTATGTATAACGGTATAAAAATTAATATTATCGATACCCCCGGACACGCTGATTTCGGCGGTGAGGTAGAGCGTATTTTGCAGATGGTGGACGGCGTTCTTTTGCTTGTTGATGCATTTGAAGGCTGTATGCCGCAAACACGTTTCGTGCTTAAAAAAGCGTTGGCACTTGGTAAAAAAGCAGTTGTTGTTATAAATAAAATTGATAGGCCAATGGCGCGACCAATTGAAGTTGTAGACGAGGTTTTAGATTTGTTTATTGAGCTTGGTGCAGATGAGGAACAAATAGAATTTCCTGTCGTATTTGCATCCGGTCGTGATGGATACGCAACATATGCACCCGATATACCGGGCGCTGATATGAAACCTCTTTTTGAAGAAATAATTAAAGAGATTGAGGCGCCTATTGGTGATAGTGAAGCACCATTACAGATATTATTTACAAACATTGAATATGACGATTACATTGGTAGAATCGGTGTTGGTCGTGTTCTTCGCGGTACCGTAAAGGTTGGACAAACAGTTGCACTTTGCCATAAAGATGGAACTAATTCAAAAGTTAAGATTGCAAAGCTCTTTATGTATCAAGGTCTTAAGCGTACCGAGGTTGAAACCGCTACTGTTGGTGATATTATTCAGGTTGCAGGAATAAGTGAACTTGAAATAGGTGAGAGCGCTTGTGATACCGAACATATAGAACCGTTACCATTTGTTAAAATTGACGAGCCTACTTTGGCAATGAATTTTATGGTAAATAATTCACCATTTGCGGGTAAAGACGGTAAATATGTAACATCGCGTAATCTGCGTGAGCGTCTTTTTAAAGAGGTGCTTACTAATGTTAGCTTGCGTGTAGAAGAGACCGACAGTGCCGATACATTTAAGGTGTCGGGCCGTGGCGAATTGCACCTTTCAATTCTTATTGAAACAATGCGTCGTCAAGGCTATGAATTTCAAGTGTCACCGCCTAATGTAATCTACAAACATGATGAAAACGGTAAATTATTAGAACCTATTGAACTGCTTATGATTGAAGTTCCAGAACAGTATGTCGGTGCCGTTATGGAGCGTCTTGGCACACGTCATGCCGAGCTGCAAAATATGGGAGCTCGTGAGGGTGGAATGACTCACCTCGAGTTTCTAATTCCGGCACGTGGACTTTTGGGTTATCGTTCGCAGTTTATGACCGATACAAACGGTAACGGTATTATGAATCATATATTCAATGGATATGAGGAATATAAGGGTGATATTGACCAAAGAACTACCGGCTCGATTATAGTTCACGAAACGGGTGAGAGCACCGCATACGGACTTTTCAACACCCAAAGTCGCGGTCGCTTGTTTATAGGCGCAGGTGTGCCGGTTTACGAAGGTATGATTATCGGAGAAAGTCCAAAGAGTGAAGACATCGTTTGCAATGTTTGCAAAGCAAAGCATCTTACCAATACTCGTGCTTCGGGCTCTGATGATGCATTAAAGCTTACGCCACCTTCAATTTTAAGTCTTGAACAATCTCTTGATTTTATCAAAGACGATGAATTGGTTGAGATTACACCAAATAACATTCGTATTCGAAAAAGAATTCTTAATAAAGAATTACGTATGAAATACGAGGCGAAGAATCGCTGATGAATTACGTAATACTTGATATGGAATGGGACGGCGCCTATCATAAAGTACATAAACGGTTTGTTAATCAAATTTTGCAAATCGGCGCTGTAAAACTTGATGAAAATTTCAATATTGTTGATATTTTCGATGTAACAATTAGATCATCTATTTCTAATAGAGTGTCAAAACGTTTTACCGAGCTTACAGGTATAACCAAGGAAATGATGCTTTCCGGTATTCCGCTAACACAAGCTGTTAAAGAATATAACAAATGGTTAGGAAAAAATACCGTCACCATTACTTGGAGTAATTCTGACCTATACACAATTGCTGAGAATGAAAAGTTTTTGCTTGATAATCAGAAATTTAAGATTGAAAAATATCTTGATTTACAAAAATTTATCGAGGCAGAGTTGCGTTTATTAGGTTATAATATTACTTCGCAAATTTCTCTTGGTAATGCCGCTGAGCTTTTGGGGATTACAACCGAAAACTATGATTTGCACACTGCTAAAGATGATAGTCTGCTTTGTGCGGCATTGCTTAAAAAGCATTATAATAAACCCGCATTTGATAAATTGATAAGAGATACTTCTGATCCTGAGTTTTATAATCAGTTGTATTTTAAGCCCTATTATATTAGTAATATCAAAGACGAAAGAATTGAAAAGGAAACTCAAGATTTTTATTGTGAAAAATGTGAGAGTAAATTAAACAGAACAACAAAATGGAAGTATCACAATAATTGGTTTAATGCAAATTTTGTGTGCAAAGAGTGTGGCAAAAAATTTGTTTGTCGTGTTAGCTACAGGCAGACATTCGATAATTTGATTGTTCGACGTCGTGTATTAGAGCCAAAAGTTAAAAATTGCGAGGTAAAAGAAGATGCTGTGCAACCAATGTCCGCGACAGTGTAATGCTACTCGCACTGCTACTGAAAACATTGGCGGAATTTGCGGTATGCCAAATATGCCAATGGTCGCACGTGCTGATTTGCATTTTTGGGAAGAGCCTTCTATTAGTGGAACAAATGGTTCTGGAACAATTTTCTTTAGTGGCTGTTCATTACATTGCGTATTTTGCCAAAACGGTGACATAAGCACAATTAACAAAGGAAAGTTAATAACAATCGAAGGTTTGTCAAATATTTTTAGAAAATTAGAACAAAAAGGTGCTCACAATATAAATCTTGTAACACCAACACATTTTGTTGATTCAATTATATGCGCACTTGATTTGTATAGACCTAGCATTCCAATTGTTTATAATTCTAGCGGATATGAAACTATAGATACCTTGAAACGTTTAGAAGGTTATGTTGATATATTTTTGATGGATTTTAAATATATTAATTCTGAAAAATCAAAAATATATTCTAATGCTATTGACTATCCTAAAATATGCAAAGATGCTTTATTAGAAGTATATAGGCAACAACCACAATGTGTTTTTGAGAATGGTATTATGAAAAAAGGTGTCATAGTCAGGCATTTGCTAATGCCTCAATCAACAATGGATGCTATTCAAATTTTTGATTGGGTTAGGGAATATTTGCCAAATTCATTTTTTAGCATTATGAGTCAATATATGCCATTGTTTAAAGCCGCAAACATGAAAATTATCAACCGAAAAATCACTGAAAGGGAATATGACAAAGTTGTGTCATATATATTTAATACAGGTTTTCAAAATTGTTATGTTCAAGAACTTTCAAGCGCAAAAAAAGATTTTATACCCGATTTCGATTTTACAGGAATTTAGCCCGACTTTTTTGTCGGGTTATTTTTCTTTTTCATATCAAATTATTGTTGACGAAAATACATATTATATGTTATTATATACTAAATAATTGGGCGCATTTTGCCTTAATGTTTAATTATTTGTTCATATACGGGAGGAACTATGGAAAACAAGAGTTTATTAAACAAAATTGGTGAAATTTTTAAAAAGGCTTGGGATTTTATTAAATCCAAAAAACTCCTTTTTATAATTATTTCAATTGTGTTGGTTCTTGCAATTGTTGCTGCAATTGTTGTTCCAATGCTTACTAGCAATAGCAATGATGGTGACGATACATCGGACAGACCAAATGGTGATACACTCTATACAGTAAACATAAAATCAAATGGCGGTATGCCATTGTCTAATCTTGATGTTTACATATATGCAGATGACACTCTTGGTGATATTGTTGACTATACCAAAACAAATGATAATGGTACTGCGACATTTAATCTTGATAAAAATTCTAATTACGCTATTGTCATTAGTCCGGTACCAAAAGGTTATTTAGTCGAAAAAAGTTATAAATTTGATGGTACAAAAAAGGATATTGTTATTTCATCTTCACTTTTTACTGATGCCGATATTTCAAGTGCTACACTCGAGCTTGGCGACGTAATGTATGATTTTACCGTTATGAAGCCGGACGGCACTGAAATCAAGCTTTCTGAAGTGTTAAAGACTAAAAAGTTAGTTGTTCTTAACTTTTGGTATACAACTTGTAGCTGGTGTCTTGAAGAGTTTCCATTGATGCAAGAACTTTATAAAGATTACAGTGATGATATTGAAATTATTGCACTTAATCCAATGGAAGATAACAATGCTGTTGATTCTTTCCAAAAGCAATATGGTTATACCTTCCCAATGGCCGCTTGTCCTGCTTCTTGGGCAAATACCTTTAGTGTGCAGGGTTATCCAACCTCAATCTTTATTGATCAGTATGGCGTAATATGTGTTGTAGAATCAGGTGCAATTACAAGTAAGCGTCCATGGGTTTGTGCATTTGATCACTTCACAGCTGATGATTATAAACAAAAACTCTGTAAAAACGGCATCGGTGATCTTGTAACTCAAATTAAACCTACTTTTGAGATGCCAAAGAGTGAAGAAATTGCTAATGCAATTAATTCCGGAACTATTAATGTTACATATAATCCCGAAACAGAAGACGAAAACGCGGAGTTTATTTGGCCTTTTGTAATTGGTGAAAAGAGTGGACGTTCTTGCGTTTATGCTTCTAACAAAACTATTGATGGTTCATATGCTATTTTATATGCAAACGTGGAATTAAAAGCCGGTCAAGCGGTTGGTTTTGATTATCTTGTTTCTTCTGAACTTGGTTGTGACATTATGTATGTCATAGTAAATGACGAAGATGTTTTCCAGATTTCTGGTGTATCTTCTCCCGAAAAATGGCAATCATGCTATCCTTGTGTTGCTGACAAAGATGGTACGTATGAGGTTGCATTTTGTTATCTTAAGGATGAAAGCGGTGCAGATGGCGACGACACTGTTTATATAGATAATATGCGCGTTGTTGATAAATCTCAAATTGATACAGCTACATATTTGCCGCGTTACGCAGCAACAGCTAATGAGAACGACGAGTATTCTTACGTTAATGTTGTATTTAACAAAAATGATGGCTACTATCATGTAGGTAGCGAAAATGGACCTTTGCTTTTGGCCGATCTTATGGGTTATACACCATTCAATGAGGAGGAGTCCGTTCAAACACTTGTTATGAACGGCGATGCTGATGAAAAAGGTGTCAGCCTTTATGATAAGAAAGAAGATAAAGGTTTAGGTATGGTGACATACTTCTCTTACGCATCAAACGCAAAAATCAATGGTGTTTGCACTGTAAATAAAGAACTTGCTGAAATGCTTAAACAAGTAGCTCGTGTTGCAGGATTTGAAGACGATGACAACGAGTGGCTCAAAATGTGTAAATATTATCAAGCATATGGCCCCGGTGCCACACAGCTTGCTGACCCAATAAAAGGTCTTGCACCTTTCTGCGCATTTAAAACTACATTAGGTAAAAATGTTGCTACAAACAACTTCTATTATGATCGAGTGATTATGCCTAGAGGTTTGTTGTCTGAATTTGTTCCTACAAAATCCGGTGTTTATCGCTTTACTTCAAAGAGCGATTACAAGGACGGTATTGACGCTTGGATATTCAATAAAGATTGCGAAGTTATATACACATACGAGCATGACGAAAAACTTTATACCGATCCAAACAATTGCTCAATGGTTTACTATATGGAGGCCGGCAAACCGTATTATATTAATATGGCGTTCTGGGATGTTTATGCAACCGGTACAATAAACTATGATGTTGAGTACATTGGTGCATCACACAAGCTATTCCGTCTATGTGCACCCGGTTATTTCACATATGATACCGATGCTACCGGTAGCGCAATGTATGATGTAATTGCCGGCGGTATTGAACCGGTTGTTAAAGACGGTAAATATTATGATTCCAAAGACGGTAGCGCTATATATGCTGATTTCACAGGTTTGACAACCGTTTTCAACAATTCAATTACCGAGATGATTGAAATGGGTGGCTTTGATTTTAGCAAATCGGAAACCGATGGTGAAATTTTAGCTTATCTAAAACAAAATAATAACGACACCGAAAAGACCGATGAATACCTCAAAAAACTCTGGGGTGAAGAGTATGATGCCAACGCTGAAATATATCAAATAGATGATATATTTGCAGGACGATATCACGGCAATGGTGACGATCGTACTGAAGACATCAAGAAATATTTAGGTAAAATAATTAAGTCGGGCGACGAGCTTAACGGTTGCGTTGTGGTTGATGAAGAGCTTGCTGAAATTTTACAAGAGCTTATGGATAAATATACATTCGAAGACGTAGAAAACTCATGGCTTAAACTTTGCTATTATTATGACTATCTTGGCGCAAACGACTAATTTCTTAACGAAAGAATGATTTTTATGAAAAATATTAAAAATATAATTTCATTTTGTTTAATTTTTTCTCTTGTTTTCTCACTTTTCGCCCTTACCGGATGCGGTTCGGGTGAAAAGGAGTATGCGGTATCTGTTAAAGATGCATTTGGCACTCCTTACACATCGGGTGTAATTGTTAAGTTTATGGATGGCGACGATCAGGTTGCAATGCAGTCTATTAACGACAAGGGAATTGCTACAAAAACAATACAAGGCGGTTCATATAGAATTGTGCTTGATTTTACAGATTCTGACAATGAGTATTATTATGACAATAGTATTGAAGTAACAGAAGACAGTCCAAAGGTTGATGTTATTGTGTCTTATAAAGTTGGTAAGGAAAGCGAAAAGCTTAGCACAAACAATGGTGAGTTTGATGCTCCTTTTGTAAATGCCGGTGGCACATACGTTAATTTAAAAGAGAAAAGCCGCAATTACTTTTTGTTTTCACCAAAGCAGGCAGGCAATTATGAGATTTCGGTTATAAATGGCAAAGATATTAAAATTGGTTATTACGGTGCACCGCATTTTGTGCAGGAAAACAGTGTTGCCGAAGTTAAAGACAATAAGTTTTCAATAAATGTTAAGGCTAATATGATCGGTACCAATGGCACCGGCACTTCTACCTATGTAATTGGACTTGATGCAGGTAAAGGTGTTAAGAATTGTATTTTAGGTATTAATAGAGTAGGTGAACCTATTAAATCTGTAGAAGATGAGCCTTGGACCGTATATAAGAAAACCGTTGAGTTAAGTAATTATAAACTTCCTGCAAATCTATCTATAAAAGAATTTGACCTTACCGCATCTACCGATACTTATAAATTGGTTTTTAGTGATAAGGATGGTTTTTATCACTTAAATAGCGATAACGGACCAATAGTGCTTGTGCGTTTGGCAAAAGATTGTAAATATATTGCTTGTTTCAAAACTATGCTTGACCGTTCGGGCGTTTCTAAGTACTTCTTTGATGATGAAAAGAATTTCATTAAAAAAGAAAGTTATTCAGAATGCTTGCTTGAATATATAGAATTTGTCGATGAAGATAACGGCGTTTATCCTCTTACAAAGGATTTAAAGTATATTATTGAGCAACGCGGTGAATATGTTGGCTGGTGGAATCCGGAAGGAAACGGCTATATGTTTAAAGATGATTCCGGTAATAATCTTACAAATATAAATAATGAAATTGCATGGTTGTTTATGTGCTGCTATGCGGAATGATTGCTGTATGAAAAAAGGTATTTTTAGAAAATTAATAGTATTTATTATCTGCCTATTATGCATATCGGGTTGCGGAGCAGATGATAATACAACCGCGGTGCTGTTAGATAATCCCAATTTGTCTGAAAGTATATACTCGCTTGGAGATAATATGGGAGATTATAAACTTACCGATGTTAATGGTAATACATATACTTTTTCGGAATTGTTAGTAACTAAAAAAGCCATTGTATTAAATTTTTGGTTTATCAATTGTGGACCTTGCCAAATGGAATTTCCGTATTTGCAAGCAGCAGCCGATAAGTATAGTAACGATATTGCCGTTTTGGCAATCAATCCAACAGATGATAGAGAGAATCAAATTAAAAATTATGCAATAAACAATGGTCTATCTTTACCTTTTATTAAGGGTGAGCAAGAGTGGATTTCGGCGTTTAGTCTTCAAGGATTCCCTACAACCGTTGTTATAGATCGTTACGGTAAAATTGCCTTTTTTCATGTTGGTGCAGTAACCGAAGAGGGCATTTTTGAAGATATGTTTAAACATTTTGTGTCGGATGATTATAAGCATTCGATAGTTAAAAATATTAATGAATTTTAGTAATAAAGGAATGAATTTTATGAAAAAAATTATTGCTATTATTATGGCTATGTGTATGTTATTTTCTCTTTGTGCATGCGGCAGTGATGATACTAATGCAAACGATACAGCTAAGCCACAAGTAAGCCAAGACAATGTTTCTACCGAATCAAAAGAAGAGGAAACACCTAAATTTGTTGTAACTGTTGTTGACCAAAATGGTGATCCTGTTCCTAATGTTATGGTTCAGCTTTGCAAGGATGTATGTTTCCCAAGTAAAGCCGATGAAAATGGCGTTGCAACATTTAATGCTGAGATTACCGACGAACATAAAATTTCGTTATCGATTTGTCCCGAAGGTTACGAAACAGAGTATGTTGGTACTAACTATATTTATCTTGAAGACGGAATAACAGAATATACGTTTGAAATAACCAAAAAGTAGGATAACACAATGAATATCAAAAGACTTTTTGTTTTTCTATTAACTTTTTTATTGTGCTTTTCGGCTTGTGCTTGTAGTGGTTCTGAAACAGCTGATAACGATGATGCATCAAAGATTGCGGCAGCAAAACCTTCAAGATTTTTAGTTACTGTTATCGATCAAAACAATAATGTTGTCGAAGGTGTAATTTTAAAGCTTCAAAAGGATTCAAACGTTACTGCAAGAAGTAATAATAAAGGCATTGCAATGTTTCCATTAGTTGCTACATCGGGCTATAGGCTTACTGTAATATCTTGTCCTAAGGGTTATGAGTATACCGGTACGAAATATATACCGATTAAAAAGAATCAGACTGAACTTATTCTTAAAATAACTAAAAAGTAGGCGATTAACATGTTTATTAAAAAAACTATTTCATTATTCTTATTAATAATTTTTGTGTTATCTGCTTTTGTTGGATGTAATGACGTGAGTGATGATGCTTCTTCATCAATTACCACACCTACATCTAGCGATGTATATAATGTCGATGACGATAGGACCGAATCAAACGATAATACTTCGGGTGATAATATTACTTCAAGCGAAGAAATTGATTCTGATGTTGATTCTTCCGATACCAGTAGTGAAATTATTCCATCCGATAATACCGTAAGTGTGGGTGATTCTGAAGATGATGTAGAGGAGGATGCGCCTCCAACATTTATTGAACCTGATGAGGAGAATAACAGTTCAATTAATAGTAACAGTAGCGAAATTACCAATGTAGATGATGTCGGTTATAACGGCGTCACACTTTCTACTGCGCCAAACTATAAGACAGGCAATGTTACAACTGTAAAAATTGCGGCAAATGGTTCTGTTACATACAAAATTAGGAGTGTTAGTAATAAGTATTTAACAATTAATAGTTCTCATGCCTATGTCGTGTATAATAACAAAAAATATGAGGCAAAAAATGGAGTACTATCTTTTTTCGTTGAATCAGATAAACTTGCAAGTGATCAAATTGTTTTCGAAATAGGTAATAAGGGTTCTTCTGCTGAAAGTTTTGTAATTAACTTTGCCAGTCCAATGGGTTCTATGGATAATAAGGAGAAAATTTCTACCATTGGAAAAGAGATTACCACATCCATTGCCGAAGGCGAAGAGGCGGGTTATTGGTATCAATTTAAAGCTACAAAAGCGGGTACAATTAAGTTTTATCTTTTGAGTGGCACAGATATCGGTATGTTAACAGTTACTAATAATCGCAACTCTGCGCAGAGAAATACTGATATTGAAGAGGAAATAAAATTTGACAGCACGGGAAAATATATTGAGTTAACCAACGTAGAGGTTGGTGACGAAATTGATATTACCCTTGCGGCAAAATCAAATGGCAGTATTAAATATCCTGCTGTAACCATTAAGTGGAAAATAGTACAATAACTAAATAGCAACGACAAAAATGTCGTTGCTATTTTCATATAAAATTTTGTTTTAGTTTTTCTAAAACTGCTGTTTCAATGCGCGATACATAGCTTCTTGAAATACCAAGTTTTTTCGCTATTTCTCGCTGTGTATATATTTTGCTTCCAATTCCATAACGCATTTTTATTATTTGTAGCTCGCGCTCACTAAGTGTAGTTTTTAAAAGCACTTTTAATTTTTGCGTCTTAATTTTTGTATCAATAATTTCCTCAATATTATTATCGTCAGGAATGATATCAATCAGCGTAAGTGTGTTGCCGTTTTTATCGGTATCGATAGGATCACTTATATAAACATCCTGCGCGTGTTTTTTGTTGTTTCTAAAGTGCATTAAGACTTCGTTCTCTATACAGCGCGCGGCGTATGTTGCAAGTCTGATTTTTTTATCACTTTTAAACGTGTTTACCGCTTTTATTAGTCCAATAGTACCAATAGAAATTAAATCATCCTGATCTTCGTCAGTATAGTATTTCTTAATCACATGGGCAACAAGACGCAAATTATGTTCGATAAGTTTATTTTTTGCGTTTTCGTCGCCTTGTTCTTTTAACTTTAAAAGTTCCTGCTCTTGTTTGGCTGTAAGTGAAGGCGGAAACGACCCCGTTCCTTTTACGTGTAAGGCCAAGTAAAATATATTTGATATTATTCTTATAAAGGTTTCAAAAAACATATGTAAAATCCCCCTTAACAAAATATATGAAAAAAGGGGAATAATAGTATAAAATTTATGCAAATTTTTTAATTGACAAGATATTTTCAATATGTTAAAATACATTAGATAAATTAAGGCAAAAATTATTTGTTTTATATAACGCTTGAAAGGAAGGTTTTGTAATGTCAGTCCAATTAGAAAAAAATGTTTACAAGCCTGATTTTCAAACAAGCTTTGTCCCTACAGTAGACAAGGCGGTTTTGTCACCTTTTTTTGCCGACACAAAAAATAATTATTGTATTTTACCCGGTTTTTGCGATGTGCATGTGCATTTTCGTGAGCCGGGTTTTTCTTATAAAGAAACGATATTGTCTGGTTCAAAAGCGGCGGCACACGGCGGTTATACGGCGGTTTGCACAATGCCTAATCTAAATCCGGTGCCCGATAGTGTTGAGCATTTAATAGAACAAATAAAAATCATCGAAAACGATGCCGTGATAAACGTTTATCCATATGCTTCAATAACTGTAGGTCAAAACGGTTTTGAACTTTCGGATATGGAAGGCATGTCAAAATATTGTATTGCATTTTCCGATGATGGACGTGGTGTTCAGTCACGTGAGCTTATGCGCGAAGCAATGTTAAAAGCAAAAGCTTTGGGCAAAATGATTGTGGCACATTGTGAAGATAATTCATTACTACATGGCGGTTATATACACGATGGTGAATATGCAAAAACACATGGGCATAGGGGTATATGTTCCGAGAGCGAATGGGGACCTATAAAGCGCGATTTAGAGCTTGTGAGAGAGACGGATTGCGCATATCACGTTTGCCATATTTCTTGTAAAGAAAGTGTTGAACTTATAAGACAAGCTAAGGCAGAGGGACTAAACGTAACTTGTGAAACAGGTCCACATTACTTGATACTTGACGACAGCGATTTGCAAGAAGACGGTAAATTTAAAATGAATCCGCCGCTTCGTTCGCACGAAGACAGGCTTGCGCTTATTGAAGGAATAAAGGACGGAACAATTGATATGATTGCTACCGACCATGCACCACATAGCGCAGAGGAAAAGTCAAAAGGTCTTGAAAAAAGTGCGTTTGGTATAGTGGGGATTGAAACTGCGTTTCAGCTGCTTTACACATACTTTGTTAAAACAAACGTTATTACGCTTGATAAACTAATTGATTTATTATGCTTCAATGCGCGTAAAAGATTTAATATACCGCTTAACAACGATTACACTATATGGCGACTTGACGAAGAAATTATTGTAAACCCCAATGATTTTATTTCTAAAGGAAAGGCAATGCCTTTTGAAAATTATAAATTATTTGGTAAATGTTATTTAACGATTTGTGATGGAAAGATAGCATATAAAGATAATTCAATACGCATTCAGGAGGAAGTAAATAATGGCTAAAAGAACAGACATTAAAAAGGTTTTAATTATAGGCTCAGGTCCTATTGTAATAGGTCAAGCGGCCGAGTTTGATTATGCCGGTACACAGGCGTGCCTTGCACTTAAAGAAGAGGGCTATGAGGTAATTCTATGCAACTCAAACCCAGCGACTATTATGACCGATACATCTATTGCTGATAAGGTTTATATGGAGCCACTTACTCTTGAATATATTGCAAAAATTTTACGCTATGAGAGACCTGATGCTATTGTTCCGGGTATTGGCGGTCAAACAGGTCTTAACCTTGCTATGCAGCTCGAAGAAAAGGGAATTCTAAAGGAGTGCGGTGTTGAGCTTCTTGGTACTTCACGTGACAGTATTGAACGCGCAGAAGACCGTGAACTCTTTAAAGAAATGTGCGAGTCAATAGGCGAGCCGGTTATTCCTTCTGAAATCACATACAGCATTGAAGAAGCAAAGGAAGCTGCCAATAGAATAGGTTACCCAGTGGTACTTCGTCCTGCATTTACTTTGGGCGGTACAGGCGGCGGTTTTGCCTATGATGAAGAAGAACTTGTAGAAGTAGGCCTTAATGCATTTAAACTTTCTCCCGTACATCAGGTGCTTATTGAAAAGAGTGTTAAGGGTTATAAAGAAATTGAGTTTGAGGTAATGCGTGACTCTAACGACCACGCAATTACAATTTGCGGTATGGAAAATATTGATCCTGTTGGCGTTCATACCGGCGACTCTTTGGTTGTGGCACCTATTATGACACTTAATGACCATGACCTTAAAATGCTTAACGACAGCGCAATTAAGATTATTCGTGAGCTCAAAATTGAAGGTGGATGTAATGTTCAATTTGCATTGGATCCAAATTCGAGCAACTACTATTTGATAGAAGTAAATCCACGTGTATCACGTTCTTCAGCGCTTGCGTCAAAGGCATCTGGATATCCGATTGCACGTGTTACGGCAAAAATTGCTGTGGGTATGGCACTTGAAGAGATTAAAATAGCCAATACAACTGCGGCGTTTGAGCCAAGGCTTGATTACGTTATTACAAAGCTTCCTCGTTTTCCGTTTGATAAATTCACAACTGCTTACAATGTGCTTGGCACTCAAATGAAGGCAACGGGCGAGGTAATGGGTATAGGTACTACCTTGGAAGAAAGCTTGCTTAAAGGTACCCGTTCGCTTGAAATTGGTGTAAATCATCTTTATCATAATAAATTTGATAATATGAGTGATGATGAGCTTAAGGCTTATATTAGTGAATTCAGAGATGATAATCTTTTTGCAATAGCAGAATTGCTTTATCGTGGAGCTACTGTAGAAGAAATACACAATATCACAAAAATTACAGCCTTCTTCCTTGAAGCAATAAAACGTATCATAGATATGGAAAGAAGCCTTAAGGAAAATCCACGCAATCTTGAAATTTTGCGCGCAGCAAAGAAAATGGGCTTTTCTGATAAATATGTCGCAAGAATGTGGGAATGCAGTGAAATTGATGTTTACAACTTCCGCAAAGAAAACAAGCTTACTCCTGCTTTTC
Source organism: Clostridia bacterium (assembly GCA_017513195.1). GTDB lineage: Bacteria > Bacillota > Clostridia > Oscillospirales > Acutalibacteraceae > UBA737. The sequence goes on along the minus strand of JAFXGM010000018.1, from coordinate 75,470 downwards.
GTATGGTTGATACTTGCCATACAAATGCATATATTCCATATTTTTATTCTTCATATCACGGTGAAAACACCTCCGTTTTAACCAATAAAAAGAAAATAGTTGTTCTTGGTGCAGGTCCTATTCGTATAGGTCAGGGTGTTGAATTTGACTATTCAACAGTACACGCAGTATCTACAATTAAAAAATCAGGCTACGAAGCAATTATTATTAACAATAATCCAGAAACTGTATCTACCGACTACACAACCGCTGACAAGCTTTATTTTGAGCCGCTTACACCCGAAGACGTAATGAATATTATTGATTTTGAGCAACCTGAAGGTGTTGTAGCATCATTGGGCGGTCAAACCGCAATAAATCTTGCACAACCTCTTATGGACCGTGGTGTAAAGATTATCGGTACTGATTGTGAAGCTATTGAGCGTGCTGAAAATCGTGATAGTTTTGAAAAAATATTACAAGAATTAAATATACCACAACCAAAGGGTAGAGCAGTAACCAAAATTGAAGATGGTGTAGCTGCCGCTGCCGAAATCGGTTATCCTGTACTAGTTCGTCCAAGCTTTGTACTTGGTGGACGTGCTATGCAAATAGTATCTAATGAAGAACAGCTTCGTCATTATCTTAAAACGGCTGTTGAAATAGATGCCGACAAGCCTGTACTTGTTGATAAATACATTCAAGGCAAAGAGGTAGAGGTTGACGCTATTTGTGACGGACAGGATGTATTTGTTCCCGGTATTATGGAGCTTGTTGAACGTACCGGTATTCACTCGGGTGACTCAATAAGCGTTTATCCAACCTTTAGTATTTCGGATAAAGTGCGAGGCACTATATTAGAATATTCTAAAAAATTAGGTCTTGGAATAGGAATAGTTGGCCTTTATAACATTCAGTTTATCGTTGACGAAAATGATAATGTTTATATTATCGAGGTTAATCCACGTTCTTCAAGAACTGTACCATTCCTTTCAAAATCAACAGGCTATTCTTTGGCTGATATTGCTACTGAGGTTATTCTTGGCAAATCACTAAAGGAACAGGGAATATTCTGTCTTTATCCACAAGAAAAGAACCGTTACTATGTAAAGGTTCCAGTATTCTCATTTAACAAAATTAAGGGACTCGACGCATATCTTTCACCAGAAATGAAATCTACCGGTGAGGCTATTGGTTATGACGATAAGCTTAACCGCGCTCTTTATAAGGCGCTTCAAGCATCGGGTACTCATTTACAAAACTATGGTACGGTATTTGTAACTGTTGCTGACAAGGACAAGGATGAGGCACTACCACTTATTCGTCGTTTCTATAATCTTGGCTTTAATATTCAGGCAACTGCGGGTACTGCAGCGTTCTTAAAAGAAAACGGAATACGCACACACGCACTTAAAAAGATTAGTGAAGATGCTGATGAAATTCCGGATGCAATAAGACAGGGACATATTGCTTACGTAATTAACACTAAAGATATCGGTGCTTCTACGCAGGATAGTGACGGCCAGCAAATCCGTCGTCTTGCTACCGAAAATAACGTAACAATATTTACCTCACTTGACACTGTAAGGGTTTTGCTTGACGTTCTCGAAGAAACAACACTTACAATTTCTACTATTGATGCATAAAGGAATTTAAAATGAAACAAGGTATTTTTAAAATATCAGAAAACAAAAAATTAGTTGAAAATGTTTATAGGATGGTGCTTGTCGGAGATACTTCCGACATTACCGCATGTGGTCAGTTCATCAATATTCAGCTTGACGGATTATATTTAAGACGTCCTATATCTGTGTGTGATTGTGATGAAACTGCGGTTACAATCATTTATAAGGTTGTTGGTAAAGGTACCGAGCAAATGTCCAAAATGATTGTCGGTGACACTCTTGACGTGCTCACCGGTCTTGGTAACGGTTATGATTTATCGCTTTCTGGCAATGCTCCTGTTTTGCTTGGTGGTGGAGTTGGTGTTCCACCACTTTATATGCTTGCCAAAAAGCTTGTAGCACAGGGGAAAAAGGTTTCGGTTATTCTTGGCTTTAATACTCAAAGTGAAGTCTTTTATGAGCAAGAATTTAAGGATTTAGGCTGCGATGTCACTGTTACAACGGTTGACGGTAGCTATGGTGTAAAAGGATTTGTTACAAACGCTTATCCTAATGATTATACTTATTTTTACACCTGCGGTCCTGAGCCAATGCTAAAAGCAATTTATAAAACATCTAAAACAAGTGGTCAGATGAGTTTTGAAGAGCGTATGGGCTGTGGCTTTGGTGCGTGTATGGGTTGCAGTTGTAAAACAATTGCAGGCTATAAGCGAATTTGTAAAGACGGACCCGTTATGCAAAAGGAGGAAATATTATGGGAAGATTAAACGTTAATCTTTGCGGTATTGAAATCGATAACCCCATAATTCCTGCTTCGGGTACATTTGGTTTCGGTTATGAATTTGCAGAACTTTATGATATAAATTGTCTTGGTACATTCTCATTCAAAGGTACCACCAAGGATGCTCGTTTTGGTAATCCTACACCACGTATTGCAGAGTGCACAGCCGGTATGATAAACGCTGTTGGTCTTCAAAATCCCGGTGTAGAAAAGGTTATAAGTGAAGAGCTTCCTAAACTTAGTAAATGCTTTAATAAAAAAGTTATGGCAAATGTAAGCGGTTTTGCTGTGCCTGATTACGCTTACACCTGTGAACTGCTTGATAAAGAGGAACAGGTTGGTTGGCTCGAGGTAAATGTGAGCTGCCCTAACGTTCACGGTGGCGGTATGAGCTTTGGCACAAGTCCTAAGGCTGCTGCAGAGGTTGTACGCGCTGTAAAAGCGGTTACCACAAAACCTGTAATAGTTAAACTTTCACCAAACGTAACCGATATTGTGGCAATTGCAAAAGCTTGTGAGCAGGCGGGTGCTGACGGCATTAGCCTAATAAATACAATGCTTGGTATGCGCATTGATCTTAAAACTCGTAAACCCGTTATTGCAAATAAAATGGGTGGTTTTTCGGGTCCTGCAATTTTTCCCGTAGCGGTCAGAATGGTTTATCAGGTAGCGCATGCCGTAAATATTCCTGTAATTGGTATGGGTGGCGTGTCTACTGCCGAAGACGTAATCGAAATGATGCTTGCAGGTGCCACTGCAGTTGAGGTAGGCGCTGCAAATCTTATAAATCCGTATGCTTGCCGTGATATTATAATTGATTTACCAAGTGTTATGGACAAGTATGGTATTGAAAATTTGAGCGACATTATAGGAGGCGTTAAATAATGGGTAAAGACGTAATTATTGCTTGTGATTTTTCAAGCGCAGAAAAAACATTTGAATTTCTCGATAAGTTTACCGGTCGTAAACCATTTGTAAAAATCGGTATGGAGCTTTTTTATGCAGAAGGTCCATCTATTGTAAAAGAGATAAAGAAACGCGGTCATAAAATCTTTTTAGATTTAAAACTCCACGATATTCCTAATACCGTTAAAAAGGCTATGAATGTACTTTCAAATCTTGATGTAGATATTACTAATCTTCATGCAAGTGGCACGACTGCTATGATGGAAGCTGCTATTGAGGGTCTTACTCGTCCTGATGGTACACGCCCACTACTTATTGCGGTAACTCAGCTTACATCAACAAACCAAGAAAGTATGGAAAACGACCTTCTTATAAAAGAGCCAATTGATGAGGTTGTTATGCACTATGCATCAAACGCTAAAAAAGCCGGTCTTGACGGTGTTGTATGCTCACCGCTTGAAGCTGGCAAGGTACACGAGCGTTGTGGCGCAGACTTTTTAACAATCACACCGGGTGTTCGCTTTGCGGACGGTGACATTGGTGACCAAAAGCGTGTTATGACACCTGCCGAAGCCAACAAAATCGGTAGTGACTATATTGTTGTTGGCCGTCCAATTACAGCGGCAGAAGATCCTGTTGCGGCATACGAACGTTGTGTAGCTGAATTTATAGGTTAAGGAGAATAAATATGGAAAGTTATAAAAGAGAGTTTATACAGTTTCTTGAAAGTGCCGGTGTGTTGAAATTTGGTGATTTTACAGCTAAATCCGGCAGAAAAATCCCTTATTTTATAAACGCAGGAGATATTAAGACCGGTGACCAAATTTCAAAGCTTGGCGAATTTTACGCAAAAGCATATTTTGAAAAGGTTGGAAACCGCCGCACTGTTCTTTACGGACCTGCATATAAGGGTATTCCAATTGCAGTATCAGTTGCCTGTGCACTTTCAAAAGACGGTCTTGACGTACCGTTCTTCTTCAACCGTAAAGAAGAAAAGGATCACGGCGAAGGCGGTGTGTTTGTTGGTTATAAGCCGCAAGAGGGTGAAGAAATCGTTATAGTTGAAGACGTAATTACAGCAGGTACCGCTATTCGTGAAAGTATGGCTATTCTTTCAGGCCTTAAAGACATAAAAGTAGCCGCAACATTCGTTATGGTTGACCGCAAAGAAAAAGGACAAACTGAAAAATCAGCTATGGCAGAAGTTGGCGAAGAGTATGGTTTCCCAGTGTATTCGGTAGTGGATGTTTATGATATTATCGAATATTTAGAAGAAGATGAAGCCAACCGCGAAAATGTTGAACGCATAAAGAATTACCTTGCAATTAATGGTGCTAAAGAATAATTAACTTCTTTAAAGGAGAAATTTATGAGAAGCGTTATCGATATTTTGGATTTTACTGTTGAGGAACTGGACGAGCTTATTGCTACAGCCCTTGATATTATCGACAATCCTAACAAATATGCGCATATTTGTGACGGTAAAAAATTAGCTACGCTATTTTTTGAACCCTCTACAAGAACAAGACTAAGCTTTGAGGCTGCTATGTATGAGCTTGGCGGTAATGTGCTCGGCTTTTCCGAGGCAAACAGTTCATCGGCTGCTAAGGGCGAAAGCATTGCCGATACTGCAAAAACTGTAAGTTGTTATGCCGATATTATTGCTATGCGCCATTCAAAAGAAGGTGCGGCTTATGTTGCTGCACAAAACGCAAGTATTCCGGTAATTAATGCAGGCGATGGCGGACATTGTCATCCAACCCAAACACTTGCAGACTTGCTTACTATTCGTAGAGAAAAGGGAAGATTTGATAATCTTACCGTTGGTCTTTGCGGTGACTTAAAGTTTGGCAGAACAGTACATTCACTTATAAATGCTCTAAGCCGTTATAGCAACATAAAGTTTGTACTAATTTCTCCAGAAGAGTTAAAATTACCAAGTTATGTTAAAAAGGATGTTCTGCAAAAAAATAATATTCCGTATGAACAAACTACCGATTTAGAAGCGGCAATGCCAAACCTTGATATTTTATATATGACTCGTGTTCAGCGTGAGCGCTTCTTTAACGAAGAGGACTATTTGCGTCTTAAAGACAGTTATATTCTGACTCCCGATAAGCTTAAAAACGCAAAGGCGGATTTATCGATACTTCATCCGCTACCGCGTGTTAATGAGATAAGCGTAGCAATAGATAATGACCCACGCGCGTGTTACTTTAAGCAGGTGCTTAACGGCAAATATATGCGTATGGCACTCATACTTAAACTACTTAAGGAGGCAGGAACAATATGAATATAGATTCTATACAAAACGGCGTTGTAATCGACCATATTACTGCAGGTCTTGGTATGCGATTATATGAATTATTAGACCTTGCCTCGCTTGATGCCTCAATAGCGCTTATTAAAAATGTAAATAGCAAAAAAATGGGTAAAAAAGATATTATAAAAATCGATGCTAATATCGAACTTAATCTTGATGTTATCGGTTTTGTTGATCCTGACGCCACTGTTAATATTATTAAAGACGGTGTTTTGGTTGATAAGCGTTGTATTGATATGCCGCAAACATTAACTAACGTTATAAAATGTAAAAATCCAAGATGCATAACCTCTTGCGAGCAAGAGCTTGACCATATTTTTAAACTTACCGATAAAGAGGGTAAGGTTTACCGTTGTATTTATTGCGAAACTAAGGCCTAAAATTTTCAAAAAATTTTGGTCAATTTAATACGACAAAATTCAAGTTTGCTTCTTGACAGTTTTTTTGCAAAATGATATACTGTTATCGTACTTTTTGGTACCAATCTTTATGACTGACGGAAATATTTGTGGAGCACCACGAAGGAATAAAGATTGCTATATTTAGCCGACCGTCTGGGCACACTTGAAATTCTTTATTCAAGTGCGCCCTTTTGTGTTTTTTTGGAGGTTGTATAATGAAAAAAGTTGGAATTATAATGGGTAGCGACAGTGATTTACCAATCATTAAAAAGGCTACCGATATGCTAAAATCACTTGAAATACCGTTTGAGGTACATATATATTCTGCACACCGTACACCAGTTGAGGCACGCGACTTCGCTGTTTCTGCTCGTGAAAACGGTTTTGGTGTGCTTATTGCGGCGGCTGGAATGGCGGCACACCTTGCGGGTGCTATTGCGGCGAACACAACATTGCCGGTAATTGGTATTCCTTGCAAGTCGAGCGTGCTTGACGGTATGGATGCGCTTCTTTCTACCGTTCAGATGCCTACCGGTATTCCTGTTGCTACAGTCGCAATAAATGGTGGAGCAAATGCGGCTTTACTTGCAGCGCAAATTATCGCTGTTGAAGATAAAGAGTTAGCAGCTAGACTTGATGCAAAACGCGCAAGTGATGCGGCAGCGGTGCTTCAAAAAGATAACACCGTAATGGAAAATTTGTAATTTATTTTAAAGGAGTAATATATTATGGAAAACAAACTTTTGTACACAGGAAAAACTAAAAACGTTTATGCACTTGAAAACGGCAACTGCCTTTTAAAGTTCAAGGACGACTGTACCGGAAAAGATGGCGTGTTTGATCCAGGCGAGAATTCAGTAGGTCTTACGATTGATGGTGTTGGCGACGTTAATCTTCGTATGTCAATTTACTTCTTTGAAAAAATTAATAAGGCTGGCATATTCACTCATTATGTTAGTGCAAATCTTGAAGATACCACAATGGAAGTTCTTCCTGCAAAGGTATTCGGTCACGGCCTTGAAGTTATCTGTCGTTATAAAGCAGTGGGTAGTTTTATTCGTCGTTATGGGGATTACATTGAAGAGGGCGCCGACCTTCCTGCATACGTTGAAATGACCTTCAAGAACGACGCAAAGGGTGATCCGCTTGTAATTAAGGATGCTCTTGTTGCACTTGGTGTTATGACCGACAAGCAGTATGAAGATATTAAGGATATGACACAAAAAATCACAAAGATTGTTGCTGATGATCTTAAAGAAAAGGGTCTCGATCTTTATGACATTAAGTTTGAGTTTGGTTATGCACCAAATGGTGATGTAATGCTCATTGACGAAATCGCTTCAGGTAATAACGTGTTTATAAGGATGGCGAGTATATCGATCCTATGACACTTTCAAAACTCTTTTTCGCTTAATTTTAACTCACAGAAAGTAGGTCACTATGGGCGGTTTTTTTGGAATTGCTTCAAAAAATGACTGTATGATGGATGTGTTTTTTGGTGTGGATTATCATTCACACCTTGGCACCCGTCGTGGCGGTCTTGCTGCATTTGACAGCGAAATCGGTCTGCAGCGAAAAATACATAATATTGAAAATTCGCCCTTCAGAACAAAGTTTGAAAAAATCTTTGAAGAAATGAAGGGCACTTCGGCTATTGGTTGCATTAGTGATACCGATCCACAGCCAATGCTTATTCGCTCAAAATTTGGTACTTATGCCATTTGTACTGTAGGTTTAATCAATAATGTTGATGAGCTTATAGATAAGTGTCTTGCTCAAACTGGCGTATATTTTGACGCAATGACAGGCGGCAGGGTAAATACAACTGAGCTTGTAGCTGCACTTGTTAATCAAAAAGATACCTTTGTAGATGGTATTAAATACGCTCAGGAACAAATTGACGGTACAATGTCAATATTGATTTTGACAAGCAAGGGTGCAATTATTGCCGCCCGTGATAAATTGGGCAGAATACCTGTGCTTATTGGTAAAAATGGAGATGGATATGCCGTAACCTTTGAGTCGTTTGCCTACCAAAAGCTTGGTTACATAGACGAAAAGGAACTTGGCCCCGGTGAAATTGTTAAAATTACTCCCGATGGTATAAGGCAATTAGCTGAACCCGGAAGTAAAAAACGCGTTTGCTCATTCCTTTGGAGTTATTATGGTTATCCTACCTCTACTTATGAAGGTGTAAATGTTGAAGCAATGCGTTGCCGTAACGGTGAAATTATGGCCGAAGCCGACCGTAAAAACGGTGTTGCACAAGACGTTGATTATGTAGGTGGTGTGCCGGATTCCGGTATTCCGCACGCAATTGGCTATTCAAATGAGAGTGGAAAAAAATACGCACGTGCATTTATAAAATACACACCAACTTGGGCTCGCAGTTTTACCCCTGCTAAGCAGACAGAACGTAACAAGGTTGCTCGTATGAAGCAAATACCTGTGCACGATTTTATCGTTGATAAAAATCTTCTTTTTGTAGATGATTCTATTGTTCGTGGTACACAACTTAAAGAAACAGTAGATTTTCTTTATGAAAATGGTGCAAAGGCAGTTCATATGCGTTCTGCTTGTCCGCCTATTATGTACGGTTGTAAATATCTTAATTTCTCACGTTCCACAAGCGACATGGAGCTTATTGCCCGACGTGTAATAGTGGAACTCGAGGGCGAGGAAGGCTTTAACCACATTGATGAATATTCAAACGGAGAAACCGAGCGTGGTAAGGCCCTTAGAAATAAAATATGCGAAAAGTTTAATTTTGCATCACTTGAATTCCAATCATTAGAGGGAATAATCAAGGCAATTGGTCTTGATGAAAATGACCTTTGTACTTATTGCTGGAACGGAAAGGAATAAATATAATGCATAATAACTCTAAATCAGAAGCATACGCTGCTGCGGGCGTCGATATAACTGCAGGCTATAAATCGGTTGAGCTTATGAAAGCCCATATAGCACGCACAAAAAATGCAGGTTGCTTTGACGACCTTGGTGGTTTTGGTGGCTGTTTTGGTCTGCCTACAGGCTATGATGAACCTGTTTTAGTAAGTGGTACTGACGGTTGCGGCACCAAGGTTAAGCTTGCGATTTTGATGGACAAGCACGACACCATTGGTATCGATGCAGTTGCTATGTGTGTAAATGATATAATTTGCTGCGGTGCAAAACCACTTTTCTTTCTTGATTATATTGCTTGCGGCAAAAATATACCCGAAAAAATCGCTTCAATAGTAAGCGGTGTTTGTGAGGGTTGTGTTCAGTCCGGTGCGGCTTTAATAGGCGGTGAAACGGCAGAACATCCCGGTATGATGCCTGTGGAAGACTATGATCTTGCGGGTTTTGCGGTTGGTATTGTTGATAAGAAAAAAATTCTCGATAACAAAAGTGTAAAAGTTGGCGATATGGTTATCGCTCTTGCTTCAAGTGGCGTTCACTCTAATGGTTTTTCGCTTGTTCGAAAGGTTTTTGATATTGAGAATTGTGACCTTACCGCTTACAAGGATGAGCTCCAAGGTAAAACATTGGGTGAAACATTACTTACACCAACCAAAATTTATGTTAAATCAGTTCTTGCATTGCTTGAACAAATTAACGTTCACGCTATTTCTCATATTACAGGCGGTGGCTTCTACGAGAATATTCCAAGAAGCCTACCAAAAGGTTATTCTGTAAAGGTTGATAAGGCATCGCTTAAAATTCTTCCTATATTCGACCTTATCCAAAAGGTTGGCGGTATTACCGAGCGTGATATGTTCAACACCTACAATATGGGTGTTGGTATGAGTATTGTTGTAGCTGCAGAAGATACAGATAAAGCACTTGAAATTTTAAAAGCTAATGGCGAAGATGCTTATGTTATCGGTTCGGTTATAGAAAGTGACGAGGGTGTTATCATTGAGTAATGCTAAAAATATTGTGGTTTTAGTATCGGGTGGAGGTACAAATCTACAAGCTCTTATTGATGCCGAGGCTTGTGGTGAGCTTGGGCCTGGCAAAATAAGCTGTGTTATTTCGTCTAAAGCCGATGCTTATGCACTTACACGTGCCGAGAATAATAACATTAAAACACGTGTGCTTGTTAGAAAAGAATACGCAGATATTGCATCATACAGCAAGGCTATGCGTGATGCCTTAATTGAAGAAAAAGCAGACGTTGTTGTGTATGCGGGCTTTATGACTATTCTTGACGAAAACGTTTGTGATGCTTTTGCAAACAAAATGGTAAACGTTCATCCGGCTCTTATTCCATCGTTTTGTGGTAAGGGCTATTATGGTTTGCACGTTCACGAAGAAGCTCTTAAAAAGGGTGTGAAGGTGTCAGGTGCTACCGTTCACTTTGTAACGGCCGAATGTGATGCGGGTCCTATAATACTTCAAAAGGCTGTTGAAGTGTTAGATAATGATACACCCGAAACATTACAAAAGCGTATTATGGAGCAAGCTGAATGGAAGATATTGCCTCAGGCTGTAAAACTCCTTTGCGAAGATAAAATTATTATTAAAGACGGTAAAACATTTATAAAAGATTAGGGAGAATTTTTGATATGGAAATTAAAACTCTTGAAAACGAACTAAATTCTTTAGCATATCACGGTAGAGGTATTATAATCGGTAAAAGTACTGACGGCAAAAAGGCGATTACTGCTTACTTTATTATGGGTAGAAGCGAAAATAGCCGCAATCGTATATTTATCGAGGATGGAGAGGGTATTAGAACACAGGCATTTGATGAATCAAAAATGATCGACCCACATCTTATAATTTATGCGCCTGTACGCGTTCTTGGTAACAAAACAATAGTTACAAACGGCGATCAGACGGATACTATCTATGAGCTAATGGATAGACAAATGACCTTTGAACAGGCTTTGCGCACTCGTGAGTTCGAAGATGACGCACCTAACTTTACACCTCGCATTTCAGGTATTATTCGTCTTGAAAAAGGCGATATGAACTATGCTATGTCTATTCTTAAATCTGCTGATGGCGACGGCAGTTCTTGCCAAAGATATAATTTCGCTTATTCGAATCCTATTGCAGGAAGGGCAAAATTTATTCACACCTATAAGTGTGACGGCAATCCATTACCAAGCTTTGAGGGTGAACCTAAAACACTTGCGCTTCCTGATGTAGATATTGACACTCTTACAGATATTATTTGGAATAACCTTAATGAAGACAACAAGGTTTCTTTGTTTGTAAGATACATTGATTTAGCAACAGGTGAGTATGAATCAAGAATTGTTAACAAGAATGTATAAGGAGTATTGAAATGAAAGAGTTTGAACTTAAATACGGATGTAATCCAAATCAAAAACCGTCAAAAATTTATATGAAGGACGGCAGCGAATTACCAATTGAAATTTTATGTGGCAGACCGGGTTATATCAACTTTCTTGATGCATTTAACTCGTGGCAGCTTGTAAAAGAATTAAAGGCAGCGTTGGGTCTTCCTGCTGTTACATCTTTTAAACATGTAAGTCCTACTTCTGCAGCAGTTGGTGTACCGCTAAGCGATAAGCTTAAAAAGGCTTGCTTTGTTGATGATATCGAGGGGCTTGACGAATCTCCACTTGCTTGTGCTTATGCACGTGCACGCGGTACAGACCGTATGTGTTCATTTGGTGACTGGGTCGCACTTTCAGACGTTTGTGACGTTACCACGGCAAAAATGATTAAACGTGAGGTTTCTGACGGTGTTATAGCACCCGGTTATGAGCCTGAGGCACTTGAGATACTTAAGTCAAAGAGAAACGGTAATTATAATATTGTTCAAATTGATCCCGATTATATTCCTGAAGTTCAGGAAACCAAGCAGGTATTTGGTATTACATTTGAGCAGGGTAGAAATAACTTTGAGATCAACCGCGAATTACTTTCAAATATTGTTACCGATAACAAGAATTTACCAGAAAGCGCAATTCGCGATCTTATCATTGCGCTTATTACACTTAAATATACACAGTCTAATTCAGTTTGCTATGCAGTTGACGGACAGGCTATTGGTGTAGGTGCCGGTCAACAATCACGTATACACTGTACCCGTCTTGCAGGAACCAAGGCTGATACTTGGTTCCTTAGACAGCACGACAAGGTGCTTAATCTTCCTTTTAAGGATACACTTGGTCGCCCTGATCGTGATAATGTTATTGACGGTTATATCAATCAAAACGAAGAAGATGTATGCGCTGACGGTAATTGGCAGAAATACTTTACTGTACAGCCCGAACCTTTTACTATTGAAGAGCAAAAGGCATATCTTGCTACAATTGATGGCGTAGCACTTGGTTCTGATGCATTTTTCCCATTTGATGATAATATTGAGCGTGCAAAACGTAGTGGTGTTAAATACATCGCAGAACCGGGTGGCTCCATACGCGATGATGTTGTAATTGATTGTTGCAATAAATATGGTATTGCTATGGCATTTACAGGTATGCGTTTATTCCATCATTAATTAGATTCTTTTAAGGTGTATATATGAAAATTTTAGTTGTAGGTGGCGGCGGCAGAGAACACGCCATCATTAAAAAGTTGAAAGAAAATGAAACAGTAGAGCAAATTTTTGCCTTACCAGGTAACGGTGGTATTGCGGCTGACGCTACGTGCATCAATATAGCTGCTACCGACATTGAAGGTATTGTGGATTTTGCGGTTAATAATAAAATTGATTATACTGTTGTAGCACCCGACGATCCGTTAGTGCTTGGTTGTGTTGATGCTTTAAACGAAAAAGGTATTTTATGCTTTGGTCCTAACAAAGCGGCAGCTATTATTGAAGGCAGTAAGGTTTTTTCAAAGAATCTTATGAAAAAATACGGTATTCCAACCGCAAAATATGAAGTTTTTGATGATGCAGATAAAGCACTAAAATATCTTGAAACTGCACCAATCCCAACAGTTATTAAAGCAGATGGGTTAGCACTTGGTAAAGGTGTTATAATTGCAATGACACGCGAAGAAGCCAAGGACGCTGTTGTATCAATTATGCAGGATAAGCAGTTTGGTAAAAGTGGCGATAACATAGTTATTGAGGAATTTCTTACTGGACCTGAAGTATCTGTACTTTCGTTTACTGATGGCAATGTTGTAGTACCAATGATTTCGTCTATGGACCATAAGCGTGCTGGTGATAATGATACAGGACTTAATACAGGTGGTATGGGTACGGTTGCTCCAAATCCATATTATACCGATGCTGTTGCTGAAGATTGTATGCAAAAAATCTTTTTACCAACTATTCGCGCTATGAAGGCAGAGGGTAGAACCTTCAAGGGATGCTTGTATTTTGGACTTATGCTTACACAAAATGGACCTAAGGTTATTGAATACAACTGTCGCTTTGGCGACCCTGAAACACAGGTTGTTTTGCCGTTACTTGAAAGCGATTTACTTACCGTTATGCAAGCGGTTACTAATGAAACACTTGCTGATACCGAGGTAAAATTCAGCAAAAAGCACGCTTGTTGTGTAATTATGGCTTCCCAAGGTTACCCTTCAAGCTATGAAAAAGGGTATGAAATCACTATTCCCGCTGATTTGTTAAACAGCACTTATGTTGCAGGTGCTGCTTTGAAGGATGATAAACTATTAACATCGGGCGGTCGTGTGCTTGGTGTAACTTCGGTTGCCAATACACTCAAAGATGCCATAAATGCATCCTATGAAAAGGTAGAAAATATTAAATTTGATAATCGCTATTATCGTAATGATATAGGTCAAAAAGCTTTGAAAGCAGGGGAGGAAAAGTAATGGTTTATAGAGTATACGTAGAAAAGAAAAAAGAACTTGCTAACGAAGCAAAAGGTTTATTAAATGAAGCTAAAAATCTACTCGGTATAGCCAACCTTACCGATGTTAGAATTTTTAATCGATATGATGCTGAAAATATCACCGAAGAGCTTTTTAATTATTCAATCGGTACTGTATTTTCAGAACCACAACTTGATATCACTACAAGTGAAATTGAAACAGGCGACGCTACTGTTTTTGCGGTAGAATTTTTGCCGGGTCAGTTTGATCAGCGTGCTGATTCAGCAGCGCAATGTATTCAGATTATCTCACAGGGCGATCGTCCTGTTATTCGCTCGGCAAAGGTTTATGCGCTTTACGGTAGCCTTACCGATGCCGATGTTGCTGAAATTAAAAAGTATGTTATAAACCCCGTTGAAGCTCGTGAAGCTGATATGGCCTTGCCGGAAACATTGGTAACAAAGTTTGAAATACCAACGAGTGTAAAAACACTTGAAGGGTTTTTAGCGCTTGACCGTGCAGGTCTTGAAAAGTTTGTTAATGATATGGGTCTTGCAATGGATGCTGACGATATTGCATTCTGCCAAAATTACTTTAAGACAGAGGGCAGAGAGCCAACCATTACCGAAATTCGTATGATAGACACATATTGGTCTGACCACTGCCGTCACACTACTTTCTTAACTGTTATTGACGACGTTAAGTTTGAGGACGAGCTTTTGCAAAGCGCTTATGACGAATACATTGAAGTTCGTGAAGAGCTTGGTCGCACAAAGCCGATTTGTCTTATGGACATAGCAACTGTTGCTGTGAAATATTTAAAAGAGCACGGCAAACTTGAAAAGCTTGACGAATCAGAAGAAATTAATGCTTGCACAGTTAAAATCAACGTTGATGTTGACGGTGTAAGCGAGCCTTGGCTACTTCTCTTTAAAAATGAGACACATAACCACCCAACCGAAATCGAGCCATTTGGTGGCGCCGCTACATGTATTGGTGGTGCTATCCGTGACCCACTTTCCGGTCGTGCTTATGTTTACGGCGCTATGCGTGTTACAGGTGCTGCTGACCCAACTGTTCCTGTAAGTGATACAATCCCCGGTAAATTATCACAGCGTAAGATTGTTACAACCGCTGCTGCGGGTTATTCCTCATACGGTAACCAAATTGGTCTTGCAACCGGTATTGTAGACGAAATATATCACCCCGGTTATGCTGCAAAGCGTATGGAAATTGGTGCCGTTATTGCGGCGGCGCCTGCAGAAAATGTTCGTCGTGAAGTGCCAAGCCCCGGTGACATTGTTATTCTTTTGGGCGGCAGCACAGGTCGTGACGGTATTGGTGGTGCAACGGGTTCATCAAAAGCGCATACAGCCCAATCGGTTGAAACCTGTGGTGCCGAAGTTCAAAAGGGTAATGCTCCCGAAGAACGCAAGTTACAGCGTTTGTTCCGTAATAAAACCGCTACACAAATGATTAAGCGTTGTAACGACTTTGGTGCAGGCGGTGTATCAGTGGCTATTGGTGAACTTGCCGATGGACTTGAAATTAATCTTAACGCTGTTCCAAAAAAATATGAAGGTCTTGACGGTACAGAAATTGCTATCAGCGAATCGCAAGAACGTATGGCTGTGGTTGTTGAACCACACAATGTAGATGCATTTTTGGCTCTTGCAGCGGAGGAAAACCTACAAGCGTGTCCTGTTGCTGTAGTAAAGGAAGAACCACGTCTTGTTATGAACTGGAACGGTCAAAAAATTGTTGACATCAGCCGTGAGTTCTTAAATTCAAACGGAGCTGATAAGCATATTGTAATCACTCCGGAAGCGCCTAAGGCATTTGGCGGTCCTGTTGACGGTGGTTTTAGCGAAAACTACAAAAAGATTGCTGATGATCTTAACATGTGCTCAAAACGCGGTCTTTCAGAACGTTTTGACTCTACAATAGGCGCAGGCACTGTTCTTATGCCTTTTGGTGGTAAACATCAGCTTACACCAATTCAGGCTATGGTACAAAAGATTTCGGTAGAGAAGAAGCATACCGATGATTGCTCACTTATGTCTTGGGGCTATAATCCGTTTATAACCGAGCTTAGCCCATATCACGGAGCATATTTAGCGGTTGTTGAATCGGTTTCAAAGCTTATTGCAACCGGCGCTAAGTTTGAAGATGTATATCTTACTTTCCAAGAGTATTTTGAAAAACCCGGTATCGACGGCAAACGTTGGGGCAAACCTTTAGCCGCACTTCTTGGTGCGTTTAAAGCGCAAAAGGAATTAGGCATTGGCTCAATCGGCGGCAAAGACTCAATGAGTGGCTCATTTGAGGATTTGGACGTTCCTCCAACACTTGTTTCATTTGCTGTCACTACCGAAAAGATTAAGGACATTATTTCTCCTGAATTTAAAAAGGCGGGTAATAAACTTTATTTACTTAGTCCTATTTATGACGAAGATACCGATTTACCAAATACTAAATCTCTTATTAACACATACAATAATGTTACTGAGCTTATGCGCTCTGGTAAGGTAGTGTCAGCTTATACACCCGGTATTGGTGGTATTGCAGAAGCGGTTATGAAAATGTGCTTCGGTAACGGTCTGGGCTTTAAGTATGAGGATTATTTAAGCACAGCTAAAATTTTTGATTATTCTTACGGTGCATTTTTACTTGAAACTACCGAAGATATTGATGATGGTATTTTAATTGGTGCTGTTACCGAGGATGGCAAGATCACTCTTGGTAGTGAAAGCGTTTGCATAAATGAATTGCTTGGTATTTATGAGAACAAATTAGAGTCGGTTTATAGCTGTAATATACCAGATCTTAAAACTCCAATGCAAAACTTTGAGTATAAGGCAAGTGAGTATCCTATACCCGCTATTAAGGTTGCAAAACCAAAGGTGCTTATTCCTGCATTCCCGGGTACTAACTGTGAATTTGACAGTGCAAAGGCTATGCGTGATGCGGGTGCTGATCCTGAAATTATTGTTATTAAAAACCTTAGTGCTGCAGGAATTCAGTCAAGCATTGAAGAATTTGCAACTAAACTTAAAGATGCACAAATGATATTTATTCCGGGCGGTTTCTCAGGCGGTGATGAGCCTGACGGTAGTGGTAAGTTTATTACTGCCTTCTACCGTAACGCCGCTATTAAAGATGGCGTTACCGATCTGCTCGACAATCGTGATGGTTTAATGTGCGGTATTTGTAACGGCTTCCAAGCGCTTATTAAGCTTGGTCTTGTGCCTTATGGTAAGATAATTGACACTGATGAAAATTGTCCAACACTTACATTTAATACAATTGCACGCCACCAATCACGTATTGTTCGTACACGTGTTGCATCTAATAAGTCACCTTGGTTATCACTCACCAATGTTGGCGATATCTACAATGTGCCGATTTCTCATGGTGAAGGACGTTTCCTTGCAAGCGAAGAACTAATTAAACAGCTTGCTGCAAACGGTCAGATTGCTACACAGTACGTTGATCTTGACGGCAATGCCACAAGTGATGTTCATTTTAATCCAAATAATTCAATGTACGCTATCGAAGGTATTACTTCACCGGACGGACGCGTATTTGGTAAGATGGGTCACAGTGAACGTATTGGCGAAGGACTTTATAAAAATGTTCTCGGCGAATATGATATTCGTATGTTCGAGGCGGCAGTTAAATATTTTAAATAATAATTTTATCGGAGGTAAATAAAATGGCTTATTTATCTGATATTGAAATTGCACAAGGTTGTCAAATGCAACCAATAACCGAAATTGCCAAAAAGGCAAAAGTAGATGAAAAATATATTGAGCAGTATGGTAAATATAAGGCAAAAATAGATTTATCGCTACTTAACGAAACAAATCGTAAGGATGGTAAATTGGTACTTGTAACAGCTATTACACCTACACCGGCGGGTGAGGGCAAGACCACTACAACAATCGGTCTTGCTGATGGACTTGCTCGCATTGGTAAAGACGTTACTGTTGCTTTGCGTGAGCCATCTTTAGGTCCTGTTTTTGGTGTAAAAGGCGGTGCGGCAGGTGGCGGCTATGCGCAAGTAGTGCCTATGGAAGATATAAATCTTCACTTTACTGGTGACTTTCACGCTATAGGTGCTGCAAATAATCTTCTTGCCGCTATGCTTGATAATCATATTCAACAAGGTAACGCTTTAGGTATTGACGTTCGTAAAATCACTTGGAAGCGATGCGTTGATATGAACGACCGTCAGTTGCGTTTTATAGTAGACGGTATGGGTGGTAAGGCAAACGGTGTTCCACGTGAAGACGGTTTTGATATTACCGTTGCAAGTGAGATTATGGCTGTGTTCTGCCTAGCAAGCTCTATAACCGACCTTAAAGAGCGTTTGTCGAGAATAATAGTTGGATATACCTATGATGACAAACCTGTCACAGCGGGCGATTTAAAGGCTGTTGGTGCTATGACAGCACTTCTTAAGGATGCTATCAAGCCAAATCTTGTTCAAACACTTGAGGGCACACCCGCTTTTGTGCACGGCGGACCGTTTGCAAATATAGCTCACGGTTGCAACTCTGTAATGGCTACTAAGCTTGCGCTTAAAATGGGTGACTATGCTATTACCGAGGCAGGCTTTGGCGCTGACTTGGGTGCTGAAAAGTTTCTTGATATTAAGTGTCGTATGGCAGGGCTTACACCCGATGCAGTTGTGGTTGTTGCAACGGTTCGCGCTCTTAAAATGCATGGCGGACTTGATAAAAAGCAACTTGATACCGAAGACCTTGTAGCCCTTGAAAAAGGTATTCCTAATCTTTTACGTCACGTGTCTAACATTAAAAATGTTTATAAGCTTCCTTGTGTTGTTGCCGTTAACCGTTTCCCAACCGATACCGATAATGAAATTGATTTCATTATTGCTAAATGTAAAGAGCTCGGTGTTAATACTGTTCTTTCTACCGTTTGGGCTGAAGGCGGAAAGGGTGGCGAGGCACTTGCACGCGAAGTAGTTCGTCTTTGTGAGGAAGAACAGGGTGACTTTACATTCTCTTACGAGCTTGAAGGCACTATTGAAGATAAGATTGAAGCAATAGTTAAGAAGGTTTATGGCGGTGACGGTATTGCCATATTACCTAACGCTAAAAAACAAATTGCTCAGTTAACCCAGCTTGGATTTGACAAGCTACCGATTTGCGTAGCAAAAACACAGTACAGTTTTTCCGATGATCCAACAAAGCTTGGCGCACCTGAAAACTTTACAGTAACTATTAAAAATGTTAAGGTATCAGCAGGTGCTGGATTTATCGTTGTGCTTACAGGCGATATTCTTACAATGCCCGGTCTTCCTAAATCACCGGCTGCAGAACGCATTGACGTTGATGAAAACGGCAAAATTAGCGGTTTGTTTTAATTGTTAATATAATTTTAACGCCTATTACAAAATGCTGTAATAGGCGTTTTTGTTGTTGTTTTTTTAAAAATATTATGTTAAAATTATTTAGGTGATTCTATGTATGATATTTTACTTTTTGACTTAGACGGAACCTTAACCGATCCCGGTGAAGGAATTACAAATTCTGTGGCTTATGCGCTTAATAAATTTGGCATTACAGTTGAAGACCGAAAAGAATTATACAACTTTATCGGTCCACCACTTATTGATTCTTTTATGAAATACTATAATATGAGTTACGAGGACGGACTAAAAGCGGTAGAGTATTATCGAGAATATTTTAGTGTTACCGGTATTTTTGAAAACACAATGTTTGACGGTATTCCAGAGCTTTTAGAAAAGATTAAAAAGTCGGGACGTATAGTTTCACTTGCAACATCAAAGCCTGAGCAATATGCTGTTCGTATTTTAGAGCATTTTGACCTAACAAAATATTTTGATTTTGTTGGTGCCGCCACTATGGATGAAACCCGTTCTAAAAAGGCAGATGTTATCACATATACGCTTAATAAACTAAACGTTACTGATAAATCAAGGGTTGTAATGATCGGGGATCGTCACCACGATATAGAGGGTGCAAACCAAAACGGGCTTGATTCTATTGGTGTTTTATTTGGCTATGGTGACCGACAAGAGCTTGAGACGGCGGGAGCTACATATATTGCCGAGAATATCGATGATATAATTAAATTCATATAAATAAGGAGTAAAATTTATGTCAATCAAAAATTTTAATAAGTTTGGTGTTATGATTGACTGTTCGCGCAATGCGGTTATGACAGTCGATCAGCTCAAAAAATTTATAACCGTAATCTCAAAGATGGGTTATAATCAGGTTCATCTTTATATGGAAGATACCTATGAGGTTAATGGTGAAGCATATTTTGGTTATCTTCGCGGAAAATATTCAAAGGAAGAGCTTAAAGAGCTTGACACCTTTGCCGATAGTATTGGCGTTGAATTGGTGCCAAATATTCAAACACTTGCTCATATGGCGGCTTTCCTTAGATGGCGTGGTGATATTAAGGATGCCGATGATATAATGCTTGCAGGTGACGATAGAGTTTATGACCTTATTGACCGAATGTTTGCGTCCTTGCGTGAGTGCTTTAAAACTGATAAATTACATATCGGCATGGACGAGGCTCATATGCTTGGCCGCGGCAAATATTTTGAACTTCACGGTATGCAGGACCGTTTTGATATTTTACTTAATCATCTTATTAAAGTTTGTGATATTGCAGACAAATACGGCTTTGAGCCCATGATGTGGAGTGATATGTTTTACCGTCTTGCAAACGGTGGAAATTATTATGCTACATCTTCTAAATTTGATAAAACCATCAAGGAAAAGATACCAGAAAAATTAACCCTTGTTTATTGGGATTATTATAATCTTGAAAAGAAAACCTATGACGCTATGATCAAAGGTCACAAGCAGTTAAGTGATAAAATCGCTTTTGGTGGCGGTGCTTGGAAATGGTCTGGTTTTGCACCACACAATTATTTTTCAATTCGTACAACCAAGCTTGCTGTTAAAGCTTGTATTGATGGCGGTATAAAGGACGTTTTCTTTACAATGTGGGGTGACAACGGCGCAGAATGTTCTTCTTATGCGGTTTTACCAAGTCTTTGCTATGCGGCGTGCATAGCACAAGGTATTACAAAAATGTCAGATATTAAGCAAAAATTCTACGAATGGGTTGGTGTTAAATATGATGACTTTATGTTGCTTGATGCTCCAAACCAAATCGAAAATATCGACAAGGTTGTAAACCCATCAAAGTATTTTCTTTATGCCGATTGCTTTATGTCTATATTCCAAAACACAGAAAAGGCAGAGTATTGTGAAAAATTTGCATCAATTGCCCGTAAATTAAAGTTTGCATCTAAAAGAGCAGGGGAATATGCTTATCTTTTCGACAATCTTTCAAGCCTATGTAAATTATTATCTGTCAAAGTGAATATATGCACCCGAACACGTGATGCATATAATAGCGGTGATAAGGTACAGATAGATACAGTAATTGCCGATTACAAAAAGATGATAAAGCTTACTAAAGAATTCTACAAAGCATTCCAAAATCAATGGTTTATAGAAAATAAACCGCACGGCTTTGATATTCAGGACATTCGTCTTGGTGCTCTTGTTGGTCGTATGCAGTCTTGTCTTGATAGATTATGTGATTATCGTGATGGTAAGGTTGCTAATATTCCCGAGCTTGAAGAAAAGATTTTACCAATTACCGATACAATAATAAGTTATAATCACTGGCGTAACAACGTATCAACCAATATGTTTGATTTTATGTACTAAACTAAAAACTCCCGTTTTGACGGGAGTTTTTAAATTTATAATAGCTCTATTTCACCTAAAATGGTGTTTGTTATATAATCGCCCTTAAAACTGCGTAGCGTGTCCATATGTGGCTGCTTAATATGTATTTGTTGATGTTCTTTAGATTCCCATTGTTCAATAAGCAAAAGCTCGTTATCGTCCTTTTCGGATAGATAATAATCGTATCTAATACATCCGTTTTCGGCTCTTATCGAATCTAAAACGCCGGTTTTTTTAACTTTGTCAATAAATGCCTCTCTTTTATTTGGTAAGCATTCAAACTTAACGTAAATTGTGTACATACAAACTCTCCTTATTTTTTATGAAATAATTATATACCATTTATCAAAATTAAACAATAAAAACTTAATTGAAATTTTTACATAAATACTATATAATTTACTTATCAAATTGAAAGCAGGTGAGTTATGCGAAAATTTTTTGATAAACATGATATGCTTGTAACCATTGCACTAATTATTCTATATGTTTTAAGCAACTCTATTTGCTTAAATAACTTTGGAGTTACCGATTACAGAACGGCAATAGTAAATACAATATTTTCAATTATTTTATTGCTATTAGTAGTCATTTTAAAGAAAACAAAATATTATGGACTAACAAAGCCCGATAACGTAAAAAGCTTTTTGTATTTTATCCCACTGGTCTTAATTGTTTCTGTAAACTTATGGTCAGGAATTAACATAAATAATACATACAGTGAAATTGCTTTTCATATTATCACAATGTTAAATGTCGGCATTATTGAAGAACTAATTTTCCGCGGATTTTTATTTAAAATGATGGAAAAAGATAATCGCAAATTGGCCGTCATTGTAAGCTCGGTTACCTTTGGAATTGGTCATATTATAAATCTATTTAATGGCGCTGACGTAATTCCTACCTTATTGCAGATATGCTACGCAACGTCAATTGGTTTTTTGTTTGTTATAATATTCTACAAAAGCAAATCCCTTATTCCTTGTATATTAGCACACGCAGTTAACAATTCACTTTCTATTTTTGTTGAAGAAAACAGTATTACATTATATATAGCTCCAATATTTTTAATTATCGTTCCAATAATTTATTCGATTTTTATAATTAAAAATAATAAGAAAAAAACTATGGTTTAATAACCAAAACATTAAACAACTATTTACAAGAATTTGCTAAAAAGTACAATAATTCACTTTAAAAGTACAACGTAAATTGTTTGTAAAACAATTATACTTATGTTATATTTTTAGTTATGAGGTGAATTTCAATGAATTATAACCCTTTAAAAGAATATATGTTAAATTTATCCAAAATTTTATGGGCAAAGCCATATGGAGATTTTGAGCATCCTTGTATTGTTGTAACAGGTAACAGTAGTTATCCGTCACAGCTTTGGGACTGGGGCAATTGGGTAAATAATATCGCTTTACGCCAGATTGCTACTTATCAGAATAAGCAGGATGAATTGCTACCGCACGAAAAAGGTTCGGTTATGAACTTTTTAAATAAGCAAAAGGAGGACGGTAGCATTGAAATTGTAATTTTTGCTGATAAAACGAAAAACTTTTGCAACTTTGTTCCGCATAAAAATATACATAAACCCGTTCTTGCGCAACACGTTGCTTTTATTAACAAATATAATCCTGACAAAGAGTGGGTAAAAGAAATTTTTCCAAAGCTTAAAGCATTTAACAGTTTTTATGAAAACAATGCTAAACATGAAAGCGGACTGTTCTATTTCTTTGATGATTTTGCTATCGGTGTAGATAATGACCCATCAACCTTCTACCGCCCCGATAACAGCTCGGCTTCTATTTATATTAATACTTTAATGTATATGGAACTCGGCGCAATGGCGCACTTGGCTGATTTTATCGGCAATGCCGAAGATGCAAAATATTATAAAACAAGACAGCTTGAGCTTAAAAACGCGATAAACCAGCATTGCTATGACGAAAAGGATGGGACGTACTACAGTTGCGATATTAATCTTCGTCCTATTGATAAAGATGTTTGGTTACATTCGGGCGCGCCAAGACATTATTCTACACTCATTCAACGTCTTGGCTGTTGGAGCAACTTTTTACCGCTTTGGGCAGGTATTCCAACCAAAGAACAGGCAGAAAGAATTGTAAAAGAAAATCTTTTAGATGAAAAGGGATTTTGGGCACCTTATGGAGTAAGAAGTCTTTCAAAATATGAAAAAATGTACCGCCTTGTGGGCACAGGTAATCCATCAAGCTGGCAGGGTGGCGTTTGGATACTTTCTAACTACTTTGTGTTTAAGGCGCTTGACCGATATGGTTATAAAGCCGAGGCAAAAGAATTAGCAACAAAAACTCTTGACCTTTTAGCACTTGATTTTGAAAAGAACGGTGCTTTTCACGAATATTATGATCCCGAAACAGGTGAGGGCATTTTTAACAAAGGCTTTTCAAGCTGGAACCTGCTCGGCTTTAATATGTTAGAATATCTTGACGGTAAAGACGTAATAGAAGAATTTTTTGTGTAAAAATTATTCATATATAAAAATCCCCTTGGAGAAATCCAAGGGGATAGATTGTTTTATAAAGTCAATATTTTTTGATAGCAGCCTGTCCTGCTATCAGCAAAAGAGGGAAATTAGTCATCAACTAGGAAGAATTCTCCGCTGTCGCTCATGCCGACAGGAAATTGACATCTTGCAAACCATTCATCTGTTGAAACAGAGGCAATAGGTTCTTTGAAAATGCATTCTTTGAAACTATTATAACAATCATTCAGTAGGTTTTGGAAAATGCTCGTATCAATGCAATGGATTTAAATAATTGCCAAGAATCATCATTAAGGTGCAGTAAAACTGTAACACGTCTTCCTTTGTCTTCGGCCTTGCCCAAAACCAAGAAACGAGAATCCCTATTAGCAACACACAATGCCCATTGTTTATCACCTTCAAATTGGGCGAGGGATGCCATGTGGTTTGACAGTATTATATATCTGTGATTTGTAACAATACCTCCTGATAGTGCAGTTGCATCTACGAACCCTTTTTCTCTGATAATCATACCCTTTTGATATTTATGTGTGATTTCATAGGGCAAGTTTGCGTCACGACAATGTTGTATCAAATTAGAACAGGTTGTTTGTATTGCTGCCTTAATTAAATCAGCATTCTGAACTTGATTGCACTTTGTGGTATTTTCTTTCTTCTTAAGCTTATCAAACAATCCCATAATATCACCTCTTAAATTTATTATAACAAAAAGAAATACTATTTTCAATACAATACAAAAATCCGCCCGAATTTCTTCAAGCGGATAGTTTTGCTTTATAAAGTCAGCAATTATTTGCTTTTTTTAATAGCAGCTTGTGTTCCAATAGGCAAAAGTGGAATTATTTTTTCTTTTTAAAGAGGTTTTTTAAAAAGCTGCCGCTTTCGGTTATAATATCTGCGGCGTTTGAGGCTCGAGTGTATTCGTCAAACACACCCTCTTCTATCATTGATTCTCTACGTTTAGCGATTAGTTCTTCGTTGGCCATAATAGTAGCGTGCTCTACCGCTTCTTCTGCAGCTTCCTTGATAATACGGGAACGGTCCTCTTTGAAAATTTCTTTTGCAGTTTCTTTTGAATGCTGCTTTTCCTCATTTGTCATATTATATGCTTTCGGGATACAACGAGTAAGCAGACTGTTGAAGCGCTCGCTTAGTTCGCTTGAAGCAAACTTATTTTCAAAATCCACGGCATCAGTTGCCGCATCACCCAATTTATTAATTTCATTAATAAAAGCTTCGACTTCGGGTTTTAGTTCTGCTGGCACCGTATAATATTTGTTGAAAAAGTCAATCCTTGAATTTACACATTGTTTTATATAGTCGTTCATAAAATCACCTCTCAATTTAATTATAGTAAAAACTAAACTTATTTGCAATAGAGAAACAAAAACACATTGCAAAAAATCCGCCCGAATTGCTTCGGGCGGATAACTTTGTCTTATTAATCTAATTACTTAGATTCTTTGATAGCAGCCTGAGCAGCAGCAAGACGAGCGATCGGCACACGGAATGGTGAGCATGATACATAATCAAGACCAATCTTGTGGCAGAACTCTACAGATACTGGGTCGCCACCGTGCTCACCGCAGATACCGCAGTGCATTGTAGGACGAACCTTCTTACCAAGAGTAACGGCCATATTCATAAGTTTACCTACACCGTTCTGGTCAAGCTTAGCAAATGGATCATTTTCATAAATCTTGCTGTCGTAGTAAGCTGTAAGGAACTTACCAGCATCATCACGGCTGAAACCGAATGTCATCTGGGTAAGGTCGTTTGTACCAAAGCAGAAGAATTCAGCTTCGTTAGCAATTTCGTCAGCAGTAAGGCAAGCACGTGGAATTTCCATCATGGTACCTACTTCGTACTTAAGGTCAGCGCCTGCAGCAGCGATTTCAGCGTCAGCAGTAGCAACAACGATGTTCTTAACGAACTTCATTTCCTTAACTTCACCGGTAAGAGGAATCATAATTTCAGGAACAAGGTCCCAATCAGGATGAGCAGACTTCACGTTGATAGCTGCACGAATAACAGCCTTTGTCTGCATAGCAGCAATTTCAGGATAGGTAACTGCCAAACGGCAACCACGATGACCCATCATTGGGTTGAATTCGTGAAGACCTGTAATGATATTCTTAATGTCAGCAACAGTCTTGCCCTGAGCAGCAGCCAAAGCCGCAATGTCAGCTTCCTCGGTAGGAACGAACTCGTGTAGAGGTGGATCGAGGAAACGAATGGTAACAGGGCAGCCTTCAAGTGCTTCGTAAAGCTTTTCAAAGTCGCCTTGCTGATAGGGGAGAATCTTGTCAAGAGCGGCTTCGCGTTCTTCAACTGTGTCAGCGCAAATCATTTCACGGAAAGCAGCAATTCTGTCAGCTTCGAAGAACATATGCTCGGTACGGCAAAGGCCGATACCTTCAGCACCCAATTCGCGAGCCTTTTTAGCATCAGCAGGTGTGTCAGCATTTGTACGAACCTTAAGAGTACGGAACTCGTCAGCCCAATCCATAATACGACCAAATTCGCCAGCGATTTCAGCATCAACAGTTGGGATAATGCCGTCATAAATGTTACCGGTAGAACCGTCAATAGAAATGAAGTCGCCTTCGTTGTAGGTTTTGCCAGCAAGTGTAAACTTCTTGTTTTCTTCATCCATAATGATGTCGCCGCAACCGGATACACAGCAAGTACCCATACCACGAGCAACAACGGCAGCGTGAGAAGTCATACCGCCACGAACTGTAAGAATACCCTGAGAAGCCTTCATACCTGTAATATCTTCAGGTGAGGTCTCAAGACGAACAAGAACAACCTTTTCGCCACGTGCGTTCCAAGCCTCTGCATCTTCAGCAGTAAATACAACCTTACCGCAAGCAGCACCTGGAGAAGCGCCAAGACCCTTACCGGCAGGGGTAGCAGCCTTAAGAGCTTTAGCATCAAACTGTGGATGGAGAAGTGTGTCAAGGTTACGAGGATCGATCATAGCAACAGCCTGTTTCTTATCGATCATACCTTCGTCAACGAGGTCACAAGCAATCTTAAGAGCAGCCTTAGCTGTACGCTTACCGTTACGTGTCTGAAGCATATAGAGCTTACCGTCTTCTACTGTGAATTCCATATCCTGCATATCGCGGTAGTGGTCTTCAAGAATTGCACAAACCTTGTTAAATTCTTCAAAAGCAGCAGGGAATTTCTCCGCCATTTCTGCGATTGGCATTGGTGTACGAACACCTGCAACAACGTCTTCACCCTGAGCGTTGGTGAGGAATTCACCCATAAGACCAGGTTCACCTGTAGCTGGGTCACGTGTAAATGCAACACCTGTACCACAGTTGTCACCCATGTTACCAAATGCCATCATCTGTACGTTAACAGCGGTACCCCAAGAATAAGGAATATCGTTGTCACGACGGTAAACGTTTGCACGGGGGTTGTCCCATGAACGGAAAACTGCTTCAACAGCGCCCATAAGCTGTTCTTTAGGATCGGTAGGGAAGTCCTTACCAATTTTTGACTTGTATTCAGCCTTGAACTGTGTAGCAAGCTCTTTAAGATCTTCAGCAGTAAGCTCAACGTCTTGAGTTACGCCTTTTTCTTCCTTCATTTTGTCGATAAGCTCTTCAAAATATTTCTTACCAACTTCCATAACTACATCAGAATACATTTGAATAAATCTTCTGTAGCAGTCATAAGCCCAACGAGCATTACCGCTCTTTGCAGCCATTGTTTCAACAACGTCTTCGTTAAGACCAAGGTTAAGAATGGTATCCATCATACCGGGCATAGAAGCGCGTGCACCTGAACGAACAGAAACGAGCAATGGATTTTCTTTGTCACCGAATTTCTTACCGGTGATGCCTTCCATTTTGTCGATGTATTCCATAATCTGTGCCTGAATATCATCGTTAATCTTTCTGCCATCTTCGTAGTACTGTGTGCAAGCCTCAGTAGTAACAGTGAAACCCTGTGGAACAGGAAGACCAATTTTGGTCATTTCTGCAAGGTTAGCACCCTTACCGCCAAGAAGCTCACGCATTGATGCGTCGCCTTCGCTAAAAAGGTAAACATACTTGTGACTCATTGCGAATCAACCTCCTAATAATTTATGGATTTAAAATCCAATTTTAACATAATTATACCCATATCTACGGTATCTAAAAGATTATAACAAAAAACTTCGAAAAAATAAAGAGTTTTTTTACAAAAATTGTATTTTTAACAGTTTTTCTTATAAAATTGTGTGTTTAAAAACTAAAAGTAGTAATTTTGCACTAAAAAACACCGCCCATTAATAAGAATGGACGGTGTTTAATGTTTATTTGTGTAGTCTTTTAACTTGAGTATAAACAACCTTACTTATAACTGTACCTGCAAGCGTTGTTACAAGTAATTCAACCAAGAAGTTAAGTGTAAGAATCGTTAATAATACTGTCATGACCGCGCCACCAAATGAAGTGTTTGAATAAAACAATACATAAGATGACATAAACATTGCAGTATTTAGAATTGGAACTAATGCAGAAGAAATAGCAAATGCATAAAATCCTGTTTTACCTTTTCTTTCAAACAATGAGAATACTAAGCCTGCAATTAGACCTGTTAATATGCGTGGAATAAAGCAGGTTACAGCATAACCAAAAGGATTTTCATTAAATAACGGTGTTGCACTTGGATCGATCATAAAACCAATTCCAAATGCTTGTAAAAAGCTTGTAAGACCAAATACAAAACCTAGAATTGTGCCACCCGTAATACCAGTGCAGGCTGCACCTAACGCTACAGGAATAGTCATTAGGGTTATTGAAAAAGCACCGGTTACTGTTATATAGCCGATTGGTGTGAAGTTCATTACTAGCATTAAAGCAATGAACATTGCAATAAGCACCATTTTATAGATGTTACTGCGTTTTTTTGTGTTTGTCATAAAAATTACCTCCGATACTGCCCATAGTGGTGCAGTTCATAAAATTTTGACATATATAAACTGAATTATCAGTTATGTCTGTGAATATGCATAAATTCCATATAGTTAATCCAGGCGTGACGCGATAAAAAGTGAGTTGTTGGTGTCATACTGTAACCAACATTGCCGTTTAGTAGTTTTTCACCTGGGAATAAGTAATGGTCACACTCTTGCAAGCCTACAAGTCCTAATTTTTCCCAAGCTTCACTTGCGGCAAGGCAACAGAGCTGTTCGCCTTTTTGGTCAGCCCAATAGTCAAGCTCGGCAGAAGTAACACACACATTACGAGGTGCAATACTTGCCACAAGATAGTGTTGGTCAAAATCGGTGCCAAAGCCTTGCTCGGCATAGTTTTTATAATTAGCACAGAACCAATATGGGAATACACGAGTAATTACTTCAATGGTTTCACCGCGATACTCTTTTTCAACTTTTAAATTACCATTTTCGTCAGGATTACCTGTGTTACCACGAGATAGTGTATCTCCGGCGCAGCCTGCGTTGTTAGATAGTGAAAAAGTAAATCTTTCGTCTAACATGCCCGTGACTAATGCTGTTTTACCAAGTCTTGATTGACCTACAATAGCAATGTTTTTTTCATCAACACAATCTAATGTAAGAACATAGTCAAGAACACGCATATTTGCAAATGCCCAAAGACCAATCTTGCCGCAGTCGGTGTTATTTTGTCTGCCGTTTGGAAAAACGAGAGGTGCAATACCGGTTGTAAAGTCATCGTCATCACTTGTGATTTCGGTATAGACAAAAATGATTAGGTTATATCCGTTTTCAACAATTTCTTCTTCGGGAACAAAGTTACCGGGGTATCTTCCTGCAATATGTAAAAATGTAGGGTGCTTTTCTCCGTCAGTGTGTAAAAACTGATGAATGGTGAAGGTATGACTACCGTTATTGTTGGTAAGAGTAAAATCTACGGTTGAGTATATAACGTTGCCTTTAGCCAGACGTCCATCTCTGCGTTTATAATTTGCAACTGACCATTCAAAATCATTTTTTGGCAAGTATCCGTAAACTTCACGTTGCATTATCTCGACCATTTCTTCACGTGATTTAAGCGGTGGAAGATTTCGATTTAAAAGTTCCTGTTTTAACATAAGAATTTCCTCCAATTATTTATTCAAATGTCTACGCATAAACTCCATATAATTATTCCAAGCATGACGAGACAAGAAATGTTTGGTAGGTGCCATAAAGAAGCCAACGTTACCATTAAGAAGTCTTTCACCGGGTGTAAGGTAATGGTCACAATCTTCGATACCGTCAAGACCAAGCTTTTCCCAAGCTTCACTAGCAGCTAAACAACAGAGTTGCTCGCTTTTTTGATCTGCCCAATAATCAAGCTCTGCCGCGTTTACGCAAACATTGCGAGGTGCAATGCTGCCGACAATAAAGTGTTGGTCAAAATCGGTGCCAAAGCCTTGCTCGGCATAGTTTTTATAATTAGCACAGAACCAATATGGAAATACGCGTGTGATTACTTCAATAGTTTCACCACGATATTCTTTTTCAACAGCAAAATTGCCGTCAGCATCAGGAAGACCCGAGCCGCCACGGGCAATTGCATCACCTGCACAACCGGCGTTATTTGAGAATACAAAAGTAAAACGCTCGTCCATCATACCGGTATATAGTGCAGTTTTACCTAGGCGTGAGTGACCAAGTATTGCAATGTTTTTTTGGTCGGTGTTAGAAAGGGTAAGAACATAATCGAGAACACGCATATTTGCAAATGCCCAAAGACCAATTTTGCCGCAATCGGTATCGTTTGTTCTGCCGTTTGGAAAAACAAGTGGCGCAATACCAGTTGTAAAGTCACCATTATCACTTGTTATGTCGGTATAGCAATATGTAATAATGTCAAATTCTTGTTCGGTAATTTCTTCGATAGGTAGATATTTGTCCGGCACACGCTTATCTATGTTAATACAAAGAATAACGGGACGTTTTTTACCGTCTTGATGTAAAAGTCGATGAACAGGGAAGGTATGACTACCGTACTCATTAGTAAGTGTAAAGTCAACACTAGAATGAATTACATTGCCCTTATCATAACGAATCTCAATATTTTTTGGTTCGGAAACCGACCAAGTGAAGTTGTTTTTTGGAAGATAACCATACACTTCACGCTGCATAATCTCAACCATTTCTTCACGTGATTTAAGTTCTGGAAGATTTCTTTTTTGAAGTTCTTGTTTTAGCATAATAATACCTCGATTTATCTATTCTTTTCATATATTTCGCGCAAACCATCAAGTAATAGATTTGCATTATAGATTATTTCATTTTTACAGTGAATTATTATGTCTTTTGACAATCCACCTGTGGCTACAACAGTAGGAATTTCACCAAGTTCGTCAATGATTCTATCAAGCAAACCGTCAATCATAGCCGCTGTGCCATAAATAAGACCCGAGCGCATACAGTCAACGGTATTTGTGCTAATAACCGATTTAGGAGCAGTAATATCAATTGATGGTAGTTGTGCAGTGTTTTCTGTAAGTGCTTTAAGCGTTAGACGAACACCTGCCGAAATGACACCACCTAAATATGCACCGTTTTTGTCAATTACACTTATTGTTGAAGCAGTGCCCATATCAATTACAACACAGGGAAGGGTATATTCACTAATTGCACCAACAGCACCCGCAACTAAGTCTGCACCTAACTGTGCAGGATTGTCTATTTTAATATTAAGACCGGTTTTAACACCGGGACCAAGTTCTAACGGTACAATATCACACAATAATGATACAGCGTTACATATCGCACTTCCGACCGATGGAACAACGGATGATACAATACAGTCTTCAATACGAGCGTGATTTAAACCGTGTAATTCTAATATGTTTTTAATCTCTACAGCATACTGGTCAGATGTGGTACCGTGTACAGTTGCAAGACGCGCAGTGAAGCACAAAACATCATTATCATATGCACCAAGGGTGATATTTGTATTGCCTATGTCAATCGCAAGTAGCATAAATCAAATTCTCCTTTTCGCTTTTTCGCGTTAATTATATTATATATGCTAATAAAAATCAATGAAATTTACATAAAAAAATAAAAAAGTTGACAAATTGAATTTTTGTGTTATAATGTTAGACGCTAATTGAGTTTATTGCTCAAATTTAGCTCCTTGCCCCGTATAAGTATGCGGAGCCATTAGACCAGAAGGAGGTGCAACGAAATGACCAACAAGTATGAGGTAGCTCTTGTTCTTTCTGTAGCAAACGGTGATGAAGCTGTTAACGCTCTCAAAGAAAAGTTTAATGACCTTATAGCAAAAAATGGCACGGTCGAAAATGTTGACGAATGGGGTAAACGCAGACTTGCATACCCAATCAACGACGAAACTGAAGGTTATTACATCTTCACAACTATGACCAGTGAACCAGCTCTACCTGCAGAGCTTGAACGTATTGCAGGTATTACCGAAGGCATTCTTCGCATTATGGTAATTAGAAAGTAATGGAGGAATTTAAAAATGTTTAATCTTGTAGTTTTAACAGGACGTCTCACAGCAGATCCAGAACTTAAAACAACAACTAACGGCATACCCGTTACAACGTTTTCCATTGCTGTAAACCGTAACTATCGTGCAGGTGAAGAACAGCAAACTGACTTTATCAACATTGTTGCTTGGCGTCAGCGCGCTGAATTTATCACCAAATATTTCAAAAAGGGCAGCCTTATCGGTATTGAGGGTTCAATTCAGACTCGTAGATATCAGGATAAAAACGGTAATAACCGTACAATATTCGAAGTTGTTGTTAACAACGCACAGTTTGTAGAATCAAAGCGTGATGGTGCAGCAACTAACGAACCAGCGTCTTACAGCAATGCCGATGCAAGTGATTTTGCTGAAATCGGTGGTATGGATGATGATTTGCCCTTCTAATTTTAATTAAAGGAGGAACTTTTCAATGGAAAAGATGGATAAACCGCTTCACAGAAAGCCACGCAAAAAGGTTTGTCATTTTTGTGCTGACCGTGTAGAAGCTATTGATTATAAGGATGTAGCACGTCTTCGCAAGTACGTTTCTGAACGTGCAAAGATTTTGCCACGCAGAACAACCGGTACTTGTGCTAAGCATCAGCGTGAATTGACAACAGCTATCAAGCGCGCACGTCAGATTGCTTTGCTTCCTTACAGCAACGACTAATAATTTTAAAGCCGATGAAATTTCATCGGCTTTTTCTTTTTATAAAAAAGGTGACTACGCAAAGCATAGTCACCTTTAAATTTATTCACTTCTAAGTGCGGTAACAGGGTCTTTTTTAGCAGCACTGCGTGATGGAATAACGCCTGCAATTAGGGTCAAAAGCACACTAATTACAACAAGGAATATCGCAGGTTTTATTGGTAAAATTGCGTCTAAATTTGCGATTCCTGTAATTGCGTTTAATATTAAATTTATCGGAATAGTAAGCAAATACGTAATTAGTACACCAAGTAATCCCGATGTAAAACCTACTATAACTGTTTCTGCATTAAATAGGCTGGATACATTTCGCTTTGATGCACCAATAGCACGTAAAATACCAATTTCTTTGGTTCGTTCTTGAACAGAAATCAATGTAATAACACCAATCATTATTGATGATACAACTAAAGATATGGCAACAAATGCAACCAAAACATAGGTTATAGCATTAATTATTGTAGTAATTGAAGACATCATTATACCCAAATAGTCAGTATATTTTATTTGTTTTAATTCTTCAACATTGTTATTATAATCATCAATTGCCGCAACAATTACGTCTTTGTTTTCAAAGCTGGAAGCATATATGTTAATAGTTGCAGGGTCATCAAGTGAAACACAACCCATATCAATTAGGTTTTGTTCGTAACTACTTTCAGAAAAATCAATAACTTCATCATAATATATAGCGCATTGTTCTGTTGTATAGTTTGGTAATTCAGAATTAAGCGCAAATAGTATCTGCTGTGGATTCATTGAAGAAAATTGATTTTTTACATTGTTTGCATAACTTTCCTTAATTCTTTCGGTTAAAAGTCCGGTAAACATCTCATTGAATTCTTCATCACTCATTGCAGCTAAATATTCCGTAATTTCTTCAACAGAAATATTTACCTCGTCTGTAATGCCTTCAAGCATCATTTTTTCCATATCTGCTCGTGTCATTGAAGCAAAAGTATTGTTAATTTGTTCGTTTACAAATTCAGCAGATGGAATTGATTTAATATCAATATATGCTGTTGCTTTTTCTGCATCGTTAAGTGAATCAATATATTCACGGAATGATTTTTCTTTTTCTATATCAGTAAGTGTGCTTGTTGTACTTTCGAACGGAAGGCCCGAAAGAATATCAATGTTAGGGGAATTAAGTTGTGCTTTTACAACGTCACTATCATCGGCTTTTTCAATAACAAATTTTGTTAAATCGTTTGTGTAAGCAATTTTGCCTTTAAGCATGGTAGCATCAGCGTCAGGATTAGGTTTAATTATACCTGTTACTTTAAGAGCAAGTGCATTGTCGTATAAATAGCGTAAACCGGCGTCACTATCGCGTAAATCAATATAGTTTCCGGTTGTTTCGTCATATCGATAACAATTAGAGTTTAAGATAACTTTGTATTGTGTTTTACAAATTTCTTCGTACGACCATTTGCGATCTTCTTTTTCTTCAAGTTTTGTACCGTTAACCGCCGCATTCGAAAGCATATCTATATCTTCTGAAGGTATAAGACCTAAAGCATACAAAACTAAATCGTCGATTTCATTGTTTTCATCAAGAACCAAAACAATTTCATCGTGTCCGTTTGGCCATGAACCATAGACAACATCATATTGTTCGTAAAGCAAATCGTTTATTTTGGCTCCATCATCGCCTGGAAGTAATTCCTGCCATAAGGTTGCGCCCATTGCTGACGAAGACGACATCGAAGACATTGGTGTCATTTGTTGAAGTGTCTGCATAGATGACATATCAATACCAATGTATTTTTGCATTAATTCACCTAAAATTTTCTCAAGATTAGAGTGAATTATTTTGCCATCAACGTTTTCTGTATAAACCTGCATATCAAGATTATACGTGTACTGAACACCGTTTACGGCAGTTGATAGTTGACCTTCTTTTTTAGCAAGCTCATTTTCGATATGTGTCTTAAAAGCCTTTAAATCATTTTTGTTTTCCTCAATACTGTTCATTGCGTCTATCATTTTATATAACGACGCTTTCTCATAAACGGCATCGTTAGGATGAATACTGTCATCTGAAGTAATATTCATAAACGCATTCATCAGCGTTGTCATATCAACGGTTGATGCTTCTAGAGTGAGAGGGTACACCGAAAGTGTGCTTTCTTGCACGGCGTCTATATATGTGGTCATGCCCTGTGATACTGCCAAAATAAGCGCAATACCGATTATACCGATTGAACCGGCAAAAGATGTGAGTATTGTTCTACCTTTTTTGGTTATGAGATTTTTTAATGACAACATAAAGGATGTTCTTAATGACATCGAAGGTTTTTTGGTTTTTTTGGCACTTTCATTACGTTTGTTGTTAAGTGCATTTTCATTTTCTAATTCTACACTTGTTAATGGCCTTGAATCAGCAGTAATCAGACCATCAAGCATGTTAATAACTCTTGTAGAATATTTTTCGGCAAGCTCAGGATTGTGGGTTACCATAATTATCAGTTTTTCTTTTGATATTTCTTTAAGAATATCCATAATCTGAACGCTGGTTTCGGTATCAAGAGCGCCTGTCGGTTCGTCTGCTAAAATAATATCAGGATTATTAACAAGTGCACGGGCAATAGCAACACGTTGCATTTGTCCGCCGGACATTTCACCGGGTTTTTTGTTAAGCTGGTCGCCAAGACCAACATCTTGTAAAACCTTTTTGGCTCTCGCACGTCTTTCTGATTTAGATACACCTGATAAGGTCAGAGCCAACTCAACGTTTTGCAAAACAGTTTGATGGGGAATAAGGTTATAACTTTGAAAAACAAAACCTATTGAATGATTGCGATATGCGTCCCAATCAGAATCATTATATTCTTTTGTTGAACGACCCGAAATGACAAGATCACCGTCGGTGTATCTATCAAGCCCGCCAATGATATTAAGAAGGGTAGTTTTACCACAACCGGAAGGTCCGAGTATAGATACAAATTCATTGCTTCTAAAGTCGATATCTATTCCTTTAAGCGCGTTAACCTGATTATCTCCCATGTCATAATTTTTCGTAATTTTACTTAATTTTAGCATAAAAACACTCCTTGGAAATGTTGCTTATAATCTATTATAAACTGCAAATTTATGGTAAATGTTAATAAAATAAAAACTTTATTAATTATCAAAAAATAGGTTGCTCTATTTATAATACTGTGATATAATAAAATAAATATTGGGGTAGTATACCTGTTATATCTTTGGAGGTGAAAATTGTGCGTATTCTAGGTATTGATCCGGGCTATGCGACCATTGGATATGGAATAATTGAATATGACAATTTTCATTTTAAAACCGTTGCGTATGGTGCAATAACAACATCACCTGATAAATTATTTCCCGACAGGCTTTGTGATATTTATAGTGATATGCAAACCCTTATAAATAATTACAAACCTGATTGTCTTTCTATTGAGAAATTATATTTTAATACCAATACTACAACAGCTATTGATGTAGCGCAAGCAAGAGGTGTCATTTTACTTTCCGCAAGAAAATCTAACGTTGATATATACGAGTATACACCATTACAGGTTAAACAGTCAATAACAGGTTACGGAAGAGCCGAAAAACATCAGGTTATGGAGATGGTAAAAACTCTATTACAGCTTAATTCTGTGCCCAAGCCCGATGATACTGCCGATGCATTAGCACTTGCTATTTGTCACGGCCATTGTTCAGGCTGTTTGTACAATAAATTTAAAGGAGTAAAATAATGATTGCTACTCTAAACGGTAAACTAATTATTAAAGAACTAAATTATGTTGTTGTTGAATGTGGCGGCGTAGGAATTAAATGCTTTGTTACTCAACACACACATTCTACAGTTGGTAATATTGGCGATAATGTATTTTTATATACATATCTTGTTGTTCGTGAAGATGCACTTGATCTTTATGGATTTTCTGACAATAGCGAGCTTGAAGTGTTCAAACTTATAACATCAGTTAGTGGTGTTGGTTCTAAAATTGGTCTTGCAATACTTTCAGAATTCACAGCAGACAAAATAATGTTATATATTGCCAGTGGTGACGCAAAGTCCTTAACTGCAGCATCGGGCGTTGGTATCAAGCTTGCTCAACGTATAGTTTTGGAACTGAAAGACAAGGTTGGCAGCGTATCATTGGGAGATGCATCTATTGATGTTAAGTCTGTTGGCAATGCAACCGCAAACAGTTCTTCAAAAGAAGCGATTGAAGCCTTGGTATCACTTGGATATACGCAAAGTGAAGCATCATTGGCTGTTGGAAGACTTGACCAATCACTTGATACAAATGAACTTATTAAACAAGCATTAAAATCACTTGCAAGGGGGCTGTAATTTATGATTGAGCAAGAAATGGATTTTGAAAATCGAATTGTTTCTCCCGAATATAGTGCAAACGATGATGATACCGAACTTTCTTTACGTCCTAAGTCGCTTGATGAATATATTGGACAAGATAAAGCAAAAGATAACTTAAATATTTATATTAAGGCAGCACTTCAGCGTAAGGAATCGCTAGATCACGTATTGCTATATGGACCTCCCGGACTTGGTAAAACAACGCTTTCGGGTATTATTGCACGAGAAATGGGTGTAAATTTGCGTGTAACATCCGGTCCGGCAATAGAAAAACAAGGTGATTTGGTTGCTATTCTAACCTCACTTAATGAAGGCGACGTTTTATTCATTGACGAAATACATCGACTTTCTCGTAATGTTGAAGAAATTTTATATCCCGCTATGGAAGACTTTTCTGTTGACATTATTCTGGGAAAAGGTCCATCTGCTCGTTCAATTAGACTTGACTTGCCACACTTTACTCTTGTAGGTGCGACAACACGTTCCGGTCAATTGACGGCACCTCTACGTGATAGATTTGGCGTACTGCTTAGACTCGAACTTTATACTCCCGAACAATTAGGTCAAATTGTTAAGCGTTCGGCCGGTATTTTGGGCATTCCGATTGATAATGATGGTGCACTTGAAATTGCTTCACGTTCACGCGGTACACCACGAATTGCTAACCGTTTACTCAAACGTGTAAGAGATATTGCGCAAATTGAGTTCGATGGTGAGATTAATGTAAATGTTGCACAAAGTGCTTTAAATCGTTTTGAAATTGATGAATTAGGTCTTGATGACTTTGACCGCAAGATGCTGTCTGCAATTATTAATCATTATAGTGGAGGCCCCGTAGGTCTTGATACTTTGGCAGCAGCGGTAGGTGAGGAAGCTGTAACAATTGAGGACGTATATGAACCATATCTTATGCAGATTGGTTTCTTAACACGTACTCCGCGTGGTAGATGCGTAACACAACAAGCCTATGAACATCTTGGTATAAAAAATAACAATACACAACAATCACTTTTATAAAGGATTTTTAAATGAGAACTTTTGAAAATTTTAATGATTATGAACTCATTGATGCCGACAACGGTGAACGATTAGAACGTTGGGGTGATATAATTCTTATCCGTCCCGATCCGCAGATAATATGGAGCGAGGGTCATCGCGATGATCGTTGGAATAAAGCGCATGCAATATATCACCGTTCCAACAGTGGCGGCGGTTATTGGGAAACACTCAAAAAGGTTCCTGACGTTTGGAGCATCAACTACGAAGACCTTACATTCCGTTTAAAACCTATGGGATTTAAGCATACAGGTCTTTTTCCTGAGCAAGCAGTTAACTGGTCACTTGCTCAAAAGCTTATTAAAGAAGCAAATCGCGAGGTTTCTGTGCTTAATTTATTTGCTTATACCGGTGGTGCAACTATTGCGTGTCTAAACGCTGGCGCACGTGTAACGCATGTTGATGCCTCAAAAGGTATGGTATCTTGGGCAAAAGAAAATGCTGTTGCATCAGCACTTGCCGATAGGCCTGTTAGATGGCTTGTTGACGACTGTATGAAATTTGTAAAACGTGAAATTAGGCGTGGCAACAAGTATGATGCAATTATAATGGATCCTCCGTCGTATGGTAGAGGACCTAACGGTGAAGTGTGGAAGCTTGAACAACAACTTTCAGAATTGCTCACCGATGTTGGTAAGATATTAAGTGATGACCCATTGTTTTTCTTCTTGAACTCATATACGGGCGGTTTATCACCAACGATTTTAAATTATATGGTAAAAAGCTGTATTGCTCCTAAAAATAGTGGAACAATTTTTACCGAAGAAATTGGTATTAAAGTAACAAAACGTGACGTAATATTGCCTTGCGGTAATACTACGATATGGATGAAATAAATGGATAATATAATCGAAGTAAAAAATATCACATTTGAATATGAAGATGGCGATGAAAAACATATAGTTTTAAGTGATTTTAGCATTGATATTAAACGAGGAAGTTTTACCGTTATATTAGGTCATAACGGTTCGGGTAAATCAACTCTTGCAAAAATGTTAAACGGCCTATATAAACCGACAAGCGGTGAAGTGCTAGTGGATGGCATTTCTACATCTAACGACGAATTAGAAATTGAAATTAAACGTCGCGTTGGTCTTGTCTTTCAAAATCCTGACAATCAGCTTGTAGCCTCTATAGTTGAAGAGGATGTGGCTTTTGGACCGGAAAATCTTGGGCATAGTCCGGAAATCATTCGACAAGAAGTAGACGAAGCTTTAAAAGCTGTTGATATGTACGAATTTCGCAATTCTACACCACACAGACTATCCGGTGGGCAAAAACAGCGTGTTGCTATTGCAGGTATAATTGCAATGAAACCTGACTGTATCGTTCTTGACGAACCTACTGCCATGCTTGATCCAAAGGGAAGGGCAGAAATTATTTCTACGATAAAAAAACTAAACAAAGAAAACGATATTACAATTGTTTTAATAACTCACTTTATGGAAGAAGCTGTAAATGCCGATCGAGTAATTGTTTTAGATGACGGCAAAATCGTTGCAGATTCTACCCCTAAAGAGATTTTTAGTAATATCGGACTGCTCAAAAAGGTTGGACTTGATGTTCCGCAAACTACTGAATTGTTGTATCGCCTTAAAGAAAGCGGTATGAATGTTTCAACAGATGTTATTTCTATTGAAGAATCAGCTCAAAAAATTTATGATGCGATTCATTTGGAGGAAATTTAGTTGTCAGTTCTTGAAGTGAAAAATTTAACTCATACCTACGATGGTAATACACCGTATATGCACGATGCTGTTAAGAACGTTAGTTTCAGCATCGAAAAGGGTGAAATTATCGGTATAATAGGTCACACCGGTTCCGGTAAATCGACTCTTGTACAGCATTTAAACGGTCTTTTAAAACCATCCGATGGTGAAATTTTGTTAGATAATAAAAATATATGGGAAAACCCAAAAAACATTAGGGCAATTCGTTCGCGCGTTGGGCTTGTTTTTCAGTATCCTGAGTATCAATTGTTTGAAGATACGGTTTATAAAGATATTGCTTTTGGTCCTAAAAACATGGGACTTACTGAACAAGAAATTTCTATTCGTATAAAAGAGATATGCGAACTTGTAGGTATTAAAGATGAATATCTTGAAAAATCTCCCTTTGATTTATCGGGTGGTGAAAAAAGGCGAGTGGCGATTGCCGGTGTTATGGCAATGCAGCCTGAAATAATTATTTTTGACGAACCAGTTGCAGGTCTTGATCCTATGGGACGTGCAAGTGTTGTTAAAATGATTGATGATTACAGCAAAAAATATAATGCAACAGTTCTAATTATTTCTCATAATATGGAAGATATGGCTCTTATTGCCGATAAATTACTTGTTATGAATAAAGGCGAACTTGCTCTTTTTGATACAACAGAAAATGTATTTCGTCAACATGAATATCTTAAAAGCATTGGTCTTAACGTTCCTATGGTTACTCAAATTATGCTTTCTTTAAGAGAAAAGGGCATTAATATTCCTAATGATATTTTTACTGTTGAAAAGGCAGTTGATTATCTTATGACCTTTGTCAAAGGAGGTAATCATAATGCTTAAAGATATTACATTTGGACAGTATTTTGACAACAATTCCTTTGTACACAAGCTTGACCCACGTACAAAATTAATACTATTGATTTTAATAATCGTATTTATATTTGTTTCTCAAAACTGGATATCACTGTCAATTTTAATTGCTTTTGTACTTTTTAGCATGATACTTTCTAAAATTCCGCTTAGGATGTATTTAAAAAATCTTAAAGCAATTTTACCGATTATTATTTTTACAATGCTTATCAATCTCTTTTATTCAGGTAATGGAGAGATTGAACCGGCTTGGACGCTTAATTTGTTTTGGGGATTAAAAATTACAAGTATCGCTCTTATTAGAGCATTATATATGATTGTTCGTATTTTGCTGCTTATTATTGCAAGTGCAGAACTAACATATACAACAACTCCAAACAGTTTGACCGATGGCATTGAGAAATTGTTATCACCTTTGCGTTTTATTGGACTTAAAAAGGTTGTTCATACGCTTGCTATGATGATGACAATAGCGCTACGCTTTATTCCAACACTCATTGAAGAAACGTTTAAAATTATGAACGCACAAAAAGCACGTGGCGCCGATTTAGAAAACGGTAAATTATTACAAAGAATTAAAGCCTTAATTCCAATACTAATCCCGCTACTTATTTCGTCTGTTAGACGTGCTTACGAGCTTGCTGAAGCTATGGAATGTCGTTGTTATAACGGCGGAGAAGGCAGAGTAAGAATGAAGCAATTAAAATATTGTTTAAAAGATTATATTGCTTTTTTAACTGTTTTTGCAGTTTGCGGTTTAGTTATTGCTATTAATATAGTTTTTTAATTTTGAGGTTTGTTATGAAAAGAATGCTGCTTACAATTTCATATGATGGAACTGCATATCATGGTTGGCAGGTACAACCTAATGGAATTACTGTGCAGCAGGTTTTACAAGATGCATTAGAAAAGCTTTTAGGAAAACGCGTTGCTGTTACAGGATGCAGTCGCACCGATGCAGGTGTTCATGCCAAAATGTTTTGTTGTCACATTGATTGTGAAGATAAGTTTCCTGATAATGCTTTTTTAAGGGGACTTAATTCGTTATTACCAAACGATATTGCGGTTATTGATTGTTGTGAAGTCAATTCTGATTTTCATGCCAGATATAACGCAAAAGGCAAAAAATACATTTATTCATTTTATACAGGTACTTTAAATCCATTTGATTCTCGTTATATGTTGCATCTTGAAAACGAGCCTGACATTGATTTAATGAATAATTTTTGCAAAGGCATTATCGGCACCCATGATTTTGAAGGTTTTTCCAGTGCAAAGCGTACGGTAGATGACACCGTTAGAACAATTGATGAATGTTGCGTAAAAAAAGACGGCAATAGAATCTATTTTGAAATTAAGGGAAACGGATTTTTATACAATATGGTACGTATTCTTGCCGGTACCGCACTTGCGGTCGGTCAAAAAAGGTTGCATTTTGATTGTTATGTTGATGTTTTTGAAAGAAAAAACCGTTCGGCAGCTGGGGAAACTTTACCCCCACATGCTTTACGTTTAGAAGAAGTTTTTTATTAAAGGTGGTGTGTAAATGGCAGATTACAAAAAAAAGAAAATTAAAAAGTCATTATTTCATAAAAAGAAACACTTCAAAAATGACGCCAAGGATTCTAATTTGGATAAAAATCGCTTTAAATTTGAAGATGGCAACGATAAAGATGACGATATAAAAGTTATTAAAGGTTCAAAATTCAAAAGGATTCGTCGCTATAAGATTTTTATTTCTATATTTGCTTTTATTACATTGACCTGCCTAGTTTTATCTGCTGTTTTGCCCGGTGGACTTTATGAAAACACTTTAAATTATTTTGCAACAATTGGAAGCGGTGGATATCCGACAAGCATTTCCGGCGGAACTATAAAAGATGTCGTTTCAAACGGTTACTATTACTATGTTTTGACGGACACAAATATCACGGTGTATTCTTCTGGCGGTAAAATTGTTTTAAATGAATTTCATGGCTTTTCAAACCCAATTATTTCAACATCCGCTACCAGAGCGTTACTTTATGACCAAGGTGGAAATGCCGTTAACATTTATAATCTAACTGGTAAACTGCATACTATTAATACCAAAGACGAAATTATTACTGCCTCCATTTCTGATGATGGCGATTTTGTTGTGGCAACACATTCCAAAAGTTATACATCAACGGCAACAGTATATGATAATGATTTTAATGAGATATATACTTGGAATTCTGCAAAAGAATTTATTAATAATGCTTTAGTAGATACAGATGGTGATAAATTAGCAATATCTACATTTGATGTTGTTTCGGGTCAATATAAATCAAAACTTCAAATTTTTAATTTTGATTCTGCATCGCCAATTCATACACTTGATTTTGGCAATTCATTGGTTTTGAAAATCGGTAATACCGGAGATGGAATTTCAATAATTACAGATGATAAATATAATTTTTTAGATTGGT
Organism: Clostridia bacterium; assembly: GCA_017513195.1. GTDB lineage: Bacteria > Bacillota > Clostridia > Oscillospirales > Acutalibacteraceae > UBA737. Next base: position 31,758 of record JAFXGM010000018.1, on the reverse strand, counting down.
CGGATTTTAATTTAAAAAGTATATCTTTTTCTGGTGAAATCAATTCATTTAAAAATGCCGATGATGGTGTTCTGCTTACTGTTAATCGCCCAAACGACCGTAGTGATAACAATGTAATATTAGTTTCAGACGAAGGTGAAAAAATTTCTGAAATTAAAATCAGTGATGTTATAACAGACATTCATTACGACGGTGGTCGTGTATATTCATTATGTGATACTTCCATTTTTATATATAATGAAGATGGAAAAGTGTTAAGAAAAGGTAATTGTAACTACGGAACACGAAAAATTGTTGTTGTTTCATCAGATTCCGTTGCTTGTCTTAATGATACCGAAATTATTCAAATCGAAATAGAAGAAAGTGAGAAATAATTATGTCATATATTCTTGACGCAATTGTAATTTTAATAGTTTTATTTTATGTTTTTATTTCCGCAAAAAAAGGATTTGTACGAACTTTAATTGAAGTTGTTGGCTTTGTTGCCGCAATTGTTATTGCATTTACTGTAAGCACACCAATTGCAGAAGTAGGTTACGATAGTTTTATATATCCTTCAATCGCAGAAAGCGTTGAAGAAACCGGAAAAGACAACATTAACGATGCCGCTGATGCTGTTTGGGAAAAATTACCTAAATTTATAACAGAAAACAGCTTCTTTGGTGTATCAAAAGATAATGTTACTGCCTCTGCGGAAGATGAATTTTCAAACCAGAGCGATAATATTGCTCAAAGCATTTCTGATAAAATGATTAAGCCGACTGTTGTAAAATTATTATCGGTAATAGTTTCTTTTGTTCTCGTAATAATCTTATTGTTCGTTGCTAAAATATTAGCAAAATACGTGAATAAGTTATTTACATTCAGTATTATTGGTGATATTAATAAATTTTTAGGCGGTGCACTTGGTGTTGTTAAGGGTGCAGCCATCGCCATAATATTCTGTCTGGTTATAAGCATCATTTTGTCCTTTACAAAGGGTGGATTTTTGATATTTACATATGATGCAATTAATTCTTCATATTTATTTAAATTTTTGATGGGATTTTCTCCATTTATTTAATTCGGCATTTTTCAAGGAGTTTTTATTAAAATGAAATTGTGTTCAAAATGTAAAAAAAGACCTGCAGTTGTTTTTATGTCAAACCCTCTTAATCCAAACGCAGAGCCCGAAGGCTTATGTCTTATGTGTGCAAAAGAGCTTGGCATTAAACCGGTAGATGATATGCTTAAAAGTATGAATATATCTGACGAAGATATTGAAATGATGAGTAATCAGTTTTTAGAGGCGGTATCAGATAGCGATATGATGTTAGATGACGAATCTCTAAATGATGAAACCTTCGATATGGGCACTGCTCCTGCCATTCCTTTTTTAAAAAATATATTTGGCGGTAGCAAAGACAAAGAAGATAACGATGAAAACACCAAGCAAAAACAGGCAAAGGGTGAAAAATCGAAAAAGAAAAAGAAATTTTTAGATCAATATTGTAATAATCTCACACTTAGAGCGCGTGAAGGCAAGCTTGATACAGTCATTGGTCGCGATAAAGAACTTGACAGAATGCTTCAAATACTTTCTCGTCGCAGTAAAAATAATCCTTGTCTTATTGGCGAGCCCGGTGTCGGCAAAACGGCAATCGTAGAAGGACTTGCTATAAAAATTGTCAATGGAACAGCACCTGCACGTCTACTTGATAAAGAAATACTCCTACTAGATCTTACAAGCTTAGTTGCGGGCACACAATTTCGCGGTCAATTTGAAAGCAGGGTAAAAGGACTTATTGAGGAAGTAAAAGATGCGGGCAACATAATATTATTTATTGACGAAATTCATAACCTTGTGGGTGCCGGTGACTCGGCGGAAGGTTCAATGAATGCTGCCAATATATTAAAGCCGGCTCTTTCACGTGGCGAGATTCAGGTAATTGGCGCCACTACTTTCAAAGAATATCGTAAATATATCGAAAAAGACGCAGCTCTTGAACGTCGTTTTCAACCAATAACGGTTGAAGAACCCTCTATTACAGAAGCGGTTAACGTTATGCTTGGTATCAAGCCATATTACGAAGGGTATCACACTGTAACAATTCCTGACACTATTGTTGAAAAAGCCGTTTATCTTTCTGAACGTTACGTTACCGATAGATTTTTGCCGGATAAAGCCATTGACCTCCTTGATGAAGCTTGCGCTTGTGCAAGTCTTGAAAACAAGGCAATAGATGACCTTTATATTGCAAATAAAAAGGTTGCGGAATATTCTAAGCAGTTAGACGAGCTTGCTGCTGAAGTGGAAAACCCTGATTATGAAAAGCAAGCTATGGTTAAATCAAACCTAGAAAAATATCGCACACAGGCCGATAGTCTTTGTGAAGCAGCTGCTAATAATACGGTTACAGAACGTCATTTAGCTACTGTAATTGAAATGTGGACAGGTATTCCTGCATCCAAGATTGAAGAAAATGAGCTTTCAAAACTCGCTAGGCTAGAAGACGTGCTTAACGAGCATATAATTGGTCAAAAGGATGCAACACGCCTTGTCGCTAATGCTGTAAAACGCTCTCGTGTTAAAACAAGTGCACTACGCAGACCGGCATCATTCATTTTTGTTGGTCCTACCGGTGTTGGTAAAACCGCACTTGTAAAGGTGCTGTCTGAACAACTTTTTGATACACCTGAAACGTTCATACGACTTGATATGTCAGAGTTTATGGAAAAACATTCTGTATCTCGTCTTATTGGTGCGCCTCCGGGATACGTGGGCTATGACGAAGCAGGTCAGCTTACCGAAAAGGTGCGTCGTAAACCATATTCGGTAATTCTTGTTGATGAAATTGAAAAAGCTCATCCTGACGTGCTTAATATTCTTTTACAAATTCTTGACGAGGGTAGGATTACCGACGCTCACGGAAGAACGGTTAATTTTGAAAACACAATTATCGTTATGACATCTAACGCAGGCAGTGAACGCAACGATAATCTTTTAGGCTTTGGCAAAACTGTTGCTGATGCTTCAAAAGAAAAGGCACTTAAAGCTCTTAGAGAGTTCTTGCGTCCTGAATTTATTGCTCGTGTGGATGAAATTGTTGTGTTTAATCCATTGACAGTTGAATCACTACAAAAAATTGCAGAAATAATGCTTAACGAGCTTTGTGATGCACTTAAAGAGCGAAATATTATATTTGATTTTGATAAAGATATAACAAAATATATTGCTGAAAAATGTAACGGTACAAAAACCGGTGCTCGCGAGCTTCGCAATATTATTCGCCGAGAAATTGAAAGTCCCGTAGTTGATATGATAATTTCAAAATCCCAAGTAAAAAAGATCACTGCGACTATATCCGACGGACAGTTAATATTAAAATAGGGTAGTGACAATCTTGAAAAAATACAAATATCAAATGCACGCCCATACTGCACCTTGCAGCAAGTGCGCACCGATGTTAAAACAAGAGCTTATTGATACTCTTGTTAAAAATGAATACAGCGGTTGTGTTTTGACAAATCATTTTTTTAAAGGCAACACCGGAATTGAACGAGATTTGCCCTGGAATGAATTTGTTGCACAATATGAGAATGATTATTTAGAATGCAAAAAAATCGCTCAAATCCACGATTTAGACATAATTTTCGCTATTGAGGAGCATTTGTTTGACGGGTTAGAAATTTTGTGTTATGGTATTACCCCAAAATTTCTTTACGACCATCCCGAACTACGCGATGATCATAGTATTGAAACCTGGTCGGCAACATTGCACGACGTTGGTGCATTATGTATTCAAGCACATCCTTTTAGAGATAGGTCATATATTAAAACACCTCGTTTATTACCAAGCGAATACATTGATGGTATTGAGGTTTTTAACGCTTGTAATATGCCTGAAGAAAACACGCAAGCAGCTGATGCAGCTGCAATTCACTCCGAATGGATTTTAACCGCCGGTGGCGATGCACACTTGCCGAAATCGGCATGTTGGTCTGGTATTTTAACAAATCAGCGCGTTACCGACGAAGCGACACTTGTTAAAATATTAAAATCCGGAGATTACGATTTAATAAAATGAAATATTATAAATGGTTTAACAAAAATACGTCGTCATTAAGGGGAAAAACCGTTGCTGTTTCCGGCGCGACGGGTGGTATAGGTATTTGTGTATGCGAGTATTTGGCATATTTAGGAGCAAATATTGTCTGCCTTGACCGTAATGCGCAAAAATCTAATAAATTAATTGATAATTTAAAAGTAAAGTACCCATCGCTTAACGCAAAGCATATCACTGTTGACCTTGAAAATATGAATCAAGTAAAGTCGGTCGTCGAAAGCTTAAGACAAATTGATATCGATTATCTCATTTTAAACGCAGGTGCTTATAAAATACCGCGTCACAAATGTGACACAGGTTTTGATAATGTTTTTCAAATCAATTTTGTATCACCGTATTATTTAGCGCGTGAGCTTGCACCACTAATCAAGCAAAAAGGTGGTAGAATAGTAGCAGTTAGCAGTATAGCTCACAATTATTCAAAAATTGATGTTAATGACATTGATTTTTCAACACGTTCCGCAGCAAGTAAGGTTTACGGCAATGCAAAGCGATTTTTAACCTTTTCGCTTTTCGGTCTATTTAACAATGACGAAACATTGTCAATAGTACATCCTGGTATCACGTTTACGAATATAACCAATCATTACCCAAAACTCATTTTTACGCTTATTAAGCATCCTATGAAGATTATCTTCATGAAACCTAAAAAAGCCGCTTTGAACATAATTTCAGGGCTTTTTATTGGCTGTAAGACAAACGAATGGATTGGTCCTAAATTTTTTAATGTGTGGGGACTTCCTAAAAAACAAAAATTAAATACCGCATCTCAGTATGAGCGTGATACTATTTGCAAAATAACTGAAACAATATATAAAGAAGAGCAGTAATCGTCTGATTACTGCTCTTTGAATTTATCTTATGTCATATACGCTACGTAATTTAATTGTTTTAGGTGAGCCTTCAAGTATTTTAACCGTCTTGCTGCCTGCGTTCATATCAAAATAGTTATCACTCAAAATAAAGTCACTATCTGGAGAATCTATTTCAACGCTCTTAGCATAAGCATCAGCAAAAACAGTAATTTCGTCACCATTAATCTCGTAACGAAGATTTGGATTAACAAAATTAAAGTGCTTCGGAACGGTAAACAGTACTGTGCCTTCAGAAACGACGTTACCATCAACAACGAAGCTAAAGCTTAGATAATTGTTCTGCACGTCGGTTTTGTTAAAGTCGATGTTATCAAGCCAATACGTATCAAGTGCGGGTACTGTTACGTCGGCAGTGCCTATTGTAATAATCTTACTATCGGCAGAGCGAAGTTCCCAATTGATTGTACCATTTACATCGCTTGTTGTTTCATTGGTAACAACAATTCTTGCCTGTGTTGTGTAGTCATAATCTTTTAACATTACAACGTATGGGCGAGTAGTTGTTTCGCCAATTTCGGCACAAGAAATCATAACGGGAGCAAAGAATCGTTTTGCAACGTATTGTAAAGCCTTATATCTGCCATAGTAGTCAATACTTGCCCAAGACGCAACAGGCCATATATCGTTAAGCTGCCAATAAAGAGCGCCCATACATCTACCGCGATGACGACGCATATGCTCAACACCGTAACGAATAGCCTCGGCTTGCAATAGCTGTGAAGCATAAAGCAATGTGCCAAATTCTGTAGGATAGAGGAATGTATCGCCCAGATAGTTAAGTATCTTTTTATTAGCGCCTTTGCAACGTTGGTGCATTTCAAAAGTGCGACTAAAGATATTTCTTTCGTCGGGTAATGTAAATGAATTTACAGTTTTTTCGCAAGGGAATGACTCAAAACCAAATTCGCTTAAGTATCTAAAGTGATGGTTGCGATATTCGGTAAAAGGTTTGTTACCGTGCCATACTTCCCAGTAGTGACAATCACCGGCACTTTCGCCGCGAATATCTACAAAACCGCCGCCCGAACTTGGAGAAGAAGATATGTACGGAACGTATGGGCAAACTTCGTCAATAATCTTTGGTATTAGTCTTTCAAAAAGTTTTAGATAAACTCGCTTACGTGTGTTTTGTGAAGAATCGCGCCACCAGTATTCAACTGCTTCTTCGATTTCGTTATTACCCGAAATAACAGCAAGAGACGCGCGATGGCGTATTCTCTTTAGATTTTCGCAAATTTCAAGTTCAACGTTGTCAAAGAACTCTTGGTAACCGGGAATACACATACAAGCGAACATAAGGTCACAGAACACAACAAGTCCGTATTCATCACATGCGTCAAAGAAATCTTCGTGAGGGTAGATACCGCCGCCCCAAACACGAATTGCGTTAAAGTTACAGTCGTGACACTGCTTTATAAGATTGAATGTTCTTTCTCTGCTATAACGTGAGAAGATATTGTCTTCTGGAATATAGTCGGCACCCATCGCAAAGAATCTAATGCCGTTAACCTCGTGACAAAAGCTTTCGCCCCATTGGTCGCGCTCTTGTACGAGCCTCATTGTACGCAAACCAATACGCTTGGTGTTGCTATCTACAACTTTTCCATTCTCAACAAGCTCTACCGTAATAGTGTATAGATTTTGCTCACCAAAACCATTTGGCCACCAAAGCTTAGGATTTTCAATTTCGGTTTCAACGTTTGCAGGAATAGTAAATTCACAACCGCAAGGAGCAGTAACCTTTACAACAACGTCAGCTACATTCTTTTCGGTAGTAACGTTAGGGGTAACGTAAACCTTGCCGTCCTCGTGATGCTGTGTAATGTGTACTTCGCTAATTCTGTCGCTATCAACAGTAAGAAGATAAATATCTTTCCAAATACCTGCATCTGGTAGGCGAGGGCCCCAGTCCCATCCCATCATGCAAGAACACTTACGTAAGTGTGGAAAACCTTGGAATGTATCGGTGGTACCTGGTACAGGATCTTTTGCGTGCATTTCGCGGGTATATTTGTTTGGTGATGCAAAATGAAGTTTAATTTCATTTTCGCCATCAACCAATGCATCGGTAACGTCAAACTCATAAGTACGATGCATATTATCTGTATAGGCAATGTGCTTACCATTTATGTAAATATCGCACAATGTATCAAGACCGTCGCAGTGTAAAAGGACAGGGAAGTCGGGTTTTGAAAAATCGAACTTTCTGGAAAAATCAAAATCATCTTCCAAAATCTCGCAAGCTTCAAGCTCGTTTGTGCGATAATAAGGGTCGTCCATTAACTTATTATCAAGTAAAAATGAATATACCGAACCCGGAACAGTACCTTGACAGTTGTATTGTCCGCCAGACATATTCCAATTACCATTAAGAATAAACTTTTGCATTTTAAGACCTCGTTTCTAAATTTTTACTTGCATTTATATTTTATTATGATATTATTAAAAAAACAATATATTATTTAACGATATATTTATATTATCTTACGATTTTGGGTGTGTATATGGAGCTTAAAGTTTTAGGAATAGATTTTCCTCATAAAAAGGGTGAATTTTGTCACAAAACAAAATCCTCATTTTATACCGTTTGTTGTTTTTCCACGCCGTTTTTATATCTTAAAGACGATGTTTTACACAGGGGAAATAAGGGCGATATTTTGATTAATACACCCGAAAATATAGTTTATCATGGTCCTGTTCCGGATAGTGAGTGTGGTTTTATAAACGATTGGTTTCATATTAATGGCGATGATTTTACAAGTCTTTTAAAAAAATATGAATTACCACTTAATACTGCCTTTAATGTTGGGGACAATTCTATTTTTAGAAAATATATGAATCGTTTAACAAGAGAATTTTCATCCAACAAGATTGGAGCTGAAGATTTTATTGATGCGATTATTACTCAGCTTATAATTTCGCTACATCGTGCCTATACAAAAATAAATTTTTATGATGAATCATTTGAAAAAATAGCAGTTGTAAAACGAGCTATAGTTAAAAATCCGCAAGATAATTGGTGTTTAAAAACAATGAGTGAATTATCTGGTTATTCTATTAGTCGTTTTAGCGAACTATATAGTAATTTGTATGGTATTTCAGCGATGAATGATGTGTTGTTTCAGAGAATCGAGCTTGCAAAAAGACTACTTGTTTCTGGGCAAGCATCGGTTTCATACGTTTCAAAAGCATGTGGATTTAATACTATAAATTATTTCTCAAAATTTTTTAAAAAAAGCACTGGTTATACTCCAAAAGAATATATGAATAATTTTTTTGAATGAGTCTTATAACGAAAAATACAAACTTTTGAACTTACTACACCCAAAATTAAACCGCCTCGAGTTATATGGCTCGGGGCGGTTTAATTTTATTATTTAATAAAAGAACCCATAAAGCATTACGCCTTATTGAAGTTTGGTGGAGGCGGGGGGAGTTTTCCGTCGCAACGCGACTATCGCGCTACTTGCGTTGCTTGCCCACGTCAGCGATAACAGTACACTGTACTGTTATCTTCCGCAAATCGTACGATTTGCTCCTTCCTTGTTCGACTCCCAAATTCAACTAGAACAATAAAAGCCCGTCGTAAAGACGAGCTTTTATTATTTGGTGGAGGCGGGGGGAGTCGAACCCCCGTCCAAAAACCTATTCCTATCGGCATCTCCGAGCGCAGATTATTGTTTAAACTTCCCTCATATAACAGACAAAAATCAAACCGTTATACTTGGTAGTTCCTACTTTATGACAGTGACTGGAACAAGACACTGTTCACATTTACCGCTAAATGACGCCCTCCCAAAGCCGCGGTACTCTTTGGTCGGACGGCCGCCTAATTAGGCAGCAAGTGCAACTTTATTGTTGTCAGTTAATTTTAAATTGCGGATTTTAAAGCGGTTCCGCACCGCTGCTCGCTTCCAATAGTTCAAAATCCCTGTCGAAACCTTTACGCCCCCATATTTTAAGTAATAAGTAAGAGTGAAAAAGTAATTAACGATTTTGTTCTTTAAGTGCGCGGTCTATTGTACGGTTAGCATCACGTTTTGCGGCGGTTGCTCGCTTGTCGTGTAGCTGTTTACCTTTGCAAAGACCTAACTGCACCTTAACAAGCGAACCCTTAAAATAAAGTGATAGGGGAATAAGCGTTAAACCCTGTTGCTTAACCGTACCGAAAAGGCGCATTATTTCACGCTTATGCATAAGCAGCTTGCGGTCACGCTTTGGCTCTTTGTTAAATATATTACCGTGGTCATATGGGCTAATATGCATCTGCTTAATAATCATTTCACCATCATCAACACTAACCCAAGAGTCTTTTAAATTTACACCACCGGCTCGTATCGACTTTACCTCGGTACCCGAAAGTGAGATACCGGCCTCATAGCTTTCAAGCACAAAATACTCGTGAAAAGCTTTTTTATTGGTTGCTATTGTCTTTGTGTTTTCCATACGCCGAATCTCCTTTCATTTATTTTAACGAAGTCTTAAAGCGAAAAATCGTCTTTTGTAAATTCACCTGCAGGCTTTATTCTTTGTGGTGTGCGTTTGAGCGGATCATACTTATAATGGCGACAAGAATCAGCACGGGTTGTAACGCCGTGTTTTTTACAAAAAATATCATCAGAATATTCAGATTTAATACCGTGAATACACCATAAACAAGATTTTTGCAACTTTTTGTTAAAGCCTTTAAGTGCCATATAAATCATCTCCGTTTGATGATTATATCACATCGTTTATAAATTTTCCACTATTTTTTGTATATATAAATATTAAAAATACAACCAACATTATAACAATTGAGATAAGTAATGTAACATCCGAATATAAAAAATCGTTTTTTAGTACAGTACCATTACTAAAAGTGGCAACTTTTACTTTCAAAAACTTTGATAGTATTTTAGTAATTAAAGCACTTAACGCACCGTGTAAAATTCTGCCAAAAACAAACATTTTATAATTTATTTTTCTGCTTTTTGATAAAGCAAAAATTTGACACCATATTGAAATGCCCGAAAAGCCAAGCAAAAAAGAGATAAAATATACGTTTTTTGTTTTATAAATAGCCGATGTAACCTCTAAGAATAGCGATACATTTTTAATGATTGTCATATTATGTGAAAAATAATCAAAATAAGCAATTATTGCCGAAAACAATACAATAAAGCTACATATTTTAACAATGCTTTCACAAGCATCGCCAACACTTTGAACAAATATTTCTGAAAACAATGATGGTTTATTTATTTTGTTATTCATTGGCTTTGTGCTCTTTTTTAGCTTATTGGCAAAAACAAGTGCCAATATAACCGACGATAAAATATGGGAAATAAATATTACCGTTCCAATCGCTTCTGATGCTAACGTACTGCCTACAACAGAAATAATATATGCCGGTCCCGCATTTACACAATATACTAACATAATATCTGCCGTTTTTTTATCAATCAAATTATTATTATATAAATCATTAACTAGTTTCGCACCGATAGGGTATCCGCCAATTAATGATAATAAAAAGGTCAAAAATATATCAAAAGTATGGCCGAAAAGTTTGTATATTACCTTGTTAAATAAAGTGTTTTTAATTGACAAGCCATATTTAATTATCATTGATACACAGACCATAAATGGAAATAAAGAGGGTATTATTACGTTTGATGAAATCATCAGTCCGCGTGTTATACCTTCTTTTGAAATTTTAGGAAAACATAATATTAACAAACTAAAGATTATTATGATAACACCACTTAATATTTTGGTTTTTTTATTCATAAAATTATCACCAATAATTTATATGCTTTTTGAATTATTATAATTATTTTTTCATATTTTAAATTAGTGTATCAATAGGGGTGGTATCTTGTCAAAATTTAAATTCAAATCTAAAAAGAAAGATAAATTCAATCTTATCAAAGATAGTAATGAAATATTAAGCAAAGAATTTCTAAATGGCGCTCATATAGAAATTTTTTCTAACAAAAAGTTAATAATTGATGGTTGTTATGGAATTGAAGACTATCAAAACAACTATATAAAATTAAAGATAAAAAAAGGGTATATATCGCTTACGGGTAATGATTTTTTGATATTGTCGTTTGAGAATGAAAAAATAGATATAAAAGGTAATTTTTTTACCATTGAATTTTGTTTATAGGTGATTATATGATATGGATATGGCGTTATTTATTTGGGTATTTAACAATACAAATAAAAGGCGAGTTTTGCGAACAGTTTATTAATCTTGCAACTGCTAACGGCATTACAATTTGGAATTTATACTGGCAAAACGGTGCCATTATTGCAAATGTTTCTATTAAAAATTTTTTAAATATGTACAAAATACGACAAAAGAAAAAATGTAAAATTAAAATACTAAATAAACACGGTTTAATATTTAAAACCGGCAAATACAATAAACGCTTTGGTGCGCTTTTAGGTGGTGTTTTATTTTTTGCGTTATTATATTTTTTAACAAACTTTGTTTGGATTATAAACATAAACGGAAATAAAACTATTTCGAAGGATGAAATTATAAAAGCATCAAATAAAATAGGGATTTATGAAGGAGTATATAAAAGCAAAATTAATAGTAAATATGACGCACAACGTTTGCAGCTTAATAATAATAAAATAGCCTGGTGTTCCTTTAATTTAGAGGGTTGTGTTTTAAACATTAATATTACCGAAACTAAAACAACCGATAAAGAGGAAAGAGAAACCCCCTGCAATTTAAAAGCATTAATAGATGGAAAAATAACCAAAATTGACGTAAGTTCTGGTAGTGTCAGCATAAAAGTCGGCGACACTGTTTCAAAAGGAGATTTGCTTGTCTCGGGTATCAATCAAAACAGCTCAAGCCTTGTATTTGTTCATTCAAACGGAGAAATTATTGCCGAAACAAAAAGAGAATTTTCAGCTGAGGGAAATTATATACAATCAATTACCAAGCAAACGGGTGATGTAAATAAAAGACGAACAATCGAATTTTTTGGTATAAAAATACCACTGTATTTTAATAATATAACGCAAAACCACGTATATAAAAACAAAGTAAAAATTTTTGAGCTATTCGGAAATAAAATACCAATCAAAACATCTACCGAATATTATTTTTTTACAAAAGAAAAAGAAGTAAAATACGACCAAGCAACACTTGAAAATATGCTATATAAAGATATTGAAAAACAAGTAAAAAAATTCGATTTTATAAGCATTACTGAAGCAAAAAAGGAAACTATAAAAACCGAAAAGGGTATACTGCTAAAAATCACCTATATTTGCAAAGAAAATATAGCAGTTCCTGAGGAAATATTATTTGACAATGTAAATTGACTTTTATATCCTTTTTAGTATATAATAAATATAATTATACGCAAACGGGAGTAAAACACATGGAATTGCTTATTGATATCGAGCGAGTAGAACAGCTTGTAAATCTTTTTGGAAATCTTGATGAAAATATCAAAAAAATTGAAAATCGTTACAATGTTGCTATTACATCGCACGCCGGTCAATTAAAGATAATCGGTGAAACCATAAATGTTTCCAACGCATCAAGAGCCATAAAATGCTTACTAGAAATAATAAATAAAGGCGAGGCACTTACGGCACATAATATTGATTACGTTATGAATATGGTTGAAGAAGATGAGGATGATAAAATATCTCGTCTTACCGATGCCAGTTGTATTTGTGTAACAGCAAAGGGCAAGCCCGTAAAGCCCAAAACTCTTGGCCAGCGTCGTTACGTTGAAGCAATTCAGAATCACACAATCACAATAGGTGTTGGCCCTGCAGGCACGGGTAAAACCTATCTTGCTGTCGCACTTGCAGTAAACGCATTTCGTTCTAAAAAGGTTAATAGAATAATCCTTACTCGACCCGCAGTTGAAGCGGGGGAAAAGCTTGGTTTTTTGCCTGGCGATTTACAACAAAAAGTTGACCCGTATTTGCGTCCATTATATGATGCGCTATACGATATGCTTGGCGCCGAAAATTTTCAACGTTGTCAAGAACGTGGCGATATTGAGGTTGCGCCTCTTGCATATATGCGTGGTCGTACTCTTGATGATAGCTTTATTATTCTCGATGAAGCACAAAATACAACCCAAGAGCAAATGAAGATGTTTTTAACCCGTTTAGGATTTAATTCAAAAGCTGTAGTAACAGGTGACATTACGCAAATAGATTTGCCGGGTGATAAAAAATCCGGTCTTAAACAGGCTGTTCAAATACTTAAAGGTATTGACGATATTGCCATTACAAAGCTTAAAGCCAAAGACGTTGTACGACATCGCTTGGTACAAGAAATTATAAACGCATACGAGAGAAACGGTGAAAACAATGAAAATTAAGGTTAATATTACAAACGCTCAAACCAAAAGCAAAATACCTGTTGGTACTAAATTGCTTATTCGCAAAGCATGTACTGCAACGCTTGTTGAAGAAAATTTTCCAGACAATGCTGAGGTAGAGGTTACCTTTGTTGATGATGAGCAAATAAAAAAATATAACAACGAGTACCGTAATATTGATAAATCTACCGACGTGTTATCTTTTCCTTTGGGCGAAGACGGTGTTTATGATACAAATCCCGAAACAAACAACAAAATGCTTGGTGATATTGTAATCTCGGTTGAGCACGCCATTTCACAGGGCGAATTATACGGTCACGGTCTTCGACGAGAGATTGCATATCTTACCGTTCACTCAATGCTTCATTTGCTTGGATACGACCACGTTGATGAGGGAATAGAAAAGGCTAAAATGCGTGAAAAAGAAGAAGCAATCCTTACAAAACTTGGACTTGCTATAACAAAGGTGTAAACTATGGAACAAAAATCTGCATTTATTACAATTATTGGCCGACCAAACGTTGGTAAATCTTCATTGCTTAATAAAATAGTTGGGCAAAAGGTTGCAATAGTGTCGGACAAGCCACAAACTACAAGAACAAAAATTATGGGCGTTGTAACAAACGCTGAAACACAGCTTGTATTTATTGATACACCCGGTTTTCATAAGCCACATAATTTGCTTGGCGACAGTATGATAAAAGCTGTTAAAGACGGTATGAGTGATGTTGATGCAGCTGTATTGGTTGTTGACGCGTGTCCCGACTTTAAGCTTGATTTCGACAATTTGCCGCCTGCAGAGCATGCACTTATAGATACTGTTAAAGCAAAAAAACTTAAATGCATTTTGGTGATTAATAAAATTGATTTGCTTAAAGAAAAAGAGGATTTATTTGGCATTATAACTGCATATTCACGCCTTTATGATTTTGAAACAGTTATTCCGCTTTCGGCTAAAAGCGGTGACGGTGTAGAAATTTTGCTAAAGGAAATAGGCAAATATGCAAAGCCGTCTCCACACTTTTTTGCAAGCGACGATTTTACCGATCAGCCCGAAAAGGTTATGGTAGCCGAAATGATACGCGAAAAGTTACTTCGTTGCCTTTCTAAAGAGGTTCCACACGGTGTTGCCGTTGACCTTGAAAAATTTTATGAAACCGATACAGTAAACGGTGAACCCGTTTTACACGTTGATGCGGTAATTTACTGTGAAAAAGATTCACACAAAGGAATTATAATCGGCAAGGGTGGGGAAATGCTTAAACGCATTGGCACTTATGCCCGTAAAGATATTGAAAATTTCTTTGGTATAAAAGCATCAGTAAAGCTTTGGGTAAAGGTTAAAGAGGATTGGCGTAATCGACAAGGTCTTATACATACCTTTGGACTCGACAATATTAATTAACTAAAATTACCTACCATAATATCATAAATTTTTCGTAAAATAATTTTACGGAGGTTGATATTATGCACAACAACAAAGCGTGGCTAAAATTTTTAATTACAGGTAATCCAAAGGATTATTTAAACTATAAAAATAAAACAGAATGTCAGGAACTCTTTGGAGGTGAGGATACTGCATATTACGACCGATGGCCTTGTGATAAAGGAAACGACTATAAGGGATAACGACCGTATGATAACTATAATAACACGTGATTTTGGTGTTATTACTGCCTTTGTAAGAGGGGTGAAAAGTTTTAAAAGCAAACGTGGGTCTGCTACCAGCTTGCTTAGCTTTTCAAATTTTAACCTTGACGCTAAAGGCGATACATATACAGTAACCGAAGCCTCTATAAATAAAGTGTTTTTTGGTGCGGGTAGTGATATAGTAACCCTTACGGTAGCACAATATTTTTGTGAGCTATGTAATGTTTTTAGACCGTATGAAAACGAATCGGAAGAATTTTTACGTCTAATACTTAATTCACTTCATTTTTTAACCGAAAATAAACGTTCGCCCGAGTTAATAAAAGCTATTACCGAACTTCGCGTAGCTGTTATTGCGGGTTATGCACCAAACCTTGTAGCGTGTGACGGATGTGGCAGGTTTGAGGATGCAGTTATGTATTTTAAATTAGACGACGGCACGCTATACTGCAGTGACTGTAATAAAGAAAATTGTCTTTCTATTTCACTAACAGTTTTACAAGCAATGCGGCACATTGTTTATTCAAAATTTGAGCAACTATATTCTTTTGAAATACCCGAAACCGCCGCAAAAGAACTTTCAATTTTAACCGAACGATATGTTACATATCAAACAGAACACAGATTTACAACTTTAGATTTCTTACGAGGAATTATATGAAATATGATATTTTAAAACACGCTAAAACGCTTGAACTTGATACCGTTTTACAAAAATTAGCAGGTGAGTGTGCAAGTGAAGATGCATATAACAACGCACTTAACATTGTTCCTGATACCGATATAAATATTGTAAAACGTAATTTAGCCGAAACCGAATCGGCATATTTACTTATATCAAAATTTACTTCACCATCATTTGGTGGCATGGTCAATATATCGGGAAGCTTGTCGCGTGCAGCTTTAGGCGCAACGCTAACTCCTGGCGAACTGCTTAAAATCGCTAATGTGTTGCGTGTTATTCGTTCTGTGAAAGCTTGGCGTGAAAATTCGTCAGCCGAACGCGAAACTGCAATTGACTATCTTTTTGGTGCACTTGTTCCAAATAAATTTTTAGAAGATAAAATAACATTTTGCATTAAGAGTGAAGATGAAATCGCCGACACTGCTTCAAGCACACTTGCCGATATTCGTCGCAAAATAACATCTAAAAGCGCAAAAATTCGCGAAAATCTTGATAAGATTGTCCGCGGACATATGTCAAAATACCTGCAGGATGCTATTATTACACAACGTGACGGTAGATTTGTAGTGCCTCTAAAGGCCGAGCATAAGGGCGAAATTTCGGGCATTATTCACGATACATCATCAAGCGGATCTACACTATTTATAGAACCAATGTCGGTTGTTGAGGTTAATAATGAAATTAGAGTTTTAAAATCAAAAGAAATTGACGAAATCAATCGCATATTATCCGAGCTTTCTGCCACCTGCGCAGAATTTGCCGATAGCATTAAACAGTCTTATCAAGCACTCGTTGAGCTTGATTTAATATTTGCAAAAGCAAAGCTTGCCTATAAAATAGGCGCAATTGTGCCTAAAATTAACGACAAGGGCTTTATTTACCTTAAACGCGCTCGTCATCCTCTTATAAATCAAAAGGCTGTAGTGCCAATTACGATAACACTAGGTGGGGAGTATGACACACTTATAATCACAGGCCCTAACACAGGCGGTAAAACAGTAGCGCTTAAAACATCAGGTCTTATGTGCCTTATGGCTATGTGCGGTCTTATGATTCCGTGTGACGACAATAGTGAAATTGCTGTATTTAACAAAATTTATTCCGATATTGGTGACGAACAAAGCATAGAACAGTCGCTTTCAACCTTTTCGTCACATATGGTGAATATTATCTCAATTCTTGACGATTGCGACAGTAACTCACTTGTATTATTTGACGAGCTTTGCGCAGGTACAGACCCTGTAGAAGGCGCCGCACTTGCTAAAGCTATACTTATGACGTTAGCCCAAAAAGGTGTTAAAACGGTAACAACTACTCACTATCCCGAGCTTAAGGCCTATGCACTTGATGCCGACAGGGTAGAGAACGCAAGCTGTGAGTTTGATGTAGCTACACTTAAACCTACTTATAATCTCATAATCGGTCAACCCGGACGCTCAAACGCTTTTGCCATTTCAAAACGTTTAGGTCTTAGTGACAGCATTATTTCACTTGCAAGCGACCAACTTACCGAAGATGACCTACGTTTTGAAAATGTTGTAGCAAGTCTTGAAAAGGCACGACAGGATGCCGAACGCGATCGCCGCGAAATGTCTAAAATGCGCGCCCAAATAAACGAAGCCAAAAAGCGTAGCGAACAAGCCGAGCACGAGTTTAAACTAAAGCAAGACAAACTTATGAACGAAGCACGCGAAAAGGCCTCTGCCATAATTGAGAGTACACGTTATAAATCAAGTCAGTTATTAAACGAGCTTGAAGAAATGAAAAAGCAGCTCAACGCACAAAACGCTGCTCAAAATGTTGATAAAGCGCGCCGTGATTATAAGAGTTCATTAACTCAAATGGAGGACGAGGCAAATCCCGTTGTTAATAACAACACGGGTGAAGGCCTCAACAGAGCACCCAATGTGGGTGATATTGTAGTTCTTACAAGCTTTAATCGCGATGCAACCGTTGTTAAAGTCGAAGAAAGCAAAAAACAACTATACGTTATGTCCGGTTCAATGAAAATGTGGGTGGGCTTTGACGATTGCAGACTTAAAAAATCAAATGCACCGTCTACCGAAGCACCAAAGACACGAAAGGTATCCGGAATTACGTCACGTGCCGACCGTAATGTAAGCGGAGAAATTGATATTCGCGGTCTTGCTACCGACGAAGCACTGTTAGAGCTTGATAAATACATCGACGAGGCGGTTTTGGCAGGAATAGGTACAATTACTATCATCCACGGAAAAGGCACAGGAACGCTGCGTAAAAACGTGCAGTCGCACCTACGTCACCACCGCAATATAAAGACCTTCCGCGTAGGACTTTTTGGTGAAGGCGAAAACGGTGTAACTATAGCAGAAATAGCAGAATAGAAAAAGACAGGGTAGAAACCCTGTCTTTTATTTTCTCGAACACTTTTCGGCATCAATAGCAAGGACTAACATTAGTGCGTTTAATGCGTCTTGCGGATTATAAACGTCTATGGAATATGTATCGGTCCAATTAAACAGTTCTTTTGATACAGTAGCAACTTCGGCACCATTTGAATTAATAATTTGATAATCCCATTCAAAAAAGTCACCCTCTACGTGCCAGCCGTTACAATCAATATTATACTTTGGTTTAAAAATAGAAAATTCTCGGCTAATGCAACCAACGTATCTGTCGCCATAATACATTTCAAATTTAGGTAACCAGGTTATAATCTTTTCCTTTACAGTTCCAACTTCGTAGCCATTAATGTCAAATATTTTTAAACAATGTCCCCAAGAAAATTGTCCTTTTACAACATATACAATATTTCCATGTTCATCAAATATATCGTAACTATCAAACCACGAAAAAAATCTTTGTTTAAATAATAGTTTCATAAAATCTGCTCCAAACTATTACATCACATATCCGCCGTTTACACCAAGTACCTGACCGGTTATGTAGTCGGCGCCCTCGGATGCTAAAAACAGTGCTGTTTCGGCAATGTCTTCGGCAGTACCCATACGGCCGAGTGGAATATCTTCTACAAAAGCGTTAAGGTCTTCTACGCTTATATTAGAGTTCATACTTGTATCAATAAGACCGGGTGCAATACAGTTAACTGTTATACCGCTTGGCGCAAGCTCTTTTGCAAGTGCTTTGGTAAGACCTATAACACCTGCCTTTGCCGCAGAATAAGCCACCTCGCACGATGCGCCAACCTGACCCCACATAGAAGAAATGTTAATAATCTTACCGCTTTTTTGATTAACCATAACGGGTGTTACAGATTTACAACAGTTAAATACACCCTTTAAATCAACATCAAATATTTTGTCAAAATCAAATTCTTCGGTATCGGTAATAAGACCGTTAAACGCCACACCTGCGTTGTTAATGAGCACATCAACCGAACCAAACTTGTAAACTGCCTCTTTGATAAGAATATCGGTTTCTAATTTATTTGCAACGTTTACCTTAATCGGTACAACATTATAACCTTGTGAAGATAGGGAAGAGGAGAGCATTTTTGCAAGCTGATAGGATTCGTTATAACCTATTACAACGTTATAACCCTTTCTTGCAAATAAAATTGCCATAGCAGCGCCAATGCCTTTTGATGCGCCTGTGATAATAACTGTCTTTTTCATATAAAACACTCCAATTAAATCTTTAAAAATATTATAACATAAAAAAATATTTTTTAAAGGGGTATTTTACAACAAATTGTGGTTTACATAAATAGGGTATCAATACATTTTGTGTGGTTTACATAATAAGTTTACATAACGCTTTTAAAGGTTACAATTTTGTAATTGACATAACGCATTTTTTGTTGTATAACTATATTGCACCCTGAAAAGCGGTGTGTTTTTTGCACCCATAAGCGCAAAATAAGTTTACATAATATAGCATCAAACACTATATATTGATACCAAAAAAACTTCAAAACAAAATATAGTGTTGCATACCTTGTCCTTTCAAAGCATATACTTACTCAAAGGAGTGTTGTATATGAAAAAGGGAATTATTGTAAATTTAAGGCCGTTAAAATTACTTAATTATGTAAAGTTAAATAAGACTTTTATGGCTCTTGGTTTGCTTTTTATCATGGGTGTCATAGTAGGCTCTATGTGGCTTACACAAAATAGCTGGTTAACAGATATTACAAAATCATTTTTAGAAAGCTTTATATCGTTACATAAAAACGCAAGCTTTTTTAGCAAATTATATTCAAGTTCCATAAAATACGTTGTTATATTGATTTTGTATTTTGTAACAGGTACTTCACTGTTTGGCGTTGCTGTAACTCCTTTTATACTAACGTGGCAGGGAATAATAACAGGGAATATAGTATCAATTTTATATTCACAGTACAGCCTTCACGGTATAGCGTTTAACGCTATTATTCTAATACCGCCATGTTCAATTTTTACGGTATGTTGTTTTTTTACAGCAAAATATGCGATAGAATTTTCACTTAATATTGCTAAAACAACAATGCCAAATAGCAGACCGATAACACTGCATAATTATTTTAAGGAATATTGCATCAAATATTTAATTATTCTTTCAATTACGATAGTTTGTGCATTGATAGAAATCATTTTAAATATTTTATTTTTAAACTTTTTTAACTTTTAGGTGGAAACGAGGTGAACAATATGGGGAACGGTTGCTTAGATTTGTTTAAAATATATCTAAATAACACTAAAAAATGCTCAAAAAACACTTTAGACGCTTATTTACGCGACGTTAACAAATTTATACTGTATTGTTCACAAAACGGCGCTAAAAGCATAGAAAAGGTGAATGAAGACTATATCATAAAATACATTGAATACTTAACGTTTTTGGGCAAGTCTGATGCTACAAAAACAAGAATTGTAGCATCGTTACATTCATATTTTAATTTTCTTTTAGCGCAGGGTGTAATTGATAACGACCCAACAAAAGATATAAAAGGGCCAAAGACCACACGCAAAATACCCGACGTGCTCGATTCAAAGGAAATTATGCAGCTTTTGTCACAACCTGTTGGTAATGATTATAAGAGCATGCGTGACAAGGCAATGCTTGAGTTGCTGTATGCTACCGGCATAAAAGTATCAGAGCTTATCGATCTTACAATCAGTGACGTTAACCTACAAATAGGTATTATACATATGCACAACAGCAAGCACGAGCGAATTGTACCACTTTATCCGGCAGCTAATAAGCATCTTACCGAATATTGTATGATAGCTCGTCCAGCACTGGTTCAAAACGGCAACGAAGAGCATTTGTTTACAAATATGAACGGACAAGCAATGTCACGACAAGGCTTTTGGAAGATTATAAAGTTCTATGCCGATAAAGCAGGAATTAAAAAAGATATTACTCCACATACCTTGCGTCATTCATTTGCAGCTCATTTATTAGAGAATGGGGCACAGCTAAAAGACATAAAAGATATGTTAGGTCACGCTGACATTTCATCTACACAAATTTATGCGCAGCTTATTAAAAGTAAATACGTTCAGTCATATGCAAAATTTCATCCGCTTGCAAAATAAAAAAGCACAATTCATTTAATTTGATTTGTGCTTTTTATTTTTATAATGTATAAATTAAACAAAAGTGATTATTTACGTAAAAGAGAAGAACCCCAAAAAACTAATCGCCAATTATACAAAATGAATATTTTGTATAATTGAGGGTAGTGTTTAAGGATTTAAATAGCCTTTTTAGCCTTGCGTTACCGTATTATATGTTCATCTGACGTTTTAGACACTTTTTATATAACAATTAATCAATCTATTATTTTGTACATTAACAAACTCACGTATCGTTATTTATTTTATTCGTATATATTAAAAATCCCCATCGAATAACTTTTTTCCAAACGATACATTGGTATGTCAAAAAAATTTCTATTCGATGAGAAATAATTGTTTTGAATGCATTTTTATTAAATACTGCTCTTGTAGTAACAAAAACTATTATATTTATATGATGTAGTCAGCATTTCGTTTAGTAACAATACCGTATTAAAAATAATTGACAAATAGCTTATATAATTTAAATCGTATAAAAACATTAGAATTATCTTATTGTTTATTATATTGCCTATCGATTAAAAAATTTAAACCTATAAGTATCTCTTTACTATAGTACATCTATAAAACCACCTATTGTTAATTTTTTAACAACAGTAACTACCCCAGCATCACATCTAATAACATCATTGTTGCAAAGCCCGATATAATGCCCATAGTTGCTATATATGGTTGTTCTGATTTGTTTTGTTGGCACTCCGGAATAAGCTCGTGTACAGCCACCAAAATCATTGCTCCTGCTGCAAATGATAACGCAAACGGTAAAATAGTTTCAATTGTAGAAACAAGTACCGCGCCGACAACGCCGGCAATCGGCTCAACTATGGCGGATAGTTGCCCATAAAAAAAGCTCTTTTTTCTTGAATACCCTTCCCTTCTAAGAGGTAAAGACACTGCAGCTCCTTCAGGAAAGTTTTGTAATCCAATTCCTAAAGCAATGGAAATTGCACCCATAAGCGCACTGGTGCTAAAATTTTCTTTAAGTAAACCAAACGCAACACCAACCGCTAAACCCTCGGGTATATTATGCAAAGTTATTGATAAAATAAGCATCACAACGCGTTTTATACCCGTATCAGCACTAATGTTATTTGTATTAGCCTTTGAAATTGCATATAATACCATTTTATCGGTTGCCCATATAAACACAGCGCCAAACAAAAAACCTATAGTAACAATAATATATGAAGGTACTTTTAATGATTCATCTGCACGCTCTATTGCCGGCTGCAGCAATGACCAAAAAGATGCTGCAATCATAACGCCTGCAGAAAAACCTAACATAATATTTAAAATACTTTGTTTTGGTGCTTTAAAAAATAAAACAACGCCTGCACCTAATGCAGTAAGCGCCCAAGTGCATATAGTAGCCAAAAGAGCGTAAAAAATTACAATATTCATTTTACACCTCCTAAAACAGTATATTAACAATTGTTTTAGGAGGTTAAAACCTCTCTTATAAGGCCAAAAAGAACAAAAAGGAAAAATTTAAAAAATTTGCAAAATTTTATGATTTTTTTCTTGACATAGCGACATAATATTGTTATAATATTTAGGCTGTCAAAAAGCAGTATGATTCATTAGCTCAGCTGGCAGAGCACATGACTTTTAATCATGGTGTCCGGGGTTCGATTCCCCGATGGATCACCAAAAACGAGAATGGTATCTTTTGATACTGTTCTCTTTTTTATTCTATCTTATTTGGAATCGAACCCGCGAGGGTTTGTGCGTTAAAATAAATAGTCCGGCGGACTATTTATTAGTACAAAGCGGCGCAGACGGGTACTAAACACAAACGTGTTTGGTCGTCAAGCCATTAGAATATGTGCTGTGCACATATTCGACGATTCCCCGATGGATCACCAAAAAAGGATGGTTGAAAAACCATCCTTTTTTATTATTTACATTCTTTAATATTAAGTATTTTTATAATTTGTTCAACCGCATCATCATAATTTTCAAAATCAACAATGTAATCACAAATTTCCATATTCTTTTGCTCGTATTCAATCGCGGTTAAACGGTTAACCTTATCTTCAATTGATGAATTCTTGCGCAAAATATTAGCCATAAGGGCTTTTTTGTCACGCTTCATATAGATTGTTACAACGTTTTTAAAATACGTTTTAAGTGACATTGCGCCGCAAATATCCATAGTAGTAAGCACACGTTTGCCGCGAGATAAAATTTCTTTTACATCTCCCCTTTTAGAGCCATAACCGTGACCTGCGTACATGGTTGACTGAAACATTTGTCGGTTGTCACACATTTCTCTAAAGGTTTCAAGCGGCACATAGTTATACCATGCATTTTCTTCAAGTGCTGTCGGGTCTTTTGTTGTGTAGCTTGTAAGCTTTTCAAAGCATTTTGCTTTTTCTAAAAACTTTGTAGCAATCTTAGATTTACCACTGCCCGATGGACCTACAAGAACTACGATTTTAGGATCCAGTGCAATAACATCCTCTTTAACAGAATAGCTTTCGGCAATAACCTCTACAAGCTTTAAAAACTCGTCATAGTTATTTACGGCAAGCATACCTGTAGCTTCTTGATTCCAAGGTCTACGCATTAGAATTGGATATTTTGCCTTTGAATTCAAAATATTATGCATAGCATCGTCAAACAATATATCTGTAGCGATATTGTCTTTTCTAAATCCCATATAAATATGGTCTTGTGGTATTTCGGGAAACTCCTCTAAAATACGTTGTGCACGTATACCCATAAATTCGGGCGGTACAGCGGTACAAATATATACGTCGGTCATTTTTGTAAGCTTGCGCACAAACTCTTTAGCGCCCCTGTACACAGGCTGCGTGCGATAAAAATCCGCATCATTAAAATATTGATATATTGCGTCGGCACGTGTACCGTTCTTTCCCCAACTGTTTTTTTCATAAATTGTCATTGGTGGATCAAACTTATATTTTTCGTTAGCAAGACGTATCGCATACGAAGTGCACTCCATCAATAAATCGTCTATATCAAGAGCCGTTGACAACCTATATTTTCTACTCACAATATTCCTCCTTTAAAATAGGTTAAAAAAAGCAACCTACCGCAGTTGATACAGAAATACGGAAAGTTGCATTATCGTTGTTTATATTATACTAAATTTCAAAAAGAAAATCAAGGAAATTTTCAAAAAACAAAAGCAAGGTTTTTACACCTTGCTTTTGTTTTTTGATTAGTAACCGAAGTGGTTACCGTTGTTAAAGCTTTCTGTTTCGGGAGTAACGATATCACGACGACCATCAGCTTGATATACACGCATGTAATCAATCTCAAAAGTAGTCTTATCACCATCATTTTCCTTTGTTAACAAATCAGTAAACAATCTTGTACCGGAACTGTATTTTTGGTTAGCAGTATAATACTTATTGTCAATTAGGAAATATACGTATTGGTTTACAACATCGATATCCTTAACCTTATTACCGCCTGTTTCGCTATAATCAATAGAATTTGAATTGCTTGCAAAAACAATTCTTTCATCCTTAACGCCATTGGTGGCATTGTTGTCAGGTTCAGAATTATAAATATAAAGTGTAAACTCATACTGATCATTTTCAACCTTCCACTCAAAACCATAACGACGCATTGTAGTCAATCTTTTTTGACCGTAAGCTTGATAACGGCGATCATTGTAGATACCAGTAACAAAGTAATGATCGTTTGCTCTTGCAGAAGCAATCCAGTCAGGACTGCTTCCGGTATCGAATTGAGACATTGAAACAGTTGTACTGCTACCGTTATCCCAATTTACAATGTAGCAAGTATTACCCGAAGCATAAGTATCATAATATTTATGGATATTTGTAGTCAAATTATAATCATAAATACCTGTTAATTTAGAACCTTGTGTTATGCTGCTCAAAACAGAAACGTCTTGCATAAGTTCGATAATATCAATTTCGAAGTATGCATTTGGCAACTGATATCTATAAGTATCGGTAAAATTAGCAGGATCTAACGCATTACCGCCCTTATAGTTTGGATTATACTTATAAACCTTACCAAAGAGTGATTCTGAATAAGCATTGTTATTACCACCACTGGCAGAACCCATCATCCACCAAGCCGGGAATGAATGTCCGTCAGATGGAAGTGATGCCATAAGTTCAAAGTAACCCTGCTTTGCAAGTAATGAGTGTTGGGTAATTATCTTACCGCTTTCAACGTAGATGTCTTTACCGGTTTCGACACTACCCAAAGAAACCTTGCCGCCTAATGAGTTAGTTGCGTATAGGTTACCAGAATCAAGAACAGCAGCAGGAGTATCAAGTCCTACCCAACCCCATGAATATTTATCTTCGGTAACACCGGCATAATCTTTATAAACACCACGGCGCATTGTTAATTTACCATCGTCAACGGTAAATAACTTATGCATGTCAGCGTTAAACGCTATTTCCATATCCATGTATTTGTCGCCGTCAGCTTTACCATAGACTTCCATGTTAACAGTTTCAGTTATGTTGTGGGTGTATTCCCACTTATCTTCGTTAACGGTACCGTTTACGCCATCAAACTCGTCGCCCCAAGCGTAATAATAGGTTGTACCGTTGATTGTTACAGGCCATTTTTCTTCTTCAAGTGTGTCGCAGTCAACTGTATATACAATACTTGAATTACGGTTAGAATTGTTAACAAAATCAATAACCGCCTGCTCAACGCCTGTAAAGTTAGCACCTTGAATCCACAAAACGCCATTTTCATAATCATAGGTTATACCGTAATCGTTGTCTGTAAGCGCTGTGGTATAGTCGCCAACGTTACCAACAATAATATCAAGCTTACCGTCAGGTGTTGCTTCTATATCGTTTGCGTGACGATAAACAGCTGTCTTGTCACTTTGTTCGCCTGAAACAACCTTTGAGCCACTAACTGCCTTAACAATGTCAAGACCTTCTACAACGCTTTCTAGATACAACTCTAGTTTACGAGCTGCGTCGTAGTTATCGTTTTCACCATAGTAAATTGTAAAGTTACCAAGTTCAACATTGCGCCAGAAACCATCTTTAACGTGGTTATAGTCATCTGCAATCGCACGAACAAGAATAACCAAGTCACCGGAGTTTACTTTTCCGTCTTTGTTTACGTCACCATAAGCGAACTTATAGTCTTGCTTTTTAAGTAATATGTTTTTAAGTGCAGCCAAGTCGGTTGCATTAAAACTATCGCCAATACCATCGCCGTCAATATCAGCGCATGGCATAGTTTGTGCGTTGCTTACAAGGTGTGGTGCCTTGCCCGCAATACCGTACCAAGTAACACCATCAAGTGTTGGCATACCGCTAGTACCATCAGCAAGATAGTAAGTATCGTCAATCATACTATTTGTTACAGTAATATCACCCGATACAATTGCCTCATCATCAGCTGCTACGTAGCAATTGAGTGCAGAACAATTTTCAACAGTACCTGTTCCTTTTGCAATGATAGCGGCATTCGCTGCAGAATTACGTATATGCAAATTCTTTACAGTACCACCATTAAGTTCAGGAATCAAAGCTCCGCTGTTTTCTGCGGTTGCGTTAAGCTCGTATATTATGTGACCTGCACCATCGAGCACACCTTCAAATGGAACGTAAATGTAGTGGTAATAGTTGCCTTCTGATTGCTCTACTGCCTCGGTATCGATCCAAGCAAGTGAGCCTAGGTTGATATCGCAAGTAAGTTTGTAATATAGTCTGTTTGAAACGTTTATGCCACCTGTAGAAATTGCAGTAGCAAGTTCTTGGGCGTTGTTAATTAGGTATGGATCTTCTTCGGTACCTGCACCCATTAGCTTATGGTATTGACCATATTTACCGTCGAGTTGAGCACCAATGTAGTTGAAGTTACCTGCGCCAAATACGTTGTCAAGAACCATTTTCTTAATAGACGCATATCCTGTGATTACTGCCTTGCTAATTCCGGGCATAGGTAGTTTTCTACCATTTTCAACAGTCTTTATGTTCCAAACGCCCCAATTAAGAAGCGGTAAATCGTCTTGTGAATCATATTCACTAATTACGATTACGTCATCGTTTGAGTTAATGCTATGGAAGTTATTTTTAGCAACAGTTGTATAGCAGTTAACAAACTTTGCTGCACTGTTTTGTAATGAGCAAGCAAGTGGTTGAAGACCAATTGATACACAGTTTACAAATGTTGCATTTGATGCGGTATTTGCTGTCATATAAATACCTGCAGTATGGTCGTTGGTGTTATATTCCAACGTTGAGTTTGTACCATCGTACAAGCAGCTAACGAATGACAAACTGCCCGGTGTACCGTGAGCCGATAAAATACCGGCTTTGTTATAAGCACCAACAACACCGCCTTGCTCGCTCCAACCACCCTGTGCAATATATGTGTTACGAATAGCGATGTTTGCAAAAGTAGCTTTTGTAGATACGCAACCGTCACCTAACACACCTTTGTTGCTGTTCTTTTCAGGATTGTTGTTTGCCGAGTCAAGACCAATTGATGAAGAAACAACTGCGCCATAACCCGATTTAGGATTGATATACGACTTATCAAAGGTTACATTTTTAACAACGGCATTGCCCTTAATAGCGGGTAAAAATCCGTCGCCGTAGGTAAGCCAGTCTGTGTTAGCAGCTTGAGCACTATAAAGACCATGAATAGTAACACCATTACCATCGAACACGCCTCTAAATGCACTGTTTTCATCCCAGAAACCATCGCCATCATTATCGGTTTTTTCGGTTTTACCGTTATAATTTTTGTTCCAAGCAATAGCTTTGCCTGATGAAACCAAAGATTTAAGAGTATCTAACGTGCCACCTTCAACGTCGTTGAGATAGATGTCGGTAACACCGTCTGCTACCTTATAGTAGCATTGTCTATACTCGGGAACTTCTACTGTTTCGTCAGAATATTCATAAGCTTGAGCTGTAGTGTCGGTTGTGATATTGCCGTTTTTATCAAGCATATTACCGCTAGCATCGGTAATACCAACAGTAAGTTTTACAGTCTTGGTTTTACCTGTAAGCTCGCGACCACCACTAATAGCCATTTTATAAAGTTGTTCTGCGGTTTCAATTATATATGGGTCTTCGGCAGTACCAGTACCGGCTGCATAACTATCGGCAGCAGTACCGTTCCAAATGCTGTGAACGATAATATCGCTCCAACCTTCCGGCTTAATTGGTGATGGATAATCAGTAGCACTAACGTGCCAATAACCCGCACCATTCGCAGTGTCTGTTGCCCAATTAAGTGTACCGGCAGTTGTTTTTGCACTTCTACCCTTTAATGAAGCTGCAGTTGAAGCATAAGTCATTGTTATATGACTGCCAGTATAAGTAACGTTAATTGTTGTAAAGCAATTTTTAATTTCTTTATATGTACAAGTTTTAACGTCACCGGCTTTAGGTATTGCACCAATACCGATGCTGTTTGATATTACCGTCGGCACCTCAACACCAAATTTAGTAGTAGCATCACTACCTGAAATAAAGGTAGGATAACCGTCTGCAGCGCCATCCTTGGCACCGATAAAGTTGTCGGCAACCAAGCAGCTATCAACTACAATAGCGCTGTAACCACCGTTACCTAGCAAGCCACCGCGTGCAGCACCAGCTTCAATATAGCAATCTCTAACTACACAACCAGTAATTGTGTTTGTCGGTGAGTAGGTAGATTCGTCCGGAAGATTCCAGTTACCTTGAGCTGAAATTGCGCCAGCATTATTTGTTGCTGAAAAATATGATTTTTCGATTGTAAAGTTTTTAACAGTACCGCCTTTAAGTGACGCAAACAAACCTGCGTTTGTAACGCCTTTTGCAGACAAACCATAAATAGTAGCGCCGTTACCGTCTAAAACGCCTTCAAAAGTTGCGCTACTTGGCCATGCGGGTACGCTTTCATCCGTTAAAGCGCTTTTAACTTCCGATACATTGGAATAATCAAGTACGTCTATTATCCAGTTGTTATATTCCTGGAACATATAAAACTTGTTAACGCCCGAAACTTTGTAATGCTTTGTTTTATCTAATTCTGATTCGTTGGTTGCAAGCGCAGCCAATTCTTCGGCATTGGTAATTAGATATGGATCCTCAGCAGTACCACTACCAGCAAGATTTGTGTCAATGCCACCGGACCAATACACAACACCGTTATCTTGCGCACTAACGTTAATACCAACGTTAGCAACAAAAAGTGTGCCTATAAGCATTATAAAAGACAATGCAAAACTCAAGGCTCTTTTCACGCTTTTGTTTATGCCATTTTTCATATTAAACCTCTCTTTTCGTTAAGATCTCGGGAATTAAATCGGTGTTTCACGATTTAATTCCCTTTTATCTTTGTAATTTCTAGGTTAATTTGTTTCTACGATTTACTCGTCATCTACGAGGCCTTCGCCTGCCCAGATGTCATCGTCATCCCAGCCCGGAGTGCTGGTAACGATAATATCATTAAGTTGTAAATTGAAGATTTCTATTTCTGCTTTTTTAAACATAATTAAAATATCTCCTTTAATCATTTATCATTACTTAGCACCGTAACGTGCTGCGATTGCTTGTGCGTAGAACAAAAGCGCTTTTGTTGCTTCTACGCGCATTTCATAATATTCACATGGGTTGATTCTGTTAAGTCTTTCAAACTGTACACCAAGACCCGAAACGCTGTATGTACCAAAGTCTTGCCATCCTGTGTTGTCATAGTTTGCCTCTACCTTAATGCCGTATGCGAGAGCCTCTACAGGAATCATATCAGCCTTAAAGGTATGGAATCTACCGTTCTTAGCGGTGTTGGTCCAGCCAGCTTCGTTAAGGTCTTGACCTTCAACGTATGCCGGAACTTGAACCTCTTTGCTTACCTCGGCACCGTTTTCGGTGTAGGTAAACTTAACTGTAATCTTGTCGCGATTTGTCTTATAATCACCGTGGAAAGCAAATGCAAACGACATATATGGGTTAGCCTTAAGGCTAAGTGCAGTTTGATAAACACCAAAACTCATAGAACCGTTTGTGTGATACTCAGTATCGTTACCAAGAACGTCAGACACGTCAAAGCTTATAGCGTCGTATTGTGACTGAATGCTTGAAGGCATGCTGCCCGTAGGAGCAAATGAAGGATATTCATTATAGTTTCCTGCAAACCAAGTTTCACCCCAAGCAAGATTTGCTGCTGCCATTGTAGTAACAACTTTATTACCCTGTAAATCAGCAGCATTAACAACGTTAATGTTATACATCTCGAGAAACGCGTCGCTATTTTTTGTTGAGTTGTAAATTTGAAGTGCAGCTACCGATTGATCGGTATAAACGTTTTTCAATAGACCTTGGTCTAAGTTTGCCAAATACCAGTTGGCGTTTGAATAAGTACCATCACCATTATCTTTTAAAACCCATGGTGTTACACCAAGTGCAATAATGTTTTGATATTTATTATTTGCTGAATCGATAGAACCGATACCACCGTTTGAAGTAACCAAACCAGTAATAAGTCCGTTGCCGGTATAAGCAGTATTATCGATATCATTACCATAAATGATAGCACCATTTATAGAAGCATAGTTCTTATCAAAGAAACTACCGCCAACTGCACTAGCACCGTTTGCGTTATTTGTTCTATGACAGATATAGTTGTTGATTACTGCTATATTTTCAAAAGTAACGCTATTATTGCTATTACCATCACCCTTATAAGGTGTAGCACCAACAAGAGCGCCTAATGCGTCTTTAGTGTTAGCAGAAATATATGAATTTTTAATGGTTATATTTTTAATACTGGTATGTCCTTCAACAACTGGGAAGAGACCTACATAAACATATTCACCAATGTTGTATGCAAACAAGCCTGAAATAGTAACGCCGTTACCATCAAAGTGGCCTTTGAAGTTTGCTGTCTTAGCCCAAGTACTGGAAGTTGGAATTCCCTTGTTTTCAAAGTATGCCTTAACTTCTGCAGCACTAGTTAAGTTTGCTGCCTCTTCTCCGCCTTGCATATAGAAACTTTCTATACCATCTTTGACTTTGAAGTATAGATTTTCTGTTGTTCTCTTACCAAGCGCGATTGAAGCAAATTGATCAGCAGTTTCAACAATATACGGATCGTCTTCTGTACCTGAACCGGCAAGTGTTGAAGTTGCATCAGGAGTACCGCTATACTTACTAACCGGATTCACGTTTGCAGCTGTAAGTATGATTGAAGGATATTCACCATTGCCACCTGCAGACCAAATTGTTTGCCAATCAAGAGCAGGCATATTAACTTTTGCCGCGCTACCCTTTGCTGCATCGGCGCTTGCAAGTTTTGTTATTGTAGTGTTCTCTGCTGCAAAGTCTTCGGTTGTGTAGCAGTTGCTAAAATACTTAGCATTCTTTTGCCAATAGCTATCAGATTTTTCGATTTTACAACCAATTGCTATTGTGTTTGAAATCTTAAATCCATTTGTATCTTGCATTTTGCTACCGCTGCCATTATCGCAATATGCTTCCATGGTACCGATCAAACGAGCGGGTGTGCCGTCCTTGTTAAATAAAACGTTATCATATACCAAGCAATTGT
>JAFXGM010000017.1 GCA_017513195.1 Clostridia bacterium | reverse complement strand
TCTTGGGTTAGATGTTATTGCACGGCATGAACTTTGGGATATGATTCGCTCGTTGAAGGGCAAAGTAACCATTATTCTTACAACACATTATATGGAAGAAGCAGAATCACTTTCTGACCGTATAGGTATCATGAAAGACGGCAATCTTCTTGCTGTAGGAACTACAGAAGAATTAAAGATAATGACAGGTGCAAATGACTTTGAATCAGCCTTCGTTTCTATAGTGAAGGAGGGTGCATTATGAGAATGTTGACATTTGCAAAAAGGTGTACAAAGGAGATTCTGCGTGACCCGATAAATCTTGCTTTCGGTCTCGGTTTTCCTTTGGTGTTACTATTACTTCTGAGTAGCTTGCAGAAAAATATCCCCGCAGAATTGTTTGATATTGACACACTAACGCCCGGCATTACGGTGTTCGGTTTGTCATTTATGACACTTTTCTCCGCCACGCTGATTGCTAAGGACCGAGAAAGTGCTTTTTTGCAAAGATTATACGCAACACCACTTACAGGTTTTGATTTTATTCTTGGCTATATGCTACCTCTTTTACCTCTTGCCATTAGTCAGACAATCATTTGTTACCTGTTTGCGATTCCTCTGGGCTTGACGGTCAGCATAAACATTGTTTATGCAATAATAGGTATAATACCAATGGCTGTTTTAAATATTGCATTAGGGCTTTTGTGTGGAAGTATCTTTGGCGTTAAACAAGTCGGCGGTATTTGCGGTGCATTACTTACTAATCTCTCTGCGTGGCTATCCGGAGTATGGTTTGATTTGAAACTTGTGGGTGGATTTTTCGAAAAAATTGCGAATGTGCTACCGTTTGTTCACGCAGCAGAAATGGAAAAAGCTTTATTCAGCGGAAACTTTGAGCTTACCATAACTCACGTTATGCCCATTATTCTGTACAGTGTATTTATAACTGCGATAGCTGTTCTCAGCTTTCTCAGACAAATGAAAAAACAATAAGGATTTGATGCGATGAAATACAAACTCATTATAGATAAAGATGCGGACGAAGAGATAATTGCAAAGGTTCACGCTCCCTCTTCTCTGACTAAGCAGATAGAAAATCTTGTCTGAGGGCAGTTTCTTTTTGTCAGAATCAGCCCTAATAGTAATGGGAATAAACACCACCATTAAGTAATCCCTTATGAATACTCGGACCATAAAAACAAAGTCAGGAAACACTATGTGTTCCCTGGCTTTTTTCTTTATTCTGTATGGGTTTGTGGGGTTACGAAAATTTGTCCGAATCGAGAAAGTGACGGTTCACCCTATAACCTTTTCGGCGGCGAACCGTCGGCAAAACCGACGGCGGAGAGATTATTCACAAAAATCCAATTTCTAACTCTACGCTAGGTAATAGTCAGGAATTTTTGTATCTATTGCGTTTCAAGACACGGTGTTTTTAGTTAATTCTTATCGCTCTAAACCGTTAAGAATTAACTTTTGTCGAATGGATTTAGTTTTTATTATGTATTGTCGTTTAAGAAAAATTGAACGGAAAATATGTGATTTTTATCGGTTTAGACTGCACTTTGAAGATTGTAAAAATTGCATTATTTAAGTTACCAAATCGGTTTTTGCTCTTTTTCGTTTTTAAAAGGTTTATAATATTCAATTATATATTAG
>JAFXGM010000003.1 GCA_017513195.1 Clostridia bacterium | reverse complement strand
GAGTAAGAGAAAGCCCTAAACGTCAAAATTTTTCTCTTCCTCCACCAAAATATGTACAATATGCACAAAACTCAGGTCCAGTCAACTTGCACAAATAAAGCCTATCTCATAGCCTTAAACTTTGTGCAATATTACATTTGACTTTATACTTGCCATGCCGTATAATATAACCATGGAGCGAACAACGACGTTTAACGGCTGTCGTCTTTTGTTCTTCACTCGCTCCTAATGTAGCATATTTTAACAATTCGTGGCGCGCAAACGGTCAACGAATCCGGCGAACCGGAGCACTATATTAAACGACTTACGCAAACCGCCCATTGTGAAAACGATTTTGAAAGGATTTAAAAATTATGGCACGTAATGCGAAGAAAACAACAAACCCCGAATCAACAAGCGTATGCATTATCGGCACTCTTGACAGTGTTTTTGAGGGCAAGAACGCAAACTATCTTGATATCAAGGTAAATAAAAACGGCAAATACTACGATATGTTTCATGTGGACTGTCCTAAAGAAATCGCACTCCCCGACGACGGCGAAACAGTAACAATTACCGGAACGCTGACAACATTTTTTGATCGTGATAAAAAGGCTCAGAAAGTTATCATCAACGCGAAGTCAGTGACAGATATAAACGGCAACAATTTTGAATAATAGGAGGGCTGAAAAATGACTATTAAGAAGAAGATAAAGCAGACAGTAATTACAGCGGCTGAAATCACTGTAAACGAATCCGGCGAAGTTATCCCCGTGAACCTTGACCCCGTTATTATACGTGGTAAGAACGTCACCGAAAAGAACGCACGCCGCCTTTACATGATGAATACACCGGAAAACGCCGGCAAAAACATCATTGTAACGTCATATAAAACTGAGATCGTTTCCGCTGAAATGTCGCTCGACGAATTTCTCAATTATGCAAAGGTCGTGGAGATATGAACGATATGATATCTTTAATATCTAACGTAGGTTTTCCCATTGCGGCGGCTGTCGCAATGGGTTGGTACGTCAATAAAAAGGATAAGGAACACAAATCTGAAATTGATCGCCTTTCAAACGTCGTTGAGAATAACACTCTGATTCTCAACAAAATTTATGAACACATATCGGAAAGGAATGATAACTAAATGGGAAATCAGATAACGCCACATTTTAACGTTGACGAATTTACTTGTAAATGTGGTTGTAGAACAAACAATATCACGCGCCCGCTCGTTGAGAAGCTCGAAAAGGTTTATGAATATCTCAACGCAACGAGCCGCGGTGTACAGGGTATCTATATTACAAGCGGATACCGTTGCCCGCGTCATTCTGTCGCCGTCGGTGGTTCGGCTGACGACGCGCACACAAGGGGTATAGCCGCCGACTTTTTCGCGCTCGATTCAGCGGGCACTCGCTATGAATCCCGCATACTTGCCGCCGTTTGTGAATATGTCGGTTTTTCCGGCATTGGTGTAATTGACAAAACCGCCGTTCACGCTGACATTCGCAACGCAAGCAATTACAAAAATGCTCATTGGTTCGGAAACGAAATGACGGGCAACGACAATATTGAAACATGGCGCGAATTTTTACCCGCAATTGCGGCGAATGTTCCACATGAAACAAATTCAAAAACAAGAATAAAAATTCTTGTTGACGATAAAACAATTTACGAAAGTGAGGTATAATATTTATGGTATTATATGATAGTTCAAAAACCGCAAGTCTTATGAACATTACGCTTAAAAATCTCACGGGAACAACAACAACAACAGACGGCGCGACGGCTGACGGGCTGACAGTTGCCGAAGATTTGTCAAACTACGTCCAGTGCGGACAGGCAATGTCAAACGCGCTGACAAGTACACCGGCACTCTTTTTCAACGCGGTTACAAAAATGCTTGAAACAGTCGCAGATATTTACTTTGAAATTATGTCGAGTGACGGTTACAAGCTCAATGCATACGATTTACAGGTTTCACGCGGCGAATTTGCTTGTCTTAAAGAAAAGGTAAGGTTAAAGCCGGAGGATTTTGAAGCGGCATTTGTTCTTGACGGTTCGTCAAGCTCAACATTCAATGATCTTTTTGCAAAACATCCGTTTACATTTGATGTAAAGGTATGGGGCAACAAGGGCATTTACCGCACCAAGCCTTTCACAATCTCTTATGAGCTTTTCAAAACTTCGGTACAGTCCGTCGCCGGATATGAGCGCCTTATCGCGTCCATGTGGGCTGTTATTGACGCCGTTATGGAGATAGCAATTTCAGAAAGTCCGTATTTCCTGATTCGTCAGCAGATAGCAAACGCCGCGCTCTATCGTTCCGGTGTCCGCGTTGTAAATCTTGCCGCCGCTTATAAAGAAGAAACGGGCGCGACATATGGCGGAGCAGATGACCCCTCTTTCGCGTCGTGGTTCGTAAGGCGTCAGAGATATGACCGTCAGTTACTCCGCAAGGTTACAAACAAATTCAGCGGCAAGGCGACAATAAAAATGAATACGCCTGAACCTCTTGAAAAAAAGTTTCTCATGTCTCAGTTCTATGACCTTATCAACGCCGGACTTGCGGGCATTTATCATGATAACAAAATCGGCAACGTTGACGACTACGAACTTGAACCCTACATACAGAATATCAACGAACCGTGGAAACTTGACGTTGTTCCGGCAAACGCGCCCGTTATCACAAGCGGTAAGCACGTTACCGATGTATCATTTGTTGACGGTAACGGCAAGGGAACAATTGTCGGCATGATATGGGATAAGCGCGGCACATTTTGGAATACAGAATATAAAAAAATTGCGGCGAACGAAAACACATTTGACGACCATGTAAATTATATCTCAACTGTTGCGGCTCAGCATTGCGTTGATGAAGATTCAAACGTTATCGTTTACGTTCTTGACACGACCAAAACAGGAAACAACTACAACAAGGGATATGTGATCACAGAAGAAACCGACGAAGAATAATGCAAAATGTTCCACATGGAACATTCAAATAGTGCCGCGGCAATCGTCGCGGCATTTTTTAGAAAAGAGGTTTGAACAATGGGAAAAGAAAAAAAAGTTTTACAAAATAACCCTTTTGACGGATTTATAGCGGGTTGTGAAGCTCAGCCGAGAACCCGCTTGACCGATATTAAAAGAGTTAATGCCTATAATAATATAATTAATACGATAGGTTGGAAGCGTTTTAAATGGACGTTGCCCGAAAATATCAACCTTTCAAGCGACGAAATAGAACGTGCTGTATGTTGCGGCGCGGCTGTCGTTTACAAAGTGCCGGAAAAAAGCGGCTCTGCAAGTGCGGGTATGTGGGTATGTACTCCGGTTGAGTGGGTCGGTGTTCGTAAAGCCGATAACACCGCCGACAGATTTATAACATATCTTCCGGATAGAGATTTAAGCTTAACAAATGAGCAGATAAAAGATTATGTTATAATAAAAAACAATTTTGAAATGTCGAGCGATTACGACTTTACAGAGTGGACGGCACAAATGCTGAATGAAACAGATATTTCAGAATTACAGCTAATCAAATGGTCGCGCATGACGCCTATTGCGAAAGTTGAATCCATGAACGACGTTGAAAAAATGGAGAACGTTTTATACCGTGTATATATGGGCGAACCGTGGGCAGTTATGTCAGATTGCAGAAAAACAATGACTGGTTCGCCGACTTCCCGCGACGATACCGTGCTAAGGCTCACCGATGAAACGGCAATTGAAAAAATGCATTTTCTATCAGAATTTCACTATGAATTGATTCGCCGTTTATGTAATTTATATAACATACCTTTCCGAACAACGGCAAAAAGCGCGCAAAATCTCGAAAGTGAATTACACAATACAGACATTTTTTCACGAATGCTCACCGATGACGGTTTAAAATGGCGCGAAAAGTCAATTGACGAATTGTCAAAACTTTTGGGCGGTGAGTGCCGCGTTGAAATCGGAGACTTGTTTAAAAAAGAAAACGAAGTCATAGAAAACGGCATAAAATCAACTGAACCCGACAACGGAAAGGCGGCAAATAATGATTGATTTAATGCAATACATTGACATAAATCCGATTGTTGAAAAAGCAAAAGAATTGGATTGTCCTTTTATAGCAATTATCGGAGGTAAGGGAACGGGCAAAACGTGGGGTTGCGTTGATTTTGCGTTAAAAGATTTTTATAAACCCGCAAGCGGTCGACCGTTTTATTATGTCCGAAGATATGACAAAACGTTTACGCCGTCACTCATTGGAAATCTTGTAAACTCACATAAGCAAGATATTATTAATCTGTCAAAAGGTAAATACAATACTTCATATCTTTTCGGTAAAACTTTTAAAGTCGCTAACGAATCAGAAACGGCAAGCGGCGAGCGCAAAAGGAAATATGTTAAAGATATTGCATATTGCCGAAGCTTAAACAACGTGGAAACGGAAACGGGCGACGATAAAGGCGACATTTCATGCATTATTTACGACGAATTTTTAACAAGAGGAAACGAGTTGAAAGACGAGTTTTTAAAGCTAAATATTTTACATAACAATTGTACAAGAAATCGTACTGACAGATTTATTCCGTTTTTCTTACTTGGTAATACCGTTTCGAGGGATAGCGAAGTTGCTGAACATTTCGGAATACGTATGAGAAATATAAAGCGCGGTTTAAATATATTTACAAATTCAAAAGGTCAAGCGCGAATTATTTTATACTACACACCGGAAACATCGAAGAACGTTGAAGCGGCGGCGACATATTACGACCGATTTGAAAACGACCACATAAATATGATTTCGACCGGTGATTGGGTTTTAGGCTCATACAATATAGCGCCTTATGATATGCTATTCAAACGCGGTTTTACAGCTAAATTTTATTACAAAAACGTCGCCGTTAACGCAACTGTTTTTATTAACGGATATTTACCATGTTTATTAATTAAACGTCCGTCGTCAAATGCTGATATTAATATATCTCCGTTAGTTGGTAAAAATAATATACAAGTTATACCAAAAATTATAATAGATTGTGTACAGCGTGGCGCAATGTTCGTTGAAACGTCGGAAATAGGGGAGGATTTCCGCGACATATGTAAGCACATTGTAAACGGTCAGCAAATCGTGAATTGTATAGACTAATTACACATAGTATATAATTTGTATTTTTATACTTATTATTTAGCTAAATCGCGTATAACGCATTTTAAACGACTTTTAGTGTAATTATATGCCGAAAATTACAACGCATTAAAAGGGCATTTTTGAAGCTCGGAGCGTTGTTCAAAAATTAAACGAAAAGGGGTTTGTCAAATGTTTGAAAATACTATATATAAGCAAGCGCAGGACGCGCCCACCGATAGTTTCAAAGTATCTTTTAACAATACGACGTTAATTACTGATACAATAGCGCGCGGATATTTAACTAAAAAATATCATGGTTTTCGTTGCGCGGATTTAGTTGAAACTTTTAATTTTTACGTGTCAATGACGGCAAGCGATTTATCGAGGGCGTTGACCGCATGGAATGCTACATATAATCCGTTAGATAATTATAACGGTAAAGAAAAAAGAATTAACATTGAATCATACGGAAAAGAAACAGACACACGGTCAACCGATGAAAATCATAATACAGTCAGAAACGAAATTTTGGACGGTAGTAAAACAGATAACTATACTACAACCTATGATAATGCAAGTCCGCGCCTCGAATCCCGTCAGGAGTCGCAGGGCGGCTCACAATCTGTCGACGATTTAACAATAAATAATGAAAAAGAATTTACAAACACATCGTTAACAATCGACGGTGAAACGTTTACTGCTCACGAAGTCCGCGGTGAAATATACGAAAAGGCGGGCAATTTAGGCGTTACAACATCTCAACAAATGATTATGTCTGAAGTTGAAATGAGATTGAATCCGGTGATAAAACAGTATTTAGATAAATTTATTTACGAATACGCATATTATGTGGGAGGTTGTCATTTATGGTTATAACTTTTTACACATCGACAGCGAACCCGAAACAGGCAAATAAAGCAAATTTTTTAACACAAATTGGCACGGCGAAAACATTGAACCCGACGCGGGCGCTTGCGTTGCTTACGCCCGTTGTATCCGTCGAGTATAACGCGAATTTTGTACGCGCAAATTACTGTTATATCGGAGCGCCTTTTAATAGTTATTATTTTTGCAAATGTGCCGTTGATGTTGCGGGAAAAATAATTGTCGAATGTCAGGCAGACCCCGTTTATACATGGTATGATTATTTAATTAATTGTCCGGCGACAATTATCCGTAACGAAAATGTGGGCATTAATTATGTTGTAGATAATCAATTGCCGATAGACAACGCACGTTTTTATATTCGCGGGGAAGAATTTCAACAAACGCCACTTGAACCGTCAGAAAATGCAAAACAATATCTTTTAATTTTGAATGGATAGGTGATATTATGGCTACAAAAATAAATCAGACTATATATGGTACAGTGCCGTCTACGCAATACAGTAAGGCAGTATGCCCTAAAACAATCTTAAATTTGTATAATGACGGCAATTTCGACCCGTCCGGTGATTGTAAAAACGGTTTTGAAAAGTCTATTTCTCCGTGGGGTATCGGCGGCGGTATGTGCGGAGACTGGTTCACAATTAATGCACAACGCAGTGCTAACGGAAGATTCGCACGCCTGAGAATGGATACAACTGAAAATTTTAATAAACCTGTCTCTTTTTGGAATAAATCTATTGTATCATCAAGCTACGATAATAAAAATAGTACAAGATTTCGCGTTGCGGGAAACTGTTATAAATTAAATAATAATATTGTGTCAAATGGTTCAACCGAATATCAGCTAACATTATTTGGGATAAATGGCTCAAATTCTCCTTACGGAAAACTTGAATATAATAATGCTTGTGTGTACCCTTTTAATATCTTTATAACGAGGAATGAAAATGCCGCGAATAATAAATTAACGCCACTCGGCGAATATACAGTAAGTCAAATAGACAATTTTGGTGATGATTGGTTCGAAGATTCTTTCGAAATGGCCGCATTTGAATGGAATTTAGCAATGTATCGGTCAGCGTCAAATGTACCTAATCAATTTTATCCCATAACAATATCAACAGCAATAACAAAATCGTTAAAAATGGGGGAAATGTACAAGGCTTTAGCATTAGAAGATAATACAAACCGTGACACATTTTATGATAATGCTATAATTAGTGGTTTTAACACGTGTGGTGTATGTGCTTACCCGCATTATGTAAGTGTTAGTAATGACGATATTAAATTAGTAAGTAATAAATTTACAGACACAACGCATTATAATTATACAAAATATGGTGCGGGGAAAATGTATGGTGTAGGCAATGGCAACAAACATATATTTGATGATGTCTCCTATCATTATGAAATTCGATTTTTTGTTGAACTGAATGGAAATTACGTTGAAATAAATGAAAATGAAATAATCTTATCAAGTCAAAGGTTATACATATTACCATATTACAAAATTGACGATACAACGTATAGCTCAAAATGGGAAAGTATAAAAGCAATTATCCGTCATGAACTCGCTTACATTGGTTTCCCGTTTGTCATGAACGCGAACCAATGGGGTTTTATCGGTGATAGTAATGTCAGTGTGCCGATATTTGACGCCCATATGATAACAACGGGAAATTATGTCACGGGCGCGGCGGCGTCTCAGTTACCTAATGCGCAATGGGGTGATATATTTTCGGATACTATGCCCGAATATGACCCCGATTATAACCCGCCTAAACCGTCAAGCGGTGAAAGCGACGGCGGATTTCTAAATAATTCAACATATAGGGGCGTCAAGCTCGCCGGGAGCAATGAATTTTATGCTATGGACGTTTCAGAATTGCGAACGTTAATGACATTTATAAACGGTATGTATCAAGGCAATACAGACGACACTCAATTAAAAATTGACTTTAAGGGGTCTAATCCTAATGATTATATCGTCGGCGTTTTCGCTTATCCTTTTAACATTCCTAATACTCCGCATTTATCAAATGTTTACATAGGACCTGTAGAAACAAATGTTAACGCAAATGTTGTTGATAAAGACACTTTTGGTTTTTCAACGTTCGGAAGTATTCTTGTGGACGGCGATGCACTCGGATTTCATGGAGATTTCAGAGACTACGAACCATATACACAATTAGAGCTATATTTACCAATGGTAGGTACGGCGAAGCTTGACCCGTCGTATTATGTCGGTCATTACGTTACAGTTAATTATATTTACGATATAAACACGGGTTCACTATCAGCGCAAATTTTAAGAGATGATACAATTGACAAAATAATTGAATCAACAATATCTGTACAAATACCCGTCACGGCGCGGGATATGGGTTCATATCAAAATAATTTGTATCAAATGAAAATGAATTTACTTAATACGGCGGTTCACGGCGCGGCAAGTGGTATCACACAAACGGCGACAGCGGCAACAAAGGGAACAGACATAAACGGAGTAACTAACGCCGCCGTTAGCGGTTTTGAATACGGTCAACAGTTTGGGAAAACTATTTACGATATGAAACATATGCAACCCGCTATTGCGCAGACGTCTACAGCTTCTCCAGCTAATGGTATGCAATTTTACAATAATTGTGTATTGTTTGTAAAACATTTAAAAATGCTTGATGATTTTGACCCCGAAAAATACGGTAAAACAGTCGGTTATGCTTGTTTAATGAATAAACAATTATCCGATGTTTCCGGCTTTACGGTTTGTGCTAATGCCGATTTATCAGGCATACCCGCAACAGCGGACGAAATCAACGCAATACAAGCGGCTTTACAGTCCGGCATATATCTATAATAAAAAGGCGGTCAATTGACCGCCTTTAATTTATGGTATATCATTTTTGAGTTTATGTATTATAAAATCGTTTTCAATTTCGGTTATCGTGACGGATTGATTTATTTGTTGACAATTCTGATAATATTTATAAATTTGATAATAATATACCGTTCTTAAACAACAACAAAATTTTAATTCAAAATTAATTTTTAATTCAGCGTTGTATAAATCGAACGTGATAGAATCTTTAGTTTTAACTAAACGCATTATTTTATACATTATATCTTTATTCATCAATAATCAACTCATTTCTTAAAATATTTTTAATATAGTCAATTGCAAGTGACAACGTGAAATCAATTGGAATTAACGCGTGATATGTGCCGTACTCTTGCAAAACTGTTTCTCCGTTGTAGTCAGTTATTTTATTAAACTTTCGCGTCATATCGTCATTATATACGCTTGCTAATTTTCCGGCGAACGCGTGACGGATAACAATGTCGTTTGTTTGAGTTTTCAACCATTTTACAAGCGGGTTATAATAGTTAAAAGGTTTTTCAATGCCGCGTGCTTCAATCTCTTTTGGTATCGCGGACTTTGGTAAACCCGCAATAACGGTAATAATTTTACCGTCCTCTTTTTGCT
Source organism: Clostridia bacterium (assembly GCA_017513195.1). Lineage (GTDB taxonomy): Bacteria > Bacillota > Clostridia > Oscillospirales > Acutalibacteraceae > UBA737. The sequence goes on along the minus strand of JAFXGM010000003.1, from coordinate 3,952 downwards.
TTATATATTTTTTAGCACCTAACCCCATAAATTTAACATAAATGTCGTCGAAATCCCATTCACCCAAAGTCATAAATAATTGACGGTTTTTGTGTTTTCTGAATACACGTTCATTTTTTGTACGTATTTTGTTATTATATTCAAGTAACGCGGGTTCAAGTTTTTTGCCCTTACCTTTAATATAATACAGTGAATCGGTATCATATTGTATTATTGCTTTCGGATATCGTGCAATAAAATGCATTAATATTGAGCGCGCATAAGATGTACACCAAAATGCAAGGTATGGATTTAACCAAAAATCGCGGCGTATTTCTGCAAAAGTTTTTTCTTTTGAAGTTGTAAAGTTTAACGATTCATCAAAGCAGTCGAACAAGTCTGTTACTTTCTGAGCACATACGCCGTAATAACTGTTAACGTCGCGCTTACTGTCGGAATATTCTTGTGTATCTGTCTTTTTGTCGAGCTTCAATGTAGACTTTGTTTCATAGTCGCCCCACATGGTTTTTAATAGCCATTCGGGAGCATTAGTGTATTTATCAAAAGCCCATAAAGTTAAAACGCCCGCTGAAAAATCATAACATTCGCTGTATGCCTTTATGTCAACGTCATTCCAACACACTATCAAGTTTTTGCCGCTAAACACTTTTCCGTTATATATTACTAAATCACGCGGCTCGCCGTGGTCTTTATATAAATCCGTTTTTAAGTTAATTATTTTGTGTTGTGAAAATATAGCGTGTTTCGTTTTTGCGTGAATTTTTGATATTTTCAGAATAGCAAAATACGGGCGCTTTTCTTTTTCAAGTTGTTCGCGGACGTCGTTCAAATTGCCGGAGCATTTTACAAGTTTTCCGGCGGGGTATTTTCTATGCGAAAATTGCGCGGGATAATCTGACGTTAAATCAGCGCATACAACATTATTCAAAATTTTGCCTACATAGTCGATATTAGAACCGCATAACCCGCCGCTATACGAAAATTCGCGGCATATGAACCATTGAAATTCATCGACAACTAACTTTTGATTAATATATTTTAAATATTCAATATTTGTTTTAAATGGTTTGCGGCGGGCTTCGTTTACACGTTCGCGGCAACCCGTTAAATACTCATCATTGCGAATAGCTTCTTTTAGCTTCATACGAACAAAACCGCTTGACGTGTACGGCAATACACAAACTCCGTTATCTTGTGTATAATAGTTTATCACATTTTCGTGCATTTCTGCGAGCGTCGTTACATCGTGTATCATATACGCTAATTCTTCATTTGTTAATTTTGTTTTAAATGTGCGTATTTTGTTATAATCAAATGTTCCCGTTAACTTTTGATTATTTTCTGAACACCAATGCTTCGCGATATCGTTCAAAGAATGTCCGAAAAGCCCGATACATTCACGAAATTCGACAACGCTTTCAAGCTGTATGTAAAGAATATCACGCGGCGACTTTGCAAACATTTTAGTTATATTAAAATGTTCAAAAATCGCCTTTTTTATAAAGCTCCATTCGTGCGAAAGGTTCGCGCACCATATTATTAATCGTGATTCTGTATTATTGTTTTCGTTGAATGTTTTTACAGATTCGACAATATAACGTAAAAAGGTCAACATTTCGCGCGTTGTTCGGCATATGGCATAATAGTTTTTGCTTACGGCGAATTGATACGCATAGTTAAAACAAGTATCTACAATGGTTTTTTGTTTGTCTTTTTTCTTGCCCTTTTCAACTTCAATATGTGAAATTGTTGTTGATTCGCTATCAAATCCGACGCCGCAACGGATAAATGCGGGCTGATTTTCGAGCCCTTTTGTACAGCCTTTTTCATTTATTAATTGCTGTATTGTTCGCCTTACGTTCGGTAATGATAAAATATTAAACATTATATCGCCCCTTAAAATTCGGTATCGGTTAAACTTCTCTCATAGTCGCGTTGAAAAGCGTCTTTTTCGGTTAAATAACCGCCCTTATTAATTTCATACTCTTGCTCTGTCTCTTGTTGATTATATTCTTTTACTTTAGTTTCATATGCTGAAAACGCGCCCTTTTTATAAAATGCGTTCCATACCTCAGTGTATAAATCGTCATTTACTTGCAATTCATCGGCGCGGTCTTGTTTTGCTTTTCCGGTGTATCCCTCTAAACCCGCAAGGTCATAGCAACTATACCAATAATCAATAAATTGCTTAACCCAACTTTCATACGCTTCCCTATTAATGAATTGTCTGCTATCTTGCATATCTTCCGTTGAATCATAGAAAAAATCGTCGTCGGCTTTCTTCTTACGTTTCAAAACTGAAACGGGCGTTTTTGTCGCCGATTTAGCAAAAGCGGTTATTTGTCTGTAATTTTCGCGGGCGGTCTTTGTGTTGCGGATATGCAAAAAGCCGCTTTTCGTGGTGTAAATATCATCGGCTGAATTTACCAATTCAGCCATTCGTGTAGTAAAATTTTCGTATTCAATAGAGTGCTTGCCATAGATTCGCGCGAGGGTATCCGCGCGGCGGTTAATCTTTTCTATTGCCTTTTTTGTTGCGGGGCGCGTTGTTCTTCTCATGGGCTTTACCGTCCTTTCCTATTGCCGCAATTTGCGGGATTATGATAATCAAAATAATTGATACAATAATAAATGTGTATGGATAATTCATTTTGAACGCCTTTCGTGTACTCTGTATTCAGGAGTTTTCGCGAACGTTACACAACGATTTAAAAATTTAAGCATTGACAAAGTGAGTTTATACGCGGGTACGTCAAAACGTGTATAACCCGAATCATAATATACATCAAAAGTATGTTGTGTTTTTGTTCTTGTTTCAGTCATTTTAATAATCATATTACACCACCTTTCTGACACGACGTTTGCGGCGCTTAATTGTTCCATGTGGAACATTTTTGAACTTGTTACAATATAACGCGTTGTCGTTTTCGGGTGAGTTTTGCGGGCGGGTTTTTAAATATTCCCATATTTCGCGCCCGTCGTTCTTCATGTATTCTTTAGCTTCGTTCGCTATGCTGTCGTTCGTGCTGTCACAGTCTTTCGCCGCTTGCAAGAGTATTGCAAGCATAAGATTGTCGAATGGGTCTTTGAAACGCGTCTCAACGCTATTTACTTTTATTCCTAAATTGTGAGTTTTAGCCATGGTTTTAAGTCCTTTCACACGTTAACGGGTTTTCTGTTATTGTCGATGTATAATACATTGATGTTTTTTAGTAAAATAGGATACCCAAAATTACGGACAATTGTGTGAACTGTCGAACGTGCTTGATTCTTGTTACAAGCTTTAACACACATTTCACGGATAGCACCGTCATTGTTGATATATTCACATACATAATTATTCATAATAACCAACCTTTCATATCAGTTTTGTGGTGTGCCGCCCTTTCGGGCGGCGGTGTTTTTTATAATGTTATGTGTACCATATCGCCGTTGTATAAAATAGCGACTGTTTCGTAAAAGCCATATTCTTTATTGTATACAACTTTTATTTCATCAATGTTTACAGCGTTGATTCTAAATACGGTTTCGTCGTATTTGAACCCTTCAACGACGTCCATTCTAATACCCATATTTTCATCAAACCAAAATACAAAACCCTGATACATAAGATTTTCAATATCGTGCTTCGAATACATATCCTTATCGATGATAAAATTTTTCTGTTCTGCTCTCTTTAATACTTTCATAAAAATCAACCTTTCTGAAAGGGTTTACCTTTCCTTTACTGTAATTATATTATATCATAATATGACATATAATTACAAGTCAAATATTGCGATAATATAGCATATTCTGACCATTTATTGCGGTGTTTATTTTGGTTTTTGTACAAGTTTTATGGGCTTGGTGCTGGTTTATTTGTGCAATTTGACTGGACCTTGCATTTGTGCATATTGTACATATTTTGGTGGAGGAAGAGAAAAATTTTGACGTTTTAGGGCTTTCTCTT
>JAFXGM010000016.1 GCA_017513195.1 Clostridia bacterium | reverse complement strand
CTCGGCGTTGGTCGTTGTCGTTGCATTGTTGGTAGAAATGGCAATGGGAATCGTATAAAGAGAAATAACACTATAAGAGAGCGATGAATAAATTATCCGATGCGAGTTACACGGTATTATAAACTACAATTTATCGAATTGTTTTGTGTCGACATCTAAATCGGTGTAACTTGCCAAAAAATCCTCATTCGTAAGAATGGGGATTTTACTTTTTCACTTTTCACTAATCTCTGCGCTTTTATATAGAGGATTTTTGGAAGTAATAAGTAATAGTGAATAGTGAAGAAGTATTTTCACAAGGCTTTGCCTTGCACTTGAGGTTTTGTGGTAGTATAATGTAAAAAAGATATAAAAACTATTTATAAAAGGGTGAATAATGTTGAATATCACAGTAGTACAACCGCCATATTTTGTCGGTGATAATCCTGATGAAAAAATTGCAGAGTTTTTAATAAAAGAGCTTGAAAAAGCCGAAAAAGATTCACTGATAGTTTTACCGGAATATTCAAATGCAGGCGGCGTTTCAGATGTTGAAAGCGAAAAAGCGGCTATGCCACGTGCAAAAGTGATGCTTAAAAAAGCAGCAGCGGTTGCTAAGGAAAAATCTGCTTATGTGGCTATTAACGTGCTGGAAGAGAGAAACGGCGATATAAAAAACAGCACTTATCTATTCGACAAGCAGGGCAATATTGCATTTGTCTATGACAAAATACATCTGCCACCATCCGAGGTTACCTTGGGTGTTAAATACGGGGATGGCGCTTGCACATGCGACCTTGACGGCATTCGATTTGGCTTTATGACCTGTTATGACGTCTATTTTAACGAACAGATAGAGTATTTGGCGTCTAAAAAGCCCGATATAATTCTTATTCCCGGTTATCAGCGTGGCGAAGCTACCGATATCATCCGTGCCCAAACCAAGATGATTTCTTTCCGCTGCAATGCGTTTGTGGCAAAGTCGTCTTATTCTATGGACAGCGATGAAAAGGGCGGTTGCTCAATGATAGTCGCCCCTGACGGAAAAGCACTTAAAGATATGGGCAAATCAACAGGTGCGATTTCTGTAGACATTGAACCAAAACAGAAACATATGCGCACGGCAGGCTTTGGCGGAGGTATGATTCTCAACGATGATTTTATAAACGAAGGACTTCGTCCTGAAGTTTTCAAAAAGTAACAGTTATCTAAAATTTTATCGGTTTTACACTCTACTTGCGGTTTGTTTCTTCCCACTAAACCAACGGTAGGTGTAAATTTTACGTAAAACTGCTTATACTTTAAGTCAAAGGAGGCGCTTTATGAACCAAATAAAAATAGGTCGCTTTATTGCCGAACGCAGAAAGGCGGTAAAGTTAACACAGCTACAACTGGCAGATAGGTTAAATATCACCGACAAGGCAATATCTAAATGGGAAAGAGGTATCGCTATGCCCGACACCTCAATAATGCTGCAGTTATGTGATATTCTTGAAATTAACGTAAACGAACTATTAAGTGGGGAGAAAATAAGTATGGAAAACAGCAATCAAAAAAACGAACAGCTTTTAATTGATATATCAAAAGAAATAGAGCGAAAGAATAAAGTTATTTGGACATCAATGTGGGTGATTATGACAGTAAGCATAATAGCGCTTTTGGCAGGCTGCTTTATTACTGCGTTTTTTATACCCGAGGGTGTTTGGCAAATTGTTACGCTTTTAGGGCTTTGCATAGTATTTTTAATTCCGTGTTTTTATGCGTTGAAGCTTGAAGTAAGCGTAGGCGTTTACAAGTGTAAAAAATGCGGATGCGAAATAGTGCCTACCTATTCAGAGGCGCTAAATGCAATGCATATGGGAACAACCCGATATTTAAAATGCCCCAAATGCAAAAAGCGTACCTGGTGCAAAAAGGTGCTCAAATAATAAAAAACTCAGTTTGCCTTATGGCAGACTGAGTTTTTTTATATAAGAACATTATTTATTGTTAAGCAGTTGCTCAATTTGTGCTTTTACAAGTGCAAACGCCTGTTCGTTTTTGCCGCCGTTTAAAATAATATCGGCAAAAACCTTGGTAGGTTTTACATAGGTGTTATGCATCGGCTTTACGGTAGACAGATATTGGTCAATAACACTGTCAAGGTCGCGTCCGCGCTCGAGCATATCGCGACGCGCACGGCGCAAAATTCGCTCGTCGGCGTCGGTTTCTACGTATATTTTAAGGTCCATACAGTTTCGGAGTGACTCATCGTGAAAAATGAGAATACCGTCGATTAAAATAATTGGTCTGGGTTTTATTTCGGCGACCTTATCACTACGGGTGTGTCGGGTAAAATCATATACAGGGCAAAGGGCGGCTTGTCCGTTCTTTAGCTGCTCAAGGTGTTTAACCATAAGGTCAAATTCAAGTGCCTCAGGCGCGTCATAGTTTAGGTGGGCGCGCTCTTCAAGCGGTAAATCGTCGTGGGGAAGATAGTAATTGTCACAGCTAACAAGTGACACTTGCGTTGGAAAAGCTTCTTTTATTCTTGCGGCAAAGGTTGATTTACCCGAACCGCTACCGCCTGCAATACCGATAATGTATGGTTTCATAATATCTTCTCCTACTAAAGTTAAGATTGAATTTCTTTAAATGCAAAAAACTCTCCGCGTTTGGCAATTAGCTCATCATAAGTGCCAAATTCTACACAGCGACCATCCCTTATAACCGCAATTTTATCGGCGTTTTTGATGGTCGAAAGGCGATGTGCTACCACAAAAGTGGTGCGATTGCGCGTAAGGTTTTCTATAGCTGCCTGAATTTCACGCTCGGTTACGCTGTCAAGCGCGCTTGTTGCTTCATCAAAAATAATAACCTTTGGGTTGCGTATAATGGCGCGCGCTATTGTTATGCGTTGCCTTTGCCCGCCCGATAGCTTTGCGCCGTGTTCGCCGACGCTTGTGTCAAGACCATGCGGCAAACGTGCTACAACGTCGTCAAGCTGTGCCGCGTGTATGGCGTCGGACAACTGCTTTTCGGTATAGTTTTCGTTTCCATAGGTTATATTTTCACGAACGGTGCCGGAAAACAGAATTGACTGTTGGGGTACTACTGATAAAAACCTTCTGTAAGAACGCAGGTCAAAGCTGTTTATATTTTGTCCGTCGACGAGCAATTCGCCGCTTTCGGCAAGGTTAAAGCCTGTAACAAGATTTATAATAGTGCTTTTTCCGCTGCCGGATTCACCAACAAGTGCAATGGTTTCGCCCTCATTTACAGTAAGGTCAAGGCCGTTGAGCACGTGGGTTTCCATATCGTAATTAAATATAACGTTTTTAAATTCGTATCTACCCTTAAGATTGGAAAGTTTTGGTTTATTGCTGTTTTTTTCTACGTCGTGTGATGACAATATTTCTCCGATAGAGCGTATGGAATCGGCACCACGTGTTATTGCCGGAAGAAGATATACAATAGACATAACATTGCCGGAAAGCGATACAAAATATGTCTGATAAAGAGATATTTCACCTATGGATATGAACTTTTTAAATGCCATAAAAACGGTTACAAAAAGACAAGCTATTTGGAAAAAATTCATAAGCGCCCAGCTTAACGCACCAAAAAAGCTATATGTAGAGTCTGAACGATAGCCGCGCTCGGCAATTTTTGTAATAGCGCGGGTAAGCTTTTTAACCTCGGTATTTTCAAGGTTATGTGCACGTGTTACGGGGATAAGCTCCTCCATATCGTAAACGGCAGACGAGGTGTTCTCAAGCTCTTCACGAAACTGTTTTGTCTGGGTGTGCATAATCTTATGAAAGCTTTTTTGTAGAATAACCGCCGCGGGAATAAGCAGCAAAAACATAAAGAAAATGACAATGTTGTTTGAAATTATAACCACAAGCGTTATGCACAAATTAATAATTGTACCCAAAATGGTATTCATAATGTGTGATGCAAGGTCTGTTACTACCTCAACATCGCGCATAACCTTTGACTGTATTTTGCCGGATTGAGTGTCTTTGTGATAGCTAATAGAAAGCTGTTGAAGTTTGCGCACCATAGCTCCGCGAAGGCCTGCCTCTACATTGCGGTTTGCTTTAGAAAGGATTTTAACGTACAGTGTGTGAAAGGGTATGTTTATCAGCAAAAGAGAGCCGGCTATTACAGCGTTTATAATTATCTGTAACCAAAAGTTTTCGGGGGGACTGGTAACCAAATTTATAACGTTTGCGGTAATTAGCGGTAAAACCCAAGTGGGACTGTCTTTAATAATGTATATCAGTGCACCAAGCAACAATCTGCCGTAATGCCCCTTGTATAGCTTAAACAAGAGTCGCAATGCCTTTATTTTGCTTGGGTTTTCCGACATATATGCGTCTATAAAGCGGTCTTCGGTCTTTATTATTTGTTCTTCAAAGAAATGTTGTTTCTCTTTCTTTTTGCAAAACATATAAACACCCCTTCGCTTTTAATAATTTAAAATTACCATAATAAAAGGTGCTTTGTCAATAAAAACAAGCATAGGAAATGCTGAACAATTCTGCTAGCAAAACCAATGCACCAAAATTGTCACGCATAAAAGAGTATCATACTAAACGAAAGGAAAAACACTTTAATTTTTAAAAAAGGAGAAATGTATTATGAGCTTTTATGGTAAATGGGAAACTTGGAAGGTGGTTTATAACCCAAAGGTTTTAAACGGTGGCATCAAGGGAGTTGCCTTTGTAGAGGCGGGTGACCGTCATCATGCAATGCAAACCTTTCGTGAAATGTACTCGGGAGAATACAGCACTGTAATAAGTTGCGAAAAATTTACCGGTAAATAATCTTGTAAAAAAGCAGCCGCCTGGCTGCTTTTTTATTTTAAGACTACTATTTTATGTTGAAAAATGACAAGTTATATAATATAATCAATATATGAAATTTTACTTAAAAGGAGTGTCTTTATGCAAATACGCACACCCGACTACATTAGCATTTATACCGAAAACGACAAAAACACATTTTCGTTTTCTAATAATATAAAAAAAGATGACATCACAGTAGATGTATCTTTGAAAAACGAGCTGTTGCATATTGACCTTACAGCAGATCAAACTCCCGTTAAATATATAAGTCTTCGTTGGAATTTTACCGAAGGTGAAAAACGAAACGAGCAGGTAAAGGTTTACGGTGATGTTTGGGAGCGTGGTTACTGTGACCTTGAGTGGCGCGGCGTTGCGCCCGACCGTATGATGCCTTGGGTATGCGCAGTGTCAAACGGCAGTGACCAAAACCGCGATTTTACAGGTCGCTATACAGAATGCTTTGGTGTTAAAACACAGCCAAATGCTATGTGTATGTGGCAATATGACACCGCAGGTCTAACCCTTTGGTTAGACGTTCGTTGCGGTGGCAGAGGTGTTATTTTGCAAAACCGCAAGCTTGCGGTTTGTGACGTAGTGTTTGGCAATTACCACGATGTTTCGGCATTTGACGCTTTAAAAGATTATTATAAAACGCTTTGTGATAATCCGCTTACCGTTGACCATAAGGTTTACGGCACTAATAACTGGTATTATGCCTACGGCAAAACCTCACACGAGGAGATTTTAACCGACACCAAGCTTTTGATGGAGGCGTGCGGCGAACTTCAAAACCGCCCGTATATTGTGCTTGATGACGGTTGGCAAAAAAATCCGTGTGATGCGCCGTGGAATGTTTTGCGCGAGGGTAAGTTTTATGATATGAAAGCGCTCTCTCGTGAAATGAAAGATATGGGTGCTAGACCCGGTATATGGATTAGGCCGCTTTCTGACCAAAAATTTGAAGTCACCGACCAAAGCAGCGAAATGCGTTCGCGTTGGAGTAATCTTTATCTTGATGCGTCACACCCCGACACACTAAAATACGTGTCCGATTTAATAACAACGATATGCGATTGGGGCTACACCCTTATAAAGCACGATTTTTCCACCTATGATATGTTGGGCTTTTGGGGATTTGAACGTCCGCGTGAATTTGCAAAAGACGGTTGGAGCTTTTATAATCGCAATAAGACAACCGCCGAAATTATACTTGATTTTTACCGCGTAATTTACGAGGCTTCAAACGGTAAAGCAATAATACTTGGTTGTAATGTTATAGGTCATTTGGCGGCAGGGCTTGTGCACCTTAACCGCACGGGTGACGATACCAGCGGTCGCGAGTGGGAACGTGTGCGTAAATACGGCGTTAACGCGCTTGCTTTCAGAATGCTGCACCACGAGGCGTTTTTCTTGGCAGATGCCGATTGTGTCGGCATTATGGGTGAGATAGATTGGAATATGAACCGCGAGTGGCTTCGCGCAGTGTCAAATAGCGGCACACCGCTTTTTGTATCACCAAAGCCCGGTGTTATGAGCGATACCGAGCAACAGGAGCTAAAAGAAGCTTATCGCATAAATTCTATTCAAGCCGATACACTTATACCGCTTGATTGGATGGAAACCGTCACACCTGAAAAATGGTTGCTTAACGGCAAAGAAACACACTTTAACTGGTATGAAAAAGCTGGAAATAAAGAGTTTTAGCAAAGGAACAATCAAATGAAAATTATATTTGTTCGCCACGGACACCCAAATTATAAAGATGATTGCCTTACCGAGCTTGGTCATCCACAGGCCGAAGCGGCGGCAGAGCGCCTAAAAAACGAAAAAATAGACAAAATTTTCTCTTCTTCGTGCGGCAGAGCGTTCGAAACCGCCGAGCATATAGCCGCACGACACAATCTCCAAATAACCCAGCTTGACTTTATGCGCGAAATTCATTGGGGCGTACCGGGCACAGATGACTTTATGCATCCGTGGGACAATGTTGATAAATGGGTACAAAACGGCAAGGATATGATAGGCTATGATTGGAAGAATGACCCAGAATATAAAGACCGCACAGTTTTAAAAAGCTATAACAAGGTTGTGGAAGGCTTTGACGGTTGGCTGAAAACATTAGGACTTGAGCGCGAAGGCAGCTATTATCGTGTGATAAAAGAAAATACCGATACCATAATGCTGGTAAGCCACGGCGGTTCGTCAAGCGTTGTGTTTTCACATATATTTAATCTGCCGTTTCCTTTTGTTTGCAAAACAATACGCCCCAATTTTACAGCCATAACCGAGGTGTCATTTAGCGGAAAGACAGGTGAGCTTGTATCGCCAAGATTTGAACTTGTAAACGATGCTCGGCATATCAATGGCATTACAGCAGAAAACTACTTTGGTAGATAAGGAGAATAATCATGTTTAATGAAAATGCTAAGTGGATATGGATAAACGCTAATCCCCAAGATAACGAATATGCGGTTTTTGAGGAAAAGTTTGTTTTCGATGGCAAAAAGGCAACCTTTACCGTTTGCGCCGAGATAGATTATGTTTTATATATAAACGGCGCTTTGGCAGGCTTCGGTCAGTTTGCGGGCTATCCCGAGCATAAATATTATGACGAGCTTGATATAACTGATTTGTGCAAAGAGGGTGAAAACACCTTTACTCTAACCGTTCGATACGAGGGTATTAATTCTCATATACATATTGCCGACGGTGCAGGGGTTATCTATTCATTAGATGTCGATGGCAAAACAGCAACCTATAGCCACAAGGGTACGCTAGGCGGTTACGATAACCGTTACATACAAAATGTTACACGCAAAATAACGGGGCAGATTGGTTATGCGTGTGATATGCGTGTTGGTAGCTACGCTTGTGATATATCTTGTATTGAGGTTCAAAAATCATATAACCTTATGCCACGTCCTGTAAAGAAAACCAAACAATTACCGTTTGCCGAGGGCAAACTTATAGATAAAGAAAAGAGTTTGTACGACGTAGGTCGTGAAACGGCGGGCTATTTATGTGTTAAGTTTAAGGCTGAAAAACCGTGCACTGCAACAATTACATACGGTCAGCATATTGTTGACGGCGGCGTACGTTACCTTGTAGGCGGCAGAGATTTTTCACTTAACTTTGAATTAACAGAGGGTACACACGAATTCGTTAACTACTTTACAAGAATTTCGGGCAGATACTTACAGGCGATTTTACCTGAGGGTGTCGAGATTGTATCAATTGGTATAATGCCATATATTTATCCTCTTACCGAAACGCCAATAAAGCTTGATAGTGAGCTTGACCAAAAAATTTATGACACCTGTGTTCGAACACTTCGTCTTTGTATGAATATGCACTATGAGGACACCCCTTGGCGTGAGCAGGCGCTCTATGTGCTTGATTCACGCAATCAAATGCTTTGCGGTTATTACACCTTTGCCGAGACCGAATTTCAGCGTGCAAATCTCGAGCTTATTGCAAAAGGCACGCGTGCGGATGGTATGCTAGAGCTTACATATCCGTCAAAAGACACCCCCGCAATTCCGTTTTTCTCGGTTATGTATCCCGTCGAGGTTTACGAGTATATTGAGCATACGGGCGACAGGTCAATACTTGACACTACAATGCCTACAATGCTTAAAATAATGCAAAATTTCAAGGATAGGGTAGAAGACAACGGACTTATAAAATCGTTTGAAGCGCCTTATTGGAATTTTTACGAGTGGACTGATGGTAGCGCTGATGCAATACCTACACAAACAAGGTATGTATACAACGAATATTATCATCTGCTTATTAACTGCGCGTTTGTATATTCAGGCAAAATGTTTACCAAAATGTGCGAAATGGCAGGGGTAGAGTTTGATTGCGATTTTGAAGGAATAAAAGCGGCTATAAATAAAGAATTTTTTGACGAGAGTGACGGCAATTTTGTGCTTCGCACCGATGACCGCAGCTTTAAATCACAGCTTGGTAACTCGTTTGCACTGCTTATAGGCCTTGGTGACGAGCGTACAGTTGAGGCTATAAAGAGCGATAAAAACTTAATTGAAACCTCGCTTTCAATGCTTGTTTACAAGTATGATGCATTACTTGCGGCAGATCCTAACAACAAAGATTTTATTTTAAACGAAATTCGCGAACAGTACGGGTATATGTTAGAGCAGGGCGCAACGTCTTTTTGGGAAACAATAAAGGGTGATGCAGACTTTGCTAACGCAGGTTCTCTTTGCCACGGCTGGAGCGCATTGCCGGCATATTATTATCATTTGTTTAATAAGTAAAATAAAAACGACAGACTTAATTGTCTGTCGTTTTTTTGCGTTTGATAATAAATATAGTTATAAGAACTATAAGCGCTATACAGCATAACGGAAAAAGCATGTCGCCCGTAATGGTATACAGTGTTTGCTCGTTGCTAAAATATACTGTATCTTTTATTATTCCTTGTTCGTTAATACCAAGTTGTGATACCACGCGACCTCTGTTGTCGATTACCGCCGATATACCCGAGTTAGCGCTACGCACAAGATACCGTCCGTTTTCTATACTACGGAAAACGCCGTGTGCAAGGTGCTGATGCATAGCGGGTGAATCCTTTAGCCATGAGTCGTTTGTAACTTCAACTAGCAGCTCGGCACCATCGTTTACACTATCTCTTGAAAGGTGTGGGTAAATACTTTCAAAGCAGATAATGTTACCCACTTTTCCACCGCCGATTTCCATAATTATGGTATCTTTGCCGGGGACATAGTCATCTTCAATAATATTAAGTTCGGTAAGCACGGGCAAAATTTTTGATAAGGCCTCTTCGTAAGGCATATACTCGCCAAAAGGAACAAGCTGCCTTTTTGCGTAGTTGTACATAACCCCATCGCTTGTTATAAGCGCTGTGTTGTTGGTATGTTCACCGTCATTTCGAAGCAAAATGCCAACAAGAATAGGGGTATCTAATTCGGCAGATAATTTTTTGTACTGCTTAAGTGCGCCCTCGTTTCTATATACCTTTGGCACCGCACTTTCGGGCCATATTATAACATCGGTGTCGGTGTCGATATTTTCTTTGGTAAGAGATGAATACTTGTCATAGCAAATCCTATCTCCGTCGCTTGACCATTTGTCGTTTTGCGAAATACTGCCTTGAATAGATAAAATATTAAGCTCGCCATTAATGCTTTGTGTGTTAAGTTTTATTATACCAAAACCAAGATTTAATACAAAAATTGATGCGGCAATTGTAGCTGCAATTTTTCTTTTTTGGGGAGGGTAAACAACACAAAGAGCTATTAAAGCGTTTATTACAAGAATCAATATATCGACGCCGTCAATGCCCCAAATGCTTGCACTTTGTATCAAAACAGGAGCTTCGTATTGACCAAGTGCTATGCGCACCCAGGGGAAAGACAACTCGCTGATTGATGTAAGCTTTTGCGAACACATAATTCCAACAATGCAAACAAAAGATAAAAACAGCGAATTTTTAGAAAGCTTTTGTACCGCGCGACATAGAAGTAGCGGTATGCACCAAAGTATGCCGTGCACCGCACTTATACCAAACCAAGCAAGAGCCACCACAACCAGTGATGCGGCACTGCCCATTCCTACATAGTCGATAGGGTAAAACCACAAAAACCAATAGTAAATACACACGTGATAAACAAAGCCAAACAAAAATCCTCGTCTAAAACAAACGCGCCATTTTGTGTCGTTGTACTTAAATATCATATAAAAAAGCGGCACAAATGAAAACCAAGACAGTAAAAACAACTTTGAAAAAGTAAGCGGTAGCGCCGACAACACAGCGCTTACAACAATTAAAAACCAGGGTTTTGCAACAAGATTTTTAAAACTCAATTTTACCGCCTCCTTTTTTACTGTTTTAATATTCTATCATAAATTCTTATCTTTTTCCACAAAAAGATTTAACTTTATAATTTTGTTACTCACTTTGAATTGACTTTTAAAAAATAATCTATTATATTTAGGTTAAGAAAACGGAGGCGAAACCTATGAGAATATATGATAATTTGACTGCCAATTTTCCCCGGAACAGTACAGATAAGTTTTTTGATATAGACCGCAGTGCAAAGTATGAGGGTTGGCTCCATCGTAGCCTAAACCTTATTACCGATATGCAGCTTCGCGACGCGGATATGTGGCGATTATTCGTAGAGCAATTCCGTGGCACTCCCGATGACCACGACGCCGGTTGGCGCGGTGAATTTTGGGGAAAAATGATGCGCGGTGCGTGTTTTGTATATAGCTATTCAAAAGACAAAGAGCTTTTTAATGTTCTTAAAGCCACCGTTAACGATTTGGTAGAAAGTCAGGATGAGCTTGGACGCATCAGCACCTATAGCGTAGAAAAAGAATACGACGGCTGGGATCTTTGGAGCCGCAAATACGTGCTTTTGGGTATGCAGTATTTTGTAGAAATTTGCGACGATAAAGAGTTTAATCAAAAAGTAATCGACTGTATGAAAAAACAGGTGGATTATCTTACAAAGCGTATCGGCTGGCAAGCTGAGGGCAAGCTTCTTATAACCCGTCTTACACGCCATTGGCGCGGACTTAATTCTTCATCTATTTTAGAGCCTATCGTTCGTCTTTATTCACTCACGAAAGAAGAAAAGTATTTAGATTTTGCCGAGTATATTGTTGTTTGTGGTGGTATGGACGTTGAAAACGTATTTGAACTCGCATACCGTAACGAACTGCACCCATATCAGTACCCTGTAACAAAGGCTTATGAAATGACCTCTTGCTTTGTAGGGCTTTTAGAGTATTACCGAATTCGTCAAAACAAGAAGCACCTAACCGCAATTATCAATTTTGCAAACCGCATTTTAGAGGATGATTTTACAGTAATAGGCTCGGCGGGTTGCACACACGAGCTATTTGATCACTCGACCGTGCGTCAGGCAAACCCCGACCGCGGCGACCCACGCGCACAAGAAACCTGTGTTACCGTCACACTAATGCAGTTTTTCTATCAGCTTAATCTCATAACCGGTGATTCAAAATATATGGACGCGTTTGAGCGTTCACTTTATAACGGCTATTTGGGTGCGGTTAATACCGACGGCGCTATTGATACCACGGCGGCAAAACAGTATCCCGAGCTTACAATGGTGCCAATGCCGTTTGACAGCTACAGTCCACTTACCCCCGGCATTCGTGGCAATGGTACGGGCGGCCTTAAACCATTTAAAGACGGTAGATACTACGGCTGTTGTATCTGTATTGGCTCGGCAGGCATTGGTGTTGCTATGAAATCTGCAGTGCTTACAAGCCGTTCGGGTATTGTTGTAAACCTTTATGAAAAGGGCGAGGTGGCTCAGCCGCTTACAAACGGCAAAACCGTAAAGCTCACCTTTGATACAGCATATCCTGTAGGCGAAAAGGTAAAAATCACCGTTGATACCGATTGCGCCGACGATTTCGAAATTCTTTTAAGAAATCCCGAGTGGAGCGAAAACACGGTAGCACACGTAAACGGAAATGTTATTAACGCAACAAAGGGTTATATTGGCATATATCGCAAATGGAAAAAGGGCGACACCATCGAAATTTGTTTTGATATGCGTGCTCGTGCAATTAACCCCATTCCTTACGGCAGTCAGGTTCTTATGAACAAGGTGATTTGGGGCGCAAACTGTATGATACCTACCTTTGACCGCGAGCATCCATCTACAAAAAATCATATCGCAATTCAGCGTGGACCCTTGATGTTGGCGCAGGAAAATCGTTTGGGCTACAGCGTTGACGATGCCGTAAGCGTAAAGGTAAACGATGACGGATTTATTGATATAGCATATTCTGAAAATAAAACAGCGCCCTACGCTTGTGAGTTTGAGGCTCAAATCCCCACCACCGACGGTGGATACTTTACCGTTACCGATTATGCCTCGGCGGGTAAGCTTTGGACCGAAGAGAGTAAGATGGCAGTTTGGTTCAATACAAAGTGAGGTTTTAAACATGGAAGTGAGATGGGACTATTTAACACCACCCGATTTTGAGAAACTTGTCAAAGAAGAGCAACTTTGCATTTTGCCGATAGGTTGCCTCGAGAGACATGGCGACCATTTGCCTTTTGGCACAGATGGTCTTGTGTGTCACGATATATGCGTGCGTGCGGCGCAAAAAGAAAAGTGTGTTGTGTTTCCTACCTATTGGTTCGGTCAAATTCATGAGGCCGCATGTTTTACGGGCGCTATTAATTTTCAAACCGATCTGCTTTGCAAAATGCTTGAACAACTTTTAGATCAAATTGCAAGCAACGGGTTTAAAAAGATTCTTGTTGTAAGCGGTCACGGTGG
This sequence comes from Clostridia bacterium, assembly GCA_017513195.1. Classification (GTDB taxonomy): domain Bacteria; phylum Bacillota; class Clostridia; order Oscillospirales; family Acutalibacteraceae; genus UBA737. Next base: position 25,281 of record JAFXGM010000016.1, on the reverse strand, counting down.
CAATACCAACTTTTTGCAGTATTTTGCAATGTCACAGTTAGACCGAGAGGTAGATTACACCTTGTATAGTTGTTTTGCTTACGGCGACGGACGATTTACAAATCTTGATATTTGGGATACCGAAAGAGGCGGACACGCCGACGAGCGCGAAACAAGTTTGGTAATGGCAGTGGCGCAAGATAGCGTAAAATTAGACTACCACACAACAAACGAAAGAATGCAACCAAAGCACGACTTGGTGGGTTTGGGTAGCCGTGTTTATACGGGCCTTTGGTGGTATGATAAATGGCCCCAAAACGTTACAGGCGAGCCTAAAGCCGCAACAAAAGAGAAGGGTGAAATTGCGATTGCGGCGGCAGTTGATGACCTTGCTGAAATAATTGCAAAGGTGAAAAAGGACACTGTTGTTCCCAAGTTGCAGCAAGAGTTTTACGGCAAGATAAAAGAAAAGGTAAGATAATTAAATGATATATACTTTAACCTTTAACCCTGCGATAGATTATTATCTCTCGGTTGATGATTTGATACTCGGCGCAGTAAACCGAACAAAAACCGAGCAAATACGTTTTGGCGGAAAAGGCATAAATGTGTCTTTTGTTTTAAAAGAGTTAGGTGTTACATCTACGGCACTTGGTTTTGTGGGCGGTTTTACGGGTGATGCATTAGAAAATCATCTTAAATCAAAGGGTATAAAATGTGATTTTGTAAAAGTGCAGGGCAACACACGAATAAACGTAAAGCTAAACGATACCGATATCAATGCATCAGGGCCTGATATAACCGATAGTGAGTTGCAACAGCTTTACAAAAAGTTAGACAACTTAAAAAACGGAAACTTTTTAGTGTTGTCGGGCAACGTGCCAAAATCACTGCCGCAAAACACATACGAAATTATACTTGAACGTCTTAAAAATAGGGGCGTAGAATTTGTGGTAGATGCCGAAAAGGATTTATTGCTTGGCACGCTAAAATATAAACCATTTTTAATAAAACCAAATCATCACGAGCTCGGGCAAATTTTTGGCGTAGAAATAGAAAATTTTGACACTGCGTTAACATACGCCAAAAAGCTACAAGAAATGGGCGCACAAAACGTTATGGTAACACTCGGCAGTAAGGGTGCGGTTTTGGTTTGTAAAAATGGCGAAACATATACCCAAGCGGCGCCCAAAGGTAACGTTATAAGTGCCGTAGGTGCGGGCGACAGCGCCATAGCGGCATTTTTATACTATTTTTTATACGACCAAGGATATAAATACAGCTTGAAATTTGCTGTTGCTGCAGGTAGCGCCACCACGTTTAGCGATGGGCTTGCCACAAAAGAAAAGATAGAAAAAATAAAAAAGAGTGAGGAATAAAACCTCACTCTTTTTTATTTATAAGTTCTTGTAAAACGCTACTGCTAATTCGTCGCAGCGTTCATTTTCGGGGTGGCCTGCGTGACCCTTTACCCAGTTTATTGTAACGTCGTGAATTTTGAGTAAATCTAGAAGTTTTTCCCACAAATCAGGGTTGAGTGCGGGTTTTTTATCGGCCTTGCGCCAACCGTTTTTTTGCCACGACTGCGCCCAACCTTGATTTATTCCGTCTGATACGTATTTTGAATCGGTAGTAAGTAAAACCTTACAAGGCTCCTTTAATTGCTCGAGCGCCTTTATAACTGCGGTTAGTTCCATACGGTTGTTGGTAGTGTTTTTTTCGCCGCCCGAAAGTTCTTTTTCGCGTCCGTTATAGCGCAATACTGCACCCCAACCACCAGGGCCCGGGTTGCCCGAGCAGGCACCGTCGGTAAAAATTTCGACCTGTTTCATGCGACGCACCTTAATACTTTCTAAAACTGCCCACTACCTTGCCAAGCACCATTGGCTTTTCGGGGTAAATGGGTGAAAAATCGGGGTTTTCGGGCATAAATATTACCTGTTTGTCTTTTATAAGCAAGCGTTTAACGGTGGCCTCGTCATTGTCCATACCAATAATGATATCACCGCTGCGGCAGGGAGCATTTTTGTCGGCAATTACAATATCACCCGGCAGCAGTCCTGCGTCACGCATACTAAAGCCTACAACCTTGAGTGCAAAAAGACCTTCTGCATCTTTGGTAGGGTATGGTATATAATCCTCAATCTGCTCTACCGCTAAAATCGGTTGACCTGCTGTAACACGGCCAACAAGCGGCACCATAGATGCATCAAAATTATTTTCAAGCCTAATTGCACGAGAATACCTTGCGTCGCGCAAAATATATCCTTGTTCTTCAAGCACGCCAAGTATAGCGTGAACGGTTGACGTTGACTTAATACCTGTAGCTACACAAATTTCACGCACACTGGGTGGAATGCCGTTTTGCATTTTTTTAACAAGAAAGTTATAAACAGCCTCTTGCTTTGGGGTCAGTGGAGTCTTTTCCATAAAAACACCTCGCCGAACATTTATTCGTTTTTATTATAGCACGGTTGTCAAGGACTTTCAAGAGCCTTTTGCTTGTTTAGAAAATATTTCTTTTATTCCAAGTAAAATTAAAAATCCCCCAAACAACTTTGCTGTAATATTTCCGCCTATAATGTCGGTCAAAAAGAAGCCGCCCGCAGCACCTAAAACACCGCCGATTGCAAGCGATAGGGTGGTTTTCCATTTTATTTGTTTTTTGAAAGAATAAATTATAACGGCTACAAGCGCTATGGGTATAAAAAACAGCAGATTTATACCCTGTGCTTTAAGCTGTTCCATATCTTTAAATACGGTGAGATAAATTATAAGCACGGCGCCACCGCCCAATCCCATACCGCCTATGATTCCGGAGAAAAGCCCTGCTAAAAGGGCGCCGATATTCATCTTATCAGCAGGCGAATGCCTGCATAAATCATAAAGGTGGCAAATATTTTTTGTAAAAACTTGTTCGAAAATTTTTGTAATGCAAAGGTTGCAATTACCGCCCCTAAAAGACCTGTTGGCACAAAGGAAAAACTATCGGAAAAAGTGACGTTTCCTTTTACAAGATACAAAATTGCACTGATTACGGTAATGGGAAGTATTACCGCTACCGCATTTGCGTGTGATTGTTTTTGGTCAAGACCGCTTTTTTTAAGTAAGGGTACTGCCAGCATTCCGCCACCTGCGCCAAACACGCCGTTTACTAGTCCTACCGCCACGCCAAAGGCGGCGGGTTTTATATGTTTTTTTATTTTCATAGCTTAATCACCAAAAATATTTTTGCCATAATCACACAAAAAATGCTATTGTAAAGTATTAAATAAGATGATATAATAACTATGTATGTAAATTATTTGGAGTGTTACTATGTCGTATATTGCTTTTTGGACATTATTACTGATAGCTGCGAGTGGTGTGATATCGTTTTATCGTCAGCTTAAAATACTACAAAAAAACTCATATTCTTTACCTGGATATTTTAAATGGGTTATAGGTTCATACACCACAGGGTTTGCTTTGAGCGCCGTTTTATATTGTGCGCTGACAATTGCAATAAAAAAAGAAATGGAAATATTGCCGCTTGTTTTAGCGGCGGTTTTAATGCTTGTACGTGTAGCTATATTTGTTATTGCAAACAAAAACTCAACCAAAAAGCTATTATTTGATTCGCGTGTGAAAATATTTTATATCACGGCGATAGTAATGCTTGGTGTGTTGGTTGTGATTGCTACCATTTCAACCAATGCCACAGCAGTTAATATCTGCCGTATGGTATGCTTGCTTTTGTCGATTATAATGCCGGTGCTAACCTGTGTTGTGTGGTTTGTTACCTTACCAATCGCAAAATTCTTATCGAAAAAGACCCCAAAGGAGCCAGAAACTAATGACGGCGCTACTGATTAAACTTTTTGTAAAAAATTATAGCGACACAAAATCAATAGAGGCTCGTAACCGTTACGGAAATTTGGGCAGCGTGGTAGGAATATTTGTAAACGTTTTGTTAAGCGTTACAAAAATTGTAATAGGACTTATCGGTGGTGTTTTATCGATAACTGCCGACGGTTTTAACAATTTGGCAGATGCAGGCTCTTCGGTTGTAACGCTTATCGGCTTTAAGCTTGCAAATAAACCCGCCGACCGCGACCACCCATTTGGTCACGGAAGAATGGAATATATTTCGGCATTTATAGTATCGTTTTTGATATTGCTTGTTGGCTTTGAACTTTTAAAGGATTCGGTTACTGCTTTAAAAAATGGCGAAGCAATGCCGCAGTTTAAAATTGTATCAATAATTGTGCTCATAATTTCGATTGTGGTAAAATGCTGGCTATATTTCTTTAATCGCAAAATTGGCAAAACGATAGATTCGACGGCTCTTATAGCAACTGCCAAAGACAGCCTTAACGACTGTATTGCAACGGGCGCTATTTTGGCCGCGGCAATAATCAGCAGGCTTATTACTGTGCCATTTAACCTTGACGCTGTAATGGCAATTGGCGTGGCATTGTTTATTCTTTGGTCGGGATTTTGCTCGGCTCGCGACACACTTAATGAGATTTTGGGTGGTCCGCCCGAGCCACAGCTTATAAATGATATAAACGATACCATTTTAAGCTTTGATGAGTTTTACGGAATACACGATCTTATAGTACATAACTACGGCCCCGGTCGTCAGTTTGCCTCGGTTCACGTAGAGGTGCCGCACAATGCCGATATTGTAACCTGTCACGAAAAAATCGACCTTTGTGAAAAGCTAATACAAGAAAAATTTGGTGTTAATCTGGTAATACATATGGACCCCATTGATACCGACAACGAATCGGTGGCTGCTGCGCGCAACACAATGGTTCACGTTATAAAAGAAATTGACTCAAGGCTGACTCTTCACGATTTTCGTATGACGCCTTCAGGCGACACGCGCACAAATTTGATTTTTGACGTGGTAATTCCTGCGGAATTAAATATAAGTGAAACGCAGCTTAACGATATAATTTGCCAAAGGGCAAAAGAGGCAAATAAAACCTATATTTGCGTAATAACCTTTGACCGTGATTTTACGGGACAATAAACTGTAAAGGAAAATAGTTATGAATTTTACACCTGTTGATAATCAAGGCCGTGTTGACGGCTACTGCTTGGTAAAAAGTGTTGAGCTAAAAACTTCTTCAAAGGGCGACACCTATCTTGATTTTACCTTAGGCGACAGCACGGGCGAAATAAATGGTAAATTGTGGCGATATACAGCGGCAGAGCACGGTGAATATAAGGCAAACGACCTTGTTAAAATTCGTGGTACCATTTCGCAGTATAACGGTACCGACCAATTAAGAATCGAAAGAATAAGACCAACAATAGAATCCGACAATGTTCGTATTGAGGATTTTGTGCGCAGTAGCGGTTATAGTAGCGAGCAAATGTATGACGAGCTTGTGAATATTGCAAACGGCTTTACAGATAATAATCTAAAGCTACTCGTTTCAACAATGCTTTCCGATAATCGTGAAAATCTGCTTTTCTGGCCGGCGGCGTTTAAGCTGCACCACGCGCTTCGTGGAGGGCTGCTGATGCACACCTTGTCAATCGTTCGTCTTTGTGAGGGCGTTTGTAACGTGTACCCGTTTATCGACCGTGAGCTTTTACTTGCCGGGGCTATATTGCACGACATATCAAAGCTCGACGAATTTGACGTAAACGATGCAGGTGTTGCCGACGGCTATACAATAGAGGGCAATCTGCTTGGCCATATTTCAATGGGTGCTACCAAAATAGATAAATGCGCAGAGCGTTTGGGTGTTGACCGCAGGGTGTCGGTACTGCTTCAACATATGGTGCTTTCTCACCACGGCGAGCCCGAGTTTGGCGCAGCGGTAAGACCTATGTTTATAGAGGCGGAAATACTTTCAGAGCTTGACCTTATGGACGCACGCGTTTTTGAAATGCGCGAGGCCGTATCAGCGACAGGCCCCAACGATTTTTCTGGCCGTGTTTGGGCACTTGATAACCGTAAGTTATTTAATCACACAAGAAGTGATTTAGATAAAAATCCAAAATTGTTTTAATTTGAAAGGAAGTAAATAAAAATGAAAATCACAAAAGATATGATAGTAGGCGACGTTCTCGATATAGATACAGGTGCGGCAAAATACTTTTTTGAAATTGGTATGCACTGTCTTGGTTGCCCTGCTTCTCGCGGCGAAACTATAGAGCAGGCTTGTGCAGTTCACAATGCTGACGTTGACGCACTTGTAGCAAAGCTTAACGCATATTTTGAAAATAAATAATGATAGAGATTAGCAAAAGATTATCTCTTATTGCGCAGTTCGTAAATGAGGGCAGCAGCGTTTGTGATGTAGGTACTGACCACGGCTATCTGCCCGCATTTTTGTATCTGTCGCAAAAATGCAAAAGCGTTATTGCTACCGACATAAACGAAAAACCGTTAGAGTCTGCAAGGGCTAATTTAAAGCGCCTTAGTGCCGACGTAAAGCTTATTCTTTGTGACGGGCTCGAAAAGGTCACACGCGCTGACGCTGATACCGTAATAATTGCTGGTATGGGCGGCGAGGTTATAAGCGGAATTATTGACCGCGCGGCATTTTTGCGCGATAGCACTGTAAAGCTTATTTTACAACCTACCACCGCCGCAAAAGAGTTGCGATTATATCTTGCGCAAAACGGTTTTGCGGTAGAGCAAGAAACGGCACTTGCGGAAAACGGAAAGGTTTATTCTATAATGTGTGTGCGCTTTGCGGAAGTTCCGTATGATATTGATGCTGTGCGCGCAGTAATAGGTATTTTAAAGCCCGACAGTAATGACGCTAAAGCGTACATAGAAAAGCAATATCGTATAGCGCAAAAATGCGCAAATGATTTATCGGTGGTACAAAGCAAAAAAGCCGAATATAATCATTATCTTAATTTAAGTGAAGAACTAAAAAATATATTAGGAGGGTAAAATGGCTTTCGACGGCGGATTTTTACATACCGTGGCACAAGAACTGCAACAGGCGGTTGACTGTCACGTAGATAAAATATATCAGCCGGCACGCGACGTGCTGGTGCTGCAGTTGCGCAAAAAAGGCTTTGTAAAACGCCTTGTATTAAGCGCGGCATCAGGCACCGCAAGGGTACATTTTACCGAACAAAAACAAGAAAATCCTGACACACCCCCAATGTTTTGTATGCTGGCACGCAAAATCTTTTCCTCGGCAAAGCTGATTGCAGTCGAGCAAAAGGGACTCGAGCGTGTAATAGAGTTCACATTTGATACGGCTAACGAAATGGGTGACCGCATAAAACCCAAAATTGTATGCGAGCTTATAACGGGTAGCAGTAATATTATACTTGTTGGTGATGACGGCAAAATTTATGATGCCGTTCACCGTAGCGACATTGAAAAAAGCGACCGACTTATTATGTCGGGCGCTACTTACCGTTATCCCGATTCACAAAACAAAATTAACATACTAAACGCCGATTTAGATTTGGTTGTAAATAAAGTAAAGGAATGTAATAACGGGGACTTACCGTCTGCAATATTGCAAACGCTTGAGGGAATGTCTCCTCTTGTGTGCAGAGAAATTTCAAATTATGAGAATATAACAACCGCCTTACAAAAGCTAAAGAAAAATATTTCGTCAGGCGAGTTTAACATACTTTATAAAGCTGATGGCACCCCCGCCGACTTTTGTTATATGCCAATTACCCAATACGGCAGTCTTTATAGTGTAAAGCAGTTTGATTCACCGTCACAGCTTTTAGATGCGTTTTATTCCGAACGCGAAAATGCCGCTCGAATTAACAAAGCATCGTCAGACATAACAAAACTTTTATCAAATCTTATAAGTCGTGCAAAACGCCGTATGGCAATTCGCGGTGAGGAATTAGAGCGAAATCTCAACCGCGAGGATTTGCGCATAAACGGCGAGCTTATTAAGGCAAACCTTTATGCCATTAAGCCGGGAAGCGCTACCGCTTGCGTGCAAAATTATTATGACGAAAATTTGTCTATCATTGAAATACCGCTTGACCCGTCGCTTTCGCCTGCGGCAAACGCGGCAAAGTATTTTAAGGATTATAAAAAAAGCTGTGCGGCGGTACAATCACTAGGCACGCTTATTGAAAGCGATAAACAAGAAATAGAATATTTAGAGTCGGTAAGCGAAAGCCTTACTCGTTGCAAGTCGCTTGCCGATATCGCCGAAATAAGAGAAGAACTATCCCTTGGCGGTTATATAAAGAGTATCTCCAAAAAACAGCCTCGCAAAAAGGCTCAAACCCAGCTTACCGAGTACAAATCGGTAGAGGGGTATAAAATAGTTGTTGGTAAAAACAATCTGCAAAACGATTACATTACCTGCACACTTGCCTCGAAGGGCGATATGTGGTTTCATACCAAAAACATTCACGGCTCTCACGTGGTGGTTTTTTGTGGCGGTGCGCCAATTAGCGACGAAACCATACTTTTTGCGGCGCGACTTGCCGCAAAAAACTCAAAAGCCGCATCGTCTGGTAACGTTCCGGTTGATTACACACCAATAAAGTACGTTAAAAAACCAAGCGGAGCAAAGGCTGGTATGGTAATCTATACTACAAACAAAACAATTTTTGTAACACCGGAGGACAATTTATGAAAATAGGAGTATCAAGCTCATGCCTTTATCCTATGTACACAGAAGAGTCCTTTAAGCTTATTGCCTCACGCGGTGTAGAGCTTACCGAAATATTCTTTAACGCTAATTGCGAGCTAGAGCCGCAGTTTATTAAAAAACTAAACGAAATTAAAAGCGAATATGGCATAGCGGTAGGTAGTATACACCCAACAATGTCGCTTGCCGAATCATTTATGCTGTTTTCAAACTATGACCGCCGCTTTAACGAGGGAATTGAAATGTTCAAACGTTATGGTGAAATTGCGGCAGAACTTGGTGCAAAATACGTTATTATGCACGGCGGCAAATATAATGGCACTATGGACAATCACGGTTACTTTGACCGCTTTGCGAAAGTTCGTGACGTCGTAAAAGCAAACGGTGCTACACTGCTGCAAGAAAACGTTGTAAACTTTAGGGCCGGCAGTCTTGAAGCACTTGCCGATATGTCAAACTATTTAGGCGACGACATTAGTTTTTGCCTTGACGTTAAGCAGAGCATTCGCGGTGGTTATTCGCCATATGACGTTTTGCATCTTTTGGGCGATAAAATCAAGCATTTACACTTAAGCGACAGTAACGAACAATACGACTGTATGCTACCGCTTGACGGAAAATTTGATTTTAAAGGCTTTTTAGATACCGCCAAATCGGTAGGCTACGCCGGAGATGCCGTTATCGAGGTTTATCGCGCGGCATTCGGCCAGCCGGACGAGCTTTTTGCTTCGCATCAAAAATTACTGCGTCAAATTCTGTAAAAAATTTTATCTTTACAAAAATTAACTACACATATATAATATATATTACATTTTTAAAAGGGGGCTATAAAATGATATACAATGTCAATCCTGCTGTATTTAGCAGTACGTACGCAATACCTACCGATGTTGCAGATAAATATTTAAAAATAGCCACCCATACACAGCTTAAGGTTTTGCTTTATTTTATGCGTAACATATCTGACGGTATCGACTCACAAAAAATTTCTGATGCTTTACGTTTAGATATTAACGAAACCGAGGATGCGCTTTTATTTTGGCAACAGTGCGGCATACTTACGGGTGCCACACCAAAAGAAGAGCCGAAGACCGTTGTTGTAAAATCAACTCTGCCCAGTCGTACCGACGTTATCAAGCGTGGGCTTGAGGACAAGCAGCTAATGTTTTTGCTTCGCGAGGCTCAACTTAAATTTGGCAGAAACCTAAAACAAAACGAAAGTCAGTTACTTGTATCACTATATGACGATCACGGTATGGACCCATCGGTTATATTGCTTTTGCTTGGCTACGCTGTGCGAGAGGGCAAATGCAATCTTACCTTTGTAAAGAAAACGGCTACTCATTGGTTAGAGTCAGGCGTCGAAACCATTATGGATGCCGAAAACCTCATAGCCGAGGCTGCAAAACAAAACCTTGCGTGGAGCGTTGTGCAAAGCGCCTTTGGTATTGAAAGACGTAACCCCAGTACAAAAGAGGCCGAGCTCAGTAATCTTTGGGTAAATGAGTGGAAAATAAGCACCGAATTGCTCAAAGCGGCATACGACGCGTGTGTTGACGCAAAAACAAAACTCAGTATGCCTTATGTTGCAAAGATAATCGAGTCTTGGCACAAAGACGGTATTACCAATCCGGAGCAAATATCATCCAAAAAGAAAAATGTTAAACCGCAGGGTAAAAATGACTTTGCTGGTTATGATTTAGATTTATTTGAAAAAATGCTTAACGACGATTAAATTTAAACTTTCTATTTGAAAGGAATTTTAAAATGACACGAGAACAAAGCTATACCATTGCTTTTGAAAAACAAAAAGAGGTTTTAAGATTCAAAAAAGCCGCCTTTGATGCGGCAATGCAAAACCTTAAAGATACCAACCCCGATTTTGATAAAATTAATTCGCGTCTTTCTTTCCTTGGCGCACAAATTGCAACCATAGCAATTTCGGGCAACACACAATCGCTTAAAGAGCTTCAAAACGAAATGACCGAGCTTACTGCCTTGCGTGATGCAATATTAAAAAATGCAAGCATCGGTGACATTGTTTATGACTGTGATGCTTGTAAAGATACCGGCTACATAAACGGCAAAATTTGCGACTGTATTCATAGCGCGGCAAAAAAGATAAGACTAAATGACCTGTCGGCAAGTCTGCCGCTTGCTGAGTGCCGTTTCGAAAACTTCGATTTAAATTATTATAAAAACGAGGATGTCGACGGCGCTAACGCGCGCAAGCGAATGACCGCTATTTTAAAGCTTTGTCGCGAGTATGTTATCAACTTTAATCCCAAAAGCAGCGAAAGCCTGCTTTTTATGGGTGATACAGGGCTTGGCAAAACACACTTAACGCTGGCTATTACCTACGAATTGCTAAATCGCGGCTATGACGTTATTTACGGTGCTGCATATAATTTGTTTAGCGATATGGAAACCGAGCATTTTACAGGCCACACCAATACAAAATATAACGCTGCAATAGATTGTGACCTGCTTGTTATTGATGACCTGGGCGGCGAGTTTGTGTCATCGTACATACAAAGCCTGCTGTATAATATAATAAACACTCGTGATTTGGCAAACAAACCAACCATTATAAACACAAATCTCTCAATGGGTGAAATCGCAAACCGATACACCCCGCGTGTTGCATCACGACTTATAAAATATACTGCTAAAAAGTTTATCGGCAGTGATATTAGACAGTTACAAGCGTTAGAAAAAAAGTGATATGGAATTACCCAAAAGAAAACCAACACGATTAAAGGGTTATAATTACAGCCAAGACGGTTATTATTTCATAATAATATGTACAAATAAACGCAAAAATTTATTTTCAAATATTGTAGGGCAGGGGCTTGCTCCTGCCGAAAACAAATTATACCCGTTTGGTAAGATTGCCGAGCAAGAACTACAAGATTTGGAAAAACGATATCAAGAAGTTAAAATAGATAAATATGTAATAATGCCCAATCATATTCACGCAATAGTTGTCATTAAAAGCAAAACGGCAGGAGCAAGCCCCTGCCCTACGTTGTCGGACTTGGTTTGCACGTTTAAATCGATTACAACTCACAAATGTCGTTTGCTAAATACTGATGTAAAAATTTGGCAAACTTCTTTCCACGACCATATAATTCGAGACGAAACGGATTATATGAAAATTTGGAATTATATTGACACCAATCCTCAAAAATGGGACGAAGATTGCTTTTATATTGAATAGTCAAAACCACCTTGTAAAACTTTACTAGGTGGTTTGCTTTTTTATTTGTAGCACTTGCTTGCAGCACATTAGTCAATTATTACAATTTTTTTAAATCTTTTTGAAAAATTTTATAATAAATCATTGACAAACGGACACTTTTCATATATTATAAAATAGTATATTTGCCGGGGTTTACCTATATTGTATGTATTTACTACACACTACTACATATAGTAGTGTACACGGCAAACTTACGGCGTTTCATATTCCAGTTGCGCAGGTGCGCAAAACAAATTACGATACGCAAGTATCACGAAGGAGAATGAGAGATCATGACAAAAAAATCTATGAACAAATTACTCTCTGTCGTTTTGGCATTGGCAATTTGCTTCACCACGGTTTTTGGTTGCCTCATCACAGCCGGCGCTGCAGATACAAATTGCTGCGCTAAGTGGTCAGTAGGCTCTGCGTCTAAAGATTTAGACAAGGCTACCATTTACCTTGCATTTACCGCGGTGGACGAAGTTGCCGCTGAGGGCTTTAGTGCAATTAAGTTTGCGCTTGACAGTCACGCAGACCTCAGCCTTCAGTCAATAAAGGCTGTAGCTACAGCTGATGGCTTTGCAAGCACAGCTTTGGTTGACGGTTCGGCAGTAGATGTTAACGACCTTGCTTTTGAAATTTCAAGCGACAAAAAGGGCGTTATAGTAGAAAGCCAAAATTCAGAGGCATATTCTACCGTAGTTCTCGAGTTTACATACGGTTTCGTTGGTGGCACCGCAGAACAGGGTGCAACATACGATGTTTCTGTAAAAGAGATTGAACTTGGTGGCGATTTCGCTATACACGAGTGTGATACCGTTGCAACAGGCTCTATCAAGGCAAGCTGCGACCACGTTATCGCTGTAAAGGGTGACCCTATCAACACCGATACTATAAACGGTTATACAGTATATGAAAATTCTTACTGTACCCTTTGCGGTGAAAAGTTTGGTTATCAGCTCGTTCCTTCAACCGAGCCTATGAATGGTACAACAATCGCTTGGAGCGCAGAGGGCGCATATGATGACGATCTTATTGACGATGCCGACGGCGAGCAGGACGGTTCTGCCGAGCATCCTATCATCATTAACAGCGTAGAAGAGCTTTATTATCTTGCTACAATGGCAGGTATCGACGCTACGGAAGATAAATACTTTAAGTTAGCCGATGGCATCGACAACGTTGTATTGCAGTCTGAAAAAGCAGCTTTAGATATTATGGATCTTAAAACCGCAGCTGAAGTTAATACATACTTCACTGAAAATGGCGGTTACAAATGGGATTCAACCGTATCACAAAACGTATCAGAGGGTAGGGCAGCAACCTTTGCTTTTGCAGGTAACTTTGACGGTAACGGTGCTACCTTCTACGGTCTATATGATACACTTTCAGATGGCAACAACGATGCTGCTGGCCTTTTCCCATATGTTTATGTTGTAGATAATGATTTAAAGGATACTCTCTTGAACGATACCTCAAAAATCAACACTTCTGCAGCTATAAGTGCTAAAACTATAACAATTTCTAATATTAACCTTAAAAACTCTCATCTTACCGGCACTTTTGGCATGGGCTTTATTATCGGTAAAAGCATTGCGAGAGCAAACGAACATTATGACTGGGCCGCAAACATTAAAAATTGCTCCGTAGTAAATAACTATATGTACGCAAATACAGGTCCCGCTAATTCTGTTCGATTGAATGGTCTTATTGTCGGTCGCTTAGATTCATATATGAAATATGGCAGCACCTGGGCAGGAAGAGCCACTGTAAATTTGAACAACTGCTTGGTTTATGGCAACAGTAATGCTACACTTCAAACCGATTTTGCGCATGGTATTAGTGTTGTTGGTATTTCTCATCGTGGCGGAACCGTTAAAAATTCTATAATTTTAGGCACTACACCTTATCTTCCTAACGGCGCCGGTGAAAATGATATAAATAACGGATTTGCTGCAAACAGGTCGACTCGTTCACTTTACAGCAACGTTTATACCGACGCTCCGTTAAGCATGAAATGGCAAACAAAAGTAGAAAAAGTAGATGGTGTTAATGTCGCAACTGCTTGGACAACAATTAACTACGGTGTGGATGGAACTGCTGCTGCAGTTATGTTCTCAATCACAGACGATAGTGTTTTAGGTGTTAATGCAGTTAACAATTGCTCTAATCTTGACTGGGGTACTACCTGGAGCTACGGTGCAGACGGCGAATATCCGTCAATTGCAAGCACAGGTAGAAGTGTTATCGGTTGGGATAACACCAAAGACACTAACCTCACGGATGAAAAGCACAGCTACAGCACACAGGACGGTAGTATTGACAACCCAATCATCATCGACTCTGTTGCCGAGCTTTATTATCTCACCAGAGCAGGTGTTGCTGCAACAGCAAACAAGCACTTCAAGGTTGCTGACGGCATTGATACAATGGTTCTTCAAAACGCAAAATATATTCAGTCAATAATTGACCTTGAAGATGCAGCACAGGTTAAGTCATATTTTAGCGACGCAAGCAAAATTTCATCACCTTATCAGTGGTATCAAACAAGCTGGAATTCTGATCCGTTTGCAGGTTATTTCGACGGTAACGGTGTAGAAATTTATGGTTTGTGTTCTAACTATGCATCTACAGCTGTAGCCGGTTTGTTCCCAATTGTAGATACAGGTGCTACTATTAAAAATCTTACACTTACAAATTCTTATTTAAATCACACAACAAAAGACAACTTTGACTTTGGTGGTTTGATTGGCCGATGCTTTAATGGCGGTTCCGACACTAGCGGTAGTGGCCTTGTTGTTGTGGAAAATGTAGCTGTTATAAACAATTACATTTTTAAAGCAGCAAACGAGCATACCCGTGCAGGTATTATTTCGGGCAAATGCGGAAACGATACTATACTTATAAAAAATTGTTTGGTTTACGGCAATGACGCTAAATATAGTATTGATAGCACAACTTATGATATGACTTTGCGCGCAGATATTCACAATAATCTGACTGCTCCGCAAGATTATGTTGATGCTAATCCTGATTATGTGTATAAAAACGCAACGTACGGATGGTGTTATAAAGCTATGGTTATCGATACCATCGCTTTAGACTGTTTACCTTATGGCGCTTATCATAACGGTACAGGTTGGGCGTTGCCATTCTGCTTTGAAAATGTTTATACCAATTCAGAATTGGTTGCTTCAGCAAATGCATCTGAAGGAACTGTTGAAAAATGGGCTAAATATGTAACCGTTATTACAACCGACGATCTTTCAAGTGCTGCGGCTCAGAAGACAGCTATGCCAGACCTTAAGTGGGGTACCGATTGGTACGCTAATATGGGCGGCTACCCAACACTTACAGCTCTTGATGAAACACGTGTTGCTACCACCTCTAACGGCGCATTTGGCTTGGTTGCATATAACACAACATATAAAAACGACGGTTCTTTTGACTTTAATTTCTACGCAGAAGGTCAAGAGGGCTATGACTACGTTCTTTACGTAGGTAAAACCGACAATTCAGGTTATACCAGCTTCCTCAAGCTTGAAGCTAACGACGTAACAAATCCTGAAATAATTGCAGAGCTTGGCGAAAATGCTAAGGTATTTAGCATCGGCAACCTCTCTTCACGTGACATAAACACCATTTGGGTACCAACAATTGTTGCTACCAACGGTGCTGTTACCGAATGGGGCAAATCACATCAGATTGCTCTTGCTCAATACGCAGAAAGCGTACTCAACGGTGAGGCAATATACGCTGATGGCACAGAAGAATCTATTAAAATTGCTGACAAAAAGGTTGCAGCAGCTCTGCTTAACTATGCAGACGCAGCAACAAACGCACTTTATGCAGAAGACGATGTACCCACACAAAAGACAAAGATTGTGTATTATAATGGTTCCGGTAAAGGTGTTGAACCAACAAAGGGTTCAGGCGACTCGGTAAATGATCCTATCATTATCGAAACACCCGAGAACTTGCTTTGGATATTAAAGGAAGGCAAGGCAACTACACAGAAATATTATAAAGTAGCCGACAACATCAAGGCATTTGTTTTACAGCCTCAATATGCAGTTGATAGTGCCGGCGGTATAGATGAGCTTATGAGCCTTGATGAACAAGGCACTATGAGGTGGTTTGACGATCCTAATAAGACAGTAACTTACAAAGACGACGGTGGCTATGGTGCTGCATCTAACACTAGGGTAGTTAATGTCAATGGAAAAGATGTTACATGGACTAACTGGGATATAACCACTAACTCGTCTTCGACTCCATTTATGGGCCATTTTGATGGCAACGGTGTTTCAATTTATGGTTTCTATAAAAATGGCGGCAACCCAAGTCTGTTTGGCGTTCTAAAGGGCGCAACCATTAAAAACCTTAATGTTAAGAGTTCTTACATAAGAGGTTATTCAGGCGGTATTATTGCCGATGCGTCTACGGGTGGTTCTAGTTATACAAACACTATTGAAAATTGTGTTATCCAAAATTGTTGCACAATTTCTTACCGTCAAAGCGGAAAGACAGATATGACTGTTGTTAACACGACTGTTTATAACAGTATGGGTGCTGTAGTGGGTAGTGCGACATCAAATCTTATGACGATTAGTAATTGTCTTGTGAGCGATATGATTGCTTATAACTTTGGCTTTGACCGTACTGATGGTGCTACAAGTGTTGCAGGTCAAACCGTAAAGGATACCTACTACTACGATACTCAGGGCAATATAAATACTGCTGGGTGGGCTGTTGAAGGTAACACTCTCGCGTGGTTAGGTCAAGCACCTAACTCGACTAATAAATATTCAAATTCAATTGTTTTGAGTGTTGAACCTTATAGTTCTACAAAGCAAAACTATCAAAATGGTACGGTTAGAGACGATGCGTTTAGTAACGTATATACCGACCAGATAAGCGTAAACATTTCTTGGCCTAACGCTGATTCTTCTAAGGATCCTTTTGTGCTTTCTTATGCGGAAAATAAAGTTAAACAAATTACCGACCTTGAAAGTCTAAAGGGTGCAAACGCTGCAACAACACTTGCTCTTGATTGGGAAAGCGGTTGGATGATAAACAATAATGCTTACCCAACCCCTGTTCAAAGCGGATACATCGCAAATGAGGGAAAAACACTTTATTGGGACGGCAAGAAGAATAGCGACACTGTTTTAGATGATGAATGGCACAGCTATAGCACGCAGAACGGTACAGCAGAAAACCCAATCATTATCGACTCTGCTGAAGAGCTTGCTTATCTTGCGTCTGCAGGTCCAACAGTATCACAGTTCTACAACGCTGAAGGCACAACCTATGATACAATCTTCACTGGTCCAAAACACTTTAGAATTGCTGACGGTATCAGTAAAATTGTATTGCAGAGTTCTAACTACTCGGAAATTCTAGAACTTCAAGATTTAGAAGAAACACGCAAGTACTTTGCTGGTGAAACCGGTGTGACAGGTTTTGTAACTTGGGCAGGTACTGGTGGTTGGGCCGCAATTGATGCAACGACTCACGATTCCTTCTGTGGCGTGTTTGACGGTAATGGCGTGGAAATTTACGGTATCTATATGAATGGTACGGGCTACGGCGGCTTGTTTGGTGATATGGACGGCGAGTCGGCTGTTAAGAATGTTACTGTTAAAAACTCATATATTCATGTTAGCACAGCGGGCGGAGACCACCGTGCTGCTGCGATAGTTTCTCACTGCGATAAGGCTATTGCAAAGCAGACCGGTGATACGACAAAAACTACCGTAGATGATGGCGATTTTGCTATTGAAACAATAACAATTGAAAATTGTAAGGTTGAAAACTGTCATATAGGTACACCTGACCTTACCGAAAGAAGCGGCGGCGCAACCAACTGTGCGCTTCTGGCAGCAAATCTTACCGAATCAAAGTTGAGTGTAAATAATTGCATCGTTAGCAATAGTGAAGCTTACTATGACAACGATGACACAAACGTTAAAGCTGGTTTGATTGGTGCTGTTTACGGTAATAGTGCAAGTAGCTACAGTCTTAAGAACAGCATTATTTTGGGAGTTTCAGCTGGTAGTAATAGATTCACTATCCCTACCAACTACAATGCTTGCTTCTCTAACGTTTACACCGATCAGGCAACATCGTATTCAACCGTTACAACAGTTGATAACGTTAACGAGTTAAAGGGTAGCAAGGCTGCTGATATTGTAAGCGCACTCAACGCTGCAAACGACAAAGAGGTTTGGTATGTTGGCACTGTAGGCGATTACCCGGGCTTCAGCAAGGCTAGCGCTTTACCAAGTGCTTACAAGGCAGAATATGATGCACTTGTGCCTGACAAGTTTAACGTTTCACCAACCGGTGGCACAGAAAACTTTGGTTTCTATGCAAACTCAGTAAACCTTAGAGCTAATCCATATTTGACATTTATATTTAACTTTGGTGAAGACTACAAAACCAATCGTGATGATATTACGGTTACATTCACCTATACAGTAGGCGGAGACCCAAAGACAAAAACTGTTAGCGTTCCCGCTTACGAAGAAGGTAAAGACCTCAAGGCTGATGGCTGGTCTAACCTTGCAAAGAGCAAGAAACACACATACCAGTTTACCGATTTGCCTATCCAAGGCTTGGTAAATGGTGTAAGCGTTGTAATTAATTACGGCGACGAAAGTGTTGATTGCGGTACTTATAGTGCTAAAGGTGCTGCAAATGCATTTACAAATGCAAACAAGAAGACACCTTGCAGCTACTATGAAGTATGTGCTGAAGCAATGAAAGCACTTGTATATTATTCACAAGCACTTACCTCACGTTACGGCAACTAAGTAACGATGATACAGTCGGGCGGTCGCTGTGTGGCAACCGCCTGACAGTAAAGTTAAAATAAATTGAAGGAGAAATATTATGTTTGAAAAAGCAAAAATTGAGATCTACGATTTAAAACTTGATGATATCATTGTTACAAGCTTTGATGAAGGTGAAGATGGTATTCTCGTACCTATGTTTGAAGAAGAATAAGGTGAATTAAATCGTAATAAACATTGAAAAATGTTAAATAGATATTAAACCAATGTGAAAGACGAAAAGCGTCTTTCAGTTTCAAAAATTTTCTAACACATTAGAAAAGAGAGGTTTTGTATGAAAAGTTATTTAAACAAGAATGCAAAAAGAGCTTTAAGCCTTGTGCTCAGCATTGCAATGCTCATAGGCACGCTCTTTGTTGCAAACGTTGGCGTAAATATTGATGCCAGCGCACAAGCTGCTAAAAACGGCAAGATTGTATATTGGAACACTACTACGGCTACGGCGCCTACAAAAACCGAAGGTACAAACCAATATGGCAATCCAATTTATATAATCGAAACTGCAGAAGAACTTAACTACATTTGTACAAAAATTGGCGCAACAGCAAAGGGCAAGACATATAAAATTGCAGATGATATCCAGGCATTTATATTGCAGCCAGAGTCATGGGCGTCAAAAGATAGCAATTCAAACGGCACACCCGATATTATGGAGATGAATGGCTATCAAGAAACAAAGGATTATTTTGAATCCCTTATCGAATCTGGTACCACCCCAAACAACTGGTTGCAGAACGGCGAAACCGCATTCTGTGGTGATTTTGACGGTAATGGTGTAGAAATTTACGGTCTTTATGCCGATGGTACTGATGTTGTATCTGGTAGCAATCATTATAGTAGACAAAGTGCCGCTTTGTTCCCTAACGTTGATGGTGGCGGTTCAAATCCGGGCGGCAACTATTATGATGAGGGTTACAAAGTAAAAGATTATAAATACGATACGGTGGGCAGTTTATTTACAAATTTTGCTGTTCGCAATTCATATTATAAAACATACATGCGTGTTGGTGCTGTATTTGGAACAACCTATTATGTAAAGGGCGGTTCTGTGATAACGGGTACTGTTACACTCGAAGGTATCGAAGTAACTGGTTGTTATATGTACCAGCAGGATTCGTATTACGATAATACAACCCACGAGTTGAAGACCGGTACAGCAGGCACTGCTGAAATGGGCGTGTTGTTTGGTTCCGCTGGTAATGACCCAACCAAAGTTAATAACTGCTTTATTAGAGATAACTATGTTTATCATAGTGGCGACGATATGGTAGTTAATAACCTTTTTGGTCAAAACTTTACCAAAACTTTATATGATTCAGCGGAAAAAACAAACGTTGTTGCTACTCTTACTGCTAGTGTAACAAATAGCATTGTTTTAGGAGCATCACCTCTTGGTTCCAGCAGCTCACCTTCTCAGGATAACTATTCAAACGTTTATACTGATAGAACCACAACATACACTCAAAAGGTAACAAGGTTCTTTGATGGTAAAAATACCGTTAAGGGTTCGGCTGGTATGGCTTGGATGCCGGGACTCGCTTGGGGTACCGAGTGGTTTGCGGTTGAAGGTAGATATCCATCTCCTATTAAGCCAGCTGATTATAATCCTAGCATTACGGCACCAACAAGCCTTTATAGCGGTGGCGACGGCACCAAGGAAAGACCGTTTATTATACGTACAGCCGACCAGCTTTATAAAATGGTGCACGAATATAACTGTGGTACCAGTCACAGAACCATAACAAATGGTTCTACCGTTTGGGATTTTTATGAACCTTATTATTATAAGGTAGCCGATGATGTTAAAGAAATTTACTTAAACGACGTAAAAACCAAGGACGAGGTAGTAGCTCTTGGACAGAACGGTAACGTATGGTCACTGACTGCTCCTGCTACTACAGGCGGCTCAAACACAAATGCTAACAACTACGGCTTCTTTGGCAACTTTGACGGTAACGGTGTTACAATTTATGGCCTTATCAGCACCGACGGTAATGGCTTTGTTTATCGTTTAAAGGGTAATGCTACTATTAAAAATGTAAACTTTGAAGCAGCTTATGTAACAGCTAGCGGTAACGCGGCGGTTGTTACAACACGTTTGGGAACATGGTCTATTATTAATGACGATTGTCACACAATCGCTAATGTAAATGTAAGAAATTCTTATATTTCTTCCTCAAGAAAAGTTTCGCTTCAACTTGCTACATCTTCTGATAAAGATTACAACAAAAATTATAACGAAAAAGATGGTACGTATATTGTAACCGATACAGTAACACTTACTGGAGATCCTACAACAAAGTATACATATCATGATGAAGAAAAGGGAATAGTAGCAACAGAAACTGCCACTTATGCAAATGGTAGTATATATAAGGAATACAAACTGAATGCGGACAAAACAACAACCACTCACACAAAAACAGTAGAGTATTATAGCAATACCTATTTCATTAACAAAGACTATACAAAGTTGGATGATAAAGGTAACCCGACAACCTCCACATTTTATTATGTTTTCAGAAATGATAGACAAATTTATAAAACAAATGCAGGTGGCCCGGCAGGTATCGTATCAACAAGCGATACAACTGGTGTACTTACTGTAGCAAACTGCTTGTTCGACGGTTATACCTCTGACCTTGTAATGACAGGAACAGACCTTGCTGTAAACAATGCTGCTGGTATCTTGAGTTCGCAGTCAGACACCAACAACTTTGAAATCAGCAACTGCGTATCACTTGGCAACTACGGTGTTGTAGCCGATCAAATTATTGCTGATAAAGATGTTGACGGCGATGGACAGAAAGAAGAAATCTACTATAACCGTTTGGTTCAAGCGCACAACTTTGGTGTATCTATCAACAACTGTTACACCACTGATGCTGATCCTAATACCGCAGAATTTACCGATATATATAGCTATCTTAAAGAAACCATCAGATTAACCGGTGATAAGCAACATACAAAAGAAGAAATGGCGATGCTTAACTGGAGCACCACATGGACCCTTTTGGATGAAAGCACTAATGACGAAAAATTCGTTATTCCTATGGTTAACGGAAAGGCTTATGGAAATATTGGCCAGGCATACTCACAGCTCATTGTTGATAACGATAAGGCCGCACTAGGCCGACCATATAATGGTAACTATTCTTATTGCTATGACCTTACCGGTTCTGGTACCGAGTCTGACCCATATCTAATTGAGAATGCACTTCAACTTGCACGTGCAATTGCTTTTGGTGGTCAAAACCTTGGTCAAAAGCTTTATTACAAGCTTACTTGTGATATCGACCTTGAAAACAATCAATGGATAGATCAGACATATATTAAAGACCGTTACAACTATGCTCCTTTTATAGGTACATTAGATGGTGCAAACCATACAATTACAGGTCTTTCTGCCAGTGATGAACAAGGCGCAGGTCTTATTCCTGTTCTTGACGGCGGTACCGTTAAAAATCTACACATTCGCAATTCATATGCAGGCTCTGTATCACCGGCTTCGGCAGGTGTTATTGCCGGCGTTGTAAACAGCGGTTCTACAATTGAAAACTGTTCTGTTGAGGGCAGTAGCGCTGTAAATTCAGAAAGTACAATTATTGGTAACTGGGCGGCTGCTTCAAGCTGTGTATCAAACAGCTACATAGTACTTGATACTGTTAATGATGATAAAACCGTTACCAAGCAACAACATTTCTCAGAAGATATTGACAGACCTCTTTACCCAGCAGCAAATGCCGAGTGGTATAAGGGTCCAGACGGTATTATCCGTCATCTTGCTGCTGCCAAGGCTCATACCATAACTGATGTTGACGCTGACGGCGAATTTGGTAACATGTATACCACAACTGACGTTGTTGCGCTTCGCAGAAATCTGCTTAAAGAAGATGGCTATCTTAATATTTACGGCGACGTAAATAACGATGGCAAGGTTAACATTACCGACTTGGTAACCATCCGTCGCGAAATGGTTGGCACCGAGTATGACATTCGTGAAGGTTTCTGGCGTGCATTTGAAACAAACCAGGTTAAAATTTATTACGCAGAGAACGATACCTACGATATGGCTCGTAAGTTAGAGCTCTATCTTGAAGGAGTTCTTGGAGACGTAGATATTGTTAAATTAGCAGGTCCGGATACAAAAGCTCAGAATTATGTTGAAAAATATGCAACTATTCCTGAAACAAACGCAATAGTAATTACAAAAACTCTTGGCACAATTGACGATGATGCTACTAAAGCAACTTATGACGATTACTCTGTAACGTTTGACAAAGAAAATAACATTATCAACATTAGCGGTGGTTGCTTTACCGCAGTTGAGCAGGCTGTTCTTGATCTTATAGAAAAGGGATATCTTGAAAACAAGGATGCTCTTGATAGAAGCGAAAACTTTACCGGCTCTATTCTTTCCGCAACCGCTAACAAGGGTTCTTATAACGTAGGCCAATATAACTTTACTACCGATGCAAATGCAGATGAGTATAAATCTTATCGTTGGGTAGATAAGAATAGCGATGGCATAAAGGATGAAGGCGAGATTTACTTCTACGCTTGGGGCGATGAATTTGAAAGTGATTCAAAGACATCCTTCTCAAGAGATAAGTGGCTTCTTAGTGAATATCGCACAGAATCGGAAGTAAAGAACGATGACGGTACATATAGCGACAGTGAACAAGCTGGTCAAAGCTTTGGCCTTGAATCTGCCAATCTAAAGGATACTGATAACCTTTGGGTTGTTAATGATGGCCGACTCACTATTAATCGTGGTGTGCGTGTTACAGCCTCTGACAAATCTAATGCCACCAAATATCCTGATTACGTGCCCGTTGAACTAGAGAATGACGAGATAAATGACTTTGGTAGTCATATCGACTCAAACGATACATTTGTTGACCCCGGTAGCATCAAGACCTTTAACTCTATGTTGTTTAAGTATGGTTATGCCGAAATGAGAGCTTCATTGCCATCTGATGGTCATGCTTTCCCTGCTTGGTGGATACTTACAGGTCCGGCAAGAACCACCAACAGTGGTATTGATTCCACACTTTATGATAAGGTTTATACCCTCAACAACGGTAATAATAGCTGGGCTTATGATGGTACTACTAATAAAATGAACGGTTCAAAGCCTACCACTTACAAGTATCAGATACCAGAAGCTCACCTTGAGTTTGACATTGTAGAGCTTATGCAGGCAAGTGCTAATACAACAGGCACAAGCGATTATCGTGACTACTTCCAGGCTACGATTCACAAAATTTATTCTGCAAACGTTTATAATAATGAAACCGATGATAAGACCGACGACGTATTGTATCTTCCTAACTGGAGCAATGGCACTTATCAGACCTGGTGCACATATAATACATCTGGCGGATATGCAACCAGCAACAGCAATCTAAAGGTATCAGGCGCTAACTTGTTTACTTCTCAAAACGATAAGCCTTATCTTAATAACTATAACAATAGTAATTATAATGATTTGTATCCAAGTTCAAACATAACTTGGAGCAGTTCGAGAACGGGCAGCCTTTTTGCTGGTGGTTATAAATATAGTTATAATTATGGAGTAGGTACATCTCGCGTTGCAGCATCCTTTAGTGCAACTTTGGCAAAGCTTGGAAAGAACTTTACTATTTCTACCGGAACCACATCAAGCTCAAGCAATACCTATAGTGACGCTGCAAACAACGTGTATTTTAATACCGTTTCTGCCCCTGGTATCTCGGCTAGCGGTAGTGGCAATACCACAGTCAATGATAAGAGCCACGTAAATCTCCACAAGACTTATACCTATGGCTTTACTTGGGATGCTACTGCTACCACCTACACCCTCGCAATCTATTGCGACCTTAACGAAAACGGTGTAATGGAAGCTTCAACCGAGAAAATCTTTGAGATAAACGAAAAAACAGGTTATGAGTCAAAATTCGGCACAGATCCTACCGTTCAAAACGGCACAGATGCCGCTACCTGGAACCAGTATGGTTATATTCTCCTTGATAACGCATTCTACACCGCACTTAATGAAAGTAGATCAATGTATACCACACTTGGTGTAGATAAAGATGCTGGTGATAAGATTACATTTGATATCGAGTATATACGTGTATATCAAGAAGATGGCAAACGTGACCTTGTAACAGACGAAACCGAAGACTTTAACAACAGCAACCACTTTGGTTATTAATCAAAACAAAAAAAGACTCCTTCGGGAGTCTTTTTTTAGTTTAAAATTGAAAATGGAAAGTTGAGGAGTCCAACGACAGATACAAATCTTTTGTAATTTTATATAAAAATTCTTAAAAACCCCTTGCGTTTTTTGCAAAAATGTATTATATTTATTATGCATATATGTAAGTGTGGAGTAGTGCCTTTAGATCTGTGGGCAGTCACAAAAGGTTTACTGTAGCGCGGACTACATTTACTAAGTGTTTTAAATTTTCGTGGTCAACACACCCACAAAGAAAGGAATGTTTTTTAAATGACAAAATTGTTTAAAAACAGCAAGAGTATACTTAGCTTTGTACTTGCATTTGCAGTACTTGCAGTATCTCTTTTCACAGGCGTTGTTATTCATTCGCACGCTGCT
>JAFXGM010000015.1 GCA_017513195.1 Clostridia bacterium | reverse complement strand
TTTTCCGTTGAACCCGTAAGCGATATTGCCTACTGCGCGCGTGAAAAGCGCGAATACAAAATAACCGTTGCGGAAAATGCAGATAAGGTTCAGTTTATCCGCGACAGCGGTTCAACAACAACCTTTGTCCGTTCGCAGGCGGCAGAAATTATTAACAACGGTGACGGAACTGAAACATGGATTCTTGCCGTATCGCTGAATAAGGGTAAATACACACTCGCCACAAAATACGGCAAGGTTTGGAACAAAAACGGCATTGAATTTGAAATAGTTTTCGATACTCCGAAATGCCGCAGCTTTACAAGCGAAAAGGTAGGCAACCTCACCACATTCACGGTTGTAACCGACCCGCAGGTTGCAAAAATCCAACTTATTACCCAGTCCGGCAATACGCTGACCTATACGCAAAGCAACAGCTACATAGGCGAGGACGGCTTACGCTATTGGACCGTAGTGCGTAAAATAACCAAGCCCGGCACAATCGGCTTGCGTACAAAATACGGCTATACCTGGACTACAACCGATTTTACAATTGAAGTTTAAATGAAAAAAGCTACTTCCCGCGGGCAGTAGCTTTTTGAATAAAAAATAAAAACATTGAAACTGCAAAAATAACGGTCGCTTCACTCCGAAATTATAAAAACTGTTGATTTTATGCGCATTGTAGGGGCAATTCACGAATTGCCCGTTTGTACCGTCATATCGCTTTTACGGCGGGCGATTCATGAATCGCCCCTACCGGTACGGCTCTTTTGTTTTGGTTGACAACCTTGTTCTGTAATGCTATTCTTTAGACAAGAAGGATATGTGTTGTCGGTCGATCACAGAACCGTCCCCTGATTGAACATGTTTAAATTTACAGGGTGCAATATTGAGTCTACTCTTACGCGTCCTGAAGATTATTTTAAGGGTCTTAATAATTTCAAAGTCAAATTGGAAGAGTATTCTGATAATTGTATACTTCTTTACAATCCCAATCAAGAAATTCTTAGATTTTCTGAAATTAATAGCTTGTTAAGTGGTATAACATTTAGAAACTGTTATATGACCGACAAAAACTCTGTATCTTCTCAACCTCCATTTACTTTTTGGTGTAAATTTCCTGCTGCTACTATTGATTGTAACGAATATATTTGTCCTTTTCAGTCAGGCAGGGGTTGTGCTAAAGTAGAAAAAAACGCAAGCTTTCCGTGGTTGCATTTTGAAAATAATATTTATAATCATTTTACACCATATGCCAATTGGTTCACATGGAAATATTATCTTAAAGCGGCAATAGATGGTGATGCAACTTATAGACCTTTAGAAAATGAAATGGGTACTTTTATAGGTGCATATTCATCTAATTGTTACAAAATTATCAATGAAAAATTTGTAAAGATGAAAGATATTATGGCAATCGAATAATGTAAAAGCGTAAAAAGGAGTTGTAATAATGGTAAGGTTAAAAAATTTCTTGCAAATAATATTTACATTAGTTTTAACTGTGTTAATAAGCACTTCCTATTGTATTTTTCCTGCTTATTCCATGGACGAAGAAGAACTGGAATTTGAAAAAGAAATGCATTCTGTAGAGGGTTATTTTGGACATTATTTTGATACAAGCACTTTTCTTTATGAAACAGTAGACGGTGTTGATTATATTTATATTGTTAATAATGGTGAAGCTACCATTTTAAATATACATATACAATATAGAGGTCCTGAAAAAATTGTTTTAACCTTACCTACAACTCTTGGTGGCTATCCTGTAAAAACAATTGGTTACAGGAGCGATAATGGTTCAGTTAATGTATTCTATTATATTTGGTACGGAGAAGAAATTGAGCTTATCTCAGGGAATTATGTTCCCACATATGACCCGGGATTACAATACATTTCAAAGGTTGTTATTCCGGAAGGCTATGAATATATAGAGTCAGGTTCTTTACAAGTTAATGGTGACGGATATACAATTAATGATATTGAATTTCCAAAGGGATTAAAATCTATTAATAATGATTTTTATTCTAATCCAATAGATAATCGTTGTTACCCTAATAAGGTAGATATATCAA
Source organism: Clostridia bacterium (assembly GCA_017513195.1). Lineage (GTDB taxonomy): Bacteria > Bacillota > Clostridia > Oscillospirales > Acutalibacteraceae > UBA737. Next base: position 1,055 of record JAFXGM010000015.1, on the reverse strand, counting down.
CTGGAAGAAATCTATCTGTTTTACCTGATTGTATATACGAAGGCAATTATGCGAACTACCTTTATATGTTTGAATACGGAAGTTATATTGTTTTGCCTTCCCGCGATAGTTTAATGAGCGTAAATTTAATGGATGTCAGTGCTTCTTCAAGATTTAACTTTTATGTACCGTCAAATATCTCTTTTGAAAGCTTAAAAAATTCATTATTCTATTATGATACTTCTCGAAATGAAGCTGAATGGGAAGCTTGGCAATCGTATTATACAGAATGGCAAGGACCTTATTCCACCCTTCATTTTGCGGCAGATAGCGATATCCCCGAACAGATTGAAGCGTTGGACGGCGACAATCCCTATCCTATGATTTGTGATTTACCCGTAGCAACCCACATAGCCTTTGACAGCGATACTGTCAGCGTTGAAGTTGGCGAAGTTGTTGACCTTGAGGCAAAGACCTATCCTGCCGAAGCTGTTTGGACGGCATGCGATTATGTGTCGAGTAACCCCGAGGTTGTAAAGGTAGACCCGTATTCGGGCAGAATTACCGCCCTTGCCGAGGGTGAAGTAACAATCACCGCAACTCATGTTGAACGAGGCTTTGTCGATACCTGTACCGTTAAGGTTGAAAATAAGCCCGAACACATCTGCACACCTGCAGAAAAGTGGAGTGCTGACGAAACTGCGCATTGGCTTGAATGTACCGACCCCGAGTGCGGTGAAATAATTAATTACGCAGAACACAGCGGTGGCAACGCTACCGTAAATGCAAAGGCTGTTTGCGAATACTGCGGCACAGCTTACGGCGAATATGTGGCGGCATCGTTTTCCGTTGAACCGGTAAGCGATATTGCCTATTGCGCACGCGAAAAGCGCGAATATAAAATAACTGTAGCTGAAAACGCTGATAAAATTCAGTTTATCCGCGAGAGCGGTTCAACAACAACCTTTGTCCGTTCGCAGGCGGCAGAAATTATTAACAACGGCGATGGAACTGAAACATGGATTCTTGCCGTATCGCTGAATAAGGGTAAATACACCCTTGCCACAAAATACGGC
>JAFXGM010000014.1 GCA_017513195.1 Clostridia bacterium | reverse complement strand
GTTAAGGTTGCCCTGTACCATACCGAACTTGTATGCAGTACCTGCAACAGGAGTATCTACAATAGCGTAGGTAGGTGTATCGTCACCTTCGTCGCCGCCATCATCCGAAATAGCAACATCGCCTTCGCAAACGTCACATTTACCGTTTGCATCGTCGTCGGTGCAATCAACTACTGCAGTGATTGTTTCATCACAAGCGTCGCAAACTACCTTATGTGTTTCATCACCGTTTGGTACTGCAGATGTAGCTGTATGCTCGCAAGAAGGCTCTTCGCCGCCACCTTCGCCACCTGCAGGTGGTGTTGTTTCTTCTAATTTGTAAAGTGCAATAGCAGCTTGATTTGTGTATGTACCTGATTTGTAATAACGGAAGAAAGAACTCGAATTGTTCCAACGCAAATATGTGTTACCACTTACAATATTAACATCGCTACCACTCATTGATATAGCGTTTACATATACTGTAGATGTGCTGAACAAAAGGTCGTTTGAATCTGTATTACTCGATGTTCTACCAATATAATATCCGCTTGCGGATTTAATAGAATACCCGCCGTCAACAGCGGCAATTGTAAATTGAGCAGCCTTCATAGCATCGGTTGCTTCAATTTTAGAATCAGCTATAGTAACAGCGATACCATTTGCTTTCTTTAAATCAGTAAGGGCACCATTATACGCCTTTTTACCACCTTCATAAACGATAAGGTAGTCGCCTGACCAGTCTGCGGGAGCTTCAGTTACTTTTACGTAACTAGCTGTTTCGCCTGCTGCGGATGCTGGGATTACTATTGCTGTTAGCAATAAGCATACGCAAGCAAAAATTGAAATTAGCTTTTTGATTTGCGATTTCATTTTTTAAAACTCTCCTTTGTTTTTTTATTTTATTTTTCGGGGGTGTCCCCGTAATCGCCCTAAACACACCAACAAATTTTGTCAAATTTTATCAGCGTATTTATAACTTAATTATACTACTTTTTTAAAAAGTGTCAATACCCTAAAAAAGAATATTTTAACTATATATTGTGGTTGTTATTATGCAAATAACAAAATATAAGTATTATGTAAACCAAAACGCTAAAATCAAAAATTCGATTTTAGCGTTAGTTGGAAATGGGAAAATTAAAGTTGAAAATTCCGGTGTTTTGCACAAGCAAAACAGGAACATAAAGTGCTTGCAATTGCAAAAAAACAGCAACGGATTCCGTTGCTGTTTTTAAAAGACTTGCTATTTAATTATTTCTTAACGAATGTACAGTTTGCATCAAATTCTACTTCGGTATCACCTGATGAATGTACATGGTGTTTAATCTTACCTGTTACGGTGATTACGTCGCCAACCTTTAGGTTTTCAGCGCCTTCACCCTTCATACGGAAGCACTTAAGTTCTTTTGTGCCGCTTGTACCTTCAACCTCAATAATAACGGTAATATTATTGTATTGTGAACTATATTTGGTAGCAATCTCAGTGATTTTACCTGTAAGAGTGCATTGATATGGAAGTGAAGCGTTTGGCTCTAATGCAAATGCTGCATCAACAATCTGTTTAGGATCGGTAGGAGCAGTTACTACAGCACCCGTTGCCTCACGCTTACGTAGTGTACAACCTTGGTCAAATTCAATCTTGCCGCCATAGTTTTTAATCATACCTGTAACGGTAAGTGTATCGCCAACGTTGATATTCTTAATGTCGTTACCCTTTAGACGATAGCAGAGAAGGTCTTTGTTTGCTACCTTAATCCAAACGCTGATGTTGTCAAATTCAGCACTGTAGAAGGTATCAATAGATGTTACCTTACCTGTAAGTGTTACTTCGTAACCGAGGTTTTCACCATCTTTTAGTGCATAAGCTGCTGCCATAATCTTTGCAGGATCGGTTTCTTTTTGAACACCGCCGCCAGAAATACGCTTGGTCATTGTACAGCCTGTTACAAACTCAATAGTCTTGTTGTACTTCTTGATTGTACCGCTAACAGTGATTGTATCGTTTTTCTGTACCTTGTCAACGCCTGTACCTGTCATACGATAGCACTGAACAGGTGAGTCAGCATAACCTGTTACACTGATTGTAACGGTGATGTTTTTGAACTGATCATCATAAGCTGTGTTAACTGCGATAACCTTACCTGTAAGAACTGCAGTGTAGGGAAGCTCGGTATCGTGTGCAAGAGCCTGAGCATCAGCCATAATCTTCTTAGCGTCGGTAATTACTGTTGAGCTATCAACGCCCGGCTTACTTGGGTTGCTAGGATTGCTTGGATTATTTGGGGTATTAGGTGTGTTTGGAGTATTTGGAGTATTTGGTGTGTCAGGTGTTTCGGTAGCGTCGTCGCCCTTTACAACCTCTGTGATAGCACAGCCAGCATCAAACTGAACCTTGCCCTTGTAGTTAACGATTGTACCGTTTACTGTGATGTAGTCGCCTACTACGATAGTAGCTGCGTCATCGCCTGTAAGACGGAAGCACTGAACTGGCTTATCTTCAAAGCCTTCTACAGTGATAGTAACGGTAACGTTTTTGTACTGTTCGCTGTATGGGGTGTCAATAGAGGTGATTTTACCGGTAAGGGTAACAGCCTCTTCCATCTTTTTGCCCTCTTCAAGAGCATAAGCCTGGTTAAGAATTTCCTCGAAAGAAAGGGTGTTTTCGGTACCGATACCTGTTACCTTGTAATCAAAGCTTATAGATTTAGAATTGCCGTCTGCATCCTTTACAGTAGCTGTTGCTGTAAAGAGTACGTCCTTTTCAGGAACATCCGGAACGTCGATAAGCACGTGGTTATCTTTTTCAGACTCTGAAACCTTAACAGCATCTTTTTCGCCTTCGGTAACTTCAATAGTCCAATCAACGTTGTAGCTTACGCCGTCAATTGTAACAACAGAAATAACGTCTGTGTCTAAAAGCATTGACATTACTTCGTCTTTGTCGCCTTTTTTATACATATTTTCAAGATATGCAATTGCGTTGTCAAGGTTGCCAGATTCAGCGGCATCCTCGCCACAGCCTACAAGGCAGGTAAGAATCATAAGCACGCTAAGTGCTAATGCAATGATTTTTTTCATTTTTCTTTCCTCTTTCTATATTAATGTACAGTGATGTCTTTTGCAGAGAATACTTTAACCTGGTGACTACCACTAAAGTAATCTACAATGCCCTTAACATCGATTGTTTTGCCAAGAAAAGCCGAATCGGTAAGCATATTACCAGCCTCGTCATAAAGAACGATAGTACGAACGTCAACGGTTGCATCTCCCGCTTTACAGGTAAGGGTCATTGCACCGTCATTGTCGCCACCGTTGTGAGTGGTATATACGTCTATAACCTGAAGGTTTTTCATGCTAACAGATGTGCTCATAATAAGGTCGGCATACTTAAAGCTCTTAGACTCAACGTCTTCACTATCAAGTGAAACTGCTGCTTCAACATCCATGTAACCGCCTGTAAAGAGTTCGGGATCGATTTCACGGTTAGATGCGGCATTGCCTTCGCTTATTTTGATTGTGTTGCCGGGATCGTTTGGTTTGAACTCGCGGTAGCTAAGACCGGATACCTGCCATGTGCCGCCGGTTTCGTAATATGTAACGGTACCAACAACACGAACGCGGTTACCAACCTTTAATATATTAAGAAGCTCACCGGTTTCATAACCGTAGTAAACCGACATACCATAGTACATATCGGTTTCGGCATCGTAATCCTCTACGTATACCGAGTTATTGTTGTTATATGTAACAACGCCTTCAAAAGCAACCTTTGAGTTGTCGTAAAGTGAAATGTTTGTACGAAGCCACTTAAGATCTACCTCATAAGCGTCGCCATAGAAGAAATCCGGGTCATCCTTGCCAGAGAAAACGTGAAGCTTTTCTTTTTTTGCTTGCTGGAATGCGCTTGACATTTTATCGCCGTAGCGGTCAGCCGTAGTACCACAAGCAATAGATAAGCCATTTTGAACAAGTTCAAGGTTAAGACAGCGGTAATCTTTGCCGTCCTTTGGCTTGTACCATACCCAAACCAAGTGTCTGCCACCGGTTGAGTCAACGTTCCACTGGTCATTGTCAGACTCTACGATAATAGAAGAAGCGTTTAATAGCTTTTCTTTGGTGAAGTTAGAGGCTTTTTTGCCCCATTCTTCAATTTTACCGGTAGATTCCGGTGTGTTAACGCCCATATAACGAGCCTTTAATATGCCGTCGGCGCTAAACTCGGACGGAACGTTAAAGTGTGTTGTGTCACCGTCAATATAGCTCTTTACCGTAACTTCTTGCTTTTTGGTGTTTGAATCCATATTAAGCTTGGTTTCGGCAACGTAGTCAACCGTTTTACTAGAGCCTGTATCGGTGTCAGAGCCACTGCCCTGGCAACCTGCAAGGCAGGTTACCACAAGACATAGGACTAAAAGTAGTGATAAAAGTTTGTTACAAATTTTCATAGTCTTATATATTAATATTCGCATTCATTAAGAGCTTCTTGGAAAGCGTCGTCGATAAGCTTGTCAACATTTTCGGTATCGGTGCTGAGGCACTTAAGAAGCAATGCACCAGCCTGCTCACGAGCCTTTGATGAACCGTTGAATGCAGGGGATACAAAGTAATCGTCACGACCGTCAATACCAACCTGTACGCACTTAGCTACCAAGTATTCTTTACCGTTGCCCTTTGCAAGCCATGCAGCATAGTTTTCGTTTTCGGTAACAGACTTAATAACAGGCATATAACCTGAAGCCATTGAGAATTCAGCCTGGAAGTCAATGTTTGTTGTAAGGTATTTTACAAACAACCAAGAAGCAAGAACCTGCTGATCGGTTGTGTCTTTGCCCTTAAGGATGCAAAGGCTTGGACCCTGTGAAATAACCTTGCGGTTTTCTTGACTGTACTGTGGAATTGTAGCAACGCCAACTTCGAATGCAAATGAACCGTCAGCGGTATCGTTGTTTGACATCTGGTAAGAAGCACCACCTGATGAACCTACGCACATATAGCAGTTTGTATCGGTGGTTTCAACGAAGAGGTTAGATGTGTAAGAACCGTAAAGTTCTTGTGTTGTAAAGTAACCCTTCTTGTACATTTCGCGAAGTTCTTTTACAAATGCTTTGTTTTTAGCATTGTTAAAGAGGTATTGGCCGCCGTTTTCAGCGCTTGTGAAATCGGTTTCCATCTGTTCACACATAGTGATGAACCAGTTGTCTTCAGCGTCGTAACCAAGTGGGTAGCATTTTGGATCGATTTCTTTTATCTTTTTGCAAACTTCCCACATTTCATCCCAAGAAGTAGGAACCTTAAGACCATGCTCGTCGAAGAATGTTTTGTTGTAGTAAAGAACTTCAGTAGACTTGTTAAGTGGCATTGTGTACATTTGATTGTCACCGTAAACCAAGCCTTCGTTATAGTAGCTTTCGATAAAGTCAGCCTTTTGAGCATCGGTAAGACCAATGATTTCTTCGCTGTCCTTAATCTTTATATCGCTAGCAATAAGATTATCAAGAACTACTACTGATTTAGCAATGTTATACATAGCTACGTGGTCAGGATAGCAGTAAGCAATGTTTGGCTGTGTACCACCGGCGATTTCGGTATTTATTTGACCGTTAATGTCGCCCCAACCACCTGCTGATTGGTGAGTGATGTTGATGTTTGGATAGATTTTGTTAAACTCTGCAATGTAGGTATCAAGTACCTCTTGGAGTCTGGCACCCATTGTGTGGGTGAAAGTGATGTCAACTGTTTCATCAGGATTGAAACCTGTTTCAGGTACTACGAATGCGCTTGATTCGTTGCCGCTTTCACCGCAACCGGTGATAGCAAACATACCAAGTACCATGATGAGAGTTAACACAGTGGCTATAATTCTTTTAATCATAGTTTTTCTTTCCTTTCAAGTTTAAAAATATATAACGGACATTTATTTTAAAATGTCTATTAACCCTTAATACCGCTACGGCTAACGCCCTGCATAATATATTTGCGTAAGCAAAGGAATACAAGGAACAGCGGAGCCGAAACAATTGCAACTGCCGCCATCTGAACAGGGTAGTCTGCCTGACCGGTTGTATCGGTAAAGGCATTACGCAAGCCGTTGGTAATCATTTGGTGTGCTTCGTCGTTTGCAACGAGCTTTGGCCAAATGTATGAGTTCCAAGCACCCATCATCTTAAGAATGGTGATCGAAATAAGTGTTGGGAGTGCAAGTGGTATCATAACCCTCCACAAATATTTTATATCACTTGTACCGTCAACCTTTGCAGCCAAGTACAATTCGTTAGGTATTTGCATAAAGTTTTGACGGAGAAGATAGATGTAAAACACGCTTACAAGGAACGGAACAATAAGTGCTGTAAAGCTATGCATCCAACCAAGCTGATTTACTGTAATATAGTTTGTGATGGTGAAAAGTTCACCAGGAATCATCATGGTAGCAAGCAATGCGCCAAACAAAGGCTCCTTACCCTTGAATTCAAGTCGTGCAAATGCAAATGCCGAAAGTACTGTGATTATAAGACTTGCAAAGGTAGAAACAACACCAACGTAAAGTGTGTTTAAGAAAAGATTGCCCAAATTAGCGGTAGTAAATGCTTTTGAATAGTTACCCCACATTACTTCGTTAGGCCAGAATGTTGGAATAGCCTGACGATATTCTGGCAGCGTTTTAAGAGAAGATATAATCATCCAATAAAAAGGGAAGAGGATGATTAACGCCATAATAAGCAAGAAGGTATAGGTACCGGTCTTACCAAAAATTTTAAACATTTTTTGCATGAACGTTCTTTTTTTAACATCGCGTTCTTGCATAACAGTTGTTGTAGACATAATCGGCACCTCCTTAATAATGAACGTGTTTCTTGATAACCTTATTGTTAAACATGGTTACAAGAAGGATTATAACGAACAAGATTAAAGCGCCTGCACTAGCCAAGCCCTGACGGTCTTTTTCCAAAGCGTCGTACACGAAGCCAACCATTGTGTTAAGTCGGCCTGCATCATCCGGTGGGCCCATCTTTTCACCGAAAATACCGACGATGCTTGAATACTCTTTAAATCCACCGATGAAGCCCGTAATAATAACGTAAGCAAGCATTGGAGAGAGTAGAGGAATGGTAATTCGTGTAAGAACACGTGCCTTGCGTGTGCCGTCAACCTTTGCGGCGTCATAGTACTGCTTATTAATGCTTTGCAAACCACCAAGAAGAATCAAAATCTTGAACGGAAGCGCATTCCAAACAATGTAAACTATCATAACAACGATATTTGCAGTATAGCTTGAACCCTGGTTGATCCAGCTTATAGGCTCACCGCCAAAAAACTGAATAACCAAATTTATGATACCCCAGGTATCTGCTGCTCTTTCAACAGGGTTATAACCAACGATGTTAAACATAGTAGCAAATACCATACCGATTGCGATAGAGTTTGTAACGTAAGGTAAGAAGAATATTGTTTGCAAAGTCTTTTGAAGTGGCTTGATAGAATTAAGTGCCACCGCAATAAGAAGTGCCAGCGCTGTAGAAACAGGAACGGTTGCAACACAAAGGATTGCTGTAGTTTTAAGACAGTCCAAGAATTTGTCGTAATCGATTACTTTAAGGAAGTTTTCAATGCCAAATTCAAAGGTTGCACCACCCATTGCAGCCATGTTGCCATAGCCGTCTAAAAACGCCATGCGCAGGGTGTTAAAGATTGGCCATACGGTAAACACAAGCAACAAAAGAATTGCAGGAGATAGGTAAAGCCAAGCTTTCCATTGTTGTTTACTTTCTACCATATTACTTCACCTCGAAATACACACGCTCTTCGGTCTGCTTGTTGAAGAGGAAGAATTTGTGAGGTTTAACGTTGAATTTAATTGTTTGAGAGGTTGTGTCAATACGAATGTCAGAATTGATGATAGCGCGAACAACAGGATTTGCAGAGGCTGCATTTGTTGCCACAACGCTAGCGTCACGGCCCATAACCTCAATGTTGCTAAGACCGCAGGTAAGTCTGCCGTTATCGTTTGGCTCTAAACCTTCGGGACGGATACCTATGTAAACTTCTTGGTCGTCAACACCTGTAACGTCAAGAACATCGTCATCACCGATGTAAACCTTACCGTCAACAACCTTGCCTTCAAGCACGTTGATTGGTGGAGTACCGAGGAACTTTGCAACGAACAAGTTTTTAGGATCGTCGTAAACCGACTGTGGCTCACCAATTTGCTGAACAACACCAAGCTTCATTACCACGATAACGTCAGAAATCGACATAGCCTCTTCTTGGTCGTGGGTTACGAATATTGTTGTAATGCCGGTTTCTTTTTGAATTCTACGAATTTCTTCACGAGTCTGCAAACGAAGACGAGCGTCAAGGTTTGAAAGTGGTTCGTCAAGAAGAAGAACTCTTGGCATTTTTACAAGCGCACGGGCAATAGCAACACGCTGTTGCTGACCGCCGGAGAGCTCGCTTGGCTTTCTGTCCATAAGCTCGTCAATTTGAACGAGTCTTGCTGCGTTAAGTGCACGGTCAAGCATTTCTTCTTTAGAAAGCTTGTCTTTGCCTTTAAGATTTTGCAGTGGGAACAGAATGTTCTGCTTTACGGTCATGTGTGGATACAAAGCATAGTTTTGGAACACAAGACCGATACCGCGGTTTTCGGTAGATAATTCGGTTACGTCATCTTCACCAAAATAAATCTTACCGCTGGTAGGTTTTTGGAGACCACTAATCATATAGAGTGTGGTGCTCTTTCCGCAGCCGGAAGGTCCAAGCAGGCCAACAAGCTGACCGTCGGGGATTTCAAATGTGAAATCGTTTACGGCAACAACTTCTTTGCCTGACTTTTTGTCACGGCTTGGGAAAATTTTTGTTAGGTTTTCGAGTACAACTTTCATATTGATTCCCTTTCATTATGAAATATATATTAAACATAATAATTTAATAACAATATTAATAGGTTTGGCGTTTGGCACGCTCGGCAGCAATTTTTTTATTGTGCTCAATCAATTGATCATGGGTTTCAAAAATACGCTGACTTGCCATATCTACGGCAACTGTACCAGCCATAAGGTCGTGTATGGGTGAGTTGCTATGTGAAGATACCATACAAATGATTTGAGCAACAACATAAATAAGCAAGCAAATCAAAGTGATATCGGTTAATAAGCCAAAGTAGATGATAACAAATAAAACAAGCATTGTTTCAACAACAAATTTGCCAAACAGCGCGCGTATAAATAATTGAATATTTTTTACACGTATGCCTTCTTTATGCATAAGTGCGATACCAAATATCTTTTTGCCCAACGTTTGTCCGTTTTTCAAGAACAGCGGCAACGCGAATTCGTACAACAAAAAGCTTATCAGTAATGGTATGATGACGATTAGCAAAGAAAGATGTGTAACCATATTCCAAGTCTTTTTAGCTTCCTCGTCATTTTGGAGTGCTTTATTAGCAGCTTCAACTGCCGTGTTGTAATCGTTTGTATAAGCTTCTTTTTCTTCAGCCGAAAGCTTATCATATTCGTCGGAAGTGATTTCGGGAATATTGTATTCTTTTCTATATTCTTCTGTAATAGAGTCTAACTTGTCTGCGTAATCGTTATATCCCACCGCGGCAGAAAACGGTATCATAAGACCAACTGCAATGGTAATTACACATATAAAGTCAAATATAAATGCTATGATACGTTTGCCAATGCTGGCTTTTTGTAAATCAATTCCCATAAAAATTGAGTTTCCTTTCGTAAGGAGTTAAACGTTTAGTTTGTCGCGTATTTCTTTGACCGCTTGCTCGGCACTTTCAAATTTGACGGTATAGTCACAAACCTGTGCGTTTCGAGTTTCAACCGAGATCGACAAAAGACGATTTGCCTTATCCTCGGTGCTGCAGTCCTTTTCAAGAATGGATGTTATTAACCCTTTTCTGTCGCGCTTAACGTAAATGGTGATTACGTTAGAAAATAGAGTTTTTAGCGCCATAGCGCCACAAATGTCCATAACTGTAAGAACGTTTTTGCCAGAAGACAGTATTTCTTGAACGTCTTCTTTACGGCAACCGTAAAAATGATGTGCGTAGGTTGTAGATTCGCAAAGCTTGCCGCTATCGGCTAGTTTGCGAAATTCTTCCTCGGTAATGTATTTGTACCAACCGTCAGGATCACTTGCCAAGCTTGGATTGGTGCTATAGCTTATAAGCTTTTGGAAAGAATCGGTTTGTGATAATAATTCACGGGCAATGTCGTTTTTACCGCTGCCCGAAGGCCCTACCAAAACAACTATTCCATTACTATCTGGCGAAAGGGTTTCGTGCTTGGCACTGTAATTGTTTGCAATAATTTCAACAAATTTTAAAAATTCGTCGTAGTTATTTACCGCCATAATACCGGTAGCCTCTTGATTCCAAGGCCTACGCATAAGAATGGGGTAGGTAGCGGTTGAATTAAGAATGTTGTGAAGACCATCGTCAAATAAAATATCTACGTCAATCTTATCTTTTCTCGAGCCTATGAGAATGTGGTCACGCGGAATTTCGGGAAAAACCTCCAAAATGCGCTGATAGCGTTGACTCATATACTCAGGCCAAACGGCGGTAGATATAAAAATCTCGGTCATTTGAGATAGCTTTTTAACAAATTCCTGCGCACCCTTTATGGGTGGCTGAGAGGAAATAAAGTCGGGGTTGTCCATAAATTCAAAAATAACGTCTGCGCGAGTGCCTGTACGGCCCCAACGGTCAACCTCGTGAATTGTAAGTGGTGGTTGGAATTTATACTTTTCATTTGCCAGCCGCACGGCGTACGGCACGCATTCAAGCAGAAGGTCATCTACGTCAAGTGCTGTAGAAAGACGAAAGCTTCTGTTCATATATTTATCACTCTCAATTTGACTATTACATAGTTACCTTATTATACATTGTATATGATACCATAATCATATGATATAAAGCAAGTTAAATTTTAAATTTTTTTGCAAAAAAATGTCGATTTAAAACAAACCCTTGTAATAATGAATATTTAGTTATATAATTATTAAATAATATATTGTTTGTCAAGGGGACCCATATGAAAAAACTCACCAATCTTATAGTAACGATAATTCTTACATTGTCAATTTTATTGTGTTGTGGTTGTACCGATGAAAACACTAATAGCCAGCTAAGTGATAATAGCGTTATATATAATGAAGACGGCTCTTTGGTAGAAGATACGTCTAAAGGCGATTCATCTATTGGCGATAGAGAAGAGCAAGACAACGAACAAAATGATAATCAATCCAATAACCAACAAGGCAGTGGTTCAGGCGATAATAATCAATCAAGCGCGGCAAGCGGTGATACCGGCTGCAAAAAGCATAAAGATTCAAACAAGGATGAAATTTGCGACGTTTGCAAAAAGTCGGTTATAGTATACGTCGATTTTTACAATATAAACGACCTGCACGGAAAGCTTGATGACGGTGACGGTCACATAGGAGTTGACGAGCTTACTACATATTTAAAAAATGCGCGCAAGACCGACGATCACTCGTTTTTTATTTCAAGCGGTGATATGTGGCAGGGACAAGCCGAGTCTAATATGACCAAAGGTATTATTATGACCGACTGGATGAACGAGCTCGATTTTACCGCAATGGCAATCGGTAACCACGAGTATGATTGGGGCGGAGAATACATAAAGCAAAATGCCGATTTTGCAGAATTTCCGTTTCTTGCAATTAATATTTATGACCGAGCAACAAATAAATTGGTAGATTACTGTAAGCCATCAGTTATGGTCGATGCGGGCGCGGTGCAAATTGGCTTTATAGGTGCTATTGGTGACTGCTATTCATCAATTGCGGTCGATAAATGTGATGACGTGTATTTTAAGGTTGGCAGTCAGCTTACAAGCCTTGTCAAAGCCGAGGCGGACGAGCTTCGCCACAATGGCGCAGATTACATTGTGTATATATTGCATGACGGCTATGGCAGTTCAAACTATGGCTCAACAACCCAAATTTCCTCGTCACAAATTAGGTCTTATTATGACGTGGCATTGTCAGACGGGTATGTAGATTTGGTTTTTGAAGGCCATACACATCAAGGCTATCGTTTAATAGACGAGCACGGTGTTTACCACATACAAAATCGTGGAGATAATAAGGGTGGAATCTCACACGCCGAGGTGGCTATTAACTCGGTAACCAACGAGAGTGAAATAACTGAGGCAGAGCTTGTTTCAACAAGTCAGTACCAAAATCTTAATGATGACCCAATTGTTGATAAATTATTGGAAAAATATAAGGATCAAATTTCGGCTGCTAATGAAGTTTTGGGTTACAACAGAACCTATCGTGACGATGAAGAGTTGGAACAGTTGGTTGCAAAACTGTATTATGAAGTCGGTGTAAAAGAGTGGGGCAATAAGTATAAAATTGTTTTAGGCGGCGGATTTCTTAGAACACGTAGCCCTTATAACCTGTACGCAGGTGATGTAACCTACGGTCAGTTAAGCTCGCTGTTTACTTTTGATAATCAAATTACACTTTGTGCGGTAAAGGGACGCGACTTAAAACGTAAATTCTTTGAAACAAATCATAGTGACTACTTTATTAGTTATGGTGATTACGGAAATAGTGTTAGAAACAATATTGACCTAAACGCTACTTATTATATAGTTGTAGATAACTACACCGCCGATTACTCGTACAATAATTTAACAATAGTTGAGCGATATGACCCAAATGTGTTTGCTCGTGATTTGCTTGCAGACTACATTAAAAAAGGTGGATTGTCATAAAGTTTAAATTAGTGTTGCAGTAATTTTAAAATTATGTTATAGTATCTTAGATAAATAAAATTTGGGGATGTAAAAATGAAAATTATTACAAAACGTTCAGTAAGTATAGTATTATCATTGATATTATGCTTTAGCGTTGTATTTGGCGCTAATCTTTCGGCATCGGCTGCTACGGTTGATTACGTATATGCAGGTAAATTTATAAAAAACTGGGGTGTGCGTGAGCAGGTAGCAACCTTTTTGTCACCCAATGCCGAGAAATTTTATAAAGACAATAACACAACTTATGAAAAGCTTTCAGCACTTAAGGGTGCAGCGCAAAATGACGTAAGATCAACGGCGCTTTATCAAGAGTTAAACAAGCTTATGAAAAGCAATCATACGTATGTAACCAGTTATAATTACACACGTGACAAATACCAATATACCGATATTCAAAACAGCGGTAAAACAAGCAACAGAATTTCGTCATTTTACTCTGGTAAAGAAATAGGTCCTGCTTGGGACAGCGGCAGCACCTGGAACCGCGAACACACTTGGCCTAACAGTAAGGGCGATGGTGATGGCGAAAACGATATTATGATGCTTCGTCCTACTGCAACAAGTGAGAACGGTAGCCGCAGTAACAAGGCTTACGGTAAAGGCGGTAGCTATTATAATCCAAACAGTGAATCGGGCGGCAAGCACGATTTGCGCGGTGACGTTGCACGTATAGTTCTTTATCAGCACGTTCGTTGGGAGCAGACCAAGTTGTTTGGTACAAGCGGTGTTATCGAAAGCAGAGCTGTTTTGCTTGAGTGGATGGAGGCTGACCCTGTTGATACTTGGGAACTCGGTCGTAACGACGCAGTAGAGTCCATTACAGGCACACGTAACATTTTTGTTGACTTCCCGGAGCTTGCGTTTGTTTTGTTTGGTGAGCAGGTACCTACCGATTATCAGACACCATCGGGTAAGGCAAAAGGTGGCACAACACAAACACCAACACCCGACAACAATCAATACAACAATAACAACAACCAAAATAACACTTCAAGTAATACCTCAAGCGGTAATCAAAACAACACTACAAGCAAACCATCTAACAATCAGACAACAAGCAAGCCTACAACTTCTACTCCTACAAACACGTCTTGTAAGCACACAAATACCAAAAGCGTAGCTGCAGAAGAGGCAAGATGTGATTCAGAGGGCTATACAGCAGGTAAGTATTGTAACGATTGTAAGACATATATAAGCGGTCATAAGGTTGTCCAGGCTTTAGGTCATACATATACTGCCGACTGTGATGCCGATTGTGACGTTTGCGGTGCAGAAAGAGCTACACCTACCGACCATATATATGATGATGCAAATCTTTGTACTCTCTGCGGTCTTGAAAAAGAAAATACAGATAATAGCGAAAACACAGAAAGTAAAGATGAAAGCGACACAACAATAGGCGTTACTCCAGAAGAAGACAATCAATCAAATGATAACGAAAAATTACCTGATGATAGTGGTTTCCCGTGGTGGATTGTAATAGTTGCCGTGGTGGTTGTTGCAGGTGGCACACTTTTAGTGATATATCGCAAAAAAATTTGGCCTGATACAATAGAATAATAAAATTATCGATAAACACATAACAAAATACGGTATGGCAAACACCATACCGTATTTTCTTTTGAGTTTTAGATTGCATATATAAACCAATCGTGATATAATGTGTTGGCAATTTTGAGTAAAGGATGAACAAAATGCTTTCTAAACGTTTAGCGGCTATTTTTGTCGCTTTGGTATTAGTTATACAGCTTGCGGCTTGTCGCAAAAATCTGTCATCAAGCAGTGAAGAGATATATGTAAGCAGCACTATTGAAAACGAAAGTCAAGATGATGAAAATTCGCAACAAAGCGGTAGCGAGGGCGAAACCCAAAGTGATAATACAGATACAAGCAGTAATCAAAACGCATCTGTTCCACAACAAAACAACAATAGCACGGCAGAAAGCTCTACCAATAGTACCACGTCAAGCGAAAATCAAGAGACCAACGTTCAAAAGCCTAACGATAATAAAAACGAAGATGCCGATACCGACGAATCTGATAAAGACGATATAGTCGTTAGCTGCAAGCACGGCGACAGTGACCCATATCAAAATATTAACAAGTCAGAATTTTATGCCAATTATACACCCGCTTGCTGTAATCAGGATGCTACGTGGCGGTCAAAGCACTATCTTTTGTCCGGTAGTCTTGAGGTCCCCGGTCAATATGCGCAAGAGGCGGCTAATCGCCCTAAATCCGGCAACAAATTTATTCGAAATACCGCCACAATGTATATAGACGATGGCAACACATATATAGTAATGGACGCTACCGGTCGTGAGGCTATGCGAATACATAAGGCGGGTGGATATATCACGCTTGAGGAAGTAGCGGCATATATGTATGCGTTTGGCGGCAGCGGTAAAATACCGGCAAATTACTCATCTAAAAAGAGCACCAAGCCCAGCAGCAGCCCATGGGGTGAATATTTGCGTGTAAATCATTCGTATTTTAAGGGCGATACCGACCGCTATCCCTATGAACCCGAATTGCCTGACATTTCGGGTTGCGGTGGCAGTTTAAGTTACTATGAAATGGATATTGGCACTACGGGAACAACAACGCCGGGTTATGCACCAAAGCCATACATACAAGGCAGTAAAATCACTCGCGGTGCGGCAAGAATTGTATATGCGCGGCAAGACCTTAACGGTAATGGCGTTTACGAAAACAACGAGGTATATGTATTTTATACCCATAACCACTATAACGATTTTAGAGAATATCTTAACTACTACGGCGGTTGGGGAGAAATGTTTGGCAACGTAACCGGTGGTGGTGAGTACAGCAGTGAATATAACGCTAACCCAACACCCTATGTAACAACAGCGTATGCCAATTTTACGAAATAATAAAAAAATAAAACCGACAAGTTTCGATAGAAGCTTGTCGGTTTTTGTCTATGGGCTACAAAAAAGATATTTATGCCGTTTTTGTGTATGAATTCAAACTCTTGCATAATTTAGTGATATTCCGTCTTTGACGGAGTGATATATTTTGCTACGCAAAATGTGATATTGAAACCTGCGGTTTCAGTGATATTATATTCGCCCCTAACGCCCGCAGGCATATCACTTGCGAAGCAAATATCACGCACCGAAGGTGCATATAACTCTCCGCAAGGCGAATATAACTGAAAACGACAAGTTTCTGTCGAAACTTGTCGTTTTCTGGCAGGGGTAGAAGGACTCGAAGTCTCGCACTGCGGTGCTCGGTCAGGCTTGGCTCTAACAGTCCACCGGACTGTTATTCACTACCAAGCCCATGTTCAAGTCCTTCTTACATACAAAAAAACACCCAAGCCACAAAAGTGACCTGTGTGTTTTTGGCAGGGGTAGAAGGACTCGAACCCTCACAAACGGTTTTGGAGACCGGTGTGCTACCATTGACACCATACCCCTATAAATTTATAAAATAAAAAATGGTGGACCAACAGGGACTCGAACCCCGGACCAACCGGTTATGAGCCGGTTGCTCTAACCAACTGAGCTATTGGTCCACATAAACTGTACTGCGACAGCAAAGGTTATTATACATTTATTTGTTTGGTTTGTCAACATAAATTTTAAATATTTTTTACTTATAACGTTTACCGTCTTGCAGGATTTTTCAAAAGATATGATAAAGCAAAAAATGTCTATAAATAAACAAAATATGTCTTGAAAACGTTGTTTTTTGTTTTTTATAATGGGTTTAAAGGAGATGATTTTATGCAAAAATTTGATTTAAACGGCATTTGGCATCTTGTAGGCGGCGAGTATGACTGCAATGGTACAATACCGGGTTCGGTCTATTCATTTTTGCTTGACAACAAGCTTATAGATGACCCATTTTACCGCGACAACGAGCTTAAATGCGTTGGCATAATGGACAACGAGTTTGAGTTTTCACGCAAGTTTAATTATTCACCCGACGGCACTACCGTTTTACTTTGCTGTGATGGTCTTGATACCCTTTGTGATATATATTTAAACGGCGCACATATTGCCTATACCGACAATATGCACCGCAGTTATGAATTTGACGTGACTAGCGTTTTGGTTGATGGTGAAAACGAAATCAAAATCGCATTTCATCCGGCAGATGCTTACATAAAAGAAAAAGAGGCAAAACAGCCTACATTTTATGCAAAAGAGGCTATGGCAGGCTTTGGCAATATACGTAAAGCGCACTGTATGTTTGGTTGGGACTGGGGTCCAAGACTACCGGATGCAGGTATTTGGAAAGATATTTATCTTCTTAAAAAAGATAGCGCACGTATAAACGATATTTATATAACACAGCGCCATAATGACGGCAAGGTTTTTGTTACACCAAAGGTTGAAATTGATGGTGTAGCAGAGGTAAAAATCACCTGCACAACACCCGATGGTACACAGTTAATACTTATTGCAAATCAAGAAAACGAAATAAAAAATCCACAACTTTGGATGCCGAGAGGTCTTGGCGAACAACCGTTATATACAATAATGGTTGAGCTTATTGAAAACGGCTTGGTTGTTGACTCACAAAGCAAAAGAATTGGTCTGCGCACAGTAAAGCTTATCCGCGAAAAAGACAAATGGGGAGAGAGCTTTTGCCACGAGGTTAACGGTGTTCGCTTTTTTGCAATGGGTGCTGACTATGTGCCCGAAGATAATATTTTGTCCAGACTTAGCGAAGAGCGTACACGCGACCTTATAACACAGTGTTGCCGTTGCAACTTTAACTGCTTGCGCGTTTGGGGTGGCGGTTTTTACCCGCACGACTATTTCTTTGATATTTGTGACGAGATGGGTATTACCGTTTTTGTTGACCTTATGTTTGCCTGCTCAAGTATGAACCCCGATGACGAAATGATGGAAAACATTAAAATAGAAGTCGAACAAAATCTTACAAGGCTTCGTCATCATCCGTCAATTGTTATTATAAGCGGTAATAACGAAATAGAGCTTTGGTGCACATGGCAGCCTGTTAAATACCCACGTTATCTCGAGATTTTTGAGGATGTTTTAGCCGACGTTGCAGAGCGCATTTGCCCCGATATACCTTACGTTCCGTCGTCACCTTCGTCAATAGGTCACTTTATGGATCCGCAAAATGAGAACTTTGGTGATTGCCATTATTATGATGTTTGGTGCGGTAAACCAATTACCGAATACCGTACAAAGCATTGGCGCTATATGAGTGAGTTTGGCGTGCAGTCGTATCCGGGCGAAAAGACAGTAAATTCTTATACTCTGCCCGAAGACCGCAACGTGTTTTCGCGCGTTATGGAGATGCATCAGCGCTCTATTCCTGCAAATAAATTCCTTATGCAGTATTTGTCTGAAAACTTTAAATATCCTAACAGCTTATCGGCATTTTTATACGCAACACAGCTTTTCCAAGCGGAAGCTATCAAATATTGTGTTGAGCATTTACGCCGTCATCGCGGTCGCTGTATGGGCGCGCTTTATTGGCAGCTTAATGACATTTGGCCTGTGGCATCGTGGGCAAGTATTGACTCCTGTGGCAGATACAAAGCGCTTCAGTATTATTCAAAGCGTTTTTATGAGCCTGTGCTTATCTCTTGCCGTGAGGTTGGCGAAATGGACGTTCGTCCGTTTATTAATACCGAGCGCAATATAGAGCTTGTAACCACAGCCGAGCTTACCGTTACAAACGACACGCTTAACGAAGTAACGGGTATAGTTAATTGGGAACTTCGTGATAATAAGGCCAATATAATTAAGTGTGGCGAGCAGTCTGTTACAGTACCCGCGCTTTCATACGTAACGCTTGATAATATGGACTTTAACAAAACAGACCCATACACAACCTATATCAGTTATTCTTACACTGTTGACGGTAAGGTGGTTTCAAGCGGTACAACGCTGTTTGCGGCACACAAGCGTTTCGATTTTATAGAGCCAAATCTACGTTATGAAATTAACGGTGACGAAATTACAGTTTATGCCGACACTTATGCAAAAGCGGTAGAGATTGACTCGCTTGACAGTGACTTTATACTTAGTGACAACTACTTTGATATGAACGCAGGTAGTAAAACCGTAAAAATAGTTGAAGGCACACCAAAGACTATAAGACTTAGAAGCGTTTATGATATTAAATAATAAAAAATCGCCCTGTAATGAGCGGGGTTGCTAAGGAAAGTCTTCTTTAATAAAAATGAAATTTGGCACACAAATTTCCTGCTTGCAACAGTATAAGACAAAACTACCCGAAGAAGAGAAAATTAAACTCTTTTTCGGGTAGTAATTTTTATATAGTGATATTCTGTGCTAAACGCACAGAGTGATATTTCCCGTTCGGGAAGTGATATTGAAATCTTACGATTTCAGTGATATTTTATTCGCCAAAAACTGCCGAAGGCAATATCACTTGAACTTTAGTTCAAATATCACTGCAAAGCAATATCACTCGCCGTAAGGCGAATAAAACTGCCAAAGTGTCCTTTAGAACACTTTGGCAATTAGGGCGATTTTTTGTTATTTAGAAGAAATTTGTATGCTAACTATTTCACAATCAGTGCCAACGCGCATTGGCATTCCCCAATAGCCTATGCCCGAGCTTACGATTACGTGTGGACTGTTATAATCCTTTTGGTAATGGCCGTAATCTACGGTGTAAATCATTTTTGTAACAAGGTTTGCAGGGAATATTTGTCCTTTGTGGGTATGGCCCGACAGTATTAAGTCGATATCACCGTTGTATTCATCTATATTTGCAGGATTATGATCCATAACAATTACCGGCATTAACGGGTCGGTTACCTCAAAAAAGTCGGAAACTTTTTTACGCGCAACGCCGTCATATTTGCCTATGGGTGCAGAATCAAGTCTGCCAATAAGAACCAGTCGGTTGTCGATGACGGTATATTCTTCGCTTAATAATTTTATATTTGCCTTTGACAAAAAGTCGGTCATTTTAGCACTTGTTTCGCCGGCATCATGATTGCCAAGACACGCATAAGTACCATAGGTACAATCAAGCTTTAACAGTGTTTTTAATGCGGCATCCGGGTTGTTTATAGCGCCAAAATCGGTATCAAAAAAGTCGCCTGCAATACACACAATATCGGGCTTTAACGAGTTGATTTTTGCTACAATGTTTTCTAGTCTACTTTCAGATCCAACAGCACCAAGATGCAAATCACTAATCATTACGATATTTAAATCCGAAATGTCTTTTTTGCCCTGCAGATTTATCTTATAAGACACGTGGTCAATCTGCCTTGCATTGACAAAACCGTAAACGCTTGTAACAAGGGTCGCTACTATCACACCAATCGCAACAAATCCTTTAAAAAGGCGATGTGTTGTAAAGGCAAGCTTTAAAAGCCTTGGAATAATAAACACCAAGTCCGCAATCAACGTAAAGACCAATAAATATAAAACAATACCCATACAGTAATTGCCTATTATGCCGATAATATGATTTACTGCTTTGGGTAGCGGTAGCATACTGTGAGCAAAACCCAGTATTACAAGCAGTGTCAGCACAGTAAAGACGAGTAAAACGGGCCAAAATTTAACAGTGGAGAAAAAGGCAACCAAGCCACCGTAAAATCTATGCGAAAGATAATAGGTAGCGCCTGCCAAAAGTGATAGCATAACAACTATAACCAAAACAAAAGCCATTTGGGTAAACTCCTCAAATTTACAATTATTACTAAATAGTATTGGACAAATTTAAATAATGTATTAAGAAACTTAATATAGTATGTTAAAATTATATCTAAATGCCACGCCCAAATCAAGAATTAATATAATGGGTTGAAAATTTAAAATTTTCAAGATATTACCAAAAGTTTTGAATATGAAACAAAGCAACCACCAATTTGCAAATTGGTGGTTGCTTTTGTACGCTTGACAAAATAAATTTATTTGCTGTTTTTTAGTCCAAAGACACAAATTGTTACAATTTTTGATACTTCTTCAATAGATTTATCGCAACCATTTTTTAACCACTCACTAACGATTGCGTTGATACCATTAAGGTAGTACATCATAACATATTGCCTGTCGCTCTGCGGATAGTGAAACCTATCTAATATAGGATTAAATATGTTATCAAACATTCGCTTATAGACATCTTCAAACCCTAAGGTTTTATTGTTTGTTAATGCAGTACCAAAAACCTCTTTGTTGTCTTTGATGTAAGTAAAATAAGGTGTTAGGTATTTATCGCAAATAAATATCAAATCGTTAAGCTCGCAGTTTTTAAGGTTTTGTGCGATTAATTTTGTATCGGTAGAAAAATACGACAAAAAATCGTTCAGTAAATATCGTGCAGTTTCATCAAGCAAATCGCCAACAGTTTCATAATGCAAGTAAAATGTTGAGCGATTTACCCCTGCAATTTCACAAATCTCACTTACTGTAATAAAGTCAAACGATTTCTTTTTAAGCAGTGAAATTAAGGCAAGGTCCATTTTAGTGGCAGTATTAAAATATTTGCTTTCCGATTTATTCATATTACCACTCCTTGTAATGCCTTTTTAATTATCGGCAATTTCTTTTGCTAGTTGCACAATTTCATAGGCATATTTCGACTTGCCTTTTTCAAGCATTTTTTTGTAGATTGGATAATTAACGCCACAACCTATAAGACCCACAATGCCAACAATGATTCCAAGTATCATACCTACGATACCGCCACCAATAACTTGCATTGCCAGGCACATACCGGTACCAAATACAAGTGCTGAGATAATACCGCAAGAATAAGTGAAAATTGTTGCAGGAAGCTTGGCCTTGTTGTCCAACTTTTTAAGAGCAACAAGTTTTGAACTCTCTTTCGGTGCATAGTCCTTTGCGATTGATTCTGCTATAATTTTGTCTGTGTTCATTTTAAGAACCTCCTTTAAATTTTGTAACTACATTGTACAGTTTTAAGGAGATTAACCGAACAACACGAAACTAAAAATGTGTTGAGTTTAAGAAATTTAATTTTAGTGACAAATTAATTATATCATATTACACCATAAGTATCAAACACACAAATCTCTATTTATTTTTTGTCACTCAATAAAAATGTAATTAAACTATAATCATTTTAGCGTTTTACAAATTCTACCTTAATACTTGTCACAACAAACCAAGCAGAAAAGAATTGAAACTATCATTTAAAAATGTTATAGTATATTAAGTGTAATTTGCAGTAACTTTGCCCTCCTCGTCAGAGGTAGCCGAAGATATTTAAATATAAAAGGAGTAAAGTAATGACAAAAATACTTTTCGTATGCCACGGCAATATTTGTCGTAGTCCTATGGCGGAGTTTTTAATGAAAGAATTAGTATGTGAAAAAGGACTTCAAAACGAGTTCTATATAGAATCTGCGGCAACCTCTACCGAAGAAATCGGAAACGGTGTTTACCCACCTGTAAAACGTATATTAAAGGCGAGGGGAATTGACTGCGGTGCAAAACACGCCCGTCAGATGACACGCGCAGATTATGATAAGTTTGACTATATAGTTTGTATGGATGAAAGAAATTTACGCAATATGGGCTATATTGCTATTGATAGTAAAAACAAATATAGTCGTTTGCTTGATTACACAAATAACCCTCACGACGTTGCAGACCCGTGGTATAGTGGCGATTTTGCGACAACCGAACGAGAAGTACAGCAGGGGTGCGAAGCGTTACTTAACCATATATTAGGCAAATAAAAAGGAACGGATAAATCCGTTCCCTACAAAAAAATATTGTATAACCGTAGGGCGAGGATTCATCCTCGCCGTTTCTATATCCTTTCAAACCCTACAAGCACGCCGCCCTTTTCGGCGTAAAAACTGCAAAGGCCTCGACATTCGTAAATTTCGACATCTATTTTTCCGAATTCTTTATAGAGAATATATTTAATACTTTCCGCAAAATAGGGGTTTTGACAGTGGGCTATGCGTAGTTTTCCACCCCGATAACCTTCTTCGTGAAGTCGGTCAATAACGGTGGTGCGCGCTTTTTGTTCGCCACGCGCCTTGTCAAGTGGCTGTAAATCACCCTTGTCGCTTGCCTTGCCGATTACTCTAATTCCAAGTAGCCCTGCCGCTTTAGCGATTAGGTGACTCACTCTGCCGTTGTTGGCAAGATTTTTCATAGATTCCAACATAAAAAGCAAACCTGTTTTAGTGGTGTAATCGGTTATTTCTTGGCAAATTTCTTCATAAGATTTGCCAAATACCATAAGTTCTGATATTTTTTCTATTATAAGCTTCATTTCGGGGCCTGTAGTCAGCGAGTTTATTACAAAAACCTTTCGTTCGGGGTACTGCTCTTCATACAACTGTTTTGCAACACAAGCGGCGTTATAACAACCCGAAAGTGTAGCGGTAATTGTAACACAAAAAATATATTGTGCATCACCAAAAGCATTTAACCAATCATCAGTATTAGGGCACGAGGACGACGATTTGCCTTTGTATTTTAATAGGTCGTTTACCATTTCGGTAACGTCGAGATTTTTATCATCATAATATTCTTTTTCTGTGGTTACGATTTTTAGTGGCGCTATGGCAAAAGGCACAGCGTCAAAATTTAACATATCGGCAGAAGAATCGGTAACAATTTTATAGTTCATAGCATAAGGCTCCTTTGAAAACGATGCGTTAATTATATGTTAGCAAGTAGTAAAAGTGCAATCTACGGTCAGCTTTTACGATTCTACAAAAAGAAAACACTACTCTACCGAGAATAGAGCGGGTAAAATATAACAAAAATATTGCCTTTGCTGGTAAAATGAGGTATAATATTATGATGAGGCGGTGAGAAGTATTATGAATATAAACGTTGGCGACGTAATACAAATGAAGAAAAATCATCCGTGCGGATGCAACACTTTTACGGTTAAGCGAATTGGTATGGATTTTAAAATTACGTGTAATGGCTGCGGTCACGAGGTAATGCTTCCAAGAAAGACCGTTGAAAAAAGTATTAAGAAAATCTTAGTTTCTAATGGAGAGAACAACTAATGTTTGATAAACTTTCTGCGGTTGAAAGCCGCTATGAGCAAATTGGTATAGAGCTTACGCGCCCTGACGTAGCAAGTGATAATGTCCTTTTTACAAAACTTATGAAAGAGCATAACGAGCTGACCCCAATAGTAGAAAAATACCGTGAATATACGGCGGCGGTAAGAGCTGAAAAAGAAGCGCTCGAAATGCTGGAGGCCGGTGGTCTTGATAAGGATTTTAAAGAACTCGTTGAAGAAGAGCTTTCTACCGCAAAGGAAAATATTGCTATATTTTCGGATGAGCTTAAAATTCTTTTGCTTCCTAAAGACCCCAACGACGATAAAAACGTTATTGTTGAAATTCGCGGTGGTGCAGGTGGCGAGGAAGCGGCGCTTTTTGCAGGCTCACTTTTTAGAATGTACTCAATGTATGCCGAAAGCAAACGTTGGCATATTGATATTACAAACGCTAATGAAACCGAGCTTGGCGGCTATAAGGAAATCAGCTTTATGATAGAGGGTTCGGGCGCATATTCACGCTTCAAGTATGAAAGCGGTGTTCACCGTGTGCAGCGTGTTCCCGATACCGAAACACAGGGTAGAATTCATACCTCTACAGTAACTGTTGCGGTTTTGCCTGAGGCAGACGAGGTAGAGTTTAATCTTAACCCTGCCGATCTTAAAATTGATACCTTCCGTTCGTCCGGTGCGGGTGGTCAGCATATCAACAAAACCTCATCCGCTATTCGTGTAACACATATACCCACAGGCACTGTGGTTGAGTGTCAGGATGAGCGTAGCCAGTTTAAAAACAAAGAAAAGGCACTTAAGGTGCTGCGCGCAAGACTTTACGATGCAGAAAAAGAAAAGGCCGATGCGGCTTTAGCATCCGACCGTAGAGCGCAGGTAGGTACAGGCGACCGTAGTGAGCGAATTCGTACCTACAACTACCCACAAGGACGTGTTACCGACCATAGAATCGGTCTTACTCTTTACAAGATTGATAGTATCTTAAACGGCGATATTGATGAGATTGTAGATGGACTTACTACTCACTATCGCGCAGAGGCGCTAAAGGCACAGGAGAACACTTAAAATGATAACGCAAAAATTAGATGCAATAAACGATTACGCCAATGCTGTAAACGTTGCATCTGAAATATTAAAATCGGGCGGTATTGTTGCAGTTCCGACTGAAACGGTATACGGACTTGCCGCATCGGCGTATAGCGACGACGCTATAAAGTCGGTTTTCACCGCTAAGGGCAGACCACAGGATAATCCGCTGATAGTTCATATTGCAAGTATAGATATGTTAGACAATATTGCTTGCGATATTCCAGACATGGCTTACGAGTGTGCAAAGGCTTTTTGGCCGGGACCATTTACAATGGTATTGCCAAAGGGTGACAAAATAGCCGACAGTGTATCGGCAGGGCTTGACACCGTAGCGGTTAGATTTCCAAGCGATAAAACCATATGTGATATAATTCTCAAAAGCGGTTTGCCGCTTGCCGCACCAAGTGCTAATACGTCAGGTAGGCCGAGCCCTACGACTGCATCGCATGTAATAGAAGACCTTGACGGCAAGATTGATGCTGTAGTTTGCGGCAATGATAGCAGTGTTGGTGTTGAATCGACGGTGGTATCGCTTGTGGGTGAAAAACCTCGACTTTTACGTCCCGGTGCCGTAACACCAGAGCAGTTAAGGAAAATTTTACCTGATTTGATTATAGACGATGCAGTATTAAAGCAATTAAAAGAGGGCGAAAAGGTAGCGTCCCCGGGAATGAAATACAAGCATTATGCACCTAAAACTAACGCAATATTAGTAGAGGGTTGTAGCAATAGCTTTGTAAGATATGTAAACCAAAAAACTGATTGTGCTGCAATTTGTTTTGAAGAAGAGTATTACAGTATATCTGTCAAAAAAATTTCTTATGGTTCTAAACGAAATGAAAGTACGTTAGCAAAAAATGTGTTTGCAGTACTGCGAGATATTGATACACTTGGAGTAAAAGAGGTTTACATTCACGCGCCAAGCAAGGACGGCGTTGGTCTTGCGGTCTACAACAGACTAATTCGTGCTTGCGGTTTTAACGTTGTAACGCTTTAGGGGGCGGAAATAATGAGTTTTGTAGTTGGTCTTACAGGACCTACGGGGGCCGGCAAAAGCAGTGTAACTGCCGTTGCCGAAAACCTAGGCTTTAAAATTGTTGATTGTGATAAATTATCACGTGTGGCAGTAGAAAAGGGAAGCGAAGGCCTCTTGGCAGTAGTGGATGCTTTTGGCGAAGATGTATTAAATAAAGACAAAAGCTTAAATCGCGCGGTACTTGCGCAAAAAGCATTTTCTACACCCGAAAATACCGAGCTTTTAAACAAAACGCTTTTACCATATATTATGACGCTTGTAAAGGCCGAGCTTGACTGTGATTTGGTACTACTTGACGCACCGACACTTTTTGAAAGTGGGGCAGATAATCTTTGTGACGAAGTTATTGCGGTTATATCGGATGAAAAAACGCGTCTTGATCGTATTATGGCTCGCGACAATATAGATGAAGAAGCGGCATTATTGCGAATAAAAGCAGGCAAGCCCGACGAATTTTATATAGAAAAAACAAATAATATAGTGTATAATGATTGTGAAATTTCGGTTTTAAATCTTAAAATACAAAAACTATTAACTAAACTAATGGAGGAATATAATAATGTCTGATGCAGTAAAAGAATTAAAGGAAAAGCTTTTTTATGAAAAGAAAAACGGCTTACTAAAGGCAGATGAAGCAACACTTGACAGTATGCAAAAATACTGTGAGGGTTATAAGGCATATCTTGATGCCGCTAAAACCGAGCGTGAGGCAGTAGCTACCGCTATTGTTTTGGCAGAGCAGAAGGGCTTTGTACCTTTTGTGATTGGCAAGCAGTATAATGCCGGTGACAAGGTGTATTTTAACAACCGTGGTAAGACCGTTGCTTTTGCGGTTATTGGCAAAGAAAAGGCTGATAAGGGTATTAACATTACAGCGGCCCACGTTGATTCACCACGTCTTGATCTTAAACCAAATCCACTTTATGAAGAGCTTGAATTAGCATTATTTAAGACACATTACTACGGCGGCATAAAAAAATATCAGTGGACTGCATTGCCACTTGCACTTCACGGCGTTTTTGCTAAAAAAGATGGTAGTGTTGTTGAAGTAAATATTGGCGAAGATGATGCTGATCCTAAATTTGTTATAAACGATTTGTTGCCACACTTGGCACGTGAGCAAAGCAAGCGCACGCTTTCTGACGGCATTCGTGGTGAAGAGCTTAATGTTCTTATTGGTAGCATGCCATTTAAGAGCGACGAGGGTAGTGAGCTTGTAAAGCTTAATATTCTAAAGATTTTAAATGAAAAATACGGTGTTACAGAAGAGGATTTCCTTTCGGCCGAGCTTGAGCTTGTTCCTGCAGCAAAGGCTTGTGACATTGGCTTTGACCGTTCACTTATTGGTGCTTACGGTCAGGATGACCGCGTATGTGCTTATCCTGCACTTACCGCAATTTTGGATGTAGCTGTTCCCCAAAAGACCGCTATTGCTATTCTTACCGACAAGGAAGAAATAGGTTCAATGGGTAACACAGGCTTGCAGTCTGATTTCTTACCACACGTAGTTCACGATATCTGCGTAATGCAGGGCTGCGACGAAACAGTAGCACTTCGCAATTCAAAATGCTTGTCTGCTGACGTAAACGCAGGTACCGACCCAACCTTCCAGGACGTTATGGAGCGCAGAAATGCAAGTTTCTTAAATTATGGCGTTGTTGTTACAAAATACACAGGTGGCGGTGGTAAGAGCAGCACTTCTGACGCATCTGCTGAATATGTAGCAGAGGTTCGAGCAATGCTTGATAAGGCAGGTATAATTTGGCAGACAGGTGAGCTTGGTAGGGTTGATGCAGGCGGCGGCGGTACGGTTGCTATGTACGTTGCAAACCTTGGTGTTGACGTAATCGACCTTGGTGTGCCCGTACTTTCAATGCATGCACCATACGAAACCACGTCAAAGCTTGACGTATATATGTGCTATCGTGCTATGTATGAGTTTATGAAATAATAATTAAATAAGGCGACAATTTGTCGCCTTATTTTTTGTTATATGGATTGAAAAAACTATGTTTTTGTGATATAATTTTATTAGCAATTTCAAAAGAGGCAATATTTATGAAGCGGACAAAACTAATTGATAGATTGCTTCCCCATTACACGAACGGTGAAGAAATTTTTAATATGGTAACGCACATTGTAGGCGGAGGCCTTGGTGTAGTTTATTTGGTACTGTGCGTTATTGTTGCGGCACTGCACGGCAACGTTTGGGGCGTGGTATCTTCGGCTATATATGGCGCGTCGGTTATATCGCTTTTTACAATGTCGAGCATTTATCATGGTGTAAAGCCCGGAATGGCAAAAAAAGTATTGCAGGTGCTTGACCACTGTACCATTTATTTTATGATTGCGGGCACGTATACTCCACTTATGCTTTCAATGTTTAGAAAAACAAATCCCGTTATGGCGTGGGTTATATTTGGTGTTGTTTGGGGTATGGCGGCTCTTGCTATTACGCTTACTGCCATAGACCTTAAAAAATATAAGATATTTTCTATGATCAGCTATATAGGTTTGGGCTGGTGCGTTATAGTTACCATTGTACCTGTATATCACGCACTTACGTTTTGGGGATTCTTTTGGCTGCTTGGCGGTGGCATAATGTATACCATAGGTGCCATTCTTTTTGGACTTGGCGAAAAAATCAGATATATGCACTCTATATTTCATATTTTTGTAGTGCTAGCGAGTCTGATGCATTTTATTTGTATTTTATTCTTTGCGCTTTAACACTCACAAAAACCCGACTTTTTCGTAGAATAAAGTGGGGGTGTGAAGGTGCGAAAATTTGCAAAAAAACGAAAACTTTCTTTGCTTAAGCGTTGGCTTATAGTGATTTTAGCATTATTTTTAATTTTTGTAATATGCGTTATTAGTGTAAAACCGTTTGTCTTTGTATATGCTAAAAGCGAAGCTGAAACAATTATACTAAACTCGGCTAATGAGGCGGTTTTAAACGTTCTTTCTAAAAACGATATTACATACAGTGATATATCGATCATTTCCCGTGATGATAGTGGAATGATAACGGGAATTGAGATAGATATAGAAAAAGTGAATCTACTTAAAAGCAGTCTTTCAAACGAAATTTCACGCATAGTAGCATCAAGAAATAAATATGAACTTAATATACCTATAGGTTCGCTTTTTGGCAATGAATACACTACGGGTTATGGTCCTAAAATTAAGTTTAAAATGCGGCTCACCGAAACTGCTGTTTTAGATTTTGAAAGCAAGTTTATAGCTGCCGGAATAAACAACGTATTGCACCAGATAATTATAAAGATAGACATAAGTGCCAGCGTGCTTATGATTGGCTGTACCGAAAGTTTTAAGGTGTCAACCACGGCACTTGCGGCACAAACGGTAATTTCGGGCAAGGTACCTGACTCGTTCACAAACGTTATAGAGCAACCAAATAATGACCTGGCAGATGAGGTGTTTAACTTCGGAGGCTTAGGATAAAGGAGAAAAACATGGACTTCAAAGAAGCTAAAAAAAGGGCGGCGCAGCTAACAAAGGAAATAAGGCATCACAACGAGCTTTATTATAATCAGGATGCGCCCGAGATTTCCGACTTTGAGTATGATGCACTCACACGAGAACTCAAAGCAATAGAAAAAGAATATCCTGAGCTTATAACACCCGATTCTCCCACACAAAAGGTGGGTGGCGCGGCGCTAAAGCTTTTTTCTCCGGTAGCGCACGTAGTTAAAATGGAAAGTCTGCAGGATGTTTTTAGCGTAGATGAACTGCGCGAATTCGGTGAAAAAATTGACACTACTGTTACTGCCTTCTCGGTAGAGCCAAAAATAGACGGACTTTCAGTATCGCTTGAATATTCTGAAGGCAAATTTGTTCGCGGTTCAACACGCGGTGATGGTACCACGGGCGAGGATGTTACCGCAAATTTGTTGCAAATTGAATCAATTCCTCATATGATTGATTTTGACGGTGATTTAGAAGTTCGCGGCGAGGTTTATATGCCTAAAAAGTCGTTTTTGAAGCTTGTAGAGCGTCAAGAACTTTTAGGCGAAGCACCCGCTAAAAATCCACGTAATGCTGCGGCAGGTTCTTTGCGCCAAAAAAACAGCGCGGTGACTGCAAGCCGCGGACTTGATATATTTGTTTTTAATGTTCAGTCTATTGATGGCAAACATTTTAATTCGCACATTGAAACCTTGGACTTTTTAAAAGGCTTGGGCTTTAATGTTTTGCCGTTTTATACAAAATGCAACACTATTGATGACGCTATTTTCCAGGTTGACCGCATTGGCGAAAACCGCGGTAGCTATGAATTTGATATTGACGGCGCGGTTATAAAGGCTGACAACCTCGCTTACCGCGAAGAGCTTGGCAGTACAGCAAAGTATCCACGTTGGGCGGTGGCATTTAAATACCCGCCCGAAGAAAAGGAAACTATTCTTAAAAGCATTGAAATAAACGTGGGTCGTACAGGCGCACTTACTCCTACAGCCGAGTTTGAACCTATTCAGCTTGCAGGTACTACGGTTAGTCGTGCGGTGCTTCATAACGAAGATTTTATAAACGAAAAACAGATAGGTATTGGTGATACAATTGTTGTTCGTAAGGCGGGCGAGATTATACCAGAGGTGTTAGCAGTAAGTAAACACTGCGAAGGCTCGACAGTATTTAAAATGCCTACACACTGTCCGTCTTGCGGCGCGCCCGTATCTCGCGCAGAGGGTGAGGCGGTAATTCGCTGCACCAATTCTGATTGTCCTGCGCAGCTACTACGAAATCTTATTCATTTTACTTCGCGTGACGCTATGGATATTGAGGGACTTGGCCCTGCAGTGCTTGAGCAGTTGGTAGATGCCGATTTAGTTCACAATATAGTTGACCTTTATACTTTAGATTTCGATAGTGTGATGAATTTAGAGCGCATAGGTGAAAAGTCTACACAAAATATGTTCGCGGCAATTGAAAAATCCAAGAACAACGACCTTGCAAAGTTAATTACAGCTTTGGGTATTCGCCATATTGGCGCAAAGGCGGCAAAGCTACTTTCTGAGCAATTTGGCGATATAGATGCTATTATTTCAGCAAGCAGGGAAGAGTTGTTAAGTATTGAAGGCTTCGGTGAAATTTTGGCAAATTCGGCGGTAGAGTATTTTGCGGTAGAGGAAAACCGTAATATGATACATCAACTTAAAGAGCTTGGAGTAAATACAGTATCTACCAAAACCGTGGCAGGCGACCGTTTTAATGGTATGACCTTTGTGCTTACAGGTACGCTACCAACATATACACGCTCTGCGGCGGCGGAAATTATAGAATCTTTTGGCGGCAAGGTATCGAGTTCGGTGTCCAAAAAAACCACCTATGTGCTTGCCGGCGAAGAGGCAGGCAGTAAGCTAGACCGAGCAAACGCATTGGGTGTTGCAGTAATTGACGAAGCACAGTTTAAAGAAATGATATCTTAATAAAATATTTAAAAAATACCCCCTTGACATTACCTATGCACTTGTTGTATAATGGCTTTTGTAAGTTTATACCCCTGCAATTTAGCGGAGGGAGGGAATGTTAATGAGTCAGGTAAAAGTAAAAGAAAACGAATCACTCGATAACGCACTTCGTCGCTTTAAGCGTCA
Organism: Clostridia bacterium; assembly: GCA_017513195.1. GTDB lineage: Bacteria > Bacillota > Clostridia > Oscillospirales > Acutalibacteraceae > UBA737. The sequence goes on along the minus strand of JAFXGM010000014.1, from coordinate 38,829 downwards.
GACCGCTAAGGACGGCGTTATTCAAGAAGTTCGCAAGAGAGAGCACTATGAAAAGCCCTCTGTAAAGCGTAAGAAGAAGTCGGAAGCTGCTCGCAAGAGAAAGTTCCGCTAATTTACGGCACTTAAAAGGCGATTAGGGAACTGCCCTTATCGCCTTTTTAATTTTTTAAAATGAATATCCCACCACCGCTAAAGCGGTCCCCCTCCCTTTAGGGCAAGGGAGGCATAATAGGAGATAATTTATATGTCATTAAAACCGGATATCAAGCTTCACGGTATTACAGATATTACTGTAGAGCTTTTAAATGAATATAATATTAAAGCACTTCTTTTAGACGTTGATAACACCATGTCTACCCACCACGGTACCGTTTTAACCGATGGACTGCTTAAATGGATTGCAAAAATGCAGGAAGCGGGCATCAAGCTTATGGTGCTTTCTAATTCAAAGCGTTTTAGAATAGAACCTTTTGCATCGCGCATAGGTCTGCCGTTCATCAGCCTTGGCTGCAAACCGCTACCAACAGGTTATCTGCGTGGTGTAAAGGCATTAGGCGAAAAACGCAAGAATGTTGCCATTGTGGGAGATCAGATTTTTACCGATATTTTAGGCGGCAAGATAGTCGGTGTTAAAACTATATTGTTAACTCCTATAAAACTCGAAGACGGCTGGAGCTTTAAAATACGTCGCAAGTTAGAAAAGAAACTATATAAAAAATACAACTATATTGAATAAGAGGTGTAACTATGTCGGCAAAGTTTGGTCCTGCGGGCAATTCAAACAGTTTTTTTGAAATGGGATATAAGGGCAGTTTGCATATACCCGAATACGTTGAACGCATGGGTCTTGATGCATTCGAGTATCAGTGCGGCCGCGGTGTAAATATCGGAGAAGATAAGGCTCGCGAGCTGGGAACACTGGCTGCAGAAAAGGGAATAACACTCTCTCTTCACGCGCCGTATTATATTTCAATGTCATCCGTCGAGGAAGAAAAGCGTCTTAATTCTATAAACTATATTTTGTCTTCGGCTCGTGCAGTCGATTATATGGGCGGTAACCGCATTGTAGTTCACACAGGCTCTTGCAGTAAAATAAGTCGTGAAACTGCATTGGAGCTTGCAATTGATACCATGAAAAAGGCAATAACAGCTCTTGACGATGCAGGACTCGGTCACATTCACATTTGCCCCGAAACTATGGGCAAGGTTAACCAGCTTGGCACCTTAGATGAGGTTTTGGCGCTTTGCAAAATTGACGAGCGACTTATTCCTTGTATAGATTTTGGGCATCTAAACGCGCGCGATTTGGGTTATTTTAAAACCAAAGAGGATTACAAAACTGTTTTTGATAAAATAGAAAACGCCTTAGGATATGACCGGCTAAAGAGTTTTCACTCGCATTTTTCTAAAATTGAGTACACAACAGGCGGTGAAAAAAAGCATCTTACCTTTGCGGACACGGTTTTCGGCCCCGATTTTGAACCGGTGATTGACCTTGTTGTTCAAAAAAATTGCAGTCCTACATTTATTTGCGAATCCGACGGCACACAAGCCGAAGACGTAAAGAGAATGAAGGATTACTATTTTTCACAGTTAGGTAACATATGAGGAAAATATAATGAAAAGATTTTTAGCTGTATTATTGGTTTTGACTTTGTTTATATCTATTTGTGGTTGTAAATCGGACGAGGAGGCGGATAATGTGGGCACTGCAGAAAAAGAGTATCCTGATTATGTAGTACAAACAGAAAACCCAAAATTTACCGATAACAATGTTTTTGATATTGACGTTTCTAAAAAGTATAAGGAATTAAACAGTCTTTACAATAATATAAATCTTTGGTACGCTGGTGTGCCCGGAACGTCAGAAAAATATGATGTTTATGATTTTACCGATTATGTTCAGCTTATGCAGTGTTCGGGCGGCGCCGAAACTCGTGATTTATTCAAAGATCCGTTAGACACTACCGTGCTTGACGATTATGATTTTACAAAGCTAATAAATGCTTGTCGCGGCATAATTGAACATGGAGCAAAGCCGTTTTTAAAGCTTGGCGGTGTACCTCTAAAATATTCAAAGGAAACGGCAAACGGCGATTTTTCTATGAACGTTTATCCACCTGATGATTATAACGTTTATTATGAATATATTCGCGCTCTAACGCAGGCTTTGGTTGACGAATTTGGTAAAGATGAGGTGCTTTTGTGGCGCTTTGGCGTTATGACCGAATTTGAAAACAAGGGTTGGTTTATGCATCCAAGCGGTGACCCCGAGCAAACAAAAATCGCTTATTTTAAGCTATATGATTATACAGTGCAGGCACTTATCGACGTTTTGGGTGATAAGGTGTTTGTCGGTACTCACGCTATGGCTTGTAGTGAAGGAATGTGGGATGCGGCCGATTTTATTAAACACGCAGCACAGGGTACAAACTATGCCAATGGTAAAAAAGGCTCACACATTTGTTATTTGGCGGCATCATGGTATCAGGCAAAAGCAGGTCAAAAGCAGGTTGATACGTCAAAAACTTTCATAGATACTATGAACTATCTGAAAGAAAATGCACAAAAATACGGGCTTGATGATTTGATTTACGGTGTCGATGAGGGTAGAATTCTTTCGGGTAGTATAAAGGGCACTCAAAAATCCGACCTTAACAATCGAATGGTTGGTTATACATATCAAGCGGCATTTGATGCAAAGCTTTATAAAGAGGCTATGGACACGGGCGTTAGCTATTTTTCAAGCTGGCAGTTCGTAATACACGACATACCGACCGTGTCTTATCACATAGCAAAGAACACTGCAGATTTTAAGGGTATGAATCGAGTGCAGGTGCTACATAAAGAAGAGTCTAATTTTAGAATGGATTGGGAAACCAAAACAATCGCCGCTTATGATGAGCAAAGCAAAACACTTCGTATAATGGCATACAATTATCAGGAAACACTTAACAAGGTTCAAGAACTGCCACTGTTGCTTAATATAAAAGCTCCGCAAAAAAGTGGTAAGGTTACCATAACTACAAAGTATGTAAACGATGATTGTAACTATTTTGACGAGTGGTTAGAAGATAAGGAAACGTATAATATATCAAATGATATGTTTCGTTGGTCACCAGACGACCCGGGTATTCAGGTGTTTTTAGAAACTGCTGACGATGAACTTAAAAACATTTATTATGAAAAAATGTTACCAAGATATCGCGAGGCGGCAACACTTGTACCGAAAGAAAGCACTGCCGAAATTAAAGACGGAAAGCTTACTATAAATGATACTATAGATGGCAACAGTGTTGTGTTTTACGAAATCAAATTTTAAAAGCAAAAAGCCTTCGGTTTTTCCGAAGGCTTTTTGCTTTTATGATACTTTATTTTTAGGTGTTCCATTTAAAAATGCTTTTATATTATCTTCTACAATACCCAGCAATCGCTTTCGTGTTTCAAGCGGTGCCCACGCTGTGTGCGGTGTGATAATAAGATTTGGCACACCCTTTAAAACACAGTCTTTAGACATTGGTTCATGGTTTAATACGTCGATTGCCGCACCGGAAAGCTTGCCTGATTTAAGTGCTTCGGCAAGGTCTTGTTCGTTTATAATACCTCCGCGCGCTGTGTTTATAAAGAAAGCTCTGTCTTTCATTTTAGAGAAGGTTTCTTTATTAAACATCTCTTTGCTTTGCTCGTTAAGTGGGCAATGCGGAGTTATAATATCACTGTTTTTGAGCAATTCATCAAGTGATGTAAACCTAACGCGATTGTCAGACTTTGGTGTTCTTGTATAAACTAAAACGTTCATTTCAAAAGCCAAAGCTATTTCGGCAACACGTTTGCCAATACTGCCGTAACCGATAATACCGATTGTTTTATCTTTTAATTCATCGGTAGGAAAACAAAGTACCGAAAAGGTGGGGGACTGTTGCCAACCGCCGTTTTGAACAAAATCGTTATAACGATTTACAGCATTATAATGATTTAAAATATAGGCAAATACCTGTTGCGCCACAGCGCTTGTTGAATATGAGCCTGCATTGCAAACGGTAATACCGCTTTCTTTAGCTGCTGTTACATCAATATTGTTATAACCCGTAGCCAAAAGGCCAATAAATTTAAGCTTTTTAGCACTTTCAATTACAACTCTATCAATAATTGTTTTATTACACAAAATCATATCATATTCGTGTACGGTGTTCAGCAGTTCGCTACGCGATATGTTCTTGTTATAAACAACATCACCGTATTTTTCGAATACGGTGATATCTAAATCGTTATTTTGCGTAAGTGTAGCACAGTCGGCAATCAAAATTTTCATTGTTTCGGTGTCACTTTCTTTTTTGTACCATCAGGCTCAACAATATACATATTGTCAAGCTGTGACATCAGGCTTTTTTTGTAGCCTTCAATATATTCTCGGCGAAGGGCAGCTTGTTCGGCTTTTTCCTCTTCGGTAAGACCTTCAGCCTTTTGCTTGCGAGCAAGCTCGTTTATTCTATCAATTTTGCTTTGTTCCATAACTATATCTCATTTCTACCTTCAAGCGCACGTGCCAAGGTGTATTCATCAGCATATTCAAGGTCGCCGCCTACGGGTATGCCGTAAGCAAGTCTTGTCACTTTAATCCCCATAGGTTTTACAAGGCGAGAAATATAGCTGGCTGTAGCCTCGCCTTCAACTGTTGGGTTGGTGGCCATAATTATTTCTTTTACGGTGCCGTTGCCAAGACGAGCCATAAGCTCTTTTATACGAAGTTTATCGGGACCAATATTGTCAAGTGGTGATATAACTCCGTGAAGTACGTGATATACACCGCGATATTCGCGTGTGCGCTCAAACGCCATAACGTCGCGGGGGTCTTCTACAACGCAAATAACGCTTTTATCACGCAAAACGTCCGAGCAGATCTGACAAACATCTAAATCGGTAAGCGATTGACACACAGAGCAAAAGTGTATTTTTTCTCGCGCATTTATAAGAGCCTCAGCAAAAGCCTTTGCTCGCTCGGGCGGTTGCTCTAATATGCTGTAAGCTAAACGCTGAGCGGTCTTTTTGCCAATGCCCGGTAGACGAGAAAACTGATTTATAAGCTCGGTAAGAGGGACTATATTATAATTCATAATTAAAACATACCTGGAAGATTTAGACCGCCTGTAATGGCACCCATTTCTTCCTCTGCGGTCTTAATTGCGTTGCCGATTGCTTCGTTCACAGCAACGGTTACAAGGTCCTCAATCATTTCGGCATCGTCGGGATCAATGATGTCGGGATTGATTTTAATGGATTTAATAAAATGCTTGCCGTCAACGGTAACACTAACAGCGCCGCCGCCCGAAGTTGCGCTATATTCGCGAGCTTCAAGGTCGGTTTGTAATGTTGCCATATCCTCCTGCATTTTTTGTGCTTGCTTAAGCATCTGATTCATATTACCCGGGCCACCGGAATTTGGAATACGTACTTTCATATTTTTTCTCCTGTCAAGTTAATTGTTTTCAAGTTGTTTAAGTTTTTGGGCAAAGCCTTGAAGAGGGTCAACGTTTTCGGTTTGTGTAGCCTTTGCATGATAAGGGCCTAACTTATAAACTCGGCCAAGCACTTGTTCTGCTGCTTTGCGGATATTATCTCTATAAACGGGATTATTGCCGTTTACAAGGGTTTTAAACTGTGAATTATTGGTGTCAATAAGTAATCGGTCACCTTCAATATACGCACTTGAATCCTGTAAAACACCTGCAATAATAGGGCAGGTTTTGCGTAGCACACCGATGATTTCACCCCATTGCGTAACGGGTGTAACACCGTCGGTATTACTAGTTGATACCGCTTCGTCGGTTACAGGTTCTAAAACCTCTTCTTGCGGTGCAGGGCCTTCATTTTCTTCGGGAAGTGGTATCTCCTCATCAATTTCCTCTATAATTGGTTGAGGAGCTTCTTTTATAGGCTCGCTTTTTTGAACCGCTATCGGTTTATTGCTTTCAAGTGCTGCGATGCGACGCTCAAGCGAATCAAGGTCTTGACGAATCTCAGGATTGCATAGTCTTATTATTGCCATTTCCATTTCGCAACGGCGGTTGCCGTTTTGCATAGCGGTAGCGGCAGACTGTAACACACCAAGAATTGCCATAATTTCTTTTATATCAAAGCTTTGTGCTTGTGCTTCAAGAGCCTTCATTTTGCTGCTTGAGCAAACTATGGGTTTGTGGTCGCCCTTTACAACCTTTACAATCATAAGATCGCGGAAATGGTTGGTAAGTTCACTCAAAAGTCTTAACATATCTACCGATGAATTATGAAGCTCGTCAATAAGTGTGAGTGCCTGTTCGGTAGAGTGTGATTTTATAAGCTCTGCCATTTTAATAAGATAGTCGCCACCCGCCATTGAGCAAACGTTGGCAACGGTATCTTCGGTAATGTTATTGCTATGTGAAGCGCAAAGGTCAAGAATTGACAGCGCATCACGCATACCACCGTCAGCGGCCGACGCGATAAGCGTAGCGGCATCATCGGTAAGGTTTAGGTTTTCTTTGCTTGCAACGTATTTTAGTCTGCCTACGATTTCGCTGCTGTCTATTCGACGAAAATCAAATCGCTGGCAACGCGAAAGAATAGTAGCGGGAAGCTTGTGAACCTCAGTAGTAGCAAGTATAAACACAACGTGTTCGGGTGGTTCTTCAAGTGTTTTAAGCAGTGCGTTAAATGCAGCGCCTGAAAGCATATGAACCTCGTCTATAATATACACACGGTACTTGCAAGCGGCAGGTGAAAAGTTTACCTGCTCACGCAGCTCGCGTATATCATCAACACCGTTGTTTGAAGCGGCATCCATTTCGACAATGTCGGTTGCCTCGTCTTGTGCTACCATACGACAAATTTCGCATTCACCACAAGGGTCACCATTGATAGGGAAAAGGCAGTTTATCGCTTTTGCCAAAATCTTTGCGCAGGTAGTCTTACCCGTACCACGAGTTCCGGTAAAAAGATATGCGTGCACAATCTTGCCGCAGTCAAGCTCATTTTTAAGCGTTTTTGTAATGTGGTCCTGACCTACAACGTCACTAAAGGTGGTAGGACGGTATTTGCGGTATAGCGCCTGATATGCCATAAATTCACCCCAAAATATAAATTTTACCTGTATCCTTGGTCGTACGAATGAACCGATTGACTATTCGCACAGGAAAAACTGCTTAATGCTGCTCGGTTCCCCGCCTGACATGGTTCACAGCCTCCCGTCGTATAGGACCCGCCCATTCGCACGACCAAATATACAGGCTACACTTGATTATAACTTAAATATAAAAAATTTGCAACAATTAAATTATATAAATTGTTGAAAAATTCATATTTAACTGTTATAATAACTTTAATTATCCGTATTATACTATATAATATAGAAATTTTGTAGTATAAGAGGGTATGTTTGTTATGACAAGACTTGAAATTGGCAATTTGTTTGACATCGCCAACACTATCGCAAGCGATATTTTTGAAGGTAAAAAATACGCACATGAGGTTTTGCCCGAAATCAAAGAATTTATAAAGCAGTTAAGCCTTACGCTTGACACAGAAAAATTTGACGATTTGGGCGGCGGTGTGTTTGTGGCAAAAAGCGCAAAGGTTGCAAGCAGTGCGTCTATTAGCGGTCCTTGCATTATAGACGAGGACGCCGAAATCAGACACTGCGCATTTATACGTGGCAACGCTATTGTTGGTAAAGGCGCTGTTGTGGGTAATTCGACCGAGCTTAAAAACGTTATATTATTTGACGGTGTTCAGGTGCCACACTATAACTATGTGGGTGATAGCATTTTGGGCTACAAATCACATTTGGGCGCAGGGGCAATTACATCTAACGTAAAGTCTGATAAAACAAACGTATCTATTCTACTCGAAGACCAAAGGTATAATACAAATCTAAGAAAGTTTGGCGCGATTTTGGGCGACTGTGTAGAGGTCGGCTGTGGCACTGTGCTAAACCCCGGTACTGTGGTAGGTAAAAACACAAATATTTACCCACTGTCAATGGTGCGAGGTTACGTAGCAGAAAACTGTATTTATAAAAATCGCGACCACGTTGTGAGGAAAAATTAACAAAATGGAAAAGTGGGACATTTTAAATGCTGACGGCACCCCCACGGGAAAGACGGCACTACGCGGCAAATGCAATTTAAAGCCGGGTGAATATCACCTTGTAGTGCATATATGGGTAGTGTCTTCTCGTGGTGAAATTTTAATTCAGCGCCGTTCGGACAGTAAAAAGCTTATGCCGGGCGAATGGGCGGCTACGGGTGGTGCCGCAATATCGGGAGAGGATTCATACACCGCTGCTAATCGCGAGCTTTATGAGGAATTGGGGATCCCCTCAAATAAGCAAACGCTTAAAAAGCTTGCTCGTATAAAGCGCAGAAATTCTTTGCTTGACGTATGGCTTGTAAACACCAACGTTGATAGCGGTAGTTTGCGCCTGCAGCAAGACGAGGTTGCAGACGCCAGGTGGGTAACTCGCGCCGAATTTATGGAAATGGTTAAAAATGGACAGTATCACAACTACGGTAAAGAGTATTTTGATACCGTATTTCAAAAAATTGATGAACTTATGGAGGTGACGGTATGAGCCTTGATATAAATGAAAAATGCGCTGTGTGTCACGCGTATCTTTTTGAAGATGATGACGTTGTGCATTGTCCTGAATGTGGCGCACCGCACCATAGAGAATGTTATACCAAATTGGGTCACTGTGGATTAGAGCAATTTCACGGCACCGAAAATCAATATAAAAAAGAGGACGCTAAAGAAAAAGAGCCTGAAATAGAAAATGCAGTCTTTTGCGGAATGTGCGGACAAAAGTATTCTGCCGAGCAAAACGTATGCCCTAACTGCAATACACCAAACGCTATAAAGATGGGTACTCGTACCATAAACTTTGATTTTATGGGCGGCGTGCCTGATGATACCGATTTGGGTGACGGTGTTACTGCTAAAGAGGCAAAAGAATTTGTTGCTACCAATACTCATCGTTATTTACCTAAGTTTTTGAAATTTAAGCAGGGTAAAAAGGCTTCTTGGAATTGGTTAGCATTTTTGACACCGTGCGGCTGGTTGTTGTCGCGAAAAATGTATTTGTTTGGTGCAATAGCGGGCGCTGTGCAAATTGCATGCACTTTATTTATGATACCGTTTGAGTCTGCGCTTACTAATTTAGGTGCTGCGGAAGCTCGCGGTTATATGGAAATTATGCAAATTGTTTCTGAAAACATTGGTATTATTGGCACATATACGGTTATAGCTGCGGCGGTTGGTGTAGCAGTTAACCTTTTGCTTCGAATAATGCTTGGTATTTTTGGAGATTTGATATACAAAAGGCGTGTAATATCTACCATTAAAGAAATCAAGCAAAGCGATGACGACAAACAAGAGGCTTTCCGTAAAAAAGGCGGGGTTAGTCTTTGGTTAGGTCTTTTAGGTTATTGGGCTGTTGGACAGTTGCCAACTATTATTGCTCTTACCTCGGGTATGTTGCGATGAAAAAATATACAACGCTTTATTTTGACCTTGACAACACCTTGCTCGATTTTTCTGCAGCAGAGTATAAAGCAATAAGAAAACTTTTTACACTCCATAATTTGCCTATCAGTGATGAAAAAATTGCTAAATACTCGGCAATCAATCACACCTGGTGGCAGCGCTTTGAAAAGGGAGAAATTAAAAAGGAAGAAATATATTCGGGTAGATTTAGAGAATATCTTAAGTTTTATGGCCTTAATGGTGACCCAATAAAAATGGCAGAGGATTATTTCGACTTTTTATCCGAAGGTTATGATTTGATTGACGGTGCCGATAAAGCACTCGATTACATAAAACAAAAAGGCTATACAGTTTGTATAACCACTAATGGCATGTCACGTACACAATACCGCAGAATCAATAACTGCACAATAAAACAATACTTTGATTACATATTTGTATCAGAGGATGCGGGACATCAAAAGCCAGAGGTAGAATATTTTGATTACGTTATGGCAAATACTCCCGAAAAGGACAAGTCTAAAATATTGGTAATTGGTGACTCTATGTCGTCAGATATCTTAGGTGGCATAAACTTTGGGGTAGATACCTGTTGGCTTAATCCAAAAGGTGACTCGGAACAGTATAAAACTACCTATGAAATAGCAAATATTATGCAAATTTGCGACGTTTTATAACAAATATGCAATAATTTTTGCATAAAAATAAAAATATTGAATATTTATTCAAAAAACGCTTGACAAATGCTAAATATGGGCATATAATGTCTGCATGCTTAAAAAAATAGTCCAAAAAGGAGACAAAAATCATGGATAAAAAAGATATTAAAAAGGTTGTACTTGCCTACTCGGGCGGTCTTGATACTTCAATCATTATTCCTTGGCTTAAAGAGAATTACAACAATTGTGAGGTTATAGCAGTATCGGGTAACGTAGGACAGGCTGACGAGCTTGACGGCCTTGAAGAAAAGGCAATTAAAACAGGTGCATCAAAGCTTTATGTGCTTGATCTTACCGAAGAATATGTAGATGACTACATTATTCCTTGCGTAAAAGCAGGCGCAATTTATGAGGATTATCTACTTGGTACCAGCCACGCACGTCCTTGCATTGCAAAGGGACTTGTAGATATCGCCATCAAAGAAGGCGCCGACGCTATCTGCCACGGTTGTACAGGTAAGGGTAACGACCAGGTTCGTTTTGAGCTTACAATTAAGCATTTCGCACCAAATATGCCTATTATTGCTCCATGGCGTGAATGGGACATTAAATCTCGTGAAGAAGAGATTGAATATGCCGAAGCACATAACATTCCCCTAAAGATAAACAGAGAAACCAACTATTCAAAAGACAAAAACCTTTGGCATCTTTCACACGAGGGTATGGATCTTGAGGATACAGGCAACGAGCCAATGTACGATAAGCCCGGTTTTCTTGAAATGGGTGTTAGTCCTGCAATGGCACCTGACGAGCCTACATATGTAACACTCGATTTCGAGCAGGGTATTCCTGTTGCTATTGACGGCGAAAAGATGAGTGCGAAAAACATTATCTTAAAGCTTAATGAGCTTGGTGGTAAAAACGGTATTGGTATTATAGACATCGTAGAAAACCGTCTTGTTGGTATGAAATGTCGTGGCGTTTATGAAACCCCTGGCGGCACAATTCTTTACCGCGCACACGAAGCGCTTGAAAGCATTTGCCTTGACAAGATGACTTTGCACGAAAAGCAAAGACTTGCCATTACCTATGCTGAGCTTGTTTATAACGGTCAGTGGTTTACTCCACTTAGAGAAGCGCTTGCAGCATTTGTTGACAAGACTCAGGAAAAGGTTACAGGTACTGTTAAGCTTAAGCTTTATAAAGGCAACATTATTAAGGCTGGTATTTGGAGTGACTATTCACTTTACAGTGAAGAAATTGCTACCTTTGGTGAAAGTGATTACGACCAGAAAGACTCAGCAGGCTTTATCAACCTTTACGGCTTACCAATTAAGGTTCAGGCTATGGTTGACGGCAAGAAATAATAAAAGGGAAAATTCTGCCCGACTTTACGGTCGGGCAGTTAAGTGTTTTTAAAAGATATTTATGACTAACATTTTTATTGACGGAAGTGCCGGTACAACAGGCCTTCGTATATATGACCGATTAAGCGCAAGAGACGATATTTCGCTTATAAAATTACCCGAAGAATTGCGTAAAGACGATAACGCAAGAGCACAGGCGATAAACTCGGCTGATATAGTGTTTTTATGCTTGCCCGATGATGCGGCACGTCAGGCGGTCACTTTTGTAAAGAATGATAAAACCGCTATAATCGATACATCAACAGCCCATCGTACAAATAATGATTGGATTTACGGTTTTCCCGAGCTAACGGGAATACGCGAGCAAATCATAAACTCAAAACGTATTGCAAACCCAGGTTGTCACGCAAGCGGTTTTATAGCACTTGTAAAACCACTCGTTGAAGCAGGTGTTTTAGATGCAAATATGGCACTTAGTTGCTTTTCGCTGACAGGTTATTCGGGCGGCGGTAAAAAAATGATTGCCGACTATGAACATGCTGATAAATCGGCACTTCTAAAGGCACCACGTCAGTATGGACTTACCCAACAACATAAGCATTTAAAAGAAATGCAGGTTATAACGGGTATTGAAACGGCTCCCGCGTTTTGCCCAATAGTTGCCGACTTTTACAGCGGTATGGAGGTAACCGTAACGCTGTTTAAGCATGATATTAAGGCAAATATTGGTGATATTAAAGCAATATACAAAAATTATTACACGGGACGACTTGTTCATCTTGACGATGAGGCTGACGAGGGTGGATTTTTATCTGCAGCGGCACTTTCGGGTAAAGATGATATGCAGCTTTGTGTATTTGGTAATGAAGACCGAATAATTCTTGTTGCTCGATACGATAACCTTGGTAAAGGTGCATCGGGTGCAGCAATTCAAAATATGAATATACTTATGGGCGTGGATGAAACCACAGGTCTTATCTACTGACGGAGGAACAATGGATATTAAGTTAATAAACGGCGGTGTGTGTGCGGCACAAGGCTTTAAGGCTACGGGTGTACATTGCGGCATCAGAAAAAACAAAACAAAAAAAGATTTAGCGCTTATTGTAAGCGATACATTGTGTAATGCTGCGGCGGTTTATACCACAAACCTTGTAAAAGGCGCACCACTTACAGTGACAAAAAATCATATTGCAAATGGCAAGGCTCAGGCGGTTATATGCAATAGCGGCAACGCTAACACCTGCAATGCAAACGGCATAGAAATCGCTGAGCAAATGAGTGATTTGGTGGCAAAAGAGCTATCTATTAGTGCAAATGACGTTGTTGTAGCATCAACAGGTGTTATAGGTCAACCGCTTGATATTACGCCTATTGCCAATGGTATTCCCGTTTTGGCAAGCACATTATCTTATGACGGTAGCCAAGATGCCGCAGAGGCTATAATGACTACCGATACTATAGACAAGCAAATTGCTGTTGAATTTACCATTGGCGGTAAGGTTTGTAAAATGGGTGGTATTGCAAAGGGCAGCGGTATGATTCATCCTAATATGGCAACAATGCTTGTTTTCATTACTACCGATGCGGCAATCTCGTCAGAAATGCTTGGAAAGGCACTTTCTGGTGATATTGCAAACACCTTTAATATGTTAAGTATTGACGGCGACACCTCGACAAACGATATGGTTACCGTGCTTGCAAACGGTATGGCGGGTAATGCTGAAATCACCGCCGAAGGTGAAGATTTTAATACCTTTATGAAGGCACTCAACACTGTTACAGTTAATCTCTGCCGCGTTATTGCAGGCGACGGCGAGGGTGCTACAAAGCTGCTTGAATGTAAGGTAAGTGGTGGTAAAACGTTAGAGATTTCTAAAACCGTTGCAAAGAGTGTTATTTGTTCAAGTCTTTTAAAGGCTGCTATGTTTGGCGCCGATGCTAACTGGGGCCGTGTGCTTTGTGCAATCGGTTACAGTGGCGCAGACGTAGACGTTAAAAAAATAGACGTTTCATTTATTTCAAATAAGGGTGAAATTCTTGTATGCCAAAACGGCGCAGGTGTAGATTTTAGCGAAGAAAAGGCAAAGGAAATTTTACTCGAAAAAGAAATCGTTATTGATATTAAGCTTAATGACGGTGAATTCTCGTCAACTGCGTGGGGTTGCGACCTCACTTATGATTATGTAAAAATTAATGGAGATTACAGAACCTAAGGAGAATATTATGGACAACCATTTTTCAAATGCCGAGCGTGCCGAGGTACTTACTCAAGCACTTCCTTATATTAAAAAGCATACAGGCAAAATTGTTGTTATAAAATATGGCGGCAACGCTATGATAAACGAACAACTTAAACAACAGGTTATGGAAGATATTGTTCTTTTATGGCTGATTGGTGTTAAAGTTGTTCTCGTTCATGGCGGTGGTCCTGAAATTAACGAGCTTATGAATAAGCTTGGCAAAAAGGCCGAGTTTGTTGACGGTCTTCGCGTTACCGATAAGGAAACGGTTGATATTGTTCAAATGGTGCTTGCAGGCAAGGTTAATAAAACACTTGTAAACCTTCTTGAAATGAAGGGCGGCAAGGCTATGGGCATTTCGGGTATGGACGGTCGACTAATTGAGTCCGAAATTAAGGACGAAAGACTGGGTTACGTTGGCAAAATTACCAAGGTACACATTACTCCCGTGCTCGACTTGTTAGAAAAAGGTTATATTCCCGTTATTTCAACCATTGGTTGCGATAAGCAGGGTAATGCCTATAATATTAACGGTGATACTGCGGCCGCTTTTGTTGCAGGGGCTTTGGGCGCACAGCGTCTTATAATGATGACCGATATAGACGGCATTTTGCGTGATAAAGATGACCCAAGCACAATTATTCCCCACCTTACAATTGAAGAAATCGAGCAGCTCAAAGGCGAGGGTATAATCTCGGGCGGAATGATACCCAAGGTTGATTGCTGTATCGAGGCTATTCACAAGGGCGTTAAAAACGTTGTTATTATGGACGGACGCGTACCGCATTCAATCCTTATGGAACTTCTTACCGATGAAGGTGCCGGTACAATGGTGAGTGAGAAATGATTGATATAATTTCTACAGATAAACAATACGTTGCAAATACATATAACCGTTTTCCCGTTGAGCTTGTAAGTGGTAAGGGCTCAAAGGTTTACGATAAAGACGGTAAAGAATATATTGATATGGGCTCGGGTATTGGTGTTACCGCTTTTGGTATAGCCGACACTGAATGGGCAAATGCCGTAAGTGAGCAAGCCGCTAAATTACAGCATATGTCAAACCTTTATTACACACAGCCTTGTGCTTTGCTTGCAAAAGCACTTTGCGAAAAGACAGGTCTTAAAAAAGCGTTCTTTTCAAATTCCGGTGCCGAGGCCAACGAGTGTGCTATAAAGGTTGCGCGTAAATGGGCGGCCGAAAACAAGGGTGAAGACTGCTACACAATAGTAACGCTTCAAAACAGCTTTCACGGCAGAACACTTACAACACTTGCGGCTACGGGACAAGACCATTTTCACAAGCTTTTTAAACCGCTGACTGCAGGGTTTATTCACACACCCACAAACGATATTGAAGCGCTAAAAAATACGGTAAACGATAACAACGTTGCCGCTGTTATGTTTGAGTGTGTTCAGGGTGAGGGTGGCGTAATAGCGCTTGAACCCGAATTTGTAAAGGCTATAGCTGAACTTTCAAAGGAAAAGAATTTCCTTATTATTGTTGACGAGGTTCAAACAGGTAACGGCAGAACGGGTAAGTTTTACGGTTATATGAACTATGGCATAAACCCCGACGTTGTAACTACCGCTAAAGGTCTTGGCGGCGGTTTGCCAATTGGCGCCGCAGTTTTGGGCGATAGGGTAGAAAACGTTTTAGGTTTTGGTGATCACGGCTCTACCTATGGCGGCAACCCCGTATGTGCCGCAGGTGCGTTAAACGTTATAAATCGTATTGATGACACACTTCTTGCCGAAGTTTCTAAAAAGAGTGAATATATTTTTGAAACACTTAAAAATGCCGATGGTATTGAGAATGTCAGCGGTATGGGACTAATGATTGGTATCAAAACAACAAAGCCCGCCGCAGAGGTAGTAAAGGCCGCCATGGAAAAGGGAGTTTTATGCCTTACTGCAAAAGATAAGGTGCGACTGCTTCCTGCACTGAATATTCCGTTTGATGAACTTAAATGGGCGATAGATATTATTAAAGAGGTTGCAAAATAATGGATTTAAAGGGTAAAAGTTTTTTAAAGCTTCTTGATTTTACAAGTGAAGAAATAAACGGTCTTTTAGACCTTGCCGCAGAGCTTAAAGAAAAAAAGCAAAGCGGTACACCACACAAGTATTATGAGGGCAAAAACATTGCACTCATTTTTGAAAAAACCAGCACACGTACCCGTTGTGCTTTTGAGGTAGCAGCGGCTGACCTTGGTATGCACCCAACCTACCTTGACCCCACAGGCTCACAAATAGGCAAAAAAGAAAGCATTGCCGACACGGCGCGAGTTTTGGGCCGTATGTATGACGGTATTGAATACCGCGGCTTTGGTCAAGAAATTGTTGAGGAACTAGCTAAATACGCAGGTGTTCCCGTTTGGAACGGTCTTACTAATGAATTCCACCCAACACAAATTTTAGCCGATTTTTTGACTATTCGTGAACATTTCGGAGATTTAAAGGGTAAAAAGCTTGTTTATATGGGTGATGCCCGTTACAATATGGGCAATTCTTTAATGGTTGGATGTGCTAAAATGGGTATGCATTTTGTGGCTTGCACCAATAAAAAGTATTTCCCCGAAAGCGAGCTTGTAAACAAGTGCCTTGAAATTGCAGAAACAACGGGCGCTGTAATAGAATTTAGCGAAAGCACCGATGCTGTGAAGGGCGCTGACGTGATTTACACTGATGTTTGGGTATCCATGGGCGAGCCTGACAGCGTTTGGGAAGAAAGAATCAAAGACTTGATGCCTTATCAGGTTAATAAAGCACTTATGGAAAAAGCAGGCGAGCAATGTCGCTTTATGCACTGTTTGCCCGCATTCCACAACCTTGATACAACCATCGGCAAACAAATCTATGAAAAATTTGGCATAGATTGTATGGAGGTTACTGAAGAGGTATTTGAGTCAGAGCAGTCAATAGTGTTTGACGAAGCTGAAAACAGAATGCATACAATAAAGGCAGTAATTGCAGCTACAATAGTTTAAGTAAGTTTGAGACTGGGACGTGGGCAAAAATTGATAAACAATATAAAAGAGAAGTTTCATTTTGGGTGAAACTTCTCTTTCTTTTTTTGTTAAGTGATATGCTGCTTTTGGCAGCGTGATATTTTCTTTTTAAAAGAAAGTGATATTAAACCCTTAGGGGTTTAGTGATATTCTATTTGCCCCAAAACTTGCAAAGCAAATACAACTCGGCTGAAAGCCGAATATAACTGCGTAGCAATATAACTTGCCGTAAGGCAAATAGAGTTGCAAAAAAGTTCTTAATGAACTTTTTTGCTAAAATACGGGTTGTTTTTTTGTGTGCTTAAATGTATAATAAACTAAAATAAATTATAACGAGGTGCGTCATGAGAAGAAGACAGGTACATCTTGATTTTCACACATCCGAACATATTGAGGGCATAGGCAGTAAATTTTCTAAAGAGAATTTTCAAGAAATGCTTAAAAAAGGTCACGTTGATTCTATAACGGTATTTTCAAAGTGCCATCACGGTTGGTCTTATCACCCTACAAAGGTTAATAAAATGCATCCGCATCTTAATTTTGACCTACTTGGCGCGCAAATTGAGGCGGCACACGAAATTGGTGTTAAAACACCTGTTTATATTTCGGCAGGCTTTGACGACAAGGCTTCAAAAGAGCATCCCGAATGGTTAAATTACAGACTTGATGAATACCAAAACGGCATCAATATGGAATATGTTGGCTATCATCTTTTGTGCCTTAACACTCCATATCTTGACGAGCTTTTGGCCGAAATAAAAGAGGTTTGCGAAAACTACGATGCTGACGGCATCTTCCTTGACATAGTTCATGTTGACCCTTGCTATTGCGAAACCTGCCGCGCTGAGATGGCAAAACGCGGTTTGGATGTAAACAACCCCGATGACGTAAAAATTCTTGCAGAAGAAACCTATGCAAACTATGTTCGTCGCGTTCGTGAGACTATCGACTCGGTAAAACCGGGGCTGCCTGTGTTCCATAACGGCGGACATATTCGTCACGGCAGATATGACCTGGCGCACGCTAACACCCATCTTGAGCTTGAAAGTCTGCCAACAGGCGGTTGGGGCTATGACCATTTTCCAATGTCGGCGGCTTACGCGCGTACAATAGGTATGGACTACCTTGGTATGACGGGTAAGTTCCACAAAGCGTGGGGCGAATTTGGCGGCTACAAGCATCCAAACGCTTTGCGTTATGAGGCGGCTTTGGCTGCGGCTAACGGTGCTTGCAGCTCGGTTGGTGACCAGCTTCATCCAACAGGTCTTATGGACAACGCTACATACACACTTATTGGCGAGGCTTTCAAAACTGTTGAAGAGCGTGAGCCTTGGCTTGACGGCTATAAAAATATAAAGGGTGATATTGCCGTTTTCTCGAGTGAAGCATGGCAAAACTATAATGGTATTGCCAAACCCAGCTGGGAATCACTTAACTGGAGCAAGGGTTGCTCACGAATCTTGCTTGAAAGCAATTATCTGTTTGACTTTGTTGATGATAAAACTGATATTTCGGGCTATAAGCTACTTATTTTGCCCGATATTTGCACATTAGACGATAAGCTGGCTAAAAAGATAAATGATTATATCGCACGGGGCGGTAAGGTGCTTGCAAGCTATGAATCGGGACTAAATCAAGAAAAGACCGATTTTGCGGTAGACTTTGGTTGTAATTTTGAAAGCATTAGCGAATACAAGCCAACCTACATAAAACCCGACAATGACATTGACTGCTTACCTTCGGCATCATATCTTATTTACGAGGATGCTATGAAGGTTAGTGCTACCAGTGGCAAAGCTACCGCTATGATAGATAAGCCTTACTTTAACCGTTCGCTCGAGCATTTTTGCTCACATTTGCATACACCAAACAGCAGTGAAAGATACGGTGACGCGGTAGTTATGACCGCAAATACCGCTTATTTTGCCCATAAGGTATTTTTAGAGTACTTTAAGCACGGTAGCATCTATACAAAAGAAATCGTTCGCGCGGCAATTGAAGCGCTTATTGGCGACGCTAAAACCGTTAAGACTAATCTGCCGGCACAGGGTGTTATTACAGTTACCGAAAACGGTGACAACAAGATTGTTCACACGCTTTACGCGTCACCCGTACTTCGTGGTGAAAAGACACAGATTATTGAGGATTTAATTCCTATTTATGATACAACCGTTTCGCTTAAGTCAGATAAAAAACCGCGTTCTGTAAAACTTGTGCCCGAAAACAAAAAGCTCAAATTCAAATATAAAGACGGCAAGGTAGAATTTACCATACCAAAATTTGAATGCTGGCAGATGACAGAGATTAAATATTAGTTTAAATTTGTAGGGCAGGGGCTTGCTCCTGCCGAAAACAAAAAAGGACTTGGAATTTCCAAGTCCTTTTTATATAATAATTTTTTTGTGCGACTAATTGTGACAAATATTAATAGACTATATATAGTATAATCTCTAAAAAGGTGGTGAAAATATGACTTATAAGAAGATGCTGAGGCAATTAGCACTTAAAGAAAATGTTTCTGTAAAAGAAATTGAAAGTGAAATGCAATCTGCAATTGATTATGCAGGTTTGGATTGTTCCATAAAAGAATTTATAGAAATAACGTCAAAATTAATTAAAGAAAAGACTATATATAATAATATCGTATAAAATATAGTCTAAAAATTCCTGATAAAAACCTTACAATGTTTTTGTCGGGAGTGATTTAATGAACGTTACAGAGGCAGTTAAGAAAAGATTTGATGAATTGTGTTATCAAAGGGGACTTAATTATTGTAAATTAGCTAGTATGGCAGGAGTACCATACACAACAGTGAAATCTATATTTTACAATCAAAGTAAAAATCCAGGAATTACAACTATTAAAAAATTATGCGACGGATTAGGAGTTACCATAACTGAATTTTTTGATGCTGATTGCTTCAAAAATTTAGAGCAAGAAATTAAATAACGATATTTTAAAAGGCTTGAGAATTTTCTCAAGCCTTTTTGCTATTTATTAGACAAATATTCATCAATTGCTTTTGCGGCTACTTTACCTGCACCCATTGCAGATATTACCGTTGCAGCACCTGTTACGGCGTCACCGCCTGCATAAACTGCATCACGAGAGGTAAGTCCGTCCTCGTTTACCACTATACCGCCCCAACGGTTAACCTCAAGTCCGTCGGTGGTGTTTTTAATAAGTGGGTTAGGGGAAGTACCTATCGACATAATTACCGTATCAACGTCAATTATAAATTCAGAGTTTTCTACGGGAACGGGTCGGCGTCTGCCTTTTTCGTCGGGTTCGCCCAGCTCCATTTTAATGCATTTCATACCCGTAACAAAGCCATTTTTCTCATCGCGTGGATTATCGGGGTTATTGTAGCCCAAAATCTCGGTTGGGTTGCAAAGCAGCTTAAAGATAATGCCTTCTTCCTTGGCGTGCTCAACCTCCTCTTTACGGGCAGGAAGCTCGTCCATAGAACGACGGTAAACTATATACACCTGCTCGGCGCCCAAACGCAGTGCAGTACGCGCCGCATCCATAGCAACGTTGCCGCCACCTACAACTGCTACCTTGCCGCCCTTCATAATAGGGGTGTCGGGGTTTTGCAAATATGATTTCATAAGGTTGCTTCTGGTCAAGAATTCATTAGCCGAATAAACACCTTTAAGGCTTTCACCGGGTATTCCCATAAAGTTTGGCAAACCTGCGCCAGAGCCTATAAATACCGCCTTGAAACCACTTTCAAAAAGCTCGTCTATTGTAAGGGTTTTACCAATTACAACATTGGTTTCAATTTTTACACCAAGTGCTTTTAAGGTTTCAACCTCTTTTGCAACTATTGATTTTGGAAGTCTGAATTCGGGTATGCCGTAAACCAAAACACCGCCTGCGGTGTGTAATGCCTCAAATACTGTAACCTCATAACCTTTTTTTGCAAGGTCACCCGCACAGGTTAGTCCCGACGGGCCCGAACCTACAACCGCCACCTTATGACCGTTAGATTGGGGTTTTACGGGTTGTTCTTTTGAATTGTTATTATGCCAATCGGCAACAAAGCGTTCAAGTCTGCCAATGCCAACGGGTTCAAACTTAATACCTAAGGTGCACTTGCTTTCACACTGTGTTTCTTGCGGGCAAACTCGACCGCAAACAGCAGGCAGGGAAGACGAAAGCGATATAACGTTATATGCGCTCTCAAAATCACCGTCTTTTATATGTGATATAAAGTTTGGTATATCTATGTTTACGGGGCAACCGTTTACACAAGGCGCATTTTTGCAGTTAAGGCAACGTTGCGCTTCGGCAATGGCGATTTCCTCACTGTAGCCTAAAGCTACCTCATCAAAGTTGTGTGCGCGAACGGCAGGTTCTTGCGTTGGCATTTCGTGTTTTTTAGGATTAATAGCCATATTATCACCTTATGCCTTTCTAAATAGGTTGCAAGACTCTTCGTAAGCGTGACGTTCAAAGTCCGAGTACATACGACCGCGTGACATAGCCTCGTCAAAATCTACCTGATAACCGTCAAAATCGGGGCCGTCAACACAAGCAAATTTTGTAACGCGCTTGCCGTCAATGTTAAGTGTTAAGCGACAGCCGCCGCACATACCTGTGCCGTCAATCATAATCGGGTTCATAGATACGGTAACGGGTGTGCCGTAAGGACGAGCCGCCTCAACCACAAACTTCATCATAACAAGCGGACCTATTGTGATTATCATATCAAACTGCTCGCCACCCGACAGCATTTCGCTAAGCGGTACACAAACGTTACCGTTTCTGCCGTAAGAACCGTCATCGGTCATAATATGTAAGCTATCAGAGCAAGATTTGAATTCATCTTCAAGTATTACTAAATCTTTATTTCTAAAACCGATTATACTTGTAACCTCACAGCCCTTTTGATGTAAAGCCTCGGCAATTGGCATAGCAATAGCGCAACCAACACCGCCACCTACGATACAAACCTTTTTAAGTCCGTCAATATGGGTAGGCTCACCCAAAGGACCGACAAAGTCCTGTATGAATTCGCCCTCGTTTTTTTGATTGAGTTTATGTGTTGTGGCACCTACGATTTGAAAAATTATTTTTACAGTGCCGTTTTGCTTATTAACACCCGCAACGGTAAGCGGAATGCGTTCTCCCATATCGTCAACACGCAAAATGATAAATTGGCCCGGAAGCGCCTTATTGGCTACAAGTGGAGCCTTAATTTCCATCTGCGTAACGGTGGGGTTAAGCTCTTTTTTTGTTACGATTTTATACATCAAAAAACCTTCATTCTTAAAGATTTTAATATTATATTATAAATATTTAGTGTTGTCAACCGCGCACAAAAATAAAACCCTGTAAAATACAGGGTTTTACCGTTTAATAAAGCTTTAAATCAAGCCACAAATTTTCGTAATGTATACGCACCGATTCGGGTATATCGTGGTAATACTCTGTGCTTGGCATATCCTCCTGCTTAGGATAGAGGATTTCGTTTTGGTAATAACAGTAATCGGGGTTATTTACCACCGCAGTATGTGGAGAAGCGTAGCCGATATATTCGGCATTGGCAAGCGCTATATCGGGTTCTAACAAAAAGTCGATATAAACAAGTGCCGCCTCATAATTTTTAACGCTTTTTGGCACGCATATAGAGTCGATAAATATGTTGGTGCCTTCCTCTGGGTAGAAGAAACGTAAATCCTCGTTTACGTCATACATAACAAGATAGTCACCTGCATAGTATGGACCTATTGCGGCTTCGCCCGTTTCAAGCTTGCCATAGATTTCATCCATTACGTAAGACTGTAAAACGTCTTTGCCTTGCTTTAGCTTTTCGCAGGCTTCATCCCACTCTTTAAGATTGGTAGAATTTACACTATAGCCGAGCAACTTTTGTGCCGTCATAAAGCCGTCACGTGGGTTGTTGAAGTTAAGCGACATGTTGCGGTAGTCTTCACTCCATAAAGCGTTCCACGAATGCTCGGGCTCGCTTATTAAAGCGGAGTTATAAATAATACCAACCATACCAACGTTATAAGGTACGGTGTATTCTTGCGTTTCGTCAAAGAAAAGACCTTTATACTGCTCATCAATATACTTGTAGTTTGAAAGCTTGCTTACGTCTATTTTTGACAGCATATCCTCTGATTTAAGGCGAGCTATCATATAGTCGGACGGAATAATAATATCGTAACTGACGCCACCGTTTTTAAGCTGTGAATACATTGTTTCATTACTTTCAAAGGTGGTGTAGTTTACCTTTATTCCCGTAAGGCGTTCAAACTCACGGTTTACGTCCATACAGCCCTCGCTGCCGTCAGAGATATATTCGCCCCAGTTGTAAACGTTAAGCTCGGTGCCAACAAGGTCCTTTTCTTTTGCTATAGCGGCATAATCTTGCTCGAGGTTAAGCTCAAAATATTCGTAGCCGCAACCAAAAAGCGAAAGGCATAATACTACACAAAGAGTAAGCGCTAATATTTTTTTAAACATTAAAACCCCTCCTTGAATCAGCCTTTGATTGAAGGGTGTTATATAGTATAAGTAATACAAACACACAAAGGAATATAATGGTTGAAAGTGCGTAAACATCAGGCGCTACGGTCTTCTTTGTCATGTTGTAAATCACGATAGGCAACGTCTGATAGTGACCGCAAGTAAAGTAGCTTATAACAAAGTCGTCAAGCGACAGGGTAAATGCCATTATGGCGCCCGTAAAAATTGATGTGGAAATAGACGGTAATATAACCTTAAAGAATGCCTGTACCGGTGTGCAACCAAGATCGAGTGCTGCTTCGTTAAGACTCATATCGGTAGCTCGAAGTCTTGGCATAACCGACAAGATAACATAAGGCAGGTTGAAGGTAATATGCGCCGCTAATACCGTGAAAAAGCCGAGCGACTCTTTTAGTGCAAAGAGATTGCCTACAAATACAAAAAGCAGCATCAGCGAAATGCCGGTTACAATATCGGCGTTCATCATAGGAATATTTGTAATCGACATTACAGCACTACGGCTGACGCGCTTGCGAAGCGCCAAAATACCAACCGATGCGGCAGTGCCCATTACGGTAGAAATAAGCGCCGAAAGAACTGCGATAATAAGGGTGTGCTTTAGTGCCTCTAACATAGCGGTATTGGTAGCAAGCCCTTTATACCAATCAAGTGAGAAGCCTTCAAACACCCACACGCTTCCGCCCGAGTTAAATGAAAAGAAAATCATAACCGCAACGGGTGCGTAAAGGAAAATAAGAATTAGTGCAACGTAGATACGAGATAGAGCCTTCATACAACTACCTCCTCATCGTCGCCAAAGCGGTTCATTATGAGTGTACTTATAAGTATAAGCACCATAAGAATAAGTGAAAGGGTAGAGGCGATATTGTAATATTGTGGACCTGTGTTAAACAGGTACTCAATAGCGTCACCTATAAGCAAGGTCTTGTTACCGCCCAATTTTTGCGAAATATAAAAGGTACTAACCGATGGTACAAATACCATTGTAATACCCGAAATTACACCGGGGAGTGAAAGTGGCATTATAACGCGACGGATTCTTGACCAACTGTTAGAGCCCAAGTCGCTTGCCGCCTCAAGCAAAGAATTATCAATTTTTGACATAGCGGTATAAATTGGCAGTATCATATATGGCAAAAAGTCATACACCATACCAAGTATTACTGCACCGGGAGTGTTGATAAGCTGCACAGGCCCAATGCCTAAGTAGCTCAACAACTTATTTATAAGACCGGTGTTAGCAAGTATTGTTATCCAAGAATATGTACGGATAAGAAAGTTCATCCACATAGGTAGCATAATAAGCATCATTATCATACGCTGACTGCTTATTTTAAGCTTGGTCATATAATATGCCATAGGGTATGCCAACAACAGTGTTATGATGGTGGCAATAATAGCATAAAGAATTGAAAGACCAAAAGCCTTTTTAAATTTACCTATTTGAGCAAAGTTTGCAAAGGTAAATACACCGTTTGAATCGGTAAAAGCAAAATACACCATTATAAGTAGTGGCACAATAATAAATATTGCCGCCCACACTATATAAGGTGACGCTACTATGCGGCTACCAAAGCTTTTTTTATTCATCGTCATCCTCCGTAATATCGGAAAGATGCTCCATCTCTTCGCTATAGGTGCTGTAGTCGCCATAAAGACCGGAGTATTCTGATTTTTTCATAATGTGTATCGCGTCGGGCTCTATGTACAGACCAACATTGTCACCAACAAAGCATTCGTCGGTGGTTTGTATCATCCATTTAAAGCCGCCGATATCAACAATGATTTCATAGTGAACACCCAAAAAGTCAACCGACGTTACAACGCCCTTAAGCATACCCTTTTCTACGGGGACAATATCAACGTCCTCCGGGCGAACAACCACGTCAACGCTTTCGTTTTTATCGAAGCCTTTATCAAGACATTCGAAAACGTGACCTGAAAATTCAGCAACAAAGTCGTCGTGCATAACACCGTCAAGAATATTTGATTCACCAATAAAGTCGGCAACAAATGCGTTTTCGGGCTCGTTGTAAATATCTTGCGGGGTACCGATTTGTTGAATTTGACCTTTGTTCATAACAACAACACGGTCAGACATTGTAAGCGCTTCTTCTTGGTCGTGGGTAACAAATACAAAGGTAATGCCAAGCTGACGCTGTATGCGACGAAGCTCTTTTTGCATATCCTTGCGAAGCTTTAAGTCCAGCGCAGCAAGCGGCTCGTCAAGAAGTAATACCTTTGGCTTATTTGCAATAGCGCGAGCAATGGCAACACGCTGTTGTTGACCGCCCGATAGGGTAGAGATGCTACGCTTTTCAAAACCGTCAAGGTTTACAAGATGCAACATTTCGGTAACAATCTCTTTTATTTCGTTTTCCTTTAATTTTTTTACACGAAGCCCAAATGCAACGTTTTCGTACACGTTAAGGTGCGGAAAAAGTGCATAACGCTGAAAAATGGTGTTAACCTGTCGTTTGTACGAAGGCACACCATTTATTTTTTTGTCCTCAAAAATCACTTCGCCACTGTCGGCATCCAAAAAGCCTGCAATAATTCGCAGTGTGGTGGTTTTGCCACAGCCCGAAGGACCAAGTAGCGTGATAAACTCTTTATCACGAATTGCAAGGTTTAGTCCGTCAAGCACCTTTTCGTCACCAAAAGATACGAAGATGTCTTTAAGCTCTATAATATTTTGTTTGGTCATTTAACCACATCCCCCTTTGCCAAACACTACAAGTGTCGACAGTAGTAAAGTTTTACGTTTACCCTGCGCGATACCCCAGCCGTTTGTTTGTATGCCCTGACAAAGGGTTTTTCATAGTCCTGCAAATGCGGACTACGGCATACATTAGTACCGACCGTCTTTCTACACAGATGCGTTAAATTAATATTTATATTAACAATAATAAAGATAAAACTAAATGCCCCAAAAGTCAAGTAAATTTTGCAAAAAATGTAGAAATTTTGGTTGGAATTTTATGATAAATTTTGATAAACTCACGTTTGCTCATTTTTTCTTTAAAATGCTCGTAAATACTCACAAAAAATATGCAAGCGGTTAATTACCATTTATTTTAAGTTTATTATATAAATTCACACTTTTGCATACAATGGCAAGAGGGGGAATATTATGCCTAGTATTTATTTAAGTCCGTCAACACAGGAATTTAATCCTTATATAATAGGCGGCAACGAAGAATATTATATGAATTTAATTGCCGATGCTATGGAGCCATATTTATATGCAAGTGGTATTTCTTTTACACGCAACACACCTCAAATGACCGCCGCAAGCTCTATAGCACAATCAAATATGGGAAATTATGATCTGCATCTGGCACTCCATTCTAATGCAACGGGCAGTGGCGACGGCAGCAGAAGAGGAACCGAGGTTTACTATTTTCCGACAAGCGTAAACGGAGCTCGTGCGGCAGAGATTATCGCTAACAATTTAAAGCTTATATATCCACTGCCGCAAAACGTGCGTACAATACCTACTACTTCAATAGGCGAGGTTCGTCGCACACGCGCACCCGGTGTACTAATAGAATTTGCTTATCACGATAATTATGAGGATGCAATCTGGATACGCGATAACATAGAGGCTATTGCTGCAAATGTGGTTGTATCGCTTACCGATTATTTTGGCATACCGTTTATAGTGCCGCAAATTTAATTAGAAAACAAAAACTCGTTCGCGCGAGTTTTTGTTTTAATTTACTTCTTTAGCGAATTAAAGTGATAATGCATAAAAGTTTTCAACTTTTTTGTGCAATCGTACAAAAGTGCAAAAATTCGGCAAAAAACACTTTACAACTTTAGTTTGGTAAAGTATAATAGCAACATCAAATCAAAACCCGAAAGGGAAAAGGAGTAATTATTTATGAAAAAGATTATTGCATTACTTATGGTAGTTGCTATGTTGTTCTGTTTTGCCGGTTGTGGTGAAACCGACACAGCATCAAACACATCTGAGCCACAGGCAGTTAAGACCGACCTTGAATATATTAAGGACAAGGGCAAGCTTGTTGTAGGTATGACAATTTACGAGCCTATGAACTACAAAGATGACAAGGGCGAATGGACCGGTTTTGATACCGAGTTTGCTATTGCAGTTGCTGATAAGCTTGGCGTTGATGCAGAATTTGTTGTTATTGACTGGAACAACAAGTGGGCAACACTTAATTCTAAGAAGATTGACGTTGTATGGAATGGTATGACACTTTCTGATGAAGCAAAAACAAACGCAAGCTGCACAAATCCTTA
Source organism: Clostridia bacterium (assembly GCA_017513195.1). Taxonomy (GTDB): domain Bacteria; phylum Bacillota; class Clostridia; order Oscillospirales; family Acutalibacteraceae; genus UBA737. The sequence continues at coordinate 11,262 of JAFXGM010000014.1, read as the reverse complement.
CGTACTTAATGCACAGGTTGTTGTTATGAAGGCTGATAAGGTTGCACAGTATACAACCGCAGAGTCTATGAAGGAATTAAATTTTGCTGTTGAAGCAGGTTCGGCAGGTAAAGATATTGCTGCAGAAAAGGGCTTTAAGTTCAAAGAATACGACGCACAAAGCGATGCATTGACAGCTATCAAAACAGCTAAGGCTGATGCTTGTATCATTGATATCACAATGGCAAAGGCAATGACAGGCGAGGGTACCAGCTTTGAAGATTTGGGTGTAGGTATTTCACTTACAGAAGAAGAATATGCTATCGCTTGCCGCAAGGGCTCAGACCTTACTGCAAAGATTAACGAGCTTATGGCCGAGATGAAGGCTGATGATTCACTCCAGAAATTAGCTGACAAATATTCACTTACACTTGCTGAATAATAATTGTTTATATTGACTATTAAATAGAGGCCTTTACGGTCTCTATTTAATACTGTTTTGAGAGGAATTTGATAATGTTTTGGGAAGTAGTAATTAATCTGTTTGAGAACTTTTTAGTTACGTTAGAACTTTTTGCTTTAACGCTGCTTTTTGCTTTGCCACTTGGACTTATAATATCCTTTGGTTCAATGAGCCGCTTTAAGCCGCTTAGCTTTTTAGTAAAGGTGTTTGTATGGGTTATTCGTGGAACACCGCTAATGCTGCAGCTTATACTTTTCTACTTTGGCCCCGGTCTTTTAGTAACGGTAGCAGAGCAGGCAAATTATAATAACTTTTTTATAGATTTTATGCGCGATCTTAATATGGCGGACCCACTTGTTACCGCAGTAATCGCATTCTCTATAAACTATGCGTGCTATTTTTCGGAAATTTTCCGTGGTGGTATACAGGGTGTACCAAAGGGACAACAAGAAGCCGGAGAAGTACTTGGTCTTACTAAGACGCAAATATTTTTTAAGGTTACGCTTTTGCAAATGATAAAAAGAATCGTGCCGCCAATGTCTAATGAAATAATAACCTTGGTAAAGGACACTTCGCTCGCAAGAACAATCACCGTTTATGAGATTATATGGTCTGCGCAAGATTATATACGAAACGACGGATTGTTATGGCCGCTATTCTTTACCGGTGTTTATTTCTTGGCGTTTAGTGGTATATTGACATTGCTGTTTAACTATATTGAGAAAAAACTCAGCTACTTTAAGGTATAGGAGGGAAGCTAAATGCCGTTATTAGAGGTAAAAAATATTAAAAAGAACTTTGGTAAAACCGAAGTTTTAAAGGGCATAAGCTTTTCACTAAGCGAGGGAGAGGTTATTTCTATAATAGGTTCCTCCGGTAGTGGTAAAACCACACTGCTGCGTTGCCTTAATTTTCTTGAAACACCTGACAAGGGAACGATAAGTGTTAATGACGAAGTGCTTTTTGACGGTGAAAATATAAAAAATCTTAAAGAAAATAAAATCCGTGAAAATCGTCTGCATTTTGGACTTGTTTTTCAATCATTTAATTTGTTTCCACAGTATAATGTTTTAGATAACGTAACGCTCGCGCCAAAGCTACTTAAAAAAGGTACTAACGAAGAAATAGAAAATAACGCTCGTGCCTTGATAGAAAAGGTAGGTCTTTTAGAAAAGATTGACAGTTATCCTTGTCAATTATCAGGCGGTCAGCAGCAGCGTGTTGCTATTGCGCGTGCGCTTGCCATGAATCCTGATATACTCTGCTTTGACGAGCCTACCAGTGCGCTTGACCCCGAGCTTACGGGCGAGGTTTTACGTGTTATAAAGGGACTTAAAGAGTCGGGTAGCACAATGATTGTTGTAACACACGAAATGGAATTTGCGAAAAACGTTTCTGATAAGATTATCTTTATGGCTGACGGTGTTATAGAAGAAATGGGAACACCCGAACAAATTTTTGAAAATCCGCAATCAGAAAAGACACGTCACTTTTTGCAAAATTCGCTTGAAAAGCTGTAAAGAAGGTGCATAAAATGTCAAAAAACAATGATATCAATGAGTTGTTCAGTCTTATTTTATCACTCAAAACACTCGAAGATTGTGAAATTTTGTTTGAGGATTTATGCACGGCAAAAGAGCTTGAGCAAATGGCTCAACGTGTAAAGGCTGCAAAGCTTTTGAAAGAAGGTAAAACATATAATCAAGTAATGCAAGAGTGTGAAATATCATCGGCAACCCTTAGCCGAGTTTCACGATGCGTTCAGTATGGAAAAGGTTATAAAACCCTTGTAAAATAAAAAATAAAAACGGTATTTGCTGTCGAACGGTGGCAAATACCGTTTTTTGTTTTTATATTTTGTCACTTTTAATAAAAATACTTGACAAAGTTTAATAATTAATGTATATTTAATATAATATTGTAGGAGTATTATGTGGTTTTAATGCAAGAAAATTTATCAGACAATCAGTTGGTAGAGCTTATAAATGGCGGCGATTATAAATATTTACAACAGCTTATAAATCGTTATATGCCCTATATAATAAGCGTAGCATCACGCTATAATGCTAGCGGTCTTGATACCGAAGATTTTATTCAAGAAGGCGTGTTGGCAATTTTTTCTGCGGTTAAAACCTATGATGCAACAAAAGCTTCCTTTAAAACCTTTGTTTGTCTTTGCATAAACAGAGCAATGTCGTCGGCACTATCACGAGCTGTAGGTAGTGCAAAGCATATACCTGATAATTTGATTTCGCCTATTGATGACATCGAACTTGCCGATACAAGCGACCCGGAAAAGATACTTATTGAAAAAGAAGCTATTTCCAATTTGGAAAGCAGTATAAAAAAAGATTTATCCAAGCTTGAATATGATGTGCTCGTTGAGTTTTTAAACGGTAAAAGTTATGCCGATATCGCCGATACTTTAGGAATTACCGCAAAATCGGTTGATAATGCACTTCGTCGTATCAGAGCAAAAATAAAGCAGTAAAATCGGCGAGCAATCGCCTTATATATGCCCTATGTAGTTTAATAAGCAGAGCGTTGTGTAAAAGCAAAGATGTCGGTGCGATTCCGTCCGGGGCTAATCCTAAAATCAAGAGAGGTAAAAAAGATGTTTGAAGACAAGACCCTAGTTTGCAAAGAATGCGGAGCAGAATTCGTATTTACTGCAAGAGAGCAGGAATTTTATGCAGAGAAAGGTTTCGAAAACGAACCGCAGAGATGCAAACCCTGCCGCGACAAGCGTAAAAATGCAGGAAGGGCACCCCGTGAGATGCACGAAGCTGTTTGTGCAGCATGTGGCGGCGTTGCACGTGTTCCTTTTACTCCACGTGATGATCGTCCGGTTTACTGCAGCGAATGCTTTGCAAAGATGAAGGAAGAGGAAGCAGCTACCGACGCTGAATAATCGAATCTTAAAAGCCACACTAAATAAAGTGTGGCTTTTTATTTTGATATATGGTATAATAATTGTGATAAAATATTCACATTTTCTTAATACTATTAACTAATTCTTGATTTATTATATAATAAACTCATATTTTTGTTTTGATTTTAAGGAGCTTTAAAATTATGGATAACAAAAAGATACTTATTGTGGATGATGATAAAAATATATGCGAGCTTTTACGCCTTTATCTTGAAAAAGACGGTTTTCGCACCTTGGTAGCACACGATGGCGAACAGGCTTTACAGTGTGCGCAAATCAACAATCCCGATCTTATTTTGCTTGATATAATGATGCCAATACTCGATGGTTGGCAGGTTTGTCGTGAGATAAGAAAAAATTCAAACGTGCCGATAATTATGCTAACTGCCAAAGGCGAAACCTTCGATAAGGTTTTAGGATTAGAGCTGGGTGCTGATGATTATATTACAAAGCCCTTTGATTCAAAAGAGGTTGTAGCGCGTATAAAGGCGGTTTTGCGCCGCACAGGTGACGAGGATAAGGCCGAAAGTATACGTGAAGTGCGTTATGATAAACTGCGTATTAATATAACCAATTACGAGCTTGAGGTAAATGGCGAGCAAATTGATACTCCTCCTAAGGAATTAGAGCTTGTTTATCATCTTGCAAGTAATCCAAACCGTGTTTATACACGCGACCAGTTACTTGATGAGGTGTGGGGATTTGATTATTATGGTGATTCTCGTACCGTTGACGTTCACGTAAAAAGAATTCGTGAAAAACTAGAGGGCGTTTCAGAAAAATGGTCGCTTAAAACCGTTTGGGGCGTAGGATATAAGTTTGAGGTTAAATAAATATGCGTCAAAAACTATTTAAAAAACAGTTTATGGCCATTGCTTTAATTGTTTTTTTTAGTCTTTCTGCAATACTTATTATTCTTACGTTTATGTACAATAATTATCTTGCAGAAGAAAAACATGAAACGTTGCAAAAATCGTGTGATTTGATATTAGAGTTTGTAACCGATGATGCATCTGGTACCGACAAAGAATATGCGGAATATTCGGTATATTATATAGCGCAAAATCTTGCTAAAGTATCGGATTGTGACATTTTTATAACCGATCAAAACGGTGCTATCAGAATATGCGGCTGCGAGGCTTGGGGAAATGATGGCGGTTGTGACCATTCGGGCACACAGCTTGATACAAAAATCTTAAATGATATATCATCAAGCGAACGCAATACACTTAGTACACTGAACTTCTACAGTGCCCCACACTATTCTGAGGTAACGGCAATCACACGAGATAATGCTACTGCAGGCTATATTGTTGCAGCCGATTCTACCGATGAAGTGCGAGAGCTAATGAAGCGTATAGCGCATATTTACATTATATCGGCAATTATTCCGTTACTTCTTATGTTTGTTGCGTTGTCAATAATGACGTATAGAATAACAAAACCGTTAAAGCTTATGTCAGATGCCGCAAAATCGATGGCAAAGGGCGATTTCTCGCGGCGTATTCCTGTAACGCGTGACGATGAAATCGGTCAGCTTGCTGTTTCGTTTAATCAAATGACCAATTCATTGGCTCGTTTGGAAGAGGTGCGAAAAAGCTTTATTGCAAACGTATCGCACGAGCTTAGAACACCAATGACCACAATAGGCGGTTTTATTGACGGAATTATTGATGGTACTATACCGTATGAGCGTCAAAATGATTATCTTCAAATAGTTCATGATGAGGTAAAACGATTATCAAGAATGGTTGAGTCGATGCTAAGCATTTCAAGACTTGAATCAAGAGAAGCCGAGCTTAAATTGACAAACTTTGATTTTAAAGAACAGTTACTTCAAATTGTAGTAGGTCAAGAACAGCGAATAGAACAAAAGAACATAAGCATCAAGGGACTGGACACGATTGATAATTTTGCAGTAAATGCTGATAAAGATTTAATATATCGTGTAATATATAATCTTGTAGATAATGCTATCAAGTTTACCGATGATGGCGGGGAAATTACCTTTGATGTTAAAAATAATTCTAACAATTTGAAATTTAAAATAGAAAACACGGGACAAGGCATACCGGAAGTAGAGTTACCATATGTGTTTGAACGATTTTATAAGCTTGATAAATCGCGCTCTTCAAACAAGGAAAGCACGGGGTTAGGTCTATATATTGTAAAAACCATTATTAAAAAGCATGGTGGTGTTATTACGGTTTCCAGCGTAGAAAACCAATTTACCGCCTTTGAGTTTACATTACCAATTGTAAGATAGGAGTTTTAGAATGGACGATTTTAATCCAAATCTTAATGATGAAGAGGTTGTTGAGAATAACGTATCTGAAGAAACGCCTCAAAACGAAGAGCCTCAAAGTGATACAACCAATTTGGAATTTGAGGATACTCCCGTATGGAACAAGGTCGAGTATACGCCCATAGAGGAGATAAAGGATTATAAACCGATGGGCAAAGGGCTTAAGGTCTTTTGTTTGGTAATGGCCGCAGTAATTTTGCTTGCGGCAACAACAGCCGGTGGTTATTTTATTGGTAGAGAAAGCGTTTCTAATAATTATATCGGCAATAAGGTTACCGTAGGTCTTGAGCAAAAGCCTACTAATAAAGAGATGAGCACACCTGCTCAGGTTTACCAAATGCTTGATGAATCTATTGTTGGTATAAGGATTTACAATGAAGCCGGTCAAATGGGTGATGCATCGGGTGTTATTTATTCTAGTGACGGATATATTGTAACGAATGACCACATTTATTCCGAGGTTGGCGCGCCAAAGTTTAAGGTGTTTACCCATGATGGTACCGAATATGATGCAGTTTACGTTGCGGGTGATACAGTAAGCGACCTTGCAGTTTTAAAAATAGAAAACGGCAATAATTTTAAGGCAGCAATCTTTGGTGATTCCGAGCAGCTTATAAATGGCGAAAATGTTGTAGCAATCGGCAGACCAAACGATGCTACCGATAATTCATCAATCACCAGCGGCTTGATTTCTTTAACCCGCCGCAGAGTAAAGACAACCTCAAATTATACTGCAAGTCTTATACAAACCGACAGTGCTATAAACCCGGGTTCTTCCGGCGGCGCACTTGTAAATATGTATGGACAGGTTATAGGTATTACTTCGTCTAAGCTTGCCGGTGTAGAGTACGACGCCATTGGCTTTGCTATACCTACAAAAACGATGAAACGTGTTGTAGAGCAGCTAATTTCAAAGGGCAAGGTTGTTGACCGAGCAAAGCTTGGCATAACCTATACCGAGGTTAATTCGGTTACTGCCGAGATAGAACAGTATGAGGCAGTAGGCCTTTTGGTTGTATCTGTAAGCGAAGATAGTGACGCCTTTAATAAAATAGGTGAGGGTGATATGATTACCCACGTAAACGGCATCAAAATTTCAAACGATGATATTATATTGGATGTAATCGAGGACTGCAAAGCAGGCGATACAATTTCTTTGACCGTTGTAACAAAAGACGGTGATGAGATAGATTGTAAAATAAAGCTTCGTGCAAATATAGGCGAATCGAGTTATTCGGAATCCATTGGTGAACGCGAAGATCCGGAAAATCAAGAGTCTAACGGCGGAAAATTCGATTTCCCATTTGGCGAATAAATTTTCAATTTTAACAGGGGACACACAAACATAGGTTTGTGTGTCTTTTTTATTTTTTAAAATTTTTCCTATATTAAAAAATCGGCTTTTAGGGAAAATTAAAAGAGTAATGATAAAAGTTTGGGAGGTTTAAAATGAAAAAAGCAATAAAAATTATTTGTGTGGTATTATTGTTTGCGTGTAGTTGCATTTTTACTTCAATATATATTATAAGTGACGACATTTCAGAAAACTATAAGCTAAACCGAGGCGATGAATTAGAAATTAACACCTTTATGCCTGTAACGGTTGTTTATGATGGCGCAAAGGCATCACAAGGAACGGCGATCAGGCAGGTGGGCGAAAGCTTTGAGGTGAATTTAAAGCTTTTTGGTATAATTCCATTTTCAAAAACCAGGGTGCAAATAGTGGATGAAATGCACGTCCAGGTCTTGGGCGAACCCTTTGGTATGAAAATTTATACCGATGGTGTTCTTGTGATTGACAGTGTAGATATACAGACCAAATCGGGCAAAAAAAATCCCGCCGCATCGGCAGGAATTAAGGTAGGGGATTATATTAAAAGCATAGATGGTAAAACAGTCACCTGTAATGAGGATGTGTTGGAGCTTGTTACGAAATCAAACGGAAAATCTTTGAGATTTGAGGTTATTAGAGATAACAAAACCTTTTACTGTAACGTAACACCCGCTTTAGATAAAGAAAGCAATATTTATCGCATAGGTATCTGGGTGCGCGACAGCTCGGCAGGCGTGGGCACGCTTACTTTTTATAGCCCATCAAATGACGTTGTGTGTGGCTTGGGCCACGGCGTATGCGACACCGATACTAACGAATTATTAACGATTGAAAGCGGCGAGCTTGTAAAGGCGGAAATTATTGACGTAGAAAAGGGTAGTGCAGGTTCGCCCGGCTCACTAAAGGGAAAGCTTAGCTATGATACAATAGCCGATATATCATTAAATTGCGAGTGTGGTATTTATGGCGTGGTAAAAAGCAATACAACATCTCAAAAGCTTACCGAAATTGCCATGAAACAGGATGTAAAAAACGGCAACGCGCAAATACTTTGTACGGTTGACGGTAACACGCCAAAATTATATTCTTGTAAAATTAAAAAGATTGGTAAAAGCGATTCCCCAACACAAAATTTGATTGTAACGGTAACCGATGAAGAGCTTATAAAAGCTACGGGCGGCATAGTGCAGGGTATGAGCGGTAGCCCCATTTTGCAAGATGGAAAGCTTGTAGGTGCGCTGACGCACGTGCTTGTTGACGACAGTAAAACAGGGTATGGAATTTATGCTGAGAATATGCTAGAGACTGCCCAATCCGTAGGGGACGGCGCCTCGACGTCCCGTTTAAAACAAGCATCATAAGAAAATCAAGACCGCTGGTTTAGCAGGCGGTCTTGATTTTGTAATTTTTAAAGAATGATTCCAAAAACTTGCGCAAAACTATTGCAATTTTATTGGTTATATGTTATATTTGCATTAGTGCAAATTGCACTGGTGCAAATTATTATTCGCTTTTCAATATAAGCAAGAGGTGATATCATGGCTCGTGCGGGTACAACCACAAAATATGAGATAGTGCAAACGGCATCTGAGTTCTTTTTTACAGAAGGCTTCTCAAACACTTCTCCACGAATGATTGCGGAAAAATTGGGACTTAGTACCGGTAATATTACATATTATTTTAAGAGCAAAGAGCATTTGCTGCTGACTATCGTTGAAGAATTGTGCAACTTTCAATGGAATATGCTAAAGGCGGAAATCGATAAAGGTATCGGCTCGGCGGCATCTATCTGTCTTGAAGCTATGACCGTAGCCGTAGCCTGTGAGGAAAACGAGATTGCAAGAGATTTTTTTATTGCTACCTTCCAAAGCGAGCTTTGTCGCAATCATCTGCGTCAAAATCACGTTGAACGATCAAAAAAGATTTTTGCGGCGGAATGTGATGGCTGGACGAATGAGCAGTTCCACCAAGCAGAGCTTTTGGTACAGGGGCTTCAATATTCTGCCATTGTTCCAACCGATGCAAACATTCCTTTGAAAATGAGGCTTTCGGGAGCGCTGAACCAAATTTTAAGCATCTACAACGTGAATGAAAAAACACGGCAAGAGGAAATTCAAAAGGTTTTAGATAAAGATTGCCGTGAAATCAGCAAGAGGGTGCTAAAAGCATTTACAGGCTTTGTTAAGGAAAAGAATGCAAAGACGCTCAACGAAGCGCAAGACGCCCTTTCAAAGAAAGATACCTAATAATTTTACTTGCAATAAGCGGCGATAAGCCGATTCCTATAATCCTAATACGGAGGTAACAATATGAAAACGAAAAAACAATTTACGAATCGCATACTCAGTCTTGTGCTGGTACTTGTAATGGTAGTATCTATGTTGCCGATGACGGCGTATGCTGCCACAGAGGTTAACGATCTGGTCTACAATTATGATTCATTAATTGAATATACAGATGGTACTACACAATATGTCAAGCATAATAATTATCTTTACAAGGTGACCTATACCAACCTACGACCTGAAAAGTTTACAAATGTGGCCTTAAGTCGTTCTTCCTATAATTTTGTGCAATTATTTATCACGACCTCTAGCTATATAGCTCTGTACAAAAATCATGATTCAGCAGCTAGAGTAGAAACTAGTGATCTTCCTAAATCTGAAGGCATCTCCCTTTCTTGCTATGGTTTCTATGGCTACAATAATGCAGTCAACCAAGAACAGCCCATTGTTATCATTACCTGTATTGCTGTCAACGAGCCGACTTGGAGCTGGACGGGTACTTCTTCCGCAACAGCGACCTTTACGGCAGCAGACAATGCCGATGTTTTCGCAACTGTACAGGCAAGTATTTCGTCCGAGACCGTTTCAGAGGCGGAGAACTGCCAAACGAAGGAGCAGATAAAATATACAGCTACTGTTACCTTCAATGGTCAAACATATACCGATACAAAGACAGAGGACGGAGATTTTGGTCCGCACAGCTATATCTATTCTTCTTCGGGAAACACCGTTACCGAAACTTGCGCCAACGAATGTGGTCACAGCGCAACGGCTACGCTGACGGCTGACGATGTCATCTATACCGGCTCTGCTATTGCCACAGGTGCATCTGTTACCTTCTCGGATAATTGGGCAGGCTCTAAGGAACACGGCGAGATTACATATTCTAATAACCTTAATATAGGTGATGCTACCGCAAAGGTAACGGTTGAGGGTAAAGTGCTGACGACCACCTTCAAAATCAACGCGGCAAAGATTTCCGGTGCTGCCGTCACACTTAACCCCATAAGCGGCACCTATACCGGAACAGCATATAACCCGTCTGTTTCTGTTACTCTTGACGGTTTTGGTACACTTGTAGAAGGTACGGATTACACCCTTTCTTGGAATAAAACTGGGTTTACAAACGCAGATACTTATACCGTTACCGTAACCGGTAAGGGTAATTTTAAAGGCACAAAGAATGCGGTATTCAGAATCAATCCTGCGGATATGAAATCTGCTGATGTTACTTTAGATCAGAACACCTTTGTTTACGACGGTCAGCCACACAAGCCGACAGCAATCGTGACCTTTAACGGTGCTACGCTGACAGAAGGTGTGGATTATGAGGTATATTATTTAGGCGCCAACCAAATTATGAAATGGGAAAATGGTGAGCCGATAAAATTCTTTGGAACAGGAAAGGAAAGCTGCGATAGCATAAATGCTGGTCAATATTATGCGGTTGTGTACGGCAAAGGAAATTTAGCTGATAACGGCAGATTTGCCTATGCCGCATACACTATAAAGCAGGCAAAAAATAATTGGGTCAAAAGGCCGTCGATCACCGGTTGGACTTACGGCGAAGTCGCCAATACACCGACAGCTGAAGCAAAGTTTGGTACTGTATATGTACTTTACGACGGAACGGCAAATGACGGAACCACCTATGACAGTGATGTTCCGCCCACAAAGGCAGGCAGCTATGTTGCTCGGTTTTTTGTGGATGAAGCGGCGAACTACGAGCCAATCGCTGAATTCGTACCATTTACCATCGAAAAGGCTGACTATGATATGACAGGTGCTAAGTGGAATTACAAAGAGCCTTTCCAATATGACGGCAAAGAGCATAAGGTTGAGGTTGTAGGACTTCCCGCAGGCGTTACTGTTGAAAGCTATGAGAACAACATCGCCACCACAGTGGGCGACTACTATGCCAAGGTAAACCTTGCTTACGATGTCAACAACTATAATGCTCCCGCC
>JAFXGM010000013.1 GCA_017513195.1 Clostridia bacterium | reverse complement strand
TTGAGGCGCCATAGTTGGTGTTGATTGCGGTGAGGGTCCACCTGTTCCCATACCGAACACAGAAGTTAAGCTCACTTGCGCTGAAGATACTTGGCGGGCAGCTGCCTGGGAAAATAAGTAGATGCCAACACAAAAAGACTTGATGAATTTTCATCAAGTCTTTTTTAGTTATATTCGCCTTGCGGCGAGTTATATTGCTGCGCAGTGATATTCGGCTAATGCCGAGTGATATTGCCCTACGGGCAGTTATGAGGCGAATATAATATCACTTTTGCAAAAGGCAAAAATATCACTATGCCGTAAGGCATAATATCACTCTGTGTGTAGCGCAGAATATCACTAACAACTTGCGCATACACCGCTTTTATGCTATAATACACTTAAAGGTCGGTGATGTTATGAAAAAATGCAAATTACTTTTTATAATATTCTTAAGTGTTTTTGCGCTGTTTTTAGTATGCTTTTTTATAGTAAGTGCTATGATTCAAAATGGTGTTATTCCAAATGTTGAGTTTAGTTCTTCAATTCAAGGAATTTTATCTTCGGTAATGTTTTTGCCGCTTATTATTAGTATTTTCTTTTTAGCACAGCATTTAAAAAGCAAATCAGGAATTTGGCAGAATATTTATAAAGTGTTAAACTTTGTTTCTATAGCTTTATTTTGTTATATTGTTGTAATTATAATTGTTAGTTTTCTTGGCTAATCAAAGAAAATCCTCGGTTTTTAACCGTTTCTTTTTCGGACACGAATGACAAAAAGAAAACCATCCATTTCGGATGGTTTTTCTTTTTGCTGTTTAAATATGATTTGTTTTTCTATTTTTATTTGTTATCTATCAATTGCACCGTATCACTTTATTCTTGACAATCCGTAATTATTTTTGTAAAATTAACCATACTATATATGCTCTTAGGAGGCTGTTATTATGATTGAAAAGTTTATTAAAGACGAATACATAATGCATCGATACGAAAATAACCCATTAATTACTAAGGAAATGTTTCCTAAAAAGGTAAAGTCTGTTTTCAACTGTGGGCAGGCAATGTATCAGGGTAAATATGTCCTCCTTATTTCTTGTATCTTTGAGGAAGAGGGTCAAATTAAAACCGAAATTCACGCCGCATTCAGTGAAGACGGAATTCATTTTGACATTGATAAAGAACCCTTATGTAAAGATACCAACTGGGCTCCTGATGTTCCCGGAGATTACGACTGTTGGGTTATCGACCCACGTGTTACTCAGATTGGAGACGAATATTATATAGTACGCCCCGCACAGGTTAGATACCCCCTTGGTCGCGACATCGGACCTGCCGCAATTCTTGAGAAAACCAAGGATTTTAAAACTGTAGAGTTTGTTGAATGTATCGGTCTTCCCATCAACCGCGTTCCTTGTTTATTCCCCGAGAAGATAAACGGCGAGTACGTCCGTCTTGACAGACCATATGCTATTCCTCGCCTTACCAATATGCCCGAGGCATTTATGTACGATGCTCTTACCTATGGTATGTGGATTTCCTACTCTCCCGATATGATCTATTGGGGTCGTCACCGTCCTTTCTTTAATCCTTGTCAGGACTTTGCTAACTATAAGATTGGCCCCACTCCACCAATCAAGACCAAGGACGGTTGGTTAGAAATCTACCATGCTGTTTACTGCGAAAATGGCGAGTACGTATACTCCCTCAGCGCAATGTTGATGGATCTTAACGACCCTTCAAAGATTCTCTATGTGCTTGATCGTCCTATACTCGCCCCCAGCACCGACTACGAGCTTTACGGCAGTAGCGGCAACACCTGCTTTGCCTGCGGTGCCCTTGCCGATGAGGAAAAGGATGAGATTAGAATCTACTACGGTGCCGCCGATGAAAGAATTGCCCTTGCAACGGGCAAGCTTTCCGAGCTTCTTGATGAACTTAAAAAGCACCCGCTATCCGACATTGAGTGCTATAAGAATATGAATAAATAATTTAAAACAGTCGCATATAATTGGAATAAAAAGCATAGTGTAGAAATATTCAATTTGGGATATTTCAAACAAAACGGCATATTTGACATCAAACTTTTAAATTTATAAGAATAGAAAAGAACGGAAAATACTTATATTTTCCGTTCTTTTTTCTTGCTATTTATTATATTTATGATAAAATTTTATTAAGGAGAAATATTTGATTGATTCGGCAAAATGTATGATAGATAATAACTTGATTTTATTTTCTATCATCAATATACTATTAGATAAATAATTGCAAAAGTGATTTATAAGGAGAATATTTATGTTAAAGGATTGTTTTGCTTATTATGATGAAAACACCGCTACTGTTCGACTTGGTAACAGTAAGGTAGAAAAGATTATAAAAATAGACGGTAGTTCTGTTCGTACCGAAAACGTGCGTGACGTTGTAAACGGTTTTGAATGGTCGGGTACTTCATTGTGGCAACGCAGTCCTGTGCTTAATGCGGATGAAATTCCCGAAATAATCTTTGAAACCAAGATATTAGAAAATCCTTACATTATGAAGCCGCACCTTAAGGCATCACTTTGCTTAAAAGGTAAAGAGGGCTCCGCTTGGTACGAGTATTTAATATTCCCCGAAATCAGTTTTATATATAATCAAAATTTTGTTTCTAAATTAGGCAATGTTGTTATTGCGGAAGAAACAACAACAAAAGCAGGACCTACCGGTGTTGAGGAAGAGCAAAATAAGACGGCTGTAAATGATAAGGTAGATTTTGATATTCTTGACAGTATTCCAATGTCTTGCCGTCATTTAAGCGTTGAGTCTTACAAACTTTATGACAAAACCGACTATAACGATATGCTTGTAGAAAAGCAAAACGCCAGTGTTTATTCTTTTAGAAATGGTGAACTTTATCGCGAAGGTAACGTTTTTTGTATAAACGATTATACAAGCGATAACTCAATTATGATGATTAAACATTCGCCAACCGAAAGTTCGGCACTTAATCGCAAAAACAAAGATTTTTATATGCAGGGTAACGTGTATGCAACACTTTACGGTACGGGTATTGATTTTAACGATTTGCCTGAGGGCAAGGTACCATATTATGCATCGGCTATAGGTGTGGGTAAAACCGACGAAATATATGATGAATATTGGCATTACAACACTGCTTTTTGTACCGACGATCCACGCGGCACTTTGTTTTGTATGTCTAATACCTGGGGTGACCGCAGCCAAGATATGGCAGTTTGCGAAAGCTTTATGCTAAAAGAAATTGACCGCGCAAAAGAAATGGGTGTTGATATTGTTCAAATCGACGATGGTTGGCTTACAGGCATTACCGCAAATTCACGCCGCAAGAAAGGTGGCGTTTGGGAAGGCTTTTATGCCGACAATAGCGACTTTTGGAAGGTTAATGCCGAAAGATTTCCAAACGGACTTGAACCTGTTGTAGAAAAGGCAAAAAAATTTGGTTTAGAAATGGGACTTTGGTTTGGTCCTGACTCGTCAAACGATTTTGAAAATTACCAAAAAGATATTGAGACACTTATGCACTTTTATGATACATACGGTATTCGCTACTTTAAGCTTGACGGTGTTAAAATTCGTAGCAAGTTGTGCGAAATGCGATTTATAGAGTTTATGCAAGAACTTGTAAATCGCACTAAAGGAGATATGCGTTTTAATCTTGACGTTACTGCAGAGGACCGTTTTGGTTATATGTATATGCCGCAGTTTGGCACACTTTTTGTAGAAAACCGATATACCGATTTTCCAAACTACTTCCCACACAATACGTTTAAAAATTTATGGAATTTAGCTCACGTTATACCAACCCGTCGTTTACAGATGGAACTGCTTAACACACGTCGTAATACTCAAAATTACGATGGGGTATTATTTGCGCCAAATACATATAGTCCTGACTATCTTTTTGCAAGCGTAATGGTAGCAAATCCACTGTTTTGGATGGAAATGAGCAATCTTGACGACGACTATGCCGAAACACTTGCTAAAATCTCGACCGTTTATAAAAATTATAAACAAGAGATATTTGCTTCACGTGTAATTCCTGTTGGTGAATGCCCAAACGGTATGGCTTTTTCGGGATATGCTTGTGAAAATAAGGACGCAAAAGTCTATAATATTATTTTGTTCCGCGAAGCTACTAATGAGGATACATATACATTTAAATTAACTAAAGATATATCTAAACTTAATGCAGAAAAAATCTATCAAAACTCTGATATTGAATATGAAATAAATGGCGATAGTATAACGGTTAAATTCGGTGAACAAAGATCGTTTATATGGCTTAGATTTTCTTGACTTAGCTATAATTAAATGTTAAAATTCAACTAAATTAATATTTATTAAGGTGATATAAATGGCAAAACGAATTTTGGTTTTATTGATGACGCTTGCGCTCGTGCTATCCTTTGCTGGTTGCAGTAGCGCCGAATCACAGCAATCATCTACTGATACCGAAGTAATAATAAAGCAAGAAAGCATAATACAAGGTGGGGAAAGCAGTATGACTTCAAGTGATAATCAAAGCACAAACGATACAACAAGCACACCAAGTGTTGATGTGACTGTTTCAAGCGAAGAGCAACCCAGCTCTAACCCATCAAGCTCATCTTCCGAGGTAAGCTCGGCAGTTTCAACACCGTCACAGGTAGAGGATGATACAATAGATATAAATTACGAATGGAAATCTCACCCCGAAGATTATAAGCTAATTGCGTTTACTTTTGACGATGGTCCAAGCAGCAGAATGCAGGATTACGTAAATCTTTTTGCAGCATTTGAAGGCGCAGGTACGTTTTTTGTAAACGGACGTAATTTTAAAAGCAGTTATGAGTATGGATTGGCACAAAATGCTATTGATTATGGATGGGACATAGGCAACCATGGTGAAAATCATCTTGTTGCTACTATTGGTGGTGAAGGTGGTAAAGAGGCTACCTATGAAGAGTTGAAAAAAGATATTATGGATCTAACAAATAAACTCCATTCAAACCTTAAAAATCGCGATGGTACACCTTATGAAGTAACCAGTTACAGAGCGCCAAATATTAAGCCCACTGCAAACACATTTAAACTTTGTGACGAGTTAAAATACCCTGTTATTTGGCTTGAATATGACGCACTCGATTGGGATACAACCAAAACCGATAAAAACCGCGAAGACGTTTTTAAATATGGTGTCGGCAAGTGGGAAGACGGCGATGTTATACTTTGTCACGAGGTTCAGCAATATGCAGATCAAACCTATGAATACATAGAAAGGTACTTGCCTGAATTTTTCCGCAAGGGTTATCGTTTTTGCTCTGTAAGTGAGCTTATGGAACTTCGCGGTATCACTCGCGAGCAAATTTGCGGTGAGCTTAATAACGTTGACGGCAATCGAGGCATGGTTAGAAACATTGTAAAGGCGGCTCAACAAGGCAAAAAATAAAGGAGTAATTTTTATGAACGGATTTAAAAAGCAGGTGGAGTTTTTATCTTGGGAATATGGAATGTTTTTCCACTTTGGTATTCGTTCCTTTTACCCAGGTCACGTCGACTGGGATAACAAAGACATGCCACCCGAAAAATTTAATCCAATCGAGCTTGATTGCGAGCAGTGGATTAAAACCGCGAAAGAGGCCGGTGCTACATACGCAATACTTACAACCAAGCATCACGACGGCTTTGCTTTGTGGCCCAGTAAATATTCAAACTACAGCGTAGCTCAAACGCCGTGGAAAGACGGTAAAGGTGACGTTGTGCGCGAGTTTGTTGATGCTTGCCGCAAGTATGATTTAAAGGTAGGCTTATATTATTCGCCTGCACAATGGGGCAAATATTCAATTCCGTTTGAAAATGCAAAGGAATATGATGATTATTTTGTAAATCAAATTACCGAGCTTCTTACAAACTACGGAAAAATTGACTATTTATGGTTTGACGGTTGTGGTAGCGAGGGTCACGAATATGATAAAGCGCGTATTGTTAAGGCGATGAATGAAATGCAACCCGATTTGCTTACCTTCTGCGACCCTGAGTGGACACCCGGTATTCGTTGGGTGGGTAATGAGGACGGTTACGCTTCGCTTAATAATCCGCTTGTTGTATCTTCAACCGATTTTTCTGAACTTGCTACCGAGGAGCAAAAACTATCTGAGGCGGTATTTTTGCCGTCAGAATGTGACTGTAAACTGCGTGCCACTTGGTTTTATGATCATAACGAAGATACAATAAAGAGCGTTGACGAACTTTTTGGTATGTATGAAATGTCGGTAGGTCACGGGTCTAACTTCCTTATAAACATTGGTCCCGATAACCGCGGACTTTTGCCCGAGGCTGACGTAAAGCGTATTTTAGAGCTTGGCGCACGCATTAGGGCGGGCTACGGTACCCCTGCTAATTTTACCGAAATGGAAAAGCAGGGTGACGTATATACAATCACACATAAAGAGGCAGCTCCCACAGACGAGTGGAAAATGCCACACGAGAGAAAACTTACCAACTGTGTTGTTATTAAAGAGGACCTTTCAAACGGACAAAAGGTTGAGTCGTTTAGTGTGTATGGTTATTTGCCTGTATACCGTGATAAAAAGATATTGCTTTTTGAAGGTAAGACCATCGGCCACAAGGTTATTTGCAAATTTAGCCCATTGCGCGCATCAAAGTATGAGGTTGTAATCAATAGCGCTGACGGCGATTACGTTATTAAAGATATAAAAGCATATTATGCTAAATAATAGCAAAACCCCTTGAAAATCAAGGGGTTTTTGTTGCGTTTAGCATAAAAATGTGTTATAAATAAAACAAGTTATAGATAAAGGTGGCCAAGCTGAATGAATTTTGATAATAAATTCGGTATGTTTATTCATTGGGGGCCATATGCCGCTCTTGGTCTTCATGAGCAGGCATTAGCACGTTATAATATTCCATATACTGAATATGAAGCAATGGCTATGCAGTTTAATCCTACTGAATATAACCCTGAAGAATGGGTGTTGCTTGCAAAAAAGTGCGGTATGAAATACATCTGTTTTACTGCCAAGCACCATGATGGATTTTGTATGTGGGACACAAAGGCCACAGATTATAATATAATGAACACTCCTTATGGTAAGGATGTGCTCAAAATGTTAGCTGATGCGTGCAAAAAACATGGTATTTTATTATCGCTTTATTACAGCAATCCTGACTGGCATTATGAATATGGTTACAATCCAGAGTCAAAATCGCATCAGTGGGGCGCAAAATATAAAAATCAGGTAAACACAGTGAAGTTACGAGAATTTATAAAGGCGCAAATTACCGAATTGCTTACCAATTACGGAAAAATTTATACTCTGTTTTGGGACATACCACCGTGTATTTATGATCCGTCTTTAAATGAACTTGCAAGAAAACTGCAACCCGATATTTACATAAACGACCGAGGTTGGAGTGAAGGTGATTTTTCTACTCCTGAGCGCGAATACGAAGCGGCAAACAATGGCCGCTTTACCCGTATGACCGAAGCCTGTAACTCTGTCGGCGCACACTCTTGGGGTTATCGTGTGGGCGAGGATTTTTACACCAAGAGGCATTTGTGCTGTGCAATTGATCGATATATGTCCGCAGGTGCTAGTTATCTACTTAATGTAGGTCCCGATAAAAAAGGCGTTATAACCGATGATTACTGTCAAAATCTTTTAAAGGTTGCCGATTGGTACAACCGTATGGATGAATGTCTGGAATGTCACGAAGCTGACGATACCGATTATGGTATAAAAAACAATAAATATATAGCAAATATAAAAAACGGGAAAACGTATCTCCATTTTTATGAAGGAATTATGTCAAATTCGGTGGCAATTAAAAATTATACGAAAGTTCCTAAAAGTGTTAGATTTATGAATTCGGGCGAATCGCTTCACTACAACATAATTCCGTTGCCGGAATTTATGGATATGTCAAAGACTACACAAGATGAGTTGCTTCATATATACGGCATTGATGCCGATAAATATGCAGATGAGCCAATTGTAATAGAAATTGAGTGGTAAAGAAGGATAAATTATGAATTTTAGCAATCTTAAAAAATGTATGGATGAGCATGTATCTCATGAACTAAGACCTAGTGTTGACGTAGCGGTTTACCGCAATCACGAGTTGTTATATCGCTACTTTACAGGCGTAAAAGACATTGAAAACGGCGGCGATGTTACGGGCGACGAGCAGTATTTTATTTACTCAATGACAAAGATGATTACCTGCTGTTGTGCACTACAGTTGCTCGAGCAGGGCAAATATGATCTTGACGACCCTATTTCAAAATGGTTGCCCGAATTTGGCAAAATGAAGATAACTGCTACTGCGCTTAATACCGAAAACGCTAAAAAAATAGCAAGCGGACAAAGCGTGGGTGAAAGCATTGAAGTAACCGATGACGGATATGCTAAAACACCAATTACCGTAAAGCACCTTTTTACAATGACAGCAGGACTTGATTACAGCCTTTATGACGACGCGATGAGAAATGCCGCTGCCGAGGGTAAAAAAACCACGCAAGAATTAGTGCGTGCTATGGCAAATAAAACACTTGGTTTTGAACCGGGTACTCGCTTTAGGTATAGCCTTTGTCACGACGTTTTGGGTGCGCTAATTGAAATATGGTCGGGCGAAACATTGGGCAATTATATGCGCAAAAACGTATTTGAACCTCTTGGTATGAAAAACACCTTCTTTGGTTTGCCTGAAGATATTTCTAAAATGCCGTCGCTTTACAGTAACTATGGCAATCCACCGGTATTTAAAAAAGAAAATTTAAGATGTGTATATAACATTTCTGACGAATATGAAAGCGGTGGCGCAGGTCTTACCTCTACTACCGAGGATTACGCATTGTTTCTTGATATGGTTGCCTGTGGCGGTGTGGGCAAAACAGGTGCTCGCATATTAAAGCAAGAAACCGTAAAGCTGTGGGGCACTAACCACGTAAGCGGTGCTGCGGCTGAAGACTTTGACAAGATGCGCCGCGGTTATGGATATGGTCTTGGTGTGCGTGTTCATATAGACCCCACTCGCAGTGGCACATTAAGCCCCGTGGGTGAATTTGGCTGGGATGGTGCGGCAGGCGCATTCTCTATGGTAGATCCTGTTAATAATGTATCTCTTACATATTTCCAAAACGTTTTGGGCTATGAGCCCGACCAGTGCGCAATAAGGAACGCGCTTTATAAAGACTTAGGACTATAAATAATGAACCCACGAGTTATGCTCGTGGGTTTTCTTTTAATATTTAATGAGTTTTTTAAGTTTTTTTACTATAGGTGGAATTATAAATGCAAATATCACAGCAAAAATAATCGCACCGATTAGTTTTAATGATACGACTACAGCAAAAATTTTATTTAGTAGATCGTAAGGAATGCCGTATATATAATTGTTAAAATACATTGCTACGGTGTTAAGAATTGACAAGAGAATAGAGCTTATAAAAAACTGTATTGATAAAATATACGTTTTGTCGCTTTTTCGAAAAGCTTTATACAATAATGCTACCGACATCGTGTAAAGTATGGTAGGCGTCATCCAAATAAGTGTACCCCAGCCAAGCCCGAAACCAAGCTGAGATATAAACGAGCCTACTACAGCGGTCAATGTGCCCCAACCAAAACCAAACATAACCGACGCAAGAACTAAAGGAAAACAACTGATTGGAATCTGATAGTTGTCTAAAAAAGCAATCTTTCCTAAAGTGGATGAAAGCATTTCTAAAGCGACAAATAGTGCTGCTAAAACGGCGCAAATGCATACTTTTTTCACATAATTTTTTTTCATAAAATAAAAACCTCCTATCATCCGAACTGGCTGATAATAGGAGGTATTTTTATATAATACGGCTATTATTTGTCAGCGGGATGCGACAGCAAAACCGCGAATTTTTATAAATTCTTCGTTTGCGTGACAACTCCCCGTTCACGCAACACTTAACGCTATGCCGTCTACTCTGAATATTTTGATTATATTATATAACTTTTTGTGTAATTGTCAACTAAATCTTGCCTGCATCGCGCAAAACTTTTACTTTAAGCACGGCAATCTGTGTTTTTGCGTCCTTAATTTCACCCGAAAGCACCATTTCTACAGCTTTTTCAAGTGGAATACGAAACACGTCCAAAAATTCGTCCTCATCGGTGTCTTGCTCGCCAAAGGTAAGACCCGTTGCAAGATAACAATAAATAACCTCGTTTATATAACCCGGTGTGGGGTACATAGGCTGCAAATCAATGTAGCTTTCAGCCGTTGCACCTGTTTCTTCTCGCAGTTCGCGTTTGCCGCATTCTAGAGGGTCTTCGTCAAGTCTATCACGTTTGCCCGCCGGTATTTCAAGTGTTTCCTCCATATACGGATAGCGCCACTGACGCACGAATAGCAGCTCGTCATTATCGGTAAGCGCTGCCACACACACGCCGCCCGGGTGCTCTATGACCTCACGTGTAGCGGTATTGCCGTTTGGCAGTAGCGCAGTATCTTGACGCAAATTGATAATTCTGCCTTTAAAAAGATAGTTTGAGGTTAATTGTTTTTCCTTTAAATTCATTATTTTTTACCGCCTTTAATATATTTAAAATAGAATGTTTTAGAGGGTGTTATTTTGAATAGAATTATAAAATCAATAGATTACGATTATCTTAAAATGAAAAAAATTATTGATGCGCTTTGCTGTAGAAACTCAATTTTACAGCCGTTTTCTATAGGCAAAAGCTGTATGGGGCGAGATATAACCGCGTTAAAAATAGAGTCGGAAAAAGAATACGTTTTATTTACTGCCGCATTTCACGGAAGCGAGCATATAACCAGCAATATTTTACTTATGTTTATAGAGGATTTTTGTACAGCTTATGAAAAAAGCGGTTCGCTTTGCGGTATAAACATAAAAAAAGCACTTGGTAACAGGGGCGCTATATTTGTGCCTCGTGTTAATCCTGACGGTTGCGAAATATCAATACGCGGTGCACTTGGTTGTGGTGGAAATGCCGAAAAAATTTATAAAATGTGCGGCGGTGATTTTACCCATTATAACGCCAATTTGCGAGGTGTCGATATAAATCACAATTTTGATGCAGGGTGGAAAGAGCTGCATCAGCTTGAGCGAAAAAACGGAATATTAGGTCCTGCGCCCACGCGCTACGGCGGTGAAAGACCTCATAGCGAGCCCGAAACTATGTCACTCGTAAATCTATGCAAAGAAAACAATATTCATCACGCTGTAGCACTTCACTCGCAGGGTGAGGTCATTTATTGGAGCTATAACGGACTCCAAGACAAGCGTGCAAAACAAATGGCCGAAATTATGGCGGCAACAAGCGGATATGCGCTTGACGTGCCAATGGGGCTTGCCTTTGGCGGTGGATTTAAGGACTGGTTTATAAAAGAATTTATGCGCCCGGGTTTTACCGTCGAGGTGGGGCGTGGCGCAAATCCGCTACCAATAGAAGATGCCCATGAAATATATGCAAAACTGCGTGAAATGCTGACCATTACGGCTATAATGTAATCTTACCACCATATTATTGCTATTTCAATAAAAACTTAAATGTTAAGCGTTAAAATTTTTTATATTATAACATATAAAAAAATCTTGAAAATAGCCATACGGTAGAGTATAATTACTCTGTTAAGGATATTATACGTTGCTTTGTTTGGTAATGTATAAAAAAGGGCTGTTTTTTGCGTGATTCAGCCCCCACGTCCAAAAAGAAAGGATATGTTGAAAATGAAAAAAGAACGCAGAGTAGGAACTGTATCAAGAGGTATTCGTTGCCCCATTATTCGTGAGGGCGATAACCTTGCCCAAATCGTAGCAGACAGCGTTATAGAAGCGGCTGAAATCGAAGGCTTTGAGCTTCGTGACCGTGACGTTATTGCTATGACCGAGTCAATTGTTGCTCGTTCGCAGGGTAATTATGCAACTGTAGACAATATCGCGGCCGATGTAAAGGCAAAGCTTGGCGGTGAAACAATCGGTGTTATTTTCCCGATTTTGTCAAGAAACCGTTTTGCAATCTGCCTTAAGGGTATTGCAAAGGGCGCTAAAAAAATAGTTCTTATGCTAAGTTATCCCTCAGATGAGGTTGGTAACTCACTTGCAACCTATGATTTAATTGACGCCGCAGGCATTAACCCATATAGTGACGTTTTAACACTTGAGCGTTATCGTGAAGTATTTGGCGTTCAAAAGCTTGAATTCACAGGCGTTGACTATGTTCAGTATTACAGCGACCTTATCAAAGAAATGGGTGCCGAGGTAGAAATTATATTTGCTAATCAGCCAAAGGCAATACTCGATTACACCGATTGTGTACTCACTTGCGACATTCACACCCGCGCTCGAACCAAGCGCCTTCTTAAAGCGGCAGGCGCTAAGATAGTTTGCGGTCTTGATGATATTTTAAACGCATCTGTTGACGGCAGTGGCTACAATGAAAAGTACGGTCTTTTGGGCTCTAACAAGTCTACCGAAGAAACAATTAAATTGTTCCCAAAAGAGTGTAAGGATTTAGTTCTTGATGTGCAATCTCGCGTTCTTTCCGCTACCGGCAAGCACGTTGAGGTTATGGTTTACGGTGACGGCGCTTTTAAAGACCCACAGGGCAAAATTTGGGAGCTTGCCGACCCGGTTGTATCTCCTGCGTTTACCGATGGTCTTATCGGCACACCTAACGAATTAAAACTAAAATACTTGGCAGATAACGACTTTAAAGATTTAAGCGGTGAAGAGCTTAAAGCGGCTATTTCTGCCAGCATTAAGGCAAAAGACGGAAGCAGCCTTGTAGGTAATATGGCAGCACAGGGTACTACCCCTCGTCAGCTTACCGACCTTATAGGCTCATTATGCGATTTAACAAGCGGCTCAGGTGACAAGGGTACACCTGTTGTTTTGGTGCAAGGTTATTTCGACAACTATACAAATTAAGACTATATAAGAAAGCCCACAGCATCTATTTTTAGGTGCTGTGGGCGGCATTTAATTGGCTTTTATAAAAAGAAAGGAAGAAGAATATATGAGTTCAAATTTTAGACCGGAATCTATGCAAAGAATTACCACAATAGAGCTTGCTAACGCATTTATAGAAGAACAAATTGCCGAGGTAAGAGCACAAGTTGGTGACAAAAAGGTACTGCTAGCCCTTTCGGGCGGTGTAGACAGCTCGGTTGTAGCGGCACTGCTTATAAAGGCTATTGGCAAACAGCTTGTTTGCGTGCACGTAAATCACGGCCTTATGCGCAAGGGCGAAAGCGAAGCCGTTATAGATATGTTTGGTAAAGAGCTTGATGCAAATCTTATTTACGTTGACGCTACCGACCGTTTCCTCGATTTGCTTGCAGGTGTTAGCGAGCCCGAACGCAAAAGAAAGATTATCGGCGCCGAGTTTATAAACGTTTTTGCCGACGAGGCACGTAAGCTTGAGGGCGTTTCATATTTGGCGCAGGGTACAATTTACCCCGACATACTCGAAAGCATTAAAGCGGCCGAAGGTAAAAAGGCAGTAAAATCACACCACAATGTTGGTGGTCTGCCTGAAGATTTACAGTTTGAACTTGTAGAGCCAATTAAACTTCTCTTTAAAGACGAGGTTCGTGTTGTAGGTGAGGCATTAGGCTTACCACACGCAATGGTTTACCGTCAACCCTTCCCAGGCCCAGGTCTTGGTGTTCGTTGCCTTGGCGCTATCACACGTGATAGATTACACGCTTTGCGCGAAGCTGACGCAATTTTGCGTGAAGAGTTTGACAACTGTGGTCTTGCCGAAAAGGTATGGCAGTATTTTATTGCAGTGCCCGATATAAAGAGCGTTGGTGTTAAAGACGAAAGTCGTTATGAAGGCTGGCCGGCAATAATCCGCGCAGTAAACACAAAAGACGCTATGACCGCAACTATTGAAGAAGTTCCTTACGAAATCCTTCATAAGATTACCTACCGCATTACCCATGAGGTAGAGGGCATAAACCGAGTTCTCCTCGACCTTACACCAAAGCCAATCGGCACAATCGAGTGGGAATAATATTTATCAAAATATTTAAAGCCTTTTGCGTTTATTTGCAAAAGGCTTTTGTTATTGATATTTGATTCTTTTTATGATATTATATAATTTAAATGACATATAATTATTATCACATAAATGTAGCAAAAGGTGTGTAAACTATGAAAATTGTAGTATTGGCAGGCGGACTTAGCACAGAACGTGACGTATCCTTGTGTTCTGGTGCCGGAATATGCAAAACCTTAAGAGAGCGTGGCCACGATGCGTTTTTGCTTGATGTATATCTTGGCTTTCCTTATGACAGTGATAAATTAGAGGATGTTTTTACACTCCCGGGGGCCGGACTTGAGATTGCAGAGGGAATAAAGACCACCGAGCCCGACCTTGCGGCTATAAAAGCATCACGCGAGGATAAATCAGATTGCTTTTTAGGACCTAACGTTATAGAGATATGCCGTCTTGCCGATATTGTATTTATGGGACTTCACGGCGACGTGGGCGAAAACGGAAAATTACAGGCAACCTTCGATATTTTGGGTATTCGTTACACGGGGCCAAACTATCTTGGCAGCGCTCTTGCTATGGATAAAGGAATTGCTAAAAAGATATTTAAAATGTCGGGTGTTCCAACGCCTATGGGTACAACGCTTAAAAAGAGCGCAAAAGACACACCATTGTCACAGCTTGGTCTTTCACTTCCTGTTGTATTAAAGCCTTGTGCCGGTGGCTCAAGTATTGGCGTGTTTATAGCACATACGCAGGAAGAATATGACGAGGCAATTCAAAAATCATTCTGCTACGAAGACGAAATTGTTATAGAGCCCTACATAAAGGGACGTGAATTTGCGGTCGGCATTATTGACGGCAAGGCGCTTCCTGTTATAGAAATTATTCCAAAAACAGGCTTTTTCGATTACGCTAATAAGTATCAAAGCGGCGCTACGCAAGAGATTTGTCCCGCCCAAATTGACGACGAGATTGCCAAGAAAATGCAGCACGCTACAGAGCTTGCGTTCAAGGCGCTCAAATTAGACGTTTATTCTCGTGCAGATTTCTTGCTTGATGAAAACGGCGACATTTTTTGCCTTGAAGTAAACACACTCCCCGGTATGACGGCTACCAGTCTTTTGCCGCAGGAGGCAAAAGCCGCAGGTATTGAATACGGCGAGCTTTGTGAACTGATTATTCAAAAATCATTGGAGCGTTACAGTATATGAAAAATATGTCTTTAAAGGAAATCGCGCTTGCGGTTGACGGACAATATTTTGGTGATGATGCAAGCCTTGCACAATGCGTTACAGGCGTTACCATAGATAGCAGAAAGGTTGAAGTGGGCTGTCTTTTTGTTGCAATTAAAGGTGAACGGGTTGACGGACACACCTTTATTCCTGCCGTTATGGAAAAGGGTGCGCTTTGTGCTTTGAGCGAGCAATCCTTAGGAAATACCGACTGCCCATATATTTTGGTTAAGTCTTGTAAACAGGCACTAAAAGATCTTGCCGAGCATTACCGCAAGGCATTAGATATTAAGGTTGTAGGCATTACAGGCAGTGTTGGCAAAACCAGCACCAAAGAAATGATTGCATCGGTTCTATCACAAAAGTATAACGTGCTTAAAACGGCAGGCAATTTCAATAACGAAATTGGGCTACCGCTAACCATATTTAACATTCGCGATTGCCACGAGGTTGCAGTGCTTGAAATGGGAATCAGCAATTTTGGCGAAATGCACCGCCTTACAAAAATGGCAAGGCCCGACGTTTGCGTTATTACAAATATAGGTCTTTGTCATCTTGAAAACCTTGGCGACCGTGACGGCATTTTAAAGGCAAAAACCGAAATGTTTGACTATATGCAGCCTGATGCTAAAATAATACTAAACGGTGACGATGACAAACTAATCACCGTAAAAGAGGTAAAGGGTATTACACCAAAATATTTTGGCTTGTCAACAAAGTGTGACGCAAATGCCGACAATATTCAAAGCTTATCACTTAAAGGTACCTCGTGTGAGATTAGTCTGGGTGATAAATCGTTTGGTGCTACAATTAAAATTCCCGGTCATCATATGGTTTACAACGCTTTAGCCGGTGCACTTGTAGGACAAGAATTAGGGCTTACCCCCGACGAGATTAAGGCGGGCATAGAGGCGTTAGTGCCAGTATCGGGACGCAACAATTTAATTGAAACCGATTCTCTTATGATTATTGATGACTGCTATAACGCAAACCCCGTTTCTACCAAAGCGTCGCTTGACGTTTTGGCCTTGGCAGATAGCCGCAAGGTTGCAATTTTGGGCGATATGTTTGAGCTTGGTGAAAATGAAAAAGAGCTTCATTTTGGTGTGGGCGAGTATGCGGCACAAAAGAGCATAGACTTTATCATTTGTATTGGCGCACTGTCTTTAAATACCGCACGCGGAGCCGAAAGCAATGGTGCAAATTCGTTGCATTTCAAAACAAAGGCTGACTTTTTGCTAGAAGCCAAAACTATTTTGCAAAAAGGTGATGCCGTTCTTGTAAAGGCATCTAACGGAATGGCTTTTTCGGAAATTGTTGAAAATTTAAAACAACTAAAATTATAATTTTTTAGCAGCTTAAAATAGGTTTTTAAGCTGCTTTTTAAAAGTGAGAAGTATATGTATAATAAGGTCTATGTGGAAATTACAAATATATGTAATATGAACTGTTCTTTTTGCCACGGTCATTCTCGTGAACCCAGACAGATGAGTATAGATGAGTTTTCACTTATTCTTGAAAAGTTAAAAGAGCAGACAAAATATATATATTATCATCTTATGGGTGAGCCGACAACACACCCGCGTCTTCCCGAGTTTATAAAATTAGCGGGTAAGTACGGTTACAAATCAATCGTTACCACCAACGGTACACTTTTAAACAAGTGTGGTGACAGCCTTTTGAATTCGGGAGCGCATAAAATAAATATTTCTCTGCATAGTTTTGAAAACGGTAATGCCGAGGATTATGAAAAGTATGTGTCAGAACTTGCAAACTTTGCAAAAAAGGCGGCAGAAAAGGGTGTTATAGTGGTTTTTCGTTTGTGGAATCGGGGCTTTGATGACGGCAAAAACGAAAAAGCCTTTAAGCTGTTAAAAGAAAATATATCAGGCGAGTGGGCAAATAACACCCGAGGAATAAGAATACGTGATAAAATACATATCGAATGGGGCGAGCGCTTTGAGTGGCCCGATATGAACGCCGAAATTAAGGGAGAAAAATTTTCTTGCTATGCGCTTAAAGACCAGTTTGGCATTCTTGTCGACGGTACGGTGGTGCCGTGCTGCCTTGATAGCGAAGGTACCGTAAATCTTGGCAATATATTTTGTGATGACGTTAACGATATCTTAAATTCTAAAAAAGCCACAGATATTGTGAAAGGTTTTAAGTGTGGTATAGCGCACGAAAACCTGTGTAAAAGGTGCGGATATGCGCAAAGATTTGTGTAATATAAAATACTATTTGATTTTATTATTTGTTGTGTTATAATACAAATAGTGACAATTTTCGATTATTTATAATTATAAGGGGTAGTGATAAATAATGGATAATAATCAAACAAATATGGGCAAACCAGCTTTTTGTACCAAGTGTGGCAATAAACTTCCACCAGACAGTACTTTTTGTACAAATTGTGGCGCAAAGATTTCGGATTCCGCTACTAGTGTAAACACAACCACAAATGCTCCGGGAACGGTTCCGCCCGCTCAACCAAAACCACCTAAAAAACCGCTTAGCACCAATATGATAATTTTAATTGTTGTTATCAGTGTGTTAGGATTGGCGCTAATTATAGGACTGATAGTGCTTTTAACCAATCTTGGACGCAAAGGTCCTAGCGAAGAATTGAAGGACAACCTTTCAATCTATGAAGAGTTAGAAGACGGTTTATCTGATTATTATGACGATATAGAAGACGGTCTTATTGATTACGACGATATAGGCGGTAGCGTCTCAATAGTTATTCCTGACGTTTCAAATCCAACGTCCGGCACTTCAAAATATCAGTGTAATAATATTGGCTGTAACAATAAAGTGTCCGAATATGGAATGTATTGTAGTGAACACCAGTGTGCAAAAGGCGGTTGCAATAACGGAAAAGAGAATTCTTCGTTATACTGTTGGGAACACAAGTGCGACAATTATGACTGCGCTAATGCCGCAACGGGTAGCAGTGATTATTGCACCGAACACAAATGCTCAAAGAGCGGATGTAATAACGAAAAAGATTACTCTTCGTCATATTGTTGGGAGCATAAGTGCGATTATTACGGCTGTGCCAGTGCGGCAACGGGTAATAGTGATTATTGTAGTACTCACAAGTGTGCTACAGATGGTTGTACAAGCCAAAAAACAACGGGCTCGAATTATTGTCATGACCATACCTGTTATGAAAGCGGTTGCTATAATGGTGTAGACGAATACGGTAATTATTGTTACGAACACAAGTGTGATGTAAGCGGCTGTACCGAAGGAAAGAAATACGATTCGGATTATTGCTATGACCACGCCTGCAACCATTCGGGCTGCAATAATTCTAGAGATGGAAATGGTTACTATTGTCATGAACACACCTGTATAGAAAGTGGTTGCACGTCAGAAAAAGAAGATAATTCTGATTATTGCTATTCACACAAATGTTGGAATTACGGATGCAATAACGGACGAAATGAAAATGGACTTTATTGCGACGAGCACGATTATTAATACATAAAAATGAGCCGAGTTTTCTCGGCTCTTGCTTTATCATACAAGATTGAATTTTTTAAAAATTTATGATATAATCTCACCTAAAGGGGATGAAAAATATGGCTGATAATAAAAAAGAGATTTTTCGTACTATAAAATTTACTTTGTGTTCGGTGAGTGCTGCTGTTATTCAAATGGGTAGCTTTGCACTTCTTAACGAATTGTTGGAATTAAAATATTGGATTTCATATCTTATTTCGCTTGTATTGTCGGTTCTTTGGAACTTTACATTAAATCGCAAGTTTACATTCCAATCGGCAGGTAATATACCTGTTGCAATGTTAAAGACTGTATTGTTCTACGTGGTATTTACACCGCTTTCTACTTGGTGGACCAAGGTGTTTACCGAGGATTTGCTTGTAAATGCATATATAGTTGAAATAGCTACAATGCTTATTAATTTTGTAAGCGAATATTTGTATCAGCGATTTTTCGTTTTTGGTAAGACTATTGATACCGCAAAAAAAGAATAAAAACATTATGTATAAAAGCACTGTATATCTTGTGTGATATACAGTGCTTTTTTGTGCAATAAAATAATTGACTTTTTGTATGCTTTACAGTAAAATTGTCAAGGCTTTGTGCCAAAATAAAAATTTAAAGGGGTGACAGGAATTGAGCACAAGAGTAATACCACGAAAATTGCATTTACCACATAGTAGTCTTTTGCATAAGATTATGCAGTTTCTAAAGGGCAACGCAGTTATGTGTATCGCGTTTATGGCGGCTGCTATTACAAGCATAATAGTTCCTGTTGACCGTAAATATTTAGGCTATATTGACTTTAAAACAATTTCTTGCCTTTACAGCGTTTTGGCGGTGGTTTGCGCGCTTAAAAACATTAGGTTTTTCTATACGCTGGCGCAAAAAATAGTAGAGCTTTTTAAAAACATACGATTTTGTGTGCTTGCACTTGTGTATATTACTTTTATAGGTTCTATGCTTATTGCTAACGATATGGCACTATTAACGTTTTTGCCGCTAGGTTACTTTGTTTTAAGCAGTACGGGCAAGCAAAAATATATGGCGTTTACCTTTATTATGCAAAATATAGCGGCAAATTTAGGTGGAATGTTAACGCCCTTTGGCAACCCGCAAAACCTTTATCTATACACTAAATTCAATATTCCAAATGGTGAATTTATGTCAATTATGGCACCGCCGTTTATTGTGTCTATATTGCTTATT
Organism: Clostridia bacterium; assembly: GCA_017513195.1. GTDB lineage: Bacteria > Bacillota > Clostridia > Oscillospirales > Acutalibacteraceae > UBA737. The sequence goes on along the minus strand of JAFXGM010000013.1, from coordinate 168,051 downwards.
ACCTTTTGTTGTATTGTGTTTGTAAAACCCGAACCGCTTGAAGTAAAGGGCGAAACGGTTAAATTGCCGATAGGTAAAACCGTGCTTTATCTTGCGCTTTTTGTGCTCAGTATTGCGATAGTATTTAGAACAATACCATATTATATCGGCGTTGTTGTAATAACTGCGGTTTTGTTGTTTGCAGATAAAGCGGCTCTTAAAAAGGTGGACTATCCACTGCTGCTCACCTTTGTGTTTTTCTTTATATTTGCAGGCAATATGGCTCGGATTAATACCGTACAAAATGTATTTTCGCACTTTTTGGAAAAAGATACAATGCTTTTTAGCGTAGCGTCTTGTCAGGTTATCAGCAATGTGCCTTCGGCAATACTGCTTTCACAGTTTACGGGCAACTATGCCGATTTGCTTGTTGGCGTAAACATTGGCGGTGCAGGTACGCTTATTGCGTCGCTTGCAAGTCTAATTACTTTTCGCGAATATACCAAGCACAACCCCGACGGTACGTTTAGTTATATAAAGAAATTTACCGCATTTAATTTTGGCATACTTTTCATTTTAATCGCTTTTATATTTATTTTAAGAAACTGTTAAATTTGTAGCTACGAATTTGACAGTTTTTTGAATTTATGGTAAAATACTTAAAAGCTATTTGAAAGGAATAAAAATGAACTATTCAGAAATTACCCCCTACATAAAAAATTTGGCAGAAAAATCATGCAGCAATAACAATATTCAGTATGATATGTATATGAAACACAACGTAAAACGCGGACTGCGCGACCTTGATGGTAAGGGCGTAGTGTCGGGTCTTACCGAGGTTTCTTGCATAAACTCACGTAAAATTGACGAAAACGGTAACGAGGTTTTATGCCGAGGCGAGCTTTACTATCGCGGTATAAATATTTTTGATTTGGTAAAAGGCTTTTCAGAGGGCGGACAGCCCGGTTTTGAAGAGGCGGTGTATTTGTTGCTGTCTGGTAATTTGCCTACCAAAAGTGAGCTTTTAGAATTTTGTGAGCAGCTTTCAAATTATCGTTCACTACCTCCATCATTTGTGCGTGATATGATACTTAAAGCACCAAGTAAGGATATGATGAATATACTTTCACGCTGTGTGTTGGCGCTTTACAGTTATGACGAAAACCCCGATGATATTTCTGTGCCAAATGTAATGCGTCAGTGCTTACAGCTTATAGCCCAGTTTCCGCTGGTGGCGGTTTATGCCTATCATTCTTATCAGCATTATCACAAGGGCGAAAGCTTGTTTATACATTACCCTAAAAAAGAATATAATACGGCAGAAAATTTGCTCTACATTTTGCGTGAGGATGGTTGCTTTACCGAAACCGAGGCAAAACTGCTCGACTTGGCGCTCGTGCTTCATGCCGAACACGGAGGCGGTAATAATTCCACCTTTACAACCCACGTTGTAACATCTTCGGGCACCGATACCTATGCCGCAGTTTCGGCAGCGCTTGGTTCGCTTAAAGGGCCTCGTCACGGCGGCGCAAATATTAAGGTTGTGCAGATGTTTGACGATATGAAGGCAAACATAGACATTACCAACGAAATACAAATAAGAGGTTATCTTGAGAATTTACTCGACAAAAAGGCCTTTGACAATGCAGGTCTTATTTATGGTATGGGGCACGCAGTTTATTCGCTTTCTGACCCAAGAGCTGAAATCTTGCGCGAATATGCTAAAAAGCTATCTGAAGAAAAGGACATGATGGACGAATACCGTCTTTACCGCACGGTAGAGAAAATGGCGCCCGAAATTATTGCCGAAAAGCGCAAGATATATAAGGGCGTTAGCGCAAACGTTGACTTTTATTCGGGTATGGTATATAGAATGTTGGGTTTGCCAAACGAGCTTTATACACCGCTATTTGCTGTGGCTCGTATTGCAGGTTGGTCGGCTCACCGTATAGAAGAGATACAAAATGCGGGCAAAATCATCCGCCCTGCGTATATAAACGTTAAAGACGAGGTAAAATATATACCGATTAATGAAAGATAGGTGTATGATTTGAGCGTCTTTAAAAGGATATACGATGTGGTTTGTCAGATACCTAAAGGCAAGGTTGCTACCTACGGCACAGTGGCGCTGCTAGCAGGCAATCCGCGTTGGGCACGCGTGGTGGGGTATGCGCTACACAACAACCCCGCACCCGGTGTAATACCCTGCCACCGCGTTGTAAACCGCGAAGGCAAGGTGGCAGACAGCTTTGTTTTTGGTGGCGGCGATATACAACGCCAAATGCTTGAAGCGGAAGGCATAGTTTTTGAATCCGACGGGCATATTGATTTAAACAAGTACGGATGGAAATAAATCAAAGGTGGTGTTGATATAAACTTCGCGAATTAAGAGAAGATAGGGATTTAACTCAACAACAAATAGCGGAAATACTTAATTGTAAACAAAACACATATCAACAGTATGAAAGTGAGAAACGACAATTGCCGCTAACGGCTCTTAAAAAACTTTGTTTTATAAAGTTTACGCTGATTACATTTTAGATTTAGAATATCCCAAAAGATAAAACGAGGCACTTTATAGTGCCTCGTTAAATTTATGCATGATATAATTTTTTGGTTTGATACTTTGGTTCGCAGGTAAGATTAACACCAAGCTTTTTAAAGGTTTGTTCGTCAATGCGAGAAAGAATTACGCTTGAATGAACCTCAAGACCTTTAAGCTTATCTACCTGCTGGAGCGCTATTTTTGCCTTTTCGTCGGTAGCGGCGCAAATGGAGAGCGCTATTAAAATTTCGTCAATGTGCATTCGTGGGTTATGGTTACCAAGCACGTTGGTTTTCATATCTTGAATAGGCTCAATAACGGTGGGTGAAAGCAGTAACACATCATCTGATATGCCGCCAAGCTCTTTGAGTACGTTTAGCAGCATTGCCGAGCTTGCGCCCAAAAGGGACGAGGTTTTGCCCGTGATGATTTTGCCGTCTTCTAACTGTATTGCAGCGGCAGGACTACTAGTAAGCTCTGCTTTGTCCAGTGCCGCTTTAACTACCGGTCGGTCTTTTGTTGAGATGCCTAATTGATTCATAAGAAGCTCAATTTTTGTGACTTCGCTCTTTTCACCAAGACCTTGTCTTACGTTACAAGCGGCCGAGTAATAGCGGCGTATAATTTCTTGTTTAGCGGCGTCACCTACAATATTATCGTTACTAATGGCGCAACCCGCCATATTAACACCCATATCGGTAGGACTCTTATAAGGCGACTCGCCCAAAATGCGCTCCATTATAGCATTAAGCACGGGGAAGATTTCAACATCACGGTTGTAGTTAACTGTGGTCTGACCGTAGGCTTCAAGATGGAACGGATCTATCATATTAACGTCGCTAAGGTCGGCGGTTGCCGCCTCATAAGCCACGTTTACGGGGTGCTTTAGCGGAATGTTCCAAATAGGGAAGGTTTCAAACTTTGCGTAACCCGCCTTGATTCCGCGCTTGTGATCTTGATAAAGCTGTGAAAGGCAGGTTGCCATTTTGCCACTTCCGGGACCGGGGGCGGTCACCACAACGAGATGCCTTTCGGTTTCGATATAATCGTTTCTACCAAAACCGTCGTCACTAACAATTAGCGGAATATCTGACGGATAGTCTTTTATAGGGTAGTGACGGTAGGTTTTTATACCCAAGGCTTTAAGGCGGTTTTCAAACGCTATTGCAAGCGGCTGACCCGTAAAGCAGGTAATTACTACACTGCCCACAAAAAGACCGATATCGCGGAATGCGTCAATAAGACGTAGTGTGTCGAGGTCATAGGTAATACCCAAGTCGCCGCGACGCTTGTTTTTTTCAATGGCGTCGGCATTAATAACAATAACAATTTCGGCTTCGTCCTTAAGCTCTAAAAGCATTTTAACCTTTGAGTCGGGGCGAAAACCGGGTAGTACGCGCGAAGCGTGATAATCGTCAAAAAGCTTGCCGCCAAACTCCATATAAAGCTTACCGCCGAACATATCGATTCTATCGCGTATATTCTGCGACTGAAGTGCTATATATCTGTCATTATCAAAGCCGATTTTTGCCACAACAAAACCTCCTCAAAGGAAAAATAAAATACACAAATAGTATATCAAAATATATTGTTTCTTGCAAGTGAATTTTTTGTGTTTATTAATAATATATTTCTTGCTTTAAATATCTTTTTATAGTATAATATTATAGATTATCTAATATAGAGGTTTTTTCAGGTGAATTTTGATATAAAAACAAATTCTTATCTGCCCGAGCAATGTGGTTACGCCGCTCGTGTGAAAGCGCTACTTACAGAGCGTGAGGTAGTAAATCCAAAGGCGCATATTGTAACCTTTGGTTGTCAGCAAAACGTGAGCGATTCCGAAAGAATTAAGGGTATGCTTTGTCTTTGCGGCTACAGTCTTACCGAAAATATTGAAGAAGCTGATTTTATACTTTTTAATACCTGCGCCGTTCGCGGACATGCTGAGGACCGTGTTTACGGCAACGTGGGCGCAACAAAAAAAATAAAGCAACAAAACAAAAATTTGATAGTGGCTGTTTGTGGCTGCATGGCACAGCAGCAGTCGGTTGCTGATAAGTTTTATAAAAGTTATCCGTATGTGGATATAGTTTTCGGAACACAGCAATATCACCGATTGCCCGAATTTATCTATCGCAGAATGACAGCTAAGCGTGTGTACGAATTAGGTCTTGACAATAAAGAAATTGTAGAGAATATACCTGTTTGTCGTGACGGAACACTTAAAGGTTGGCTGCCTATAATGTATGGTTGTAACAACTTTTGTACTTACTGCATAGTGCCCTACGTTCGCGGTCGTGAGCGTTCACGCGCGCCGGAGGAAATCATAAAAGAAGCAACCGAGATGGTACAAAGCGGTTTTAAAGAGATTATGCTTCTTGGCCAAAACGTAAATTCTTATGGGTCGGGCGAAAGTCACGGCATTAATTTTGCAAAGCTGCTTAGTATGATAAATGATATACCCGGCGACTTTAGAATACGCTTTATGACCTCGCATCCAAAGGATTGTACCGAGGAACTTTTAGATACTATTCGCGATTGCGAAAAGGTAGAGCGACATATTCATCTGCCGTTTCAAAGCGGTAGCAGTAAAATACTAAAACAAATGAATCGTCGCTATGACCGAGAGGGCTATTTGCGACTTATAAAAGCGGCACGCTCTCGTATGCCCGACGTAGAGTTTACAAGTGATATTATAGTAGGCTTTCCCGGTGAAACCTATGAGGATTTTTGCGAAACGATTTCACTTGTAAAAGAGGTTAAGTTTACGTCGCTTTTCACCTTTATTTATTCTCCACGTGAGGGTACACCTGCAGCTATAATGCCCGACCCCATAACTCGTGAAGAAAAGGGTAGATGGTTTAACGAACTGCTGATAGCACAAGACGAAATATCTGAGCAGCTTAATAATTCGCTTGTAGGCAAAAAGATGAGAATTTTATGCGAAGAAGATTTAGGCGACGGATTATATTCGGGAAAAAGTGAATACTATTCGAGTGTTACCTTTAGCGGTACACCCGATATGTTAGGTAATTTTGTTACCGTGTGTGTTGACGAGTATGAAAACAACACGCTTTACGGAACTGTTATAAATTAAAACATAAATTTTGAAAGGATTTTAATTATGGGAATTATTGAAGCAACAAGAAATTTAGGAGTAGAAATTCAAAAGGACGAGCGTTTTATTCGCTTTATAAAAGCTAAACTTGCAAACGACAATGATGAAACCTTGCAAAGCGGGATCGGCGAATTTAATACAATTAGAATGAATTTAGACCGCGAAATGAACGCCGAAACACAAGACGAAAACAAAATCAAAGAATTGAATGAAAAACTTCGTGAAATTTATACCGCAGTTATGTCAAGCAAAACTATGCTTGAATACAACACAGCAAAGGCCGAAGTTGATGCAATGCTTAATGACATTAACAGCATTATTATGCAGTGCGTTGAGGGTGAGGACCCAATGACAGCAGAACCTCACACCGCTTGTACAGGCTCTTGCTCAACCTGTGGTGGTTGTCACTAAAATATTATTCAAGGGACAACAGCTCGCAAAAATCATTTAATTTTTAACCAAAGGGGATAAAACTATGGCTGAACTGTCACCAATGATGCGACAGTATATGGAGATAAAAGAGGCAAACCAAGACTGCATTATCTTTTACCGATTGGGCGACTTCTATGAGATGTTCTTTGACGATGCTATAAAAGGCTCGGAAGAACTTGAACTCACTCTTACAGGTAGAGACTGCGGTCTAGATGAGCGCGCCCCAATGTGCGGAGTGCCCTTTCACAGTGCTGAAGGTTATATTGCCCGTTTGGTTGAAAAAGGATACAAGGTTGCTATTTGCGAGCAGGTTGAGGACCCTGCAACTGCCAAGGGAATAGTAAAGCGTGATATTGTTCGCATTGTCACCCCGGGTACAGTTATCGAGGGAGAAATGCTTGACGAGGGTCGCAATAACTATCTTGCGTCAGTCTATGAAAAGTCGGGCAAAATAGGTGTTTGCTTTGCAGATGCATCAACGGGCGAAGCTCACGTAACCGAGCTTTCGGGCGAGGATATGTATACAGAACTTCAAAACGAGATTATGCGTTTTGCTCCCAGTGAGATTTTGATTGATACAAAGCTTAAAGATAAGATTTCTGCATTTTTAGAAGAAAAAATCACTGCGGCAATATCTATTCGCGATGATATTCATTTTGATACAACAGCTACCGATGCGCTTCTTTGTCAAAACTTTGGTGTTATAAGCCCCGAAAATGTAGGAATTGAAGTAGGCAGTGTTTCACAAAGTGTTTTGGGTGCGGTAATAGATTACCTGCAAGAAAACGGCAAAACGGGTACCATTGCCATTAAAAACGTAAACGTTTATACCTCGGCACAGTTTATGGGGCTTGATGTTACAGCCGTTCGCAATCTTGAACTTTGTGAGACAATGCGTACCAAGTCAAAGCGCGGTTCGCTGCTCGGCGTGCTTGACAAAACAAAAACTGCTATGGGTAAACGCCTTATGCGTTCTTATGTCTTACAGCCACTGCTTAGCATACCCGAAATAACACTGCGTCAAAATGCGGTAGAAGAACTAAGCAACGATACGGTAATGCGCTGTGAAGCACAGGAGTATATGAGCGGCATACGCGATATTGAGCGTATGATGACCAAAATAGTTTACGGCACCGCAACTGCCAAAGAGCTTTTAGGTCTTGCCGCTACGGCACATCGTTTTCCTTACATAAAGCAGTTGTTGGCATCGGCAAATTGTAAAATGCTAAAGTCAATTTACAACGATATTGATACACTTGACGAAATTGTAGCGCTTATTGATGCGGCCATCAGCGAGGATGCACCTGCTACCGTTCGTGAGGGTAAGATAATCAAAAAAGGCTATAACGAGCAGGTTGATATGCTGCGTGATGATATGGATGGCGGCACCTCACGTCTTGCTGATATAGAGGCTCGCGAACGTGAACGCACAGGCATTAAAAACTTGCGTGTGCGTTATAACAAGGTGTTTGGTTACTATATTGAGGTTACAAACTCTTTTCTTGATAAAGTGCCTGCCGACTACATTCGCAAACAAACACTTACCAACGCCGAGCGTTTTATAACCGATGAATTAAAACAACTCGAAAATCGTTTGCTTACCGCAAAGGACCGAGTTTTCCAGCTTGAATATGAAATATTTAACTCTATCCGTGAGACAGTAGCTGCTGCGGCTAATCGTGTGCGCACTACCGCGGCGGCAATTGCCCGCCTTGACACAATGTGTTCTATGGCGCAGGTGGCGATAGAAAACAACTATTGCAGACCGCTTGTAAATAATGACGGCGTAATAAGCATAAAAGGTGGCAGACACCCCGTTGTTGAAAAACTGCTTAAAACACCGTTTGTTTCTAACGATACTTATCTTGATAATTCGACCGACCGTTGTGCCATTATTACAGGACCTAATATGGCTGGTAAATCTACCTATATGCGTCAGGTAGCAATCATTACACTTATGGCGCAAATGGGTTCCTTTGTACCGGCACAAATGGCTGAAATTGGCGTGGTAGACGCTATATTTACCCGTGTTGGTGCGTCGGACGACCTTGCAAGTGGTCAATCAACCTTTATGGTAGAGATGAGCGAAATGGCTCACATACTTAAAAACGCAACAAAAAACAGTCTGCTTATAATTGACGAGATTGGTCGAGGCACCTCTACATTTGACGGTATGTCAATAGCACGTGCGGTGCTGGAATTTGTTGCCGACAAGAAAAAACTTGGCGCAAAATCACTCTTTGCAACGCATTATCACGAGCTTACCGAAATGGAAAACGAGCTTGACGGAATCAAGAACTATAATATCGCGGTTAAAAAACGCGGCGATGATATAATCTTCCTGCGCCGTATAGTACCGGGTGGCGCCGATGACAGCTACGGTATAGAGGTTGCAAAGTTAGGCGGCATACCCGACTCGGTAATTCGCCGCGCTAAACAAATACTAAAACAAACTCTCGAAAGCGGAATTGTTACTTATAAAACGGTAGAATCAAATACCGACCAAATGTCACTTGAAATGCAGGGCGCTACCGATATTTTGCGCGAGTTGCAGGCAATTGACGTAAATACACTTACCCCAATAGAGTCGATGGGAATATTATTTGATTTAGCTAATAAAGCAAAATCTATTTAATTAAAAGAGGTGAACAAAAATGCCTAAAATTAACGTACTGCCAAAATCCATTGCCGAGCTTATAGCGGCAGGTGAGGTTGTAGAGCGTCCTGCTTCAATAGTAAAGGAAGCGGTAGAAAACTCAATAGACGCAGGTGCTACACATATAACGGTTGAAATTCAGCACGGTGGTATTACCTATATTCGTATTACCGATAACGGTTGCGGTATAGCGAATGACGATGTGCCAAAGGCATTTTTGCGTCACGCTACAAGTAAAATCGAAAAAGCGGTAGACCTTGACAGTATTTCAACACTCGGCTTCCGCGGAGAAGCCTTGGCGGCCACAAGTGCTGTGTCCCGTGTAGAAATGTTTACCAAAACTACCGACGAGGACTTTGGTACCCACTACAAAATAGAAGGTGGAGAAGAGGTTTTATACGAAGAGGTTGGTTGCCCCGATGGCACCACTCTTATAGTACGTGACCTTTTTTACAACACCCCTGCTCGTATGAAGTTTCTTAAAAAAGACGTTTCAGAGGGAACTACCGTATCGGCTATTATAGAGCGTCAGGCACTTTCACACCCTGAAATTGCTTTTAAGCTAATACGTGACGGCAAGCAAACACTTGCAACCTCGGGTGACGGAAAGCTATCATCGGCGGTTTATAGTGTTTTGGGTCGTGAAATTTCAAGTACACTCATTCCGGTTAATTTAACACTTGACGGCGTAAAGGTTACAGGTCTTGTTTGCAAGCCGGTTTCCTGTCGTGCGTCACGTGCGTATCAGTTCACCTTTTTAAATGGTCGATATGTGCAATCGGGTACTATTACTGCCGCTACCGAGCAAGCCTATAAAAACAGTGCAATGGTGGGCAAGTTTCCTGTATTTGTGCTTGGTGTAGAAATACCTTTTGAAACGGTTGACGTTAATGTGCATCCGGCAAAAACGCAGGTGCGATTTAGTGATGAAAAGCGTGTATTTACTGCAGTTTATAACGCTGTAAAAAATGCTATTCTTTCGGGCGACACCCGCCCCGAAATTGCCGTAACACCACCCAAAAATAATACATTTTTACATATGACTGCCGAGCAGTATCGTCAAACAGCGGTTAATTTGCCCGTTCAGGAAGCAAAGCCACAACCTAAGGTTGAGGTAAATCCTGAACCAATAGAACCAAAGGCCGAGCCTGTTCGACTAAAGGCTGATAATACTCCGTTTTTCTTACGTGATGAGTTTAAACCCAACGTACCCCAAAAGAAAACGGTTGTTGATATAGTAAAAGAAGAACCTGTTAAAGAAATTTTTAAATCAGAGCCGATAATCCATGATGTTAAGGTGGAAGAAAAAGAGTATTCTCCAAAAGAGGAAATTAAACTTATAGGCGAAGCCTTTAACACATACATTGTAGCACAAAAAGGTGACAGCGTATTTATGATAGACAAGCACGCCGCCCATGAAAGAATTTTATTTAATAAACTTAAAGAAAATCACGTAATAGAAAGTCAGTCGTTACTTGTTCCCGTAACTGTGAAGCTTATTGGTGATGAATATACCGCTATGATAAACAACGTATCACTTCTCTCTGAATATGGTTTTGAGGTAGAGGACTTCGGCAACGAATCAGTTTTGGTGCGTGCAATACCTTCTATGCTTTCTAAAGAAGATGCTGAAGGAACTATTGTCGAAGCGGCACATAGCCTTTCGCAAAAAGGTAACGTTGACCTTGAGCGTATAGACGATATACTCCATACCGTCGCTTGCAAAGCGGCAATAAAGGCAGGTTATATAACCTCTGATATAGAAAGATTAAATCTTGCTATAAAGGTGCTTGGCGACAATGATATTATGTACTGTCCACACGGCAGACCTGTTGCGTTTGAGATTAAAAAGTATAACCTTGAAAAATATTTTGGAAGAATACAATGAAAAAACAAAAAATAATTTGTGTGGTGGGTCCTACCGCTTCGGGTAAGACAGGACTTGGAATAGAGCTTGCCAAATATTTTGACGGCGAGGTAATATCGGCAGACTCTATGCAGATTTACTGCGATATGCATATTGCCTCAGCTGCACCTGACGATAGTGAAACCGAGGGTATCCCTCATCACCTTGTAGAGTTTTTGCCCTATGGTAGCAGCTATACTGTTGCCGATTACGTAAAAGCGGCACGCCAAAAGATAGGCGAAATTGCTTCTCGTGGTAAAACGCCAATAATTGTTGGCGGCACAGGACTTTATATAAATTCGCTTGTCAACAACGTAGAGTTTATTGAAAGTGAGACCGACTATGAACTACGTGAGCGTATAACCAAAGAATATGATCTTGTCGGTGGTGCCGAGATGCTAAGCAGACTTTGTGAAATTGATCCTGATGCTGCGGCAAAGCTACACGAAAATGATAAAAAGCGAATTATTCGTGCTTTTGAAATTTATGAAAGCACGGGAAATACAAAATCGTTTAATGATGAGCAATCTATAAAAAATGAATCGCCATATGACGCTTGTATGATTGGTATCACATATCGTGACCGAGAAAAGTTATATGAGCGAATAAATTTGCGTGTTGATTTAATGCTGCAAAATGGTTTGCTAAAAGAGGCTAAATCCGCTTATGATAAAAACCTTGGTGGTGGTGCCGTTCAAGCGATAGGTCACAAGGAGTTTTTTGATTACTTTAAAGAACAAATTTCATTAGAGGAAGCAATAGAAAATTTAAAACGCTCGACACGCCGTTATGCTAAGCGACAGCTTACTTGGTTTAACAAGGATGAGCGTATAAACTGGATATATAGAGATGAAACCGAAAGCGCTGTGGATACAGCAATTAAATTTATAAGGAAAGAAGGATAATTATGCGTGATAATAAAGTGCTAAAAACAATACTTTGTATTATAGCGTTAGTTTTTATCATACATCAAATATATTCTTCTACCTATAAACCGATTACTACGGTTAGCGCAGAGTTTTATACAGCTGTTGAGGGTTTCCCAATAAATGCCACCATAATTCGCGAGGAAAGTGTTATCACTGCCGATACAAGCGGTGTATTACATTTCACGGTTACTGATGGTGAGCGAGCTGCAAAAAATGGAATTATTGCAAACATATATTCTGATGCTAATGCCTCGGTTACGGTCAATCGCATCGAACAGCTTGAAGAACGAATCAGCGATATAGAAGAAATACAAAGCTACAATGATGTTGAAGCGGCTGACATTAAGCTTATTAACAACAAGGTCAATAATTCGCTTAACGTACTGCTTCGCACAATAGCATCAGGCGATTATTCATCGGTAGACGCTGACTCGGCTGAACTGCTAACAAACATTAGTCGTAGACAAATGATAACGGGCGAGCAAACCGATTTTTCTGCACGAATAAATGAACTTAAGAACGAGCTTGATTCGCTTAATGCTTCTTTGCCACAACCTATTGGAAGCGTTAGAACCGATGAGTCCGGCTATTTTGTATCAACCGTTGATGGATATGAGAAGGTGCTTTCTTGCGAAAATATCGACTCTCTTACACCCGAATTTATTGATTCGCTAAAAGCAGAAAATACCCCCAAAAACGCTATTGGAAAAATAGTTTCAGGTTATACGTGGTATATTGCGGCAAAGGTTGATATAAGTGATTCACTTAAATACAAAGCGGGTGATAAGCTTACGCTTGAAACTACTCTTAAAACCACACCCCAAATCGAAGTTAAGGTTGAAAAGATAAACACGTCCAAAGAAAAGAATGCCGCAGTTATTGTTTTCTCTTGCGAGCAAATGAACAGCGAGCTTGCTTCTATTAGACACGGTAGCATGACCATTGTAAACAGCACTCATTCAGGGCTAAAGCTTCCTGCAAAGGCTTTGCGTTTCCAAAATGGCAAGGCAGGCGTGTTTGTTCGTTCGGGTATGACAGTCAAATTTGTTACGGTAAACGTTATTTATCGTACCGACGAATATATAATATGCGAACAGCAGGTAAGCAATGAGTCGGTGTTGCGTTTATATGACGACGTTGTGGTTAAAGGAAAGAATCTCTATGATGGAAAAATTGTCGATTGATATATTTAATGATAATTATAAAGAAATAACTCAAAACATTGCGCGTGCCGCAGAAAAGTCCGGCAGAAAATATGAGGATATAACGCTACTTGCCGCAACTAAAACGGTGGATGTTGAGGTTATTAACCATGCAATAGAAGCAGGTGTTAGTTTTATTGGTGAAAATCGTGTTCAAGAGTTTTTGTCAAAGTACGAGCAATATAATCCTGTAAATATGCATTTTATTGGACATTTGCAAACCAATAAGGTAAAAGATATAATTGATAAGGTATCGCTTATACATTCGGTTGATTCTTATCGTTTGGCAGAGGAAATATCGCGCCAAGCGGTAAAACGCAATATTATAGTTAATATTTTGCTGGAAATAAATATCGGTGATGAGCAAAGTAAATCGGGATTCGAATATGATGAAGCCGTTGCGGCTGTCGAAAAAATAGCAAAACTGGGCGGTATAAAAATCAAGGGACTAATGGCGATACCGCCAATATGCGCAACTTCCGACGAAAATCGACCTTATTTTGCAAAAATGAAGAAACTGTTTATTGACATTGGCAGTAAAAAAATAGATAATAGTAGTATGGATATTTTGTCTATGGGTATGTCTGATGATTATCAGGTTGCAATCGAAGAAGGTGCCACTATGGTACGTCTTGGAACGGCACTTTTTGGTAGACGAAATTATAATATATAAATTAATGAGAGGGAAGTGTATTTATGAGTCTTTGGGACAGAATCAAAAACATTATGGTAATCTCTGATGAAGATGATTACGAGGATGAATTAGCAGAGGAGAACGAGCGTCCGGTACGTGAGAAGGTATCAGAAGAACCTGCTTATAGTGTTAAAAAGGAAGCACCGGCAAAGCTTATAAAATCAAAATCAATAAACTATTCACAAAACAACGGTAGCCTACAGGTAGTTCTTGTAAAGCCTGACCGTTTTGATGAGGTAACAACTATTGCAGATCATCTTAACGAAGGTAAAACAGTAGTACTAAATCTTGAAGAAAGTCAGCGTGAAACCAGTCGCAGAATAGTAGACTTTTTAAGCGGTGTGGCTTACGCTAACGGCGGTAATATGAGAAAGGTTGCAAAAAACACCTTTATCATCGTAGCACGCGGTGTTGACGTTATGGGTGAGCTTTTGCCAGAGGAATTTGAGGACGGCAAAATTTACTTTTAATGGATATTAAACTTTTGCCAGCAAGAATTGATGATTTAAAACAAATCAGTGAAAAGTCAAACTCGCCAAAGTTTATTGGTTTTTTAACTGCGGAGGAAACAGCGATAGCTGTAAAGCGATTTAGTATAAACGAAAAACATACCGTTTTTGGCGGTTACGAAGGCGCCGAGCGAGTAATGCTTGGTGTGCTGCCTGATTGGTGTGACGATCCTATTTTTCCAATAACTGCTATAACGTTTACATACCGCACTTGCGATAAGCTTTCGCATCGAGATTTTTTGGGTGCCCTAATGGCACTTGGCATCACGCGAGAGACGGTTGGGGATATACTTATTGAAGACGGCAGAGCGGTAGTTTTTGTAACTTCTGATATTTCTAAATTTGTTTTAACTCAAATTGAAAAGGTTGGTAACGTTGGTGTTACACTTAGTGAAGGTTACGATACTCCATTACCACAAATGGGTAAAAAACTAGAATGTAGTGAAACCGTGGCATCGGTTCGACTAGACTGTGTTGTAGCGGCTATTTGTAATATGTCAAGAACGCAGGCAAGCGAAAAGATTACCGACGGTCTTGTTATGGTTAATTCGGTTTGTATTACCAAACCTACATTAAGTGTTAGAGCATATGATAAAATCACAATCAGGCAAAAGGGAAAGTTTGAGATTTTATCTTGTAACGAAATGTCTAAAAAGGGTAGAATTATTTTAAAGTATAATAAATACATATAGGGAGAATATACTATGTTAAGTGCAAACGAAATAAGAAACGTGCGTTTTTCAACCGCAATGGGTGGCTACAAAAAGGAGGAGGTAGATGTCCTTCTTGATAAAGTTGAAGCCGATTATGAACAGTTTGAACGTACTCTTCACGAGATGAACAACAAAATCAGTGAGCTTAAAGTCGAGCTTGAAGACGCTAAAAATGCTCAGGGTAATATACAAAACGTACTTATAAGTGCACAAAAATTTGCCGACCAAATTGTTGAAGAGGCAAAAACTAAGAGCGCAGAAATTATTTCCAATGCTCAAGCAAGTATCGAAAAAATTACCGAGCAAGAAAAAGAACTTACCGATGCATTTGATAAAAAAGCTGGTGAGCGTAAGGATGCACTTCAAAGCGATATTGAAAAAATCATTGAAAATGCCGAGAAAAAACAGGCAGCAGTCGAAACCGCTACTCAAGATTGCGTAGAGCGTCAGCAGCTACTCTTTAACAAGATGAAGGTTGAAATTGCGGCGTTTAAGGCTGAGGTAACCGCAAAATATAAAGAGCATCTTGAACTTTTGGCATCTCTTCCTGATACTGTTCCCAATGATCCGGAGGAAATTGCCGCAGTTGTAGCAAGTTCATTTGATAATATTCCTACTGTCAAAGAATATGTTGAAAATCCTGTGGCTATTGAAGAGACAGAAGAAATGGTTGAAGAACCACAAACAGAACAAGAAACCGAAGAGCCTGCTGAAAAGTTGGTTGAAGCGTACACTGCTGGCACAGGTTTTGTTATAAATGCGGATGAGTTTGATCTTGATGATGAACCATCTGATACGGAAGAAGATATTTAATTTGGGAGTGACATTTTTTGTTATCGTATATTTTGGCATCGATTACAGCTATATTTTTTCTAGCAGCAGATCAATTTTCAAAATATTTTGTTTCAAAAAATTTAATAGAGGGCCAGTCTTATGACTTTTTACCAGGACTAATAAACATAACGTACATTCATAATGACGGTGCCGCATGGGGTATGCTTGGCGGTCATACGTGGTTGTTACTTTCAATTACCATTGTTGTTATGCTCGCCGGAATTGCGTTACTGCTTAAATGGGGCCTAAAAGATAAGGTTATGTTTTGGGCAGCGGCATTTATATTAGCAGGTGGTATCGGCAATATGATTGACCGTGTGTTTAATAGCGGTTTTGTTGTGGACTTTTTAGAGTTTGCATTTATCGATTTCCCTGTATTTAATATTGCCGACTGTGCAATAGTAATTGGTGCAGGTCTTATTATGCTTTCTTTGGTGAAAAGTATAATAGACGAGCAAAGAAAAAAATCACGTGCTAATGTCGTGGTAGAACCACAAGAAGATAACAATGGAGATATATAACTACATTATTGACGACGGCTGTGGCCGCCGTCTTGATGTGTTTTTAGCGGAAAAAGTTGACATAACTCGTTCCTATGCCGCTACACTTATTGGGGAAGGAAACGTCTTGGTAAACGGTAAAAAAGCCGCCAAAAACACAAAGCTTAAGATGGGCGATGCGGTACAAGTAACCATTCCCAACCCACAAGAATATACGGCAGAGCCGGAAAACATACCGATTGATATAGTTTATGAGGACGAGCATCTTTTGGTGGTTAACAAGCCGAAGGATATGGTGGTGCATCCCGCTGCAGGTAATTATAGCGGAACGCTGGTTAACGCTATACTTTATCACTGCGGTGACAGCCTTTCGGGAATAAATGGCGTTATGCGACCGGGCATATTGCACCGAATTGACAAAAATACAAGTGGACTGCTGCTGGTTGCAAAAAATGATAATGCGCATTTGTATTTAGCGGAACAAATAAAAGAGCATTCGCTTACTCGTGAATACGAAGCGGTTGTATATGGTAATCTAAAAAATGATAATGGTACAGTAAATGCGCCTATAGCACGTCATCCCGTAAAGCGTAAGCAAATGGCGATAGTTGAAGGCGGAAAAGAAGCTGTAACACACTATACCGTGCTGGAACGCTTTGGAGATTTTACACACGTAAGATTACGTCTTGAAACGGGCCGCACCCATCAAATAAGGGTGCATATGGCGTCGCTTGGCCACCCGGTTGCAGGCGATGACGTATATGGACCTAGTAAGGTAATTACCAAGCTTGGCGGTCAGTGCTTGCACGCTAGAAAAATAGGGTTTATTCATCCAAAAACTCACGAGTATATGGAATTTTCTAGCGAACTGCCGCAGTATTTTACAAAATTCTTAAACGAATGCAGAGGAAAAACAAAGTAAAATGGGAATTTTCGATGGTTGCCTGCTTGCTTGTGATATAGACGGAACATTACTGCTTAACGATTATATGCCACAGGTAAATATTGATAAAATCAAATATTTTGTAGGCGAGGGTGGAGCCTTTTGTTTGGCTACGGGCAGAACGGCAGGCGCTATTTCTTCGGTTACAAAGCGTATAGATTGTATTTCGCCGTCTATTGTTGCCAATGGCAGTATGATATATGACATTAAAAACGATAAGCCGATTTATGAGCTTTTTATACCCGATAGTGACAAACGCATTGTAAAAGCAGTTATTGACGGATGTAAAACAATTGGTATTGAGGCGCATTGTGGTAAAAAGGTTATTGTTTTAAATCAAAATCAGGAATCTATTGATCACGCGGTTTACGAGGATCTTGATACAGTTTTACTTAATTACGATGAGGCTTTACAGTATAATTGGAACAAAGTAATTTATCTCTCGGCAAATGATGACGAGCTTATAGTTGCAAAGGAGATTATATCACGCTTTGAGCATGACTCGCAGTTTGTTGATACTTCGGCTGTGATTGACGGCAGAAGACGTTATTATTATGAGCACGTGCCGCGTGGTGTTTCAAAGGCGGCAACGCTTAAGATACTTTGTGAAAAATTAAATATAAAAGATGGTTGTTGTTATGCAATAGGCGATTATTACAACGATCTTGAAATGATAAAAACTGCCGACATAGGCGCAGCACTTATAGACTCACCCAAAGAGGTTCGGGCTGCGGCTACTACGGTAGTGTGTAATGTACAAAACGGCGCTGTTGCCGATTTTATAGATTATCTTACCGAAAGGAAACTGAACAATGGAAGCAACGTTTAAAAAACAGTTAGAGGAAATTGCTTGCAAGGTACGTATTGGTATTATTGAAGGTGTACATGCGGCAAAGGCGGGTCACCCGGGCGGTTCGCTCTCGATAGCAGAGATACTTACATATCTCTATTTTAAAGAGATGAACATAGACCCCGAGAATCCCAAGGACGCGAAGCGCGACAGATTTGTTCTTTCTAAAGGGCATGCTGCGCCTGCTCTTTACGCTACACTTGCACTTCGTGGATTTTTCCCGGTTGACGAGCTTATTACACTTCGTCAAATAGGTTCTCGTTTGCAGGGACATCCCGATATGAAAAACATCCCCGGTGTAGATATGTCAACCGGCTCTCTCGGTCAGGGCATTTCAACCGCAGTTGGTATGGCACTTTCAAGCAAGCATTTCGGTGATAACTATAACGTTTATACAATTCTTGGCGATGGCGAAATAGAGGAAGGTCAGGTTTGGGAGGCTGCAATGTTTGCCGCTAATAAAAAACTTTCAAATCTTACCGCATTTATTGACCTTAACAATTTACAGATTGACGGTACTATTGACGAAGTAAATAGTGCAAAGCCTGTAGATAAAAAGTTTGAGGCATTTGGCTGGCACGTAATTACCATTGACGGTCACGATTACGACGCTATCGAAGCGGCTCTCCAAGAAGCTAAAACCGTAGATAAGCCCGTAGCAATTATTGCTAATACCATAAAGGGTAAGGGCGTATCTTATATGGAAAACGCGGTTAACTGGCATGGTGCTGCTCCTAATGACGAGCTTTATGCCGTAGCTATGGAAGAACTTACAGCAGCGCTTGCTGCATTTAATTAAGGGGGTGGCTAATATGTCAGAAGTTAAAACAGTTGCAACACGTGTAGGCTTTGGTGAAACTTTGGTAGAGCTTGGCGCCGAGCGTGACGATTTTATTGTAATGGATGCTGACCTTGCAGCCGCTACACAAACAGGTAAATTTAAAAAGGCATATCCCGAGCGTTTTTACAACTGCGGTATTGCCGAGCAAAATATGGTAAGCATTGCGGCAGGTATTGCAGCTACCGGTAAAAAGGTAGTTGTAAGCTCGTTTGCTATGTTTGCGGCAGGCCGTGCTTTTGAGCAGGTTCGCAACTCGGTAGGTTATCCACACCTTAACGTTATTATCGGTGCTACACACGCAGGTATCTCGGTTGGTGAGGACGGCGCAACGCACCAATGTAACGAGGATATTGCTCTTATGCGTACAATTCCGGGTATGACCATTATTAACCCTGCCGACGACACCGAGGCTCGTATGGCTGTTCGTGCCGCTTTCGAGTGTGACGGTCCTGTTTATATGCGATTTGGCCGTCTTGCAGTGCCGGTTGTATTTGACGAAAACTACAACTTCCAAATTGGTAAGGGTGTTGAGCTTCGCGAGGGTAATGACGTTACCATTATCGCAACAGGTCTTATGGTTAAGGAAGCACTCGAGGCTTACGACCTTCTAAAAACCGAGGGTATTAACGCTCGTATTATCAATATGGCTACAATCAAGCCTATTGACCGTGATATTATAATCAAAGCCGCAAAAGAGACAGGTGCCATCGTTACAGCAGAAGAACATTCGGTAATTGGTGGTCTTGGCTCTGCTGTAAGCGAGGTTGTTTGCGAAACAGTACCGGTACCTGTTGTAAAGCTTGGTGTGTATGACCAATTTGGCCACTCGGGTCCTGCAGTAAAATTGCTTGATGAATTTGGCCTTCGCGCTGTAAATATAGTAGAAAAGGCAAAGGCAGCCATTGCACTTAAAAATGCATAATTAACAATTCATAATGCACAGTTGAAATAAAGAACCTCTCTATCGGGAGGTTCTTTTTATTTATGAAAAGATTTATTTATATATATTTATAACAATACATCAAGTATTGGAATCAAAAAACAATAATATTGTCTTAAAAAGTTATCAACAAAAATGTTGATAACTTTTGTTTTTACATAAAAACCACATATTTTTTCACTAAAAAGACAACAAAACGGGGTAAAAATCTTTTTTTTTACCAAATTTGTTTGGTTTTTGTTGGTTTTGGTGTTGACTTTTGTGTGGTTTTGATTTATAATAAACACAATCAGTAAAGTGAGGTATTGTCTTATGCCATACACATACACAAAAAATATAGAAAAATCACCGCGTATAGGGCGCCTTATTGATCATCTTTATGCAAAGATGCCCGAGATAGAGGCTGACCGTGCAGTGCTGATAACCGAAAGTTATAAATCAACCGAGGGGCAGCCAATAGTATTGCGCAGAGCAAAGGCCTTTGCGCACATACTTGAGAATTTGCCAATAACAATTCGTCCTGAAGAATTGATTGTAGGTAGCAACTCAAAGGCTCCGCGCGGTTGTCAGGTATTCCCTGAATATTCTTACGAGTGGTTGGAGGCCGAATTTGATACCGTTGCTACACGTAGCGCCGACCCGTTTTATATATCGGAAGAAACCAAAGCAAAGCTTCGTGAGGTTTACCCTTACTGGAAGGGTAAGACCACAAGCGAACTTGCGACTGCTTATATGTCGCCTGAAGCGCTTTGCGCTATAGAGCACAATATATTTACTGTAGGTAACTATTTCTATAATGGCATCGGTCATTTTACAGTAGATTACGGCAAGGTGTTAGAAAAGGGTTACAAGGGAATTATCGCCGAAGCGAACGATGCTTTAAACGCTCTTGATGTGGCAGATGCTGATTACGCATCTCGCAGCACGTTTTTACAAGCGGTAATAATTAGCTGTGAAGCAGTTATAAACTATGCTGACCGCTATGCTACACTTGCAAAAGAAATGGCGACGGCCGAGTTTGATACAAAACGCCGTGAAGAGCTTTTGAAAATCGCAGAAAACTGTACTCGCGTACCGAGATATGGCGCCGAAAGCTTTTATGAGGCTTGCCAGTCCTTCTGGTTTGTGCAGATGCTTTTGCAGGTTGAATCAAGCGGACATTCAATTTCTCCCGGTAGATTTGACCAATATATGAATCCTTATTTTGAAAAGGATTTAAATACAGGCAAAATAACACGCGAGTTTGCACAAGAGCTTGTTGATTGCATTTGGGTTAAGCTTAACGACCTTAACAAAGTTCGCGACGCCGCTTCGGCAGAGGGCTTTGCAGGCTATAGCTTGTTCCAAAACCTCATCGCAGGCGGTCAGGACAAATATGGCAATGACGCTACAAACGATGTTTCGTTTATGTGCATTAACGCCACGCTTCACGTAATGCTTCCAATGCCTTCGTTTTCGGTTCGTGTTTGGAACGGTAGCCCGCATGAATTTTTGCTTCGCGCGGCAGAGGTAACCAGAACGGGTGTAGGCCTTCCGGCTTATTACAATGACGAGGTTATTATTCCGTCACTTATGAGCCGTGGCGTGACACTCGAGGACGCTCGTAACTACAACATAATCGGTTGTGTTGAACCTCAGGCTCCTGCAAAAACAGACGGTTGGCACGACGCAGCGTTCTTTAATATGTGTCGCCCGCTTGAGCTTGTTTTTTCAAACGGTGTTGACCGCGGCGTGCAGGTAGGTTTGCGAACAGGCGAGCTTCACGAATTTACCACGTTTGATAAGTTCTATGACGCTTACAAAGCGCAGATGAACTATTTTATAAAATTACTTGTAAACGCAGATAACGCTATAGATTTAGCACATGCTCGTCGCTGCCCGCTTCCTTTCCAATCCTCAATGATAGAGGATTGTATCGGCAGAGGCAAGAGCTTGCAAGAGGGTGGTGCGGTTTATAACTTTACCGGCCCTCAAGGCTTTGGTATAGCAAATATGACCGATGCACTCTTGGCTGTAAAAACTCTTGTATACGATAAAAAGCTTATAAAGCTTTGTGAGCTTAAAGCAGCGCTTGATAATAACTTTGGTAAGGATATGGATACAGCAACTGCTGAAAAGCTTACCAAAACGGTTGCCGAAAAATTAGTGGCTGACGGTAAAACGCTTACCGCGGAAGATATAAAATCTATTTACTTGGCAGTATCTAAAAACCCCGCATCCGATGCCGATAAAGCTCGTTGGGGCGAGTTGCTTGATACTATACAAGAACTACCGAAATACGGCAATGACCTTACCGATGTAGATGCATTTGCACGTGACGTGGCTTACACCTATACAAAACCGCTTGAACAATACAAAAACCCACGCGGCGGTATGTATCAAGCAGGCTTATATCCTGTATCAGCTAACGTGCCTCTTGGTGCACAAACGGGTGCTACCCCAGACGGAAGACTTGCCTTCACACCAATAGCTGACGGTGTTGGCCCTGCAGCAGGCAGAGATACAAAAGGTCCTACCGCGTCGGCAAACTCGGTGGCAAAGCTCGACCACTTTATAGCGTCAAACGGAACGCTATTTAATATGAAGTTCCATCCGAGCGCACTTGCAGGACAAAGCGGACTTGAAAGCTTTGTGGCTTTGGTACGAGGCTTCTTTGATCAAAAGGGTATGCACATGCAGTTTAACGTTGTAAGCCGTGAAACGCTTCGCGATGCACAGAAAAACCCCGAAAAATATAAGTCACTCGTGGTTCGCGTTGCGGGTTACAGCGCACTCTTTACAACGTTATCACGTTCGCTACAAGATGACATTATAGCTCGTACCGAGCAGGGAGGTTTCTGAAATGGATAACCTCGCTGTAATGGGAAGAATCTTCGACATACAGCGTTTCTCTACACACGACGGGCCGGGTATTCGCACAATAGTTTTTCTAAAAGGGTGTGCGCTACGGTGTCGTTGGTGTTGCAATCCCGAGTCGCAGTCTTATGAGATTGAAACTATGTTGCAAAATGGAAAGCCCAAGATTATGGGGCGCGACGTAACGGTTAAAGAGGTTTTAAGCGAGGTCTTACAAGACCGACCATATTACAATCGTTCGGGCGGTGGAATAACCCTTTCGGGTGGCGAGAGCCTACTTCAACCCGACTTTGCGGTGGCATTACTTAAAGCGTGTAAAGATAACGGCGTAAATACCGCTATCGAAACCACGGGATTTGCAAGCGCAGAGGTAATTGAAAGATTTTTACCATATTTAGATACCGTGCTTATGGATATTAAGCACATAAATGGCGATAAACACAAGGAATTCACAAAGCAACCTAACGAAAGAATTCTTGAAAACGCAAAACTGATAGCAAGCAAGGCAAAAAAGCTTATTATAAGAGTTCCGGTAATACCGACCTTTAATGATACGGTAGCCGAAATTGCCGAGATAGCGGCCTTTGCTTCTAATTTACCAAACGTAGATGAAATACATTTGCTGCCGTATCACAATATGGGTCGTGACAAATACACGGGACTTGGTCGCGAGTACGGTATGGGAGATTTAAAATCCCCGACAAACGACCTTATGGAAGTTTTAAAACAAACGGCCGAGCAGTTCGGTTTGAAAGTACAAATAGGAGGTTAGAATATGCAGTTTGATAACAGCTTCGGCGACAAGGCTCGCATTATTCAAGAGCTTGTCCCAGGTAAACAAATTACACTCGCGCACATTATTGCTAACCCCGATGAAATACTTTATAAAAAATTAGGACTCAATCCTGCCGAAGACCATAAGGGTGCAATTGGAATTTTGACTGTGTCGCCCAGTGAAACGGCAATTATAGCGGGCGATATAGCAATCAAATCATCCGGTGCAACACTTGGATTTGTAGATAGATTCAGCGGCACGGTAATCCTTACAGGCACTGTATCAGAGGTTGAGGCTTCACTGCTTGCCATAACCGACTACGTTCAAAACAAGCTTGGCTTTACGGTTTGCGAAGTGACTAAAACCTAATGAAAAAACTAATTCTTATAGGGCGCAGTGGGGTGGGTAAAACAACCCTTACTCAAGCGCTCAAGGGTGAAAAAACACACTATCACAAAACACAGTATATTGATTACGGTGATTTTTTGATAGATACCCCCGGTGAATATGCCGAAAATCACGACCTTGGCGCAGCGCTTTGCCTATATGCTTACGAGGCTGACGTTGTAGCACTGCTGATAGCGGCTGACGAACAGTACTCGCTCTTTCCGCCAAACATTACTTGTATGGTAAACAGGGAGGTTATAGGTATTGTAACAAAGTGCGACAAGGCAGACCCCACAACTGCGGAAGAATGGTTAAGACTTTCGGGGTGCGAAACGGTGTTTCACGTCGATTCTAAAACGGGAACGGGCATAAACAAAGTGTTAGAACACCTTAAAAACCACATAAAACCACATAAATAACACAAAAAACCAAAAAAATTATCTTTTTTATGTTGACTTTACCGCAATTTGGTGGTATTATCATAATGACTTAAAAGCAAATTTTAATAATAAGGAGAAAAAATCATGGTAAACGAGTATGAAATCAAAAAACAAATATGCGACATCGGTAAGCGCATTTATGACAAGGGAATGGTTGCTGCAAACGACGGTAACATTTCAGTAAAGCTTAACGATAACGAATTCCTTTGCACACCAACAGGTGTTAGTAAGGGCTTTATGACCCCTGAATTCATTTGTAAGGTTGACCGCGACGGTAAAGTTATCCAAGCAAACAAGGGCTTTAAGCCATCTTCAGAAATCAAGATGCACATGCGTGTGTATAAAGAGCGTCCTGACGTTAATTCGGTAGTTCACGCTCACCCAATGTATGCAACAGGCTTTGCTATTGCAGGCATTCCGCTAACACAGCCTATTATGCCTGAGGCAGTTATCGCACTCGGTTGTGTACCGATTGCTGAATACGGCACACCTTCTACCGAAGAAATCCCTGATGCAGTTTCAAAGTATTTGCAGTCATTTGATGCAGTGCTTCTTGAAAATCACGGTGCACTTACATTCTCTGATTCACTTCTTGCTGCATATCACAAGATGGAATCTGTAGAGTTCTATGCAAAACTACTTTATATCTCTAAGCAGCTTGGCGGTGCGAAAGAGCTTTCTGAATCACAGGTACAGCGTCTTTATGAAATCCGTCGTCAGTTTGGTCTTAAGGGTAAACATCCTGCAGACCTTTGCCCAAATGCAAAGGCTGGTCAGCCTAGCTGTCATGGCTGTGGCGGCAACTGCACATGCGGTAGCAAGGGCGAGTCTGATATGGTAGCAGAAATTACAAAGCGCGTACTCGCTCAGCTTGGTAAAAACTGATGAACGAACAGGCCATACAATCCATTGTCGAGACGGTGGTAAGTAAAATAAGCCCCAAGGATATAACACTTGATTTAGCGCAAAGCGTAGCACAAAAGGTGCGCGAAAAGGCTGAAAAAATGGGTGTTAAGGCGGTCGTTGCAATATCTAACAGAGCCGCTTGTCCGGTTCTGGTGGAGAGTATGGACGACGCATATATTGCAAGCTATGATATAGCGGTGCAAAAGGCATTTACGGTTGTATCACTTAAAATGTCGACGGCTACACTAAAACCCTTGGCCCAACCGGGCGGCTCACTTTACGGAATACAGTTTACCAACGGTGGTAAAATTGTGATTTTTGGCGGTGGTGAACCACTTAAAAACCGTGAAGGCCAAATAGTAGGCGGTATTGGTGTTAGCGGCGGTACGGAAGCGCAAGACACGGCGCTTGCCGCTTATGGAAAAGAAATTTTTGAGAAAGGACAGTATCTATAATGGATATAAATTCTTCCAACATAGAGCAGATTGTACGTCAGGTACTTGACAGCATGAACGGCAAGCCTGCAGCTGTTGTAGCAAGCGGCGCAATTCCTGCAACAGCAAAGGTTGCAATGCTTACAGGTCTTGAAAAAATCGAAATCAAAGAATATCCGATGCCACTAGTTGGTGACGATGACGTCTTGGTTAAGGTTGAAGGCTGCGGCGTTTGCGGTACAGATGCTCACGAATATAAACGCGACCCATTTGGTCTTATTCCTGTAGCACTCGGCCACGAGGGTACAGGCGAGATTGTTAAGATGGGTAAAAATGTTAAGGTAGACTCGGCCGGCAAACCATTAAAGGTTGGTGACAAGGTGGTTACCTGCATGATATTTAAGGATAATCCTGATATCACAATGTATGACCTTAACAAACAAAACGTAGGTGGAGCCGATGTTTACGGACTTCTTCCCGATGACGACGTTCACCTAAACGGTTGGTTTAGCGATTACATTTTGGTTCGCGGAGGCTCAACCATATTTAATGTAAGTGATCTTGATCTTGATTCAAGAATTCTTATCGAACCCTGCGCCGTGCTTATTCACGCAGTAGAGCGCGCAAAAACAACCGGTATTTTAAGATTTAACAGCCGCGTTGTAGTACAGGGCTGCGGACCTATCGGTCTTATTTGTATCGCAGTTCTTCGTACAATGGGTATTGAAAATATAGTAGCTGTTGACGGCGAAGAAAAACGTCTTTCTTTTGCAAAGGAAATGGGTGCTACAGCTGCTGTGAACTTTAAAAACCACAGTGGTATTGAGGCACTGGCCGGTGGTGTTAAGGATGCATTTGGCGGATACCTTGCTGACTTTGCATTCCAGTGCACAGGCTCACCTGTAGCACACAGCAACATCTATAAGTTCATACGCAACGGCGGTGGACTTTGCGAATTGGGCTTCTTTATTAATGGTGGCGATGCTACTATTAACCCACACTTTGATATCTGCTCAAAAGAAATTACAACCGTTGGTTCTTGGGTATATACCCTCCGCGATTATGCAACCACCTTTGATTTCTTAAAGCGTGCTAAGGGAATAGGTCTTCCTATTGAAAAGCTTATCACCCACAAATATCCTCTCGAACAGATTGACGAGGCATTTAAGACCAATCTAAAGATGGAAGGTCTGAAAATCGCTGTAGTTAACAAATAAGGAGAACACTTATGGGTAATGCTACAGGTATTTTAGAGGTGTTTGGTCTGGTAAGCGCTTTCGTGGCCTGCGACGCAGGTTGCAAGGCGGCAGACGTTACTGTAGAAAATTTTGACAAAAACAAACCCGGTAACGCTGATGCATTAGAGGTTCCTCTAATTGTGGCAATAAAATTTCGTGGTACGGTTGATGCAGTAGAAGCCGCTATGGCTGCTGCAAAACAGGCTGCCGAAAACGTTACAGGCGTGGTTGCTAGTCATATTATTACAAGAACAGAAGCATCCACAGAACCAATGCTAAAGCTTAACGCTTTTGATAAAAACTAACTTTGGAGGATATATATTATGAAAGAAGCACTTGGTATGGTAGAAACCCGTGGCCTTACAGCTGCAATTGAAGCTGCTGATGCAATGGTTAAGGCTGCAGAAGTAACACTCATCGGTACCGAAAAAATCGGTTCAGGTCTTGTATCTGTAATGGTACGCGGCGATGTTGGCGCTGTAAAAGCTGCTGTTGAAGCAGGTTCAGCAAACGCTTCACGCCTTGGCGAGCTTGTAGCAGTACACGTAATCCCAAGACCACATGCTGATGTAGAAAAGATACTTCCTAAATTCTAATTAAGAGGTAACAGCAATGAAGTCTATCGGACTTATAGAGGTTTCGGGCGTAACGGCTGCTATTGATTGTCTTGACATAATGTGCAAATCGGCAGACGTAGAGTTTGTAACCTGGGAACGCAAGCTTGGTGGACGACTTGTAACGGTTGTGGTAGAGGGTCAGGTTTCGGCAGTAACCGCCGCAGTAGATAACGCTATGGCCAATGCCATAAAGCGACCTGTTTCTCACGCAGTGATTGCAAGCCCTCACGCAGAGGTCGAGCGACTGCTTAAGCTTAGCGCATCACGAATGGAAAAGAAAGAAGGAACTAAATAATGGCTACTTCTAAAACTACAGGCAGTAAAACGACTGCCGCTAAAAAAACAACAACTACCAAGGCTGCTGCACCTAAAAAGGCTGTAGAAGCAAAGGTGGAAATAGAACCTATGGTAAAGGAGGTAAAGAAAATGGCACTTGAAGCATTAGGCATGGTAGAAACCCGCGGTCTTGTAGCTGCAATCGAAGCTGCCGACGCAATGGTGAAAGCTGCAAACGTAGAGCTTATCGGTACAGAAAAAATAGGCTCAGGTCTTGTATCTGTTATGGTACGTGGCGACGTAGGCGCTGTAAAAGCTGCTGTAGAAGCAGGTTCTTCTTCAGCCGGTTCTTTAGGTGAGGTTATTGCAACACACGTAATTCCAAGACCTCACAACGATGTGGAGAAAATTCTTCCATCACTTAAATAATTTCGTATTAAATTTTTATTTAATAAATTAAAATCTTAATCAGGAGGAAACGAAAATGGCACTTGAAGCATTAGGCATGGTAGAAACCCGTGGTCTTGTAGCTGCAATTGAAGCTGCTGATGCAATGGTGAAAGCTGCAAACGTAGAGCTTATCGGTACAGAAAAAATAGGTTCTGGTCTTGTATCTGTTATGGTACGTGGCGACGTTGGCGCTGTAAAAGCTGCTGTAGAAGCAGGTTCTTCATCGGCTGGTTCTTTGGGCGAAGTTATCGCAACACACGTAATCCCAAGACCACACGCAGATGTAGAAAAAATTCTTCCCTCATTGAAGTAATATTTTTCTTTCGGGGAGGGGACCCCTCCTCCCCGAGCATCCGCTTTTGAGTAAAAACATAAAATCAATCAGAAGGGATTGAAAATTAATGTTAGTTGGAAAAGTAGTAGGAACCATCGTTTCAACCAGAAAAAATGAAAAACTTGTTGGTTCTAAATTTATGGTTATTGAGCCAATTGAAAAGCTTGGCGATCCCAACAAAAAATTTGTAGCTATAGATAATGTAGGCGCAGGTATTGGCGAAATAGTTCTTGTAGCAACAGGTTCTGCCGCAAGAATAGGCTGTAATATTGAAACTGCCCCGGTTGATGCTGCTATTGTTGGTATTGTAGATAACGGAATAGGTTTACCGGAGTTATAATAAATGAAACTTTCAGAACTTCAGGGCATTCTTAAAGAAAACGGAATTGTCGGCGCAGGCGGTGCAGGTTTTCCAACCTATGCAAAGTTAAGCGAAAAAGCCGATACTGTTATTCTTAATTGCGCTGAGTGTGAGCCGCTTCTTAAATTGCACCGTCAGGTGCTTGAAACTCATCCTCAGGAAATTTTTGAAGCCCTCCAGATAATCTCGAAAACAGTAAACGCTAAAAGGGTATGTGTAGCGCTTAAAAAATCGTACACTGCTACGGCTAACGCTATAAAGCCTTTTGTAGAGTTTTTTGAAAATATAGAAATATGTCTTCTTGACGACGTATATCCCGCAGGCGACGAGGTTATTCTTACCTATGAGGTAACGGGTAGAATTGTTCCCCCCGGTGATATACCGCTATCGGTTGGCGTTATGGTACTAAACGTTGAAACGATATATAATCTTTACCGCGCTATGAACGGACGTCCCGTAACACGTAAGTATGTAACAATAGCAGGCGAGGTAGAAAATCCCGTAACCGTGCGTGTGCCGATCGGTGTGACGGTAGGAGAGATTATAAAGCTTGCAGGTAACATCACAACCGAAGACCCTGCCTTTATAATTGGCGGTCCTATGATGGGTTCGCTTGGAAGCAAAGCCAACATTGTTACCAAAACTACAAATGCAGTATTGGTACTGCCAAGCAGCCATTCACTTATCAGAAGAAGACAGTCTAAAACCTTTATAGATATGAAGCGCGCTATGGCAGCTTGCTGTCAGTGCAGTTATTGCACAAGTCTTTGCTCGCGAAATCTATTAGGTCATCCAATTAATCCGTCCGAATTTATGCGTGTTGCATCCAACAGCATTACAAATGATGCGGCGCCATATATAAACGCTATGTACTGTTCGGGTTGCGGACTTTGCGAGCAATATTCTTGCGTACAAAACCTATCCCCTCGAATGCTACTGGCAGCGTGCAAGCTCGAGCTTCGCAAGGCGGGCATTAAGCCACAACCACAGCCTGAGCCTGTAGTAAATCCTGACCGTCCGCTTCGTCAGGTGCCTATGAGCAGACTTACAAGTCGTATAGGTCTTAAAAAGTATAATAAGTCAGCCCCCATAATCGAGGCGGTGCCCGACTTTAAAAAAGTAACGGTACTTCTTAGCCAGCACGTAGGAAGCCCAAGCGTTCCAATTGTGAAAAAAGGTGACCAGGTACACGAAAAGCAATTAATAGCCAATGCCGGCGATGGACTAAGTGTTGCCCTACATTCACCGGTAAACGGCGTTGTTACCGCGGTTGGTAAAACCGCCATCATAATAGAAAAACAATAGGTGTAAATGATGAAAAAAGCACTCGCAATGGTAGAATACAAAACAGTATCATCGGGTATGCGTGCAGTAGATATAATGGTTAAGACCGCCGAGGTTGAAATCATAGAGGCTACTACAGTGTGTCCGGGTAAATATATGGTGCTAATCTCTGGTGAGCTCAGTGCAGTGCGCGCGGCTGTCGATGCGACGGCAACCAGAATACCGGATATGCTTATTGACAAGTTTGTACTTGGCAATCCGCATGACAGTATCTTTACAGCGCTTTACGGTACAACCGAAATTGAAAGCCCTAATGCGCTGGGCGTGCTTGAAACCTTCTCGTCATCGGCTGCCATTGTTGCGGCTGATATAGCTGCAAAGACATCGCTTGTAGAGCTTGTAGAGCTTCGCCTTTCACGCGGTATGTGCGGTAAATCTTACCTACTGCTTACAGGTGAGATTGCGGCAGTGGATGCAGCGATTGAACGCGCAAAGCAGGGTGCCGGAGAACAGGGTATGTTCCTTGATTCAGCTGTAATTCCTCATCCGGACGAAAAAATGTGGAACAGTATTATTTAACAGCACCAAGAATTCGAAATTTATAGAAAGGGAGAACTGTTTAGATGCTTGCAATAGAAAGACGCAATGCCATTCTTTCCAAGCTATATTTAGACGGCAAGGTTATTGTTTCGGCGCTTAGTCAAGAATTTGACGTAACCGAAGAAACAATCCGTCGAGATCTTGACAAACTAGACAAAGAAGGTCTTGTTAAAAAGAGCTACGGCGGTGCAGTACTTGTTCAAAACTTTAGTACCGACCTACCTCATAGTGTTAGAAAAAAAGCAAACGTAGAAGCAAAACAAAAAATAGCAGAAAAGATAAGCACACTGTTCCAAGACGGTGACTGCATTATGTTGGATGCAAGCTCAACAGCTCTTTTGCTTCTCAATTATATAAGAAATTTAAAAAATATTACCCTTATTACCAACTCGGTTGAAGCGCTTATAGAACTTTCAGACAAAGACGATTGGAACGTTTTCTCGACCGGCGGTAAGCTAAAAAAAGGTTCGCTTTCTCTTGTTGGACCATCGGCCGAAAAGACAATACGTTCTTTCCACGTTGACTACGCGGTTTGTTCATCTAAAGGACTTGATATTACACGCGGAATTACCGATTCAAACGAAAAGGATTCCGAAATGAAGCAGGCAATTTTTGAATCAGCAGAAACTAAGATTTTGTGCGTAGATTCAAGTAAATTTGATAAAATTTCACTTATAAAGGTTGGCAATGTTAACGAGGTTGATATAATTGCCACCGATACTGAGCCTAGTGCTAATTGGCAGGAATATTTAAAGAGAAAAAACGTTGAACTGATTTATTGATTTTAAAGTATCACAAGGAGTGTTATATATGGCAAGAAATCTTACTGAAGCCGAAATCCGTGAGGTAGTTAGTCAGGTGCTTAATCAGGTATCTGCCGCAGCCCCCACAGCAAGCTTTGACAGCACACAATATGCCGGCAAAAAATTTGTAGGTGTATTTGACGATATGAACGACGCTATTGCAGCAGCACAGGTAGCCTATAAGGCAGTGCGCGCGATGTCGGTAGAAAAACGTGAACAGCTTATCACTGAAATTCGTCGTCTTACACGTGCTGAAGCACACATTATGGCAGAAATCGGCGTTAAAGAGACAGGAATGGGCAGGGTGGACCACAAAACTGCAAAGCATATGCTTGTAGCGGACAAAACCCCCGGCACTGAGGATATTGTATCTGCTGCAAAAACAGGCGATAACGGTCTTACACTTGTTGAAATGGCACCGTTTGGTGTTGTTGGTGCTATCACTCCAAGTACTAATCCAAGTGAAACCGTAATTTGCAATTCAATCGGTATGATAGCTGCAGGTAACGGTGTTGTGTTTAACCCGCATCCAAACGCTATTGCTACCTCTAACTACGCAGTTGACCTTGTAAACCGCGCAAGTAAAGCAATGGGCGGCCCTGAAATTTTGGTTTGCTCTATGAAAAAGCCAACACTTGAATCAGCCGCTATTATGCAGTCACATCCACTTATCAGACTTCTTGTTTGCACAGGTGGTCCCGGTGTTGTAAAGGCTGTGCTTTCTTCGGGTAAAAAGGCAATCGGCGCGGGCGCAGGTAACCCACCCGTTATAGTTGATGATACCGCCGACATCGCAAAGGCAGGCAAAGATATAATTGACGGTTGCACATTTGACAACAACCTACCTTGTATTGCTGAAAAAGAGGTATTTGCTTTTAGGAATATTGCTGATGAGCTTATCTCTATTATGCTTAAAAACGGCGCTTATATGATAGATTCAGCTCAGGCTGCTAAGCTTGCAGACATAGTTCTTGTTGATAAAACCGATAAAAAGGGCAACGTTCGTAAAATAGTTAATCGCGATTGCGTTGGCCGTGACGCAAAGGTTATTCTTTCAAAGCTTGGTATTACCGTTAGTGACGATATTCGTTGCATCATTTGTGAAACCGATTTTAATCACCCATTTGTGCAAGAAGAGCTTATGATGCCAATCCTTCCCATCGTTCGCGTAAACGATATTGACGAGGCTATTGACTTGGCTGTAAAGGCAGAGCACGGCAACCGCCATACTGCACATATGCACTCTAAAAACGTAGACAACCTTTCTCGCTTTGCTCGTGAGGTTGAAACCACAATCTTTGTCAAAAATGCGCCTTCTTACGCAGGCATTGGCTTTGGCGGCGAGGGCCACGCAACCTTTACTATTGCAGGTCCTACAGGCGAGGGCATTACCTCGGCTCGCAGCTTTACACGTCAACGTCGCTGTGTAATGGCAGAAAGCTTTAGAATTATTTAATTTGAAAAGAGGCTTGTAAAATGGCTTATGATGATAAAATAGTTGCCGAAATAGTGTCGCGCGTAATGGCAGGCCTTGGCACCGAAAGCACAAGCGGTAATAATGATACAGTTCCTGTCGGCGTATCAAACCGTCATATTCACTTATCTACAGCCGACCTTGAAACACTTTTCGGCAAAGGTTATGAACTTACCCCAATAAAAGACCTTTCTCAACCCGGTCAATTTGCTTGCAAAGAGACCTTGACTATAGTTGGCCCATCACTTC
Organism: Clostridia bacterium; assembly: GCA_017513195.1. Lineage (GTDB taxonomy): Bacteria > Bacillota > Clostridia > Oscillospirales > Acutalibacteraceae > UBA737. The sequence continues at coordinate 134,973 of JAFXGM010000013.1, read as the reverse complement.
GTCCCATTGAAAATGTACGAGTTTTAGGCCCCGTTCGTAAGGCTTCTCAGGTAGAGATTTCTCGCACCGATTCTTTTACGCTTAAAGTAAAACCACCCGTGCGCGAATCGGGCGATATAGCGGGTTCTGCACCCGTTACAATTATAGGACCCAAAGGTGTTGTAACACTTAAAGAGGGTTGCATAATCGCTAACCGTCATATACATATGAGCACTGACGAGGGCGCAGCTTTTGGTCTTGTCGATGGGCAGTATGTTGACGTAGAGGTAAACGGCGAGCGTCGCACCAAATTTTACGATGTACAGGTACGTGTGCATAAAGATTTCCGCCTTGAAATGCATATTGATACAGATGATGCCAATGCGGCTGGAATTGGTAACGGCGCAAAGGTAAAGGTAATTAAAAGATAAGAAAAAGGCGCTGTTTTAGCGCCTTTTTAAAATTTTGCGTATATATTTGAGAAATAGATAGTATTATGTTGAGATATTATCAAATTAAATTTATAAGGATCTTGTGATGAACTTTTTAAAAGAATTAAAACTTAAAAACTTTATAATGCTGACAATAGCAGGTATCATTAATGCCATTGGTGTAACTATGTTTATTTCACCCGTAAATTTATACGATAGTGGTATATCGGGCACGTCAATACTTTTGTCACAATTAACACCACTTTCACTGTCTGTATTTCTTGTTTTGCTAAACATTCCTCTTTTTATTTACGGAACAAAAAAACAAGGCACAACCTTTACCACATACGCTATATATACGGTTATTATTTATTCCGTTGCGGCGTGGCTTATAAATGACGTATTGCCCATAGACGTTAGCGTTGCATCTCCGATAGCCAAGAAGGATTTATTACTTTGCGCGTTGTTTGGTGGTATCATTTCGGGTACTGGCAGTGGTCTTGCCATTCGTTATGGTGGAGCTATGGACGGTATAGAGGTTATGGCGGTCGTTTTTGCAAAGCGAGTTGGAATTAGTGTTGGTACCTTCGTAATGCTTTATAACGTACTGCTTTACGTTGTTTGCGGTCTATTTATGCAAGACTGGATTTTACCACTATATTCAATAGTTACGTATTACGCAGGGCTTAAAACCATCGACTTCATCGTAGATGGTGTCGATCGTGCAAAATCAGCTATCATTATTACCGAACATCCAACCGAGATTTGTGACGCGCTTTCATCTCATTTTGAATGTGGCATAACAAAGCTTGACGCAAAGGGTGGTTACTCTAACAAAGACAAAGCTATGATTTACTTTATAGTAAACAGATTTCAGGTTGCAAGAATGAAAGATATTGTACACAAAATAGACCCACACGCTTATATAACAATAAGCGAGGTCGCCGATGTGTATTCACTTAATAATGACAAATAAGGCGTTAAAACACCAAGTTTTTGCTTGGTGTTTTATTTTTTTGCTAAAATATAAAAAATATATTTAAAAATTATAATATATATGATATAATATTTATGATTAAAGAAAATGAGGTGTTTAACTCATGAAAACCGATTGTAAAATTGAACTGTCACGAATAGTTAAAGAATTTTCTTTAGAGGTTCTTAATATGCCTGAGGGTGATGTTCTTGTTTCATCTACAGAAACAAGCCGACCCGGACTTCACCTTGCCGGCTATTACGAATATTTTGACGCAAAACGCATACAAATACTAGGTATGAACGAGATAGGCTTTTTGCGAGGCTTTGACGAAGATAAAAAGAAAAAAATGGTCGACGAATTCTTTGCTAAAAAACCCGCAGCCGTTATAATTGCGCGTAATCTTGCAGATGATATTATATATTCAGAAACTGCAAAAAAATATGACGTACCGCTACTTGTTACCCATGAAGCAACCTCCGATTTTGAAGCGGCGCTTATTGCGTTTTTAAATCTTCATTTGGCACCCCGCATTACCCGCCACGGTGTTTTGGTAGAGGTTTACGGTGAGGGTATTTTGCTTCTTGGTGAAAGTGGCGTTGGTAAAAGTGAAACAGCTATTGAACTTGTAAAACGTGGACACCGACTTATTGCCGATGATGCGGTAGAAATTCGACGTGTGTCGAGCAAATCACTTGTAGGTACCGCGCCTGATAACATTCGGCATTTTATTGAGCTTCGCGGCATAGGAATAATTAATGCAAGTCGTACCTTTGGTGCAGGCGCTGTAAAGCTTACCGAAAAGATTGACTTGGTTATAAATATGGAACCGTGGGACACCAATAAAAATTATGACCGAATGGGTCTCGAAACACAAAAGACGGAAATTTTAGGCTTGCAGATTCCTTCGCTTACAATTCCTGTAAAACCCGGTAGAAATTTGGCCGTAATTATAGAGGTTGCTGCTATGAACAGCCGTCAGAAAAAGCTTGGCTACAACGCAGCAGAGGATTTGCTTAACCGCCTTGGTATGAACGATGACTTCGATACAGGTAGAGAAGAAACAAAGGTAACACCCTTTTAAATAGACAGGAGAAATAAAAATGTATAAATTAGGTATAGATTTAGGTGGTACAAATATAGTTGCGGGTGTAGTTGACGAAAAGTACAGAATCGTAGCAACTGCAAAAAGAAAAACAAATTTACCACGTCCCGCAGAAGAAATAGTTGATGATATCGTTGCAGTGGCGTTCGAGGCTATTGAGGCTGCCGATATTACAATAGATGAAGTTGACGGCTTTGGTATAGGCTGCCCCGGTTCTATTGAACACGAAACAGGCAACGTACCATACTCTAACAATCTTGAGTTTTACGATTTACCACTTGGCAAGATGCTCTATGAGAAAACAGGCAAAAAGTTTTACGTAGAAAACGACGCCAATGCAGCAGCTTATGGCGAATACATCGCAGGTGCGGGTAAGGGTACTAAAAACTTTATTGCAATAACACTTGGTACCGGTGTTGGCGGTGGTATTATAATTGATGGCAAAATTTATTCCGGTTCTAACGGCGCCGGTGGTGAACTTGGTCACACTGTTATACAAATGGGCGGTCAGGCATGCACCTGTGGTCGATTCGGTTGTTGGGAAACCTACGCTTCCGCTACAGCGCTTGTTCGTCAAACAAAGCAGGCTATGATGCGTTATAAGAGTAGCAGAATGTGGGAAATATGCAACAATGATATTAACAACGCTAACGGAAGAACTGCTTTCAAGGCTAAACGTCTTGGCGACCGTGTAGGCGCAATGGTTGTTGATGAATATATACGCTACGTAGCAGTTGGTATTGCAAACGTGCTTGATATTTTCCAGCCTGACGTTATATGCATTGGCGGCGGTGTATCAAAAGAGGGCGAATACCTTACCGACCCGATTAACGAATACGTTGAGGGCGAAAATTATGCTCGTCATATGAAAACTAAAACCATTATCAAAACCGCTGACCTTGGTAACGATGCCGGCATTATAGGTGCCGCATATCTTTGCAATCTTTACGAATAAGGTGATTTTATGAAGCTTGATAACCTGACAAACAGATTATCAGAACTTAAAATTGAATATGCAAAGAGCGAGTCAATGAGCCGTCATACTACCTTTAAAATAGGTGGTAATGCCGACGTGCTTATCAAAATTAAATCGGTGTCAGAGCTAAAACAGGTAATTTCAATTACTAACGAATTGGAAGTTCCTCGCTTTATTTTGGGCAAGGGTTCAAATCTTTTGGTATCTGACAGTGGTATTGAAGGCGCGGTAATCAGCCTTCAAGGAATTGATGGAATTGAGATTAACGGCGATACCATAGTTTGTGGCGCAGGGGCTAGCTTGCGCAGTGTTTGTATTGCGGCACAAAAGGCATCACTTTCAGGGCTTGAGTTTGCTTATGGTATACCCGGTACCGTAGGTGGTGCGCTTTATATGAACGCAGGCGCTTACGGTGGCGAAATGTCGCAGGTAGTAGCTTCTGCTACCGCAGTTGATGCTGATGGCAATGAGGTAAAGCTTGAGCTATCTGATATGAAACTTGGATATAGAACAAGTGTGTTTAAAAATTCAAATTTAACAATTACAAGCATTAATATGAAGCTTCAAAAAGGCGATTGCACGGAAATTAAAAACGCTATGGATGATTTCTTTAGCCGTAGGCGTGATAAGCAACCGCTTGAATATCCGAGTGCCGGCAGCACCTTTAAACGCCCGGAAGGTTATTTTGCAGGCGCGCTTGTTGAACAAAACAATCTTAAAGGTGTTTCAGTAGGCGGCGCTCAGGTAAGCGAAAAGCACGCCGGTTTTGTTATAAACACGGGAAATGCTACCTGTAACGATGTTTTATCATTGATAGAAAAGATAAAAGATACAGTAAAATCAGCCGACGGTGTAGATTTAGAGCCCGAGGTTATATTTGTAGGAAGAAAATAAATGAAAATAGAGTGTAGGTCTTTTGGGTTTAAAAATGGGGCAGACGCGCATGCAGACTTCGTTTTCGATGTGCGCTGTCTGCCTAATCCTTTTTACATAGAGCATTTAAAGCATAAAACGGGTTTGGACAAGCCTGTTCGAGACTATGTATTGGATGATAAAAAAGCTAAAGAGTATTTACAAAAAATTATAGATATACTACTGCTTATAATACCTATTAAGGAAAAATACGGTGTCGAAAAAATGACAATATCATTTGGCTGCACAGGTGGTCATCACCGTTCGGTAACCTTTGCTATAGAGGTAAGTAATGCTTTAAAGCAAAACGGATATGATGTTTGTTGTTTTCATCGTGATATAAATATAGAGGATTGAATTATGTCTTTTTGTTCAGATATTAAAACCGAGCTTAGCGCAATAAGGGTATCGCGCTGTTGCATGCAGGCGCTTACTTACGGGTTGTTATTGTTTGGAAGAGCATTTAAACCGCAAAAAATTTCGATGCAAAGCGAAAATGAGGCGGTGATAAGGCTATATGCTACAATGATACAAAAAAGCTATGATGTGAGTGTTAAAGTTAATAAGGGCGAGAGTAAAAACGTTACCTATCGCGCCGAAGTCACAGACGAAATAGACAGGTTAAAGATATTAGCATCCGTAGATTTTGGTATGGTAGAGGGCAAAATAAGCCACGAATTTTTTAATCGTGCGTGTTGTGAGGCGGCTTTTGTACGCGGTGCGTTTTTAAGCTGTGGTCAAATGAGTGACCCCGAAAAAAGTTATAGGGTTGATTTTCCCGTAAAAAGTGAAGCGTTAGCTACCGAGTTGCGTGATATTTTGTTGCGCCATGAGGTATCGGCAAATATTTCGACCCGCGGCAGTGGATACGTTGTATATATTAAGCGTAGCGAGATGATAATAAATTTACTAGCACTTATGGGTGCATCAGTAAGAAGCCTTGAGCTTATAGAAACCACCATTATTAAAGAAGCAAACAACAAGACAAATCGAATATTTAACTGTGATGGAGCTAATATAAATAAAACTATTGAGGCTTCATTTAAACAAAGAACGGCCATAGAATATTTAATCAAAAGAGAAATGCTGTCGTCCTTGCCCGAAGAACTTATTTCGGCAGCTAATTTGCGTATGGAATATCCCGAAAGTTCGCTTAAAGAGCTATGTAAAAACTCACCTGAGCCAATAACTGTTTCGGGGCTTAATCATAGACTTAAAAAAATAATAGAAATTTACGAAGACATAAAATCAAGATAAGGAGTTGATACGGCATGAGCTTTACGCATCTGCATTTACATACGGAATACAGTTTGCTTGACGGCTGCTGCCGTATAAACAAGCTTATTGACGCAGTAGCCGCAAGGGGACAAACAGCAGTTGCAATTACCGACCACGGCGTTATGTATGGCGCTATTGATTTTTACAAAGCGGCAAAGAAAAAGGGCATAAAACCTATTATTGGCTGCGAGGTTTATGTTGCGCCTAACAGTAGATTTGACAAAACAAAACAGCCCGACGGTAATTATAGCCATCTTGTATTGTTGTGCGAAAATAACGAAGGCTATCAAAATCTTATTAAGTTAGTATCTGCCGGTTTTACAGAAGGGTTTTATACAAGACCGCGTGTTGACCGCGAGCTGCTTGAAAAGTATCACAGTGGCCTTATTGCACTTTCTGCCTGTCTTGCAGGCGAGATTCCGCGTGCTATTATGAACGACGACTATGATAAGGCGCGTGATACTGCGCTTTGGTATAAAAACGTTTTTGGAGAAAATAATTATTTTCTTGAAATGCAGGACCACGGAATAGCCGAGCAACAAAAGGTTAATTCTTATATTCAAAAGCTCTCGCGCGAGACAGGCATACCGCTTGTTGCCACTAATGACGTGCATTATATTGAAAAAGACGATAGCTTTATGCACAAGGTGCTACTATGCGTGCAGACGGGTAGTAAAATTGGTGACAAAAATAATCTTGAATTTCAAACCGAAGAATTTTATCTTAAAACCGAAGATGAAATGCTATCTCTTTTCAAGAATACGCCCGAAGCCGTTTGGAACACACAAACTATTGCCGATAGGTGTAACGTAGAGTTTGAGTTTGGTAAAATAAAATTACCGTTTTTTGATACAAACGGTGAAGATCATTACCAATATTTCCGTCGCAAATGCTATGACGGGCTTTATAAAATTTATGGTGATAATCCCGACAGTCAGGTAATAGACAGACTTGAATATGAGCTTTCTGTTATCAATCAAATGGGGTACGTAGATTACTATCTTATTGTTTGGGATTTTATAAACTATGCAAAGACGCACAACATACCAGTAGGACCGGGACGAGGCTCGGGTGCTGGTAGTCTTGCGGCATATTGTATTGGTATTACGGGTGTTGACCCTATAAAATATAATCTTCTTTTTGAACGCTTTTTAAACCCCGAGCGTGTTTCTATGCCCGATTTTGACGTCGATTTTTGTTACGTTAATCGTCAAAAGGTTATAGATTACGTTATAGAAAAATACGGTGAAGACCACGTAGCGCAGATAGTAACATTTGGTACTATGGCGGCGCGCGCGGCGGTGCGTGACGTTGGTCGCGCTATGGATATACCGTACGCTACTTGTGATAAGACGGCAAAGCTTATACCACAGTCGCCCGGTATGACACTTGAACGTGCTCTTGCAGGATCAAGAGAGCTTAAAAATTTATATGATGGCGACACCCTTACAAAAGATTTGATTGATATGGCAATCAAGTTAGAGGGTATGCCCAGACACGCCTCAACACACGCGGCAGGTGTAGTAATTTCCGACCGACCGGTTAGTGATTACGTGCCACTTGCTACAAATGACGAGTCGGTTGTAACGCAGTATACAATGACGGCATTAGACGAATTGGGCCTTTTAAAGATGGACTTTTTGGGACTTCGTAACTTGACCGTTATAGAAGATACTCAAAATGATATACGTAAAATAAGTACCAATTTTGACATAGAAAAAATACCGATGGACGATGCCGATACGTTTAAAATGATGGGTGAGGGCTTTACCGACGGCGTGTTCCAGTTTGAATCGGACGGTATGAAAAACGTTATGAGAAAATTCAAGCCTGAAACGCTTGAAGATTTGATTGCCATTATTTCGCTTTATCGCCCCGGTCCTATGGATTCGATACCGCGTTATATTCATAACAGACACAATCCGCAGGACGTAAAATACGATACACCACTTCTTGAACCGATACTTAATATGACATACGGATGTATTGTGTATCAAGAGCAGGTAATGCAGATATTTCGTTCGCTTGCGGGATATTCTTTAGGTCGTGCAGATATAGTGCGACGCGCTATGTCAAAGAAAAAGCACGATGTTTTGGCGCGTGAGCGAAACACATTTATATATGGCGAAAAGGACGAAAACGGAAATGTTATATGCGAGGGTGCTGTAAATCGTGGTGTTAGCGAATCGGTAGCCGAAAAGTTATTTGATGAAATTTCGGCATTTAGCTCTTACGCTTTTAACAAATCTCATGCTGCGGCATACGCTGTTGTAGCATATCGTACGGCATATCTTAAATGCCACTATCCTACGCAGTATTTTGCTGCGCTTCTTACAAGTGTGCTTGACAGCCCTGGTAAAATTGCGCAATATACGGCCGAGTGCAAGCGTATTGGTATTAAAATTTTGCCGCCCGACGTAAACGAAAGCTTTGAAAATTTTACAGCAAACGGCAAAAATATTCGTTTTGGACTTTTGGCTGTGCGCAATTTAGGTTCTAATCTAATTAATCAGTTAGTCGCACAGCGCGAGAACGGAAAATATACCTCTATGTATGATTTTTGTTCCCGCAATTATAATCGCAACTTTAATCGCCGAGCGCTTGAAGGACTTATAAAAAGCGGTGCTATGGATACTCTTGAGGATAACCGCCGAAAAATGCTTTATAATATTGATAAAGTGCTATCGGTAATAGATGAAACACAGCGCTTTTCATCACAAGACCAGATGGATTTGTTTGGCGATAGTCGTGAAAGTGTTAGCTTTGAGCTTACACATATTGACGAAATGCCGCGCCAAGAATTGCTTAGTATGGAAAAAGCAGCAACGGGAATGTATTTATCGGGTCATCCTATGAATAGCTATCGTGCGTTTGCAAATAATGCTCGCTTTATACCAATCTCTGATATCGTTTCTAAAAAAATTGCAGACGGTAGACGTATTAGTGTAGTTGGCGTTTTGGGCGACATAAAGCTTAAGCAACTAAAAAACAAGAATACGATTGCATATACTACTTTAGAAGATACTACGGGTACTGTTGATATTATTGTTTTTTCTGCTGTGCTTGCCTCGTATCGCTCTATTATGACCGAAGGCAGTGTAGTTGTTATAAACGGTAAAGTCAGCGAGCGCGAGGACCGAGATGCTGAAATAGTTTGCGAATCGGTAGAGCTTGTACCCGAAAGCGCACAAAACACTGTGCAGATTGTCACGCTTTATCTTAAAATTCCGAGCGTAAATTCAAAAGAATTTAATCAAGTGTGTAATGTGTTGTCAAAGCATAGTGGAGACAGTGACGTTATTATGGTTTGTGAGGATTCAGGTAAAAGAATAATGGCGCCGGATAGGTTAAAAATACAACCCTCTAACGAGCTTGAAAAAGCGTTATCTGAAATTTTGGGACAGAATAATGTTAAGCTTGTAACAAAATAAAAAAATTGTTGTATTTTTTATTATTATGTTGTATAATAATTTGGCATTTATTTTGGAGATGATAGTAAATGAAAACTATAGGTGTTTTAACAAGTGGCGGCGATGCGCCGGGTATGAACGCTGCGGTGCGTGCCGTAGTGCGTACAGCTATATCACTTGGTATGACAGTTAAAGGTATAAGACGTGGTTATGCAGGTCTTATTGAAGATGATATTTTTGATATGGATTCTCGCTCGGTTTGCGATATTATAAATCGTGGCGGTACAGTGCTTTACACTGCACGTTGTCCAAAGTTCAGAACCGAAGAGGGTGTGCTAGAAGCAGTTGAAAACTGCAAAAAGCACGGAATCGAGGGTCTGGTGGTAATCGGTGGTGACGGTTCATTTAAGGGTGCGCTTCAGCTTTCGCGTCATGGTGTACCTTGTATTGGTGTACCGGGCACCATTGATAACGATATCGGTTGTACCGAATATACCATTGGCTTTGATACTGCTATGAATACAGCTGTTGAAATGATAGATAAAATTCGTGATACTGCTCAATCACACGAGCGTTGCAGCGTTATTGAGGTTATGGGTAGACACGCAGGCTATATTGCAGTACAAACGGGTATTGCCGTTGGTGCTACAGCCATTATGATACCTGAAGTGCCTGTTGGTATGGATAGCATAATCCGTAAGATTAAGACCGCGCAACGTAACGGTAAAAAGCACTTTATCGTAATAGTTGCCGAAGGCGTTGGCGGCGTAGAGGATATTGCAAAGCAAATTATGGCTGCTACCGACATTGATTCTCGTGCAACAATACTCGGTCACGTTCAGCGTGGTGGCAACCCAACACTTCGCGATAGACTTCGCGCTACACAAATGGGCTATGAGGCTGTTCAACTTCTTAACAAGGGTAAGGGCAATCGTGTTGTAGCATATCAGGGCAGCAGTGTTGTAAGTTACGATATTGAAGAAGCGCTTGTTATGACAAAACAGCTCGATCAACAAATGCTTAAGATTGCGCTTGAAACAGCAATATAAAAATAAAAATCTCGCTTTTAGCGAGATTTTTTATTTTCCTTATTTTCGTTATACGGCTTATATTTTATTTTTCGTTTTTTACTTTTTTTGCTATTCATTTTTATAATTGCAATTACAAAAATTAGTATTATTACGCCAACTAAAACATATACAACTATCATATATGATGAGGTAAGGAAATTTCCTACAATATCAAGCGTGTTTAGTATAAAGCTTTGCTCAATGTTTTCATTCGCCACAAGATTTACGGTGCCAATTACCTTTTCTGCATATATAATATCTGCGGTTCCCAACACTTGTCCTTTTTTTATTGGTGCGCTTACAGTATCCGCCGTAGGTTTCGGAACTATGCTTATGGTAGAATCGTTGGCATCCTTTGGCAATACTGAGGTAAAGCTTTTTTCTACGTAAAGTGATACAAAATCGGTGTCAAAAGATTTTTCAACGGCTATTTCAGCTACGGGCGTGGTTACGTCGGCAACCGTTTTAAATTCAAAATTATTAAATGCCCAACGGTATAATTCTTTGCTTTCGGTAAAATGATTTTTTGCATTTGGTGGGCAACCGAACACAATGCACATATAATTATATCCATTATAGCTTGCTGTGCTTACAAGACAACGCCCAGCTTCATCTGTAAAACCCGTTTTAACGCCTTTTGCGTATTGATAATAATAATTTGTGGTATTGTCTTGCAAAAAGTTTGTGGTTGAAAGCACTCGCGTACCGGCACTGGAATTAACGGTGTGTCTTGTGCTTTCGCATACTTCCTTAAAAGTTTCGTTTTGCAAAGCAAATTTGGTTAGTGTGTATGTGTCGCGTGCAGTTGTATAGTTTTGCTCATGGTGAAGTCCTATGGGGTTTTCGTAGTGGGTACCGGTAAGACCTAGTTCATTGGCGCGGGTGTTCATCATAGCAACAAAATTTTCAACACTTCCGCCATAATAATCTGCAGCAAGCAGTGCGCAATCGCCATAAGAGGACATAAGTACCATATAAACTAAATCAAGTTGTGTGAATTCTACACCCGCATTAAATAATGATACACTGCTGCCTGTACCGCTAATAAGGTCAAGCGCTTCCTCGGTCATAGCAATTTTTGCATTCGGATTATATTTGTCGCTTTCTAAAATCAAGAGTGTAGTCATTATTTTTGTTATAGAAGCAGGGTATACTCTTGTATTAGCATTTTTTTCATACAACACCTCATCGGTGTCCACAGATACCAGCATAGCAGCATTAGCGCTAATTTCAATGCCGGTGGGCTCATAGGCGCTTACGGTAAGAACAGGTGTAAATATTAAACAAATTATTAATAATGCGCAAAAAAACTTTTTTAGCATAGAAATCTCTCCAAAAGTATGTTATACTATTATTATACATTATAAATTCTTAAAAATAAAGTTATATTTTATAAAATAATTATTCAGATGGGCGGTGAAAAAATGGTTTATATAACAGGGGATATGCACGGCGACATAGAAAGACTTTATGATAAAGAGTTTCGCAAACTTCGCCGTGGCGATATACTTATTGTGTGTGGCGATTTTGGATATATATTTGACGGTTCAAAGAGTGAAAAACAGATTGTGAATTATTTTGCAAAACGTAAATTTATAACTGCCTTTGTGGAAGGAACGCATGATAATCTTGATAAAATAAACCGCTCGCGTGAAACCGTATGGAAAGGCGGTAAGGTGCATAGAATAAAGGGTAATCTGTTGCATCTTATGAGAGGGCAGATTTTTAATATAGATGGTAACCGCTTTTTTACCTTTGGCGGTGGAGAAAGCACCGATAAAGATATGCGTGTAGCGCAGGGCTTTTGGTGGCGACAAGAAGAACCGACACCTGACGAAATGGCAGACGGTGCTCGTGTGCTTGACGAGGCCGGATGTGAAGTAGATTATATTATTACCCACGAACCACCTGCCCTCGTAAAAAGTGCAATTCTGCTTCGCAGAGGCGATAATGATAACATAAACAAGCTTAATGGTTATCTTGAAGAAATTGGTAGATCCTGCGTATATAAACGTTGGTACTTTGGCTCGCTTCATGAGGATCGTGTTATTACCGAGCATCACACTTGTGTTTTTAAAAAGCTATTACCTGTACCTACCGATGCTAAAAACTTGTAATTTTATATCATATATGATATAATACAATATCAATCAAATCTCATTATTTTAGGAGGTTGTTATGGCAAACATTGATAGATTGTGTCCGGGTTGTATGAACGACAATGGCGGAGAAAAAATATGTAGTATATGTGGATATGATCAATCAGCGAACAATGAAAACTATTGTTTGCCGATAAAATTTTTGCTTTCAGAAAGATATGTTATAGGAAAGGTTGTATCTGCTGATTTAGAAGGAATTACCTATATTGCTTGGGACAATGCTTCGGATTCATCAGTACATATAAAAGAGTATTATCCGAAAGGAATTGCAACCAGAAATCCGGATAAAACCGTATCTGTTGTGCCGGGCGGTGAATTTTATTTTAATGAAGGTCTTATTGACTTTTTGGAAATTAATAAAAAATTTATTGCAAGCGAATTACAGTCAATAGTTCCGGTACTTACCGTGTTCGAGGAAAACGGAACAGTTTATTCTGTAAGCCCTGTGATACCCAGCATTACTCTCAATAATTTCCTAGACCGAAATGGCGGAAATCTTCGTTGGGAGCAGGCTCGCCCACTTTTCTTACCGCTTATTGATACACTAAAGGGTCTTCACGAAATGGGCATAGTGCATGGCGGAATTTCTCCCGAAACTGTAATCGTGGGTCGTGATGGCAAACTACGTATAAGCAATATTTTAATACCACGCTTAAGAATGACCTCTGAAAATAGACCTGTAGAGCTTTACAGTGGGTATGCAGCTGTTGAGCAATATGGAAAATTAGAAAATAGTTTGTGTGCGGCGTCAGACGTCTACGCACTTAGCGCGGTGCTGTTTAGAGTTATTATTGGTATAGCTCCTCCATCGGCAGAGTCTAGACTTACCACCGATACACTTTCAATTCCTGCACGTTTTGCTGATGAACTACCTCGTCAGGTATTGGTTGCAATTGCTAACGGTATGCAGGTGAGGGTAGAAAATCGTACCGATACAATAGACAGTTTTAAAAACGAATTAGTTTATGGTGAAACTCGTGAGAACACACGACGAGCAAACAATGCTTCCGTAGCAGATAAAAAAGTAAAAGATGAAGCCGGCCAATCAAAAAACAGTGCTGTGAAATACGTTATAATCTCGGCAGGTATTACTGTTGCGGTATGCTTGGTAATCGTTGGCATATTGTGTTTTACTGTGTTCAGGGATCAATTGTTTGGCGATGATGGTCCTACGGTTAGCAATACCGAATTTGAATCAACACCACAGGTTGAATCTATAGGTGACCGTGATCCTAATGCACAGGATTCTGCAATACTGCATAAGGTTCCGGATTTGACCGGTATGTATTATTATGAATTGGAAGACTTGGATAATTACGAGCGTTTTAAATTTAGTATAAAGGGTAAAGAATATTCCGATAAATACGGACGAGGACAAATCTGTTCTCAATCGGTAGCGGCTGACACAGCTGTAAAAAATGAAACGCCTATTGAGGTGGTTATAAGTCTAGGACCAAAAGAGTTAAAAATTAAAGATGTTATGGGCTTTGATGAAACGGGCGCTGTAGTAGAACTTCTAAAACAAGGATTTTTGTTTGAAAACATAGAGATCGTACATAGAGAAGATCCTACCAAAGAACCGGAAACAGTTATTGGTCAATTCCCGGAGCCGGGTGAAACGGTTACGTTAGAATCATATATAAGAATAGAAATTAATGATTATGTACCTGAAGAACCCGAAGACGAAACGCCATCTGATAATTCAGATAATAGTTCAAGTTCGAACGATACTTCAAGCGATTATTCAGAAGACGAGTTTAGACACGAATAAATTTTAGCAAGCGGAGGATTCACGTTTGATTACAGTTTTGCTTGCTGTTTACAACGGCGAAAAGTATTTAAAAGAACAGATTGAGTCACTGCTTAATCAGTCTATCAAAGATATTAAAATTGTTATTCGCGATGATGGTTCGACCGATAATTCTGCAGAGATTATATCGTTTTACTGTAACCAATATCCCGAGAAAATAACCAGTATTATCGGTGTACCGACAGGTAGTGCTCAGAAAAATTTTGCCGAGCTTTTAAGACAATGTGATAGCGATTATATAATGTTTTGCGATCAGGATGACATATGGCTTCCACAAAAGATAGAAAAAACATTTAACGCTATGAAACTAGCTGAGCAAAGCGGCACAAAACCCGTCTTGGTACATACCGATTTAAAGGTTGTAAATCAAGAGCTTTCTGAGATAGCGCCATCATTTTTTGAATTTCAAAAGTTAGTTCAAAAGGACATCACATTACCAAAACTATTGGTACAAAATTACGTAACCGGTTGTACGGTAATGATAAATCGCGCATTAAAAGAAAAATGCGGTCAAATACCAAACGATTGCATTATGCATGATTGGTGGTTGGCACTAGTTGCAGTTTTGTTTGGCGAGCTTGTTTGTGTAAGCGAGCAGACTATGCTTTACCGCCAGCACGAAGACAATCAAGTGGGCGCAAAAGCAGCATACGGTTTATCTTTTGTAAAGCGAAAACTTCAAACACTTGACAAGGTGCGAGAAAATTATAACGCTACGTATACGCAGGCAAAAGCGTTGCTAAGTCGCTATGGTGATGTATTAAATGATGAACAAAGAAATATAATTGAAAAATATTGCGATATTCCAAAAATGAACAAGTTTAAAAAAATACGTACTATTAAAAAATATGGATTTAAAAAATGCACGCGACTTCGTGTAATGGGTCAATATTTTTTAACTTAGAAAGGACTAACAAATGAATATTTTTAAAAAATCGATTGCTTTAATAATGGTTATATGTATTGCTTTTTGTGCTGTCGGTTGCAGCCAAGAGGTAATCTACCCCGACTATGATAATTTTGAGCCTGCTGGTGTTTATATCAACGACTTTATCGGTGGCGAACATTATAAAAAAAATATTAATGATCCTGTATTTGCTAAAAAGCTGTTTGAAAAGTTCGATTCTCTTGAAATTAACACCGACCAAGAGGGCGAATTGGATGCGGCATATCTTTATTTGCGTTTTTATAATGAGGATTATTCCACTTTAATAATATTTTCTATTTATGAAAACGGTTCCTGCTGCTTGGGCGAAGAATTTGAAAATTTATATACAGTAAAAAATGGACGTCAAGCATACATAGATTTAGTTAAGCTTTACGAATCTTATGAAGGCTAAAATTAAAATTCCTTACAAAGAAATTTCTTTGTAAGGAATTTTTTTTACAATATAATAAGTTCTTTATTGCTGCTGGTTAAGTTAATACAACCATCTTTTGTGACATAAACCATATCTTCTATTCTAACACCGAATTTATTTTCAAGGTAAATTCCGGGCTCTACGGTAACAATGTTTCCAACCTCTAAAACCGCTTTATTGTTTGGGCTTAAATTGGGGGATTCGTGAACGTCGATACCTACTGAATGACCGAGTGCGTGACCAAAGCAGCCCTTGTAGCCTGCATCATAAATTATATCGCGGGCAATTTTATCAATATCACCGCAAACGGCACCTGCTTTTATTGCATCTATTGCAGCAAGCTGTGCTTTAAGCGTAGTGTCATACACCTTTTTTTGTTCGTCGGTGATACCGCCAATAGCCACGGTACGTGTCATATCGCTACAGTAGCCACCAACAATTCCGCCAAAATCCATTGTAATAAAGTCACCGTTTTCAATCCTTTTATCGGTTGGCACGCCATGTGGTAGCGAAGAATTTTTACCCGATACTACAATAAAATCAAACGATACACCGGTAGCACCAAGACCGCGCATAAAAAATTCCATATCAAGCATTATTTCGCGCTCGGTTCTACCGACGGCAATACGTGGTAGAATATAGTCAAGCGTCTGCTCGGTGAGATTTTGTGCTTGTTTTATATATTCTAATTCTGTTTTTGATTTAACAGCGCGCATTTTGTTCAAGTTTAAATCCAAAATATTATCGGTAGAGATGTTTATACCTTCAAACAATTCGCTCAAATACTTATGTTGCGTAAGCGGTGTGTGTGTGGCCTCTACAAAAATGGTTTTAATGTTTTTTCCATTGCAAAACTCGTAAATGCCTTTGTCACCCTTGTCATAAAGCACAACGTCACAACTGCTTACCGTTTGTTTTGCCTTTTCAAAATATCTGAAATCTATAAAGAAAATGGCGCTGTCTTTTGTTACCAAAACGCTACCTGCACTTGAATTAAAGCCGGTTAAATAAAATCGATTTGAGCCGCTTGATACCAAAAAGGCTTCATCGTCTTTTAGAATTTCTTGTAAATTTAAAATTCGTTCCTTTATCATCTTATCACCTTAAAAATTTGTTTACACAAAAGAGTAATTTATTTTAAATTTAAGCAGTATAATTTTAATAACGGAATAATCCGTGCTATGTATAAAATACTGATGTCAGGGCAATCGCCTTGAATAAGCCGACGGTATTTTATACTAAACGGCATAGTGTTAAAAGATTACTTGGGCGCAATCCAAAGGCGGATTGTGCCCAAGACCATTTTATAATACTGATTTTATAGCCGTTAGCAATTCGTCATATTCTTCAAAGGCCGGAAGCTCGGGGTAGTCCTTTTTAATTTGTTCGGTAGACTTAAACAAAAAGCCCGCCTTGCTTGCCATAATCATACCAAGGTCGTTAAAGCTGTCGCCTGCGGCAATAGTCTGGAAACCGCAAGACTGAAGCGCCTTAACGGTGGTAAGCTTTGATTTTTCACAGCGCATTTTGTAGCCGGTGATTTCACCGTTTGAAGCTACCTCTAACGTATTGCAAAAAATAGTTGGCATTCCAAGCTTTTTCATAAGTGGAGCTGCAAACTGTTCAAAGGTGTCACTTAAAATTATTACTTGCGTAACACTTCTAAGCTCGTCTAAAAATTCTTTTGCGCCTTCCATAACGTCAATTTTTTCGATAACTGCCTGAATTTCGTTAAGGCCTAAATTGTGTTCTTTTAAAATGTTAAGGCGATATTGCATAAGCTTATCATAATCGGGCTCGTCACGGGTGGTGCGCTTCAATTCGGGGATACCTACCTCGTTTGCAAAGGCAATCCAAATTTCAGGGACTAATACGCCCTCCATATCTAAACATACTACGTTCATATTTTAACTCCTATATTATAGTAGATGTACGGGTAAATCGTGGTCTTTTACGTGAAGAACACGGAATTTCTCCTCGTGAATGTCGGTGGTAACACTTTCTTTAACAATGGTTTCCTTGATAATTGTTTCTTTAATAACCGACTTTGTTTTTGAAAGCTCGGTATAAAGGCGGTTAGCCTCAGACTTGTTTTGGGCGTTTATAACTACTGCGTTAATTTGCAACACAGAAAGCTCTTTTGCGGCATAATATCTGCGATAGCCATCAACAAGCCAAACCTCACCCTTTGGTGTAGCTGCCACTATAACGGGGCAAAGCACACCGCGTTTCGAAACGCTTGATTTTACGTTGTCGATGTCGTCGGGCACTTTTGCTACCGACAATAGACCAATTTTATCAAGTGAAAACTTTGTTATTACATTATCGTTTGTGGTGGTAGTTTTTTGATTTGCCGTTGCATTTACCGCACGGGCAATACTGTTTTTACCTATTGACAAGTGAAACAACCTCCTGTGTGAGAGCTTTGTATTCTTTAGCACTTCTGGCAGACGGCTTATACACCGCTACCGGCAGTGAAGCATCCTGCGCCCATTCTATACTACTGTCAGTACGAATATAGTTTTGGAACATGTGAACGCCATCGGTGTTTTGTAAAGCGTCAACCGTTTGTTTAAAGTAATTTTTGCGTGTGTCAACCTTTGTTATTGCAACACCTAAAAGTGAGATGTCAGAATTGATTTGCTTTACTGTTGCAAAAAACTCAAACATATTTGCAAGACCAAACAGTCCCCACGGGCTTGCCTCTACGGGAATTACAAGGTAATCCGACGCGCAAAGCATATTCATAACCCAACCGCCCAAGGTAGGGGGAGCGTCCATAAGAATAAAGTCATACTTGCCGCTGTCTTTAACCGATGCAAGACAGTTTTTAAGTATTAGCTCGCGTTGCCATTTTGAAAACAGGTCAAATTCGATATTACTCATAAGACTTGAGGACAAAACCATATCTAAATTTTCATATTTGGTAGGTGTTATGTAATCACATATATCGGCTTGCTGTGTTATAGCGGTATATATATTGTTACCGCTTTGAGCAGAGTGGAGCACTTCATCCTCGCCAAAAAGTGACAATGACAAATTCATCTGCATATCGCCGTCAATCATTAGTACGCGATAACCCATTTTAGAAAGCTCGAAACCAACGTTACAGCAGGTGGTGGATTTACCACTGCCGCCCTTGTTATTGGCAAAACAAATAGTTTTAGTTTTCAAGGCAAACACACTCCTTTATATGTATACATTATATAGTTTTAAAACAGTAATGTCAATTAAAACCCTATTGTGAGTTTATAACAATCGGGTTTTTAAATTTTTGTATTATTTGTAAAAATTTCGGCAAAGATATTATCAGTATTAAAAAGGAGGATTTTTTATGTCTAAAAAAATTATATCTTTGATTTTAAGCGTGATTATCGTCTTTTCGTTAATGATGCTTGCCGGTTGTGGTGACAACGGCAGTAATGAGGTTTATTTTTTAAACTTCAAGCCCGAATCGGCTGACGTGTACAGAGAAATTGCAAAAAAATATGAGCAGGAAACAGGCGTTTCGGTAAAGGTGGTAACCGCTGCCGCAAACACTTATGAGCAAACACTAAAATCTGAAATTGCAAAGTCAAGCGCCCCTACAATATTTCAGGTGAACGGACCTATTGGTTATCAGTCTTGGAAGGATTATTGTCTTAATATTGAAAACAGCGATTTTGCAAAGCTGCTCAGCGACCAAAGCCTTGCAATAAAAGGAAGCGATGGCAATGGCATTTATGCCGTTCCTTACGTTGTAGAGGGTTATGGCATTATATATAATAACGCTATTATGAAGAAGTATTTTGCACTTAAAAACCGCGCTACAACCATTAAATCTGCCGATGAGATTATAAATTTTGAAACACTTAAATCGGTAGTAGAGGATATGACCGCCCACAAAAACGAGCTTGGAATAAGGGGCGTTTTTGCATCTACCTCTTTATCGGCAGGTGAGGATTGGCGTTGGCAGACACATTTGCTTAACGTGCCGCTTTATTACGAATTTATGGGTAGTGAGGATTATAAGGACCCCACAATTGCAGGACTAAATGCTAAAGAGATTGCCTTTAGATACTCTAAAAATTATCGTAATTTATTTGACCTTTATATTAATAACTCAATAAGTGAAAAAGGCATTTTAGGTTCTAAATCTACAAGTGATTCTATGGCAGAGTTTGCGCTCGGGTCTGTTGCTATGGTGCAAAACGGTAACTGGGCATGGTCACAAATTAAGGATGTAAAGGGTAACACCGTAAATGAAAATGATATAAAATTTTTACCGCTTTACACCGGAATTGACGGCGAAGAAAAGCAGGGCCTTTGTATAGGCACCGAAAACTATTTTGCAATAAATAAAAATGCCACCGAGGACCAGCAAAAGAAATCTCTCGACTTTTTAAACTGGTTATTTACCAGCAAAACGGGAAAAGATTATGTTACCAACAAACTTGACTTTATTACGCCGTTTAACAGCTTTAGTGATGATGAGTTACCAAAAGACCCACTTGCGCGTGAGGTTGTACGTTATATGAACGATGAAACAAAGCAGACTGTTCCTTGGATTTTTACTTCCTTCCCAAGCGACGTGTTCAAAACAGAGGTAGGCGGTAGTCTGCTCCAGTACGTTCAGGGTAACAATAAGTATGAAGACGTAGAGCAAAAGGTAAAATCTATGTGGAAGAGTGAGCGCAAGTGAGAAAAGCATCAAAGCGATGGTTTATCGTATTTGTGATGCCAACCCTTGCAGCCTTTAGCATAGCATTTTTAATACCGTTTTTTATGGGACTATATTTATCGTTTTGTGAATTCAGAACGGTAAGTGACGCACGATTTGTAGGAATTCAAAATTATATACGGGCATTTAGCGATAACGGCGATTTTATAAATGCATTATGGTTTACCGTAAAGTTTACCTTTGTAGCTGTAATTTTAATAAACGTGATAGCGTTTTTGCTGGCGCTGATGCTAACCAAGCGAATAAGGGGAACCAATCTTTTTCGCACGGTGTTTTTTATGCCAAATCTTATCGGTGGTATAGTGCTCGGCTATATATGGCAGCTTATAATTAACGGTATTTTGTTTAATTACGGCTATTCTATTATATCTAACTCAAGCTTTGGTTATTGGGGACTTGTGGCACTTAGCAGTTGGCAGATGATAGGTTATATGATGATAATTTACATCGCAGGAATTCAAAATATTTCAAACGCTATATTAGAGGCGGCACGCGTTGACGGCGCATCGCCTTTTAGGATACTGCGCAGCATTATAATTCCATCGGTTATGCCGTCAATTACTATTTGTCTATTTCTTACCATCACAAATTCGTTTAAGCTGTTTGACCAAAATTTAGCGCTTACCGCAGGCGCACCGTCAAAACAGACGCAAATGTTAGCACTTGACATTTATAACACCTTCTATGGTAGAGTCGGTTACGAGGGTGTAGGTCAAGCCAAGGCGGTTGTGTTTTTTGTATTAGTTGCAGTTGTGGCGCTAATGCAGCTGTATCTTACAAGAAGCCGAGAGGTTGAAAACTGATGAAAAAAATAAAATTCTCAAACGTTTTAATCTTTATTTTGTTGCTTGCTTTAAGTGTTGTTTTTTTAATACCTATTGTCACGGTTATTGTAAATTCATTTAAAGACAAGTTTTCAATCAGTCAAACACCCTTTGTGCTTCCAAACAGGGAAACCTTTGTGGGTATAGAAAACTATATAAGCGGCATTAATGACACAGGTTTTTTGTCGGCACTTTTTTGGTCGCTGTTTATTACTGTTTGTTCGGTTGCCGTAATAGTTTTGTTTACCTCTATGACTGCTTGGTATATCACAAGGATAAAAACGCGGTTTAACAGCTTACTATATTATTTGTTTGTCTTTTCGATGATTGTGCCGTTTCAGATGGTTATGTTTACTATGTCAAAAATGGCAAACGTGTTACGACTCGATAACCCTGTGGGACTAATATTCATATATCTTGGCTTTGGTGCGGGGCTTTCGGTGTTTATCTTTTCGGGATTTGTAAAATCAATACCGATAAGCCTTGAGGAAGCCGCAATAATAGACGGCTGTAACCGCCTGCAAACCTTTTGGCACGTGGTGTTTCCAATACTAAAGCCTACCGCTATAACCGTTGCAATTCTTAATACTATGTGGGTGTGGAACGACTATTTGTTACCATACCTTGTAATAGGTAGCGACTACAAAACCATACCGATTGCGGTGCAATATCTAAAGGGTGGTTACGGCTCGGTAGATATGGGCGCTATGATGGCAATGCTGGTGCTGAGTATTTTGCCGGTAGTAATTTTTTATCTGGCTTGCCAAAAATATATCATAAAGGGAGTGGCAGCCGGTGCAGTTAAGGGATAAAAACGAAAGAAGATATAGCGGCGTGTTGCTTAGCGTATCGTCACTGCCTTCTGGCTATGGCATAGGTAGCTTTGGGGTAAAAGCGTATGAGCTTGTAGATTTTTTGCGCGAGGCTAATCAACACTTTTGGCAGATACTGCCGCTTTGCCCATTGGGTGAGGGTAATTCACCATATAAATCACCAAGCACGTTTGCGGGCGAGATGCTTTATATAGATATAGATTTTCTATTGCGTGACGGGCTGCTTCAAAAAAGTGATATACAAGACTTTGAATTTACACAAAATGTGGATTATGACACGGTGCGCCGATTTAAAATTCCGATAATTAAAAAAGCGGCGCAAAACTTTGATACAAATAATAAAAATTATAAAAGCTTTTTAAGTGAAAATGAATTTTGGCTTGACGATTATGCACTTTTTGAAGCAGCATTTTGCGTATATAAAGCAAATAATATGTCTGATTTGCCCGAGGGTTTTAAATACAAGGTGCCCGAGTTTATAAACGGTTTCAAGAGAAAATACCAATGTGAAATTGAATTTTACAAAATAGCACAGTATTTTTTCTTTTGCCAGTATTATGAGTTAAAGCGCTATGCTAACAATAACGGCGTTAAAATTATTGGTGACATACCTTTTTACGTGTCGCCCGACAGTGCGGATGTGTGGGGCAACCCCGATGATTTTATGCTTGACCGCGATTTTACACCCAGTATTGTAGCAGGAGTTCCGCCCGATATATTTTCGCATAGTGGTCAACTGTGGGGCAACCCGATATACAACTGGCAAAATATGCAAGAAAACGAATACCGCTGGTGGAAAAGACGACTTGCGTTTTGCAAAGATATGTATGACGTAATACGCATAGACCATTTTAGAGCCTTTGCAAACTATTATCAAATACCTTTAGGCAAAAGTGCTACCGAGGGTGAGTGGGTAGCAGGTGAGGGTACGGCGTTTTGGGATAAGATACGAGAGGAAATGGGAGATATAAATATAATTGCCGAGGACCTGGGCGGCGAAGAGGACCCGCCGGTAATAGAACTTTTAAAGCATACCGATTTCCCTAATATGAAAATTTTGCAGTTTGGCTTTACGGGTGATATGCAAAATATGTATTTGCCGCAAAACTATCCGTATAACTGTGTATGCTATACCGGCACCCACGATAACGATACTGCGCTTGGTTGGTATAATAAGGCGTCCACAAAAGAACGCGTTATTTTCAATACCCTTATAAGAAATAATACGGGTTGTATTGCGCATGATATGATACGCGCGTTATCAAAATCTAATTCGATGCTTTGTATTATTCCTATGCAAGACGTATTATGCCTTGACTCATCAGCGCGAATGAACACACCCGGCACGATAGATGATAATTGGACTTGGCGAGTAAAGGGTGATGATATAAATCCCGATAACGCAAAATTGCTTAAAAAGTTAACAAAAGAGAGAAATTAAAAAACACCCGAAGGAATAAAACCTTCGGGTGTAATAATTATTTATTATTCAACGTTGTACTTTTTACGAGCTACATAGCTTGTGTGGAGGTCGTGGTGAGCCTTGTGGCCGCCAAAACCGTCGTACCATTCGCTGTAAAGTGCCTTTACAACGGGTGACTCGTGTGACTTACGAATAGCGCTTGCAGCGTCAGCGTCGTAGAGTGCTTTAGCGCGAACAGCCTTAAGATCAACCGTGTCACGAACTGACTGTGGCTGAATTGGCTGACCGCCGCCGTTTACGCAACCGCCGGGGCATCCCATAATTTCAACAAAGGTCCATCCGTCTGGGTTGCCTGCCTTCATACGGTCCATAACAACCTTTGCAGCAGCAGCGCCAGACGCTACAGCTACCTTAACTTCCATATCGCCAAGCTTAGCAGTAGCTTGTTTAAGTCCCATTGTGCCACGAACTGCAGTGTAGTCAACGTCAGCGTTGTCTTTACCGCTAATCCAGTCGTTAGCTGTACGTAAAGCTGCTTCCATAACACCGCCTGTTGCACCAAAGATAACAGCAGCACCGGTATCTTCGCCGAGAGGATTATCGAAGTCTTCGTCAGGAAGATTTACGAAGTTAAGACCAGCGCGCTCAATCATACGGCCAAGCTCACGAGTGGTGATAGCAATATCAACATCGGGAACACCTGCAGCAGACTGATCTTCACGGCCAATTTCAAACTTCTTAGCAGTACAAGGCATAACTGATACGCTTACGATATCTTTAGCGTCAATGCCTTCTTTTTCTGCCCAGTAGGTCTTAATAACTGCGCCAGCCATTTGCTGTGGTGACTTACAGGTAGAAAGATGATTAATCATATCCGGGTAGTAGAATTCGCAGAACTTAACCCAACCAGGTGAGCAAGATGTAATCATTGGGAGTACGCCGCCGTTCTTAACGCGGTCGATAAGCTCGTTAGCCTCTTCAACGATTGTAAGGTCAGCTGCAAAGTTGGTATCAAATACTTTTGCGAAGCCAAGACGACGAAGAGCAGCAACCATTTTGCCCTCTACATTAGAGCCAATTGGCATACCAAAGCATTCGCCCAAGGTTGCACGAACTGATGGAGCAGTCTGAACAACAACAGTTTTGGTAGGATCAGCCAAAGCTGCCCAAATTTTATCGGTATCGTCCTTTTCGGTAAGTGCGCCTGTAGGACAAACTGCAGTACACTGACCGCAAGAGATACAAGGAGTATTATTAAGAGAAAGCTCAAATGCCTGACCGATGTTGGTGTCGATACCACGGTCATTTGCGCCGATAACGCTTACATACTGCTCTTCACAAACTGCAACGCAACGACGGCAAAGAATACACTTGTTGTTGTCACGTACAAGGTGTGGTGTGCTGTAGTCAAGCTCGTATACAGGCTTAAAGCCTTCAAATGCGCCTTCATCTACGCCGTAGTCGCGGCAAAGCTTTTGAAGCTCGCAATTGGTTGAACGTGCGCAAGAAAGACATTTTTTGTCATGTGTTGAAAGAATAAGCTCAAGTGTAGTTTTACGTGACTTTTGAACCTTTTCGGAGTTGGTGATAACCTCCATACCGTCGGTGCAAGGATATACGCAGGCAGTAACCATACGGAAACCGCGACCTTCGTTAACCTCTACCATACAAATACGGCAAGCACCAATCTCGTTACGCTCTTTCATAAAGCAAAGGGTAGGAATTTCTACACCTGCTACGCGGGCAGCCTCTAAAACAGTGGAGCCCTTTGGCACGCTTACTGCAATGCCGTTAATTTTTACGTTAATCATATCCATTTGTGTTCGGCTCCTTTCTTAAACCTTGCTGATTGCCTTAAACTTACAGTTACCGATACATACGCCGCACTTAATACACTTGGTAGTATCAATATTGTAAGAAGCAAGTTTGTGACCGGGTGCTATGTAGTCGGTCTTTTCAATTGCTCCAACAGGACAGTTACGAGCGCAAAGACCGCAACCGATACATTTATCTTTATCAATAACAAATGTAAGAAGATCCTTACATACGCCTGCAGGACACTTTTTGTCAACAACGTGAGCTACATACTCATCGCGGAAGAACTTAAGTGTTGCAAGTACAGGGTTTGGAGCTGTCTGGCCAAGACCGCAAAGAGAGTTTTGCTTAATGTAGTAGCAAAGCTCTTCAAGCTTGTCGAGGTCTTCAAGTGTTGCCTTACCCTCGGTAATCTTATCAAGCATTTCAAGAAGACGCTTTGTACCAACACGGCAAGGAGTACACTTGCCGCAAGACTCGTCAACGGTAAATTCAAGGAAGAATTTAGCCATATCAACCATACAGTTGTCTTCGTCCATAACGATAAGACCGCCAGAACCCATCATACAACCGATAGCAGTAAGGTTGTCAAAGTCAACCTCGGTATCGATAAGTGATTCAGGAATACAACCGCCTGAAGGACCACCTGTTTGAGCAGCCTTGAATTTCTTACCGTTAGGAATACCGCCACCGATGTCCTCTATAATGTGACGAAGTGTAGTACCCATAGAAATTTCTACAAGACCTGTGTGCTCAATCTTACCGCCAAGTGCGAATACCTTTGTACCAGGTGCCTTTTCGGTACCCATTGTCTTAAACCAGTCAGCACCCTTAAGGATGATTTGTGGAATGTTAGCAAAGGTTTCAACGTTATTTTCAACGGTTGGTGAATTGTAAAGACCCTTAACAGCAGGGAATGGAGGACGTGGACGTGGTTCGCCACGGTTGCCTTCGATAGATGTCATAAGAGCGGTTTCTTCACCGCAAACGAATGCGCCTGCACCAAGACGAATCTGAAGGTCGAAGTCAAAGCCTGAACCAAAGATGTCTTTACCTAAAAGACCATATTCGTTAGCCTGATCAATAGCCTTTTGTAAACGAGCAACAGCGATTGGGTATTCAGCACGAACGTAAACGTAACCTTTTGTAGCGCCTACTGCGTAACCTGCAATAGCCATAGCCTCGATAATACAGTGTGGGTCACCCTCAAGAACAGAACGGTCCATAAATGCACCTGGGTCACCTTCGTCGGCATTACATACTACGTATTTTTGAGCTGCCTTGTTAGGAGCGCAGAATTTCCATTTAAGACCGGTTGGGAAGCCGCCGCCACCACGACCGCGAAGACCTGAATCTAAAACGGTTTGGATAACGTCTTCAGGCTTCATTTCGGTAAGAACCTTACCAAGTGCTGCGTAACCGTCCATAGCGATATATTCGTCTATGTTTTCGGGGTCGATAACGCCGCAGTTACGAAGAACAACACGATTTTGTGATTTGTAGAATGCTGTGTCGTTAAGTGATACGCTTGCAGCCTCTACTACCTCTTCAGCGCCTGTATCGCTGTAAACCAAACGCTCTACAGGACGGCCTTTAAGAAGATGCTCTTCAACAATTTCTTTTACGTCGTCTGTGGTTACACGGCTATAAAAAGTACCGTCAGGATAAACGATAACAACAGGGCCCAATGCGCAAAGACCGAAACAGCCCGTCTGAACAAGTTTTACTTCTTCCTCTAGACCTGCGGCTGCAATGTTTTGCTCAAATGCTTCCTGAATTTTCTTACTACCTGACGAGGTACAGCCTGTACCGCCACAAATAAGTACATGTGCACGAATCATAACTTTACCTCCAAATATTATTCACAGTTAGCAACGGTGTATTCTGTTACAACCTTGCCACCCTTAAGATGCTTTTCTACAACCTCTTTTGCTTTGTCAGCGGTCATTTTAACGTAGGTAACCTTGTCCTTACCTGCTTCGTAAACCTCTACGATAGGTTCGTACTGGCAAAGACCTACGCAACCTGTCTGTGAAACAGTAACGCTTTGAGCAAGTCCACCCTCGTTTACAGCTTCAACAAAAGCGCCAAGTACCGGACGTGCGCCTGCTGCAATGCCGCAGGTAGCCATACCAACAACAACACGTGTTGAGCTTGCACCTTCACGGATTACAACCTTGTCTTTCATTTTGTCTTTGATTGCTTGAAGTTCAGCCAAAGATTTCATTTTTATAACTTCCTTTCTTGGAATTATTTATTTGCTTATCTATTTTCCAGCAGCTCATACTGCTCGTTAAGATACTCTTTTATCCACACGATAACCTCGTATGTGTCAAGTGGGACACCCTCAAGTATTACGCGAAGCTCGCGGGTGTCAAGTTTTACTTCGCCTGATGGTGTTTGGTGAACAAAAAGGAAATCGGTATCGGGATGACCTTGTATTAAAGTCACAACCGTTTCTTTTATGTCGCCAAGCGGTGTAAAGTCCAGATGGTTTTTATAAAACACTGCCGTTACTGTAGTGCCGTGCGTTGCGGCATCAGTACTTGAAACTATTTTTACGCTTCCGCCTGTCATTTCGGCCGCCATTTTAAGCAGCGGAATGCCAAGACCCACCTTACGTGTGGTACGTGTGGTGTAAAACGGATTTTCAACCGTGCGGAGTATTTCCTCACTCATGCCGCAACCGTCATCTTTTACGATCATAGTGAGTGTATCACTATTTTCAAGTATAGATATTTCGGTTAAGGTAGCGCCCGCTTTTACCGAATTTTCGGTAATATCAAGAACGTTTAGTGATAATTCTTTCATAACATTACCTCAACAATTCGAAAAGCTTTTTCCTGACAAGAGCACTGCTGTATGGCTCATCGTCAAGGTCAAAATAGTTTTGGCGGTCACGCATATCGGTTAGGTTATGCGCATCCGAACTTACAATAATTTTTTTATCTTGCAAGCCGTATTTCTGTATGTATTCATCGGCCTTTTCTCCATCGTGAAACTCTACACAACTAAAATGCGGAGTAGCAGGGAAGGTGCCAAGCACCGATATAATACCGTTTGACTGTCTGTCGATGTGGGCAGGGTAGCATATACCACCAAGCTGTGTTACCATTGACGGAACTTCTTCAATAGAAATAAGCGTTGCATTTATAAGCAGATTTTTTTCTTCT
This sequence comes from Clostridia bacterium, assembly GCA_017513195.1. Taxonomy (GTDB): domain Bacteria; phylum Bacillota; class Clostridia; order Oscillospirales; family Acutalibacteraceae; genus UBA737. Next base: position 106,718 of record JAFXGM010000013.1, on the reverse strand, counting down.
CCAATAATATTGTCCTGACCGTCTAAAATTTGTTGAGCCCCAAAAATATCGGGACGGTTTTCAATAGGGATACTTAAGTTTTTTACTCTTTCACCAAACGTCATAGCATTTTCTAACGTTTCGAAAAGACACACAACGTGTATATCTTCGCTTGTTGTAAGCTCCATTCCCGCAATTGGTATAATGCCGTAGCGGCGCGCCGCCTCAAAAAATGCGGGGCAGTTGGCGGTTGAATTATGGTCGGTAAGAGCCACAATATTAAGTCCGCAAAGTGAAGCCATGCCCGCAATGTTATTAGGGGTGTTGTCATCGTCACCACAAGGGGAGAGACAGGAATGAATGTGTAGGTCGTAATAATACCTGTTCATTATATCATACCCGATAATTCTATAGCTGCATCGTAGGCTGACATTGGTGTAGAAAGAATATTTATTCCCTTTTGTTTAGCGGTAGATAGTACCTCATTATCAAGAGTTACATCTTCTGCCAATAGAACACAGGAAACATCTGAAAGAGAAGCCACAGCAATAACGTTTATGTTGGACATAATGGTAATCCACACGTTATCGTACTGTGCTTTGCCCATCACCCAGCTAAGCAGGTCGCCTATGTAAACTCCGTTTATTTCACGCTCGGGTTCGGGCATAGTAAGAACATTAAACTGACTGTTTTTGCTTAAATCATATACCGTCATTTTAATCTTCCTTTTTGTATAGATTTATAAGGCAATCTTCTATTTTAGCATTTCCTTTTACTACGTCTTCGGCAAATGCTCGGCAGGTAGGTGCTCCGCAAGAGCCGCAATCTATACCGGGCAGTGTTTCACGAAGTTTTTGAATATCGGCCATCATACGCATTGACTCGGCCATACTTGAGCTTAGTCGCGCTATCGGTTGATATTCGGGTAACTCGTTAAAGAGATAGCCTTCGGGAATGTATTTAGAATCTTCGCCGTTTAAGAAATTTTGTGAAACGGGTAAATATCTTCTAAGTGTTTGTAGTCTTGCTTTTGCTATAAACGGATTTTGCATTGTAAGCACGCCGCCTACACAACCGCCGGTACATGCATTAAGCTCTACAAACTCAAGGTTAGGTATATTGCCGTTTTCAATTTGGTCGAGAACACGGTTAACATTTTCAATGCCGTCAGCCGCCAAGTAATTTTCGTTAAAAATTGCTGTGGCTTCACCGCCTGAACGCGCCCAACCAATACCAATCATACCCGATTCTGAAAGCGTTTCAACAGAAGTTTCACGATTCATTGCGTTTATAAGCAAGAAATATATATCGCTTATTGAAACAACCTCGTCAACCTGACTTTTATAGCCGGCAAAACCGTTTTTTACGTAGCTTGCTTTTGCAGGGCAGGGCGATATAAAGCATACGCCGACATCTTCTGCCTTAAGCTCGGGGTGATTTTTAAGCGCGCGCTCACGTGCAAGACGTGCGGCAACCTCCATAGGGGGTAGCATGTGAATAATGTTATCGTTAAGTGACGGATACCTAAGTGCTATTAGTCGCATAACCACAGGGCATGCTGAACTGATAGCGGGTTTGTTGATACCGTCGGTTTTAAGATATAGTCGTGTATAAGCGGATACAAGCTCAGCCGCCTTTGATACTTCAAAGACATCATCAAAGCCTATGTTTAAAAGTCCGCTCAGCACGCAATCAATATCGTCAAGATTATCAAACTGACCGTACAAAGTAGGCGCGGGGAGGGCTATTTTCCACTTAAAGCGGTCCATACTTTCAAGTTTGCTGCACACGGCCTTTTTAGCCTTGTGCGCACACACACGAATACACTCGCCGCAATCGATACACCTGTCGCTGTTTATAACAGCGTGACCGTCTTTTATGCGTATTGCTTCGGTAGGGCAGTGACGCAAACAGGTGGTACAGCCGGTACATTTGCTGGTGTCCAGTAAAACCGAATGTTCATAAGTTTGCATAACGACCTCCTTATAAATTAACACACATTGTAACTGTGGTGCCAACTCCTACCACTGACTCAATCTTCATATCGTCGGTGTAACGCTTCATATTGGGAAGTCCCATACCTGCGCCAAAACCGAGCGAACGAATTTGATCGTGTGCGGTAGAAAAGCCTTCTTGCATTGCTTGTTCAATATTTTCAATTCCGGGGCCATTGTCTTTCAGGATTATTTCAATACGGTCTTCATAAACGTTTACGTCAGCTTCGCCGCCGTGCGCGTGAATAACCATATTAATTTCGCCTTCGTACATAGCGATAGACACTCGTCTGATGGTTTCAGGGTCGAGCCCTAACCGTCTTAGATTTTTTTTGATTTGTATTGATGCTTGACCGGCCGATGTAAAATCGTTACCGTCAACGTTAAAATGGAAGTTTAATACTTCGCTCATTCTTTAACCTTATTTCCTACAAGGCCATTTGTGTACAATAGTCCACAAGCCTCATAAAGTCTTTTGTCAGAAACCATAAGAACGATTCCGCTCTCGCGAGCTAAATCGATCATCTCCTGAGTAGGTACTTTAGAACGGACAAAAACAACACAAATCATATCCATCATTTCGGCTGTACGAATAACCTGAGGATTAACAAGTCCCGTAAGCAAAACAGCCTGATCCTTAACAAAGGCCAAAACGTCGCTCATAAGGTCACAACCGCACGCAGAATGTATCTCGTGCTCGAGGTTTTCCTTGCAGCAAAGAACCCTTGCTTCAAGAAGCTGTTGCATTTGACTTATTTTCATAAGTAATCTATCCTTTAAATCAGTTAAGAATTAGTCAGCGTATTTAGCGAGGATGCTGTCAACATCGTCAACAGTAAGACGACCGTAAACTTCTTCGTTAACAGTAAGAACCGGAGCCAAGCCGCAAGCGCCGATACAACGGCAAGCGGTAAGTGAGAATTTACCATCTTCGGTACATTCGTCGGCACCGATACCAAGCTTTTCGCTGAGCTTGTCAAAGATATCGCCTGAGCCTACAACGTAGCAAGCTGTACCAAGACAAACAGAAATGTTGTACTTACCCTTAGGTGAGAGTGAGAACTGAGCATAGAAGGTAGCAACGCCGTATACTTTTTCAAGTGATACGCCCATACCTTCAGCAATCATTTCCTGAACCTCAATTGGCAAATATCCGTAGATATCTTGTGCCTTTTGCATAACTACCATAACGTTGCTTTTGTCGTGGCAATTTTCAGCGATAACTGCTTTGAGTTGTGCTTCCTGTTCGGCAGTGCCTTTAAAGGGAAGTTTGCTGATTTTCTTTTTCATAAATTTATCCTCCTTACAGATTTCAACAAGATATAACAAATAGATTGTTAAAATTGTATCAATATGTATAATAACATATATTTTTCATTTTGAAAAGGGGTTTTATCAAAATTTTTTAAGATTTTTTACAAAAAATTTGGTATTTTAAAAAGCAACAATACCCAAGTTGTGTAAACAACCTGGGTACGTCAAACATTATTCTTTTAATGCGCGTTCAAGCCAAGTAAGACCAAGGTCGAGCGCGGTGAACAAATTGTCTTTCACGCTGTCTTTTTTAATGCGGTCTTTTATTGGCTTATCAGTATTGCTGTCAAGTAATTGAACAGATACCTTGTCGGCAATTTCTAATTTATCGTCTTTTTTTGCAGAAAGAATTTCAAATTTTACGATATATTTTTCACTCATATCGCCATAGTAAATTTCTTTACCCTTTCTTACAAGTGGTTTGCCTTTATAGGTTAAAAAGTTTGATTCTGCCATAGTTTTATCTCCCAAACTAAAAGTTTAATTCTTGCCATAAAATTATATAACATATATATAAATATGTCAAGATGATAAAATTCATAAAAATATTGACTTTTGCCCCAGTTTTTATTACTATTGTATTTGTAGAAATTTGATTTTTCTGAAAGGATGTAAAAAATGGAAAATTCGCAAAAAACAATGGAAACAATAGTAAACCTTGCCAAAGGCAGAGGTTTTGTATATCCGGGCAGTGAAATCTACGGCGGTCTTGCAAACGCTTGGGATTACGGCCCGTTGGGCGTCGAGCTTAAAAACAACATTAAGCGCGCTTGGTGGAAGAAGTTTGTACAGGAAAACCCTTACAACGTAGGTCTTGACAGTGCGATAATTATGAATCCTGAAACATGGGTAGCATCGGGTCACTTGGGTGGCTTCTCTGACCCACTTATGGACTGCCGTCAGTGCAAAACCCGTCACAGAGCTGATAAGCTTATTGAGGATTATGTAGCAGAAAACGGTCTTAGCGATAACCCCGCTGCTATGACCGATGCTGAAATGATGGAATACATACGCGAAAAGGGTATTGCTTGCCCCGATTGTGGCTCGCACGACTTTACCGATATTCGAAAATTTAACCTTATGTTTAAAACATTTCAGGGTGTAACAGAAGATAGTTCTTCAACACTTTATCTTCGTCCTGAAACCGCACAGGGTATTTTTGTAAACTTTAAAAATATTCAGCGCACAACACGCCGCAAGTTGCCCTTTGGTGTAGGTCAGATTGGTAAATCCTTCCGCAACGAGATTACACCGGGTAACTTTATCTTCCGCATCCGTGAGTTTGAGCAGATGGAGCTTGAGTTTTTCTGCAAGCCCGGTACAGACCTTGAGTGGTTTGATTATTGGCGCAGTTTCTGCCGCGATTGGCTTATAAATCTTGGTATGGATGAAGCTTCGCTTCGCCTTCGTGACCACGATAAAGATGAGCTTTGCTTCTATTCAAAGGCGACAACCGACTTTGAATTCTTGTTCCCATTTGGTTGGGGCGAGCTTTGGGGTGTTGCAGACCGTACCGACTATGACTTAAGCCAGCACGCAGAGCATTCGGGCGAGCCAATGGAATATTTTGACCCTGAAACAAATGAAAAATATGTTCCTTATGTTATTGAGCCATCTTTGGGTGCCGACCGTGTTACACTTGCATTCCTTTGCAATGCTTATGATGAAGAGGTTGACGAAAAGGGTGACAAGCGTGTAGTGCTACGACTTCATCCTGCTCTTGCACCGTTTAAGGCGGCAGTTCTTCCTCTTTCTAAAAAGCTTTCTGACAAGGCAATGGAAATTAAGAACGATTTGGCAAAAGAATTTATGGTTGACTTTGACGATGCAGGCTCAATCGGTAAGCGTTATCGCCGTGAAGACGAAATCGGCACACCTTTCTGCATTACCTATGACTTTGAAAGTGAAGAGGACGGTTGCGTTACGGTTCGTGAACGTGACAGTATGGAGCAGGTTCGTATTCCAATTGCCGAACTTAAATCATACATTGCTGAGAAAATCAAGTTTTAATTTTTAAACCCGCTATCTTAAAAGGAGAAAAACATGGATATTTTAACCACTATGGTAATACCGCTTATTTTAGGCCTTACCTTTTTTATGTTTGGTATGAATGTAATGTCCGGCGGTCTTGAAACCATGGCGGGTGGCGGACTTGAGCGCACGATGAAAAAGGTTACCGCAAATGACTTTTTGGGTTTCTTTTTGGGCGCAGGTATAACCATTGCCATTCAGTCTTCATCAGCATTTACCGTAATGCTGATTGGCCTTGTAAATTCTGGACTTTTGAATTTTAGCAACACATTTGGACTTATAATGGGTTCTAATGTCGGTACTACCCTTACTGCGTGGCTTTTAAGTCTTGCTGGTATAGAGGGTATGTGGTACGTAGATATTTTAAATCCAAATTTCTTTGCACCGATACTTGCCTTTGTTGGTATTGTTATGCAAATGTTTTCTTCAAGCGGTAAGAAAAAAGACCTAGGCAATATTTTTATAGGTTTTGCAATCCTTATTTTTGGTATGGAGCTTATGAGCGACTCGATGGTATCAGTTAGGACGCTTCCGGGTTTTGATACTTTCCTTACGACCCTAAAAAGTCCTATTATAGCGCTTTTAATTTCCACCGTATTTACGGGTGTTATTCAGTCAAGCGCTGCAACAATTGGTATTGTGCAGGCATTGGCGTTTTCGGGCGGTATAACTTGGGAAATGGCAATACCTTTGGTACTTGGTGCAAATATAGGAACCTGCATAACCGCTTTGATTGGCTGCATTGGCACAAACAAAAATGCAAAGCGCGTAGTTGTTATGCATTTCTCGGTTAATACCTTCGGTTCGATTTTCTGTATGATAATTTTGTATGTTCTAAAGGCTTTAGGTGTTTCTGTTTTAAGTGCCGAAATTGCCATGGTTGGCGTCGCTATAATTCATACCCTATTTAATGTAATCAACACAGCGCTTTTAATTCCTGTAAAGAAATTTATTATCAAGTTCTGTGAGGTTGTTGTTCCCGAGGGCAAGGGCGAAAAGCAGCACACCGTATTTTTGGACGAGCGTATATTTAATAACACACCGCTTGCAATTAGCGAGTGCCGACGTCTTTCAAACGAGATGGCAGATTATACTCGTCAAGCAATAATGTCATCGCTTGATATTATTGCCGGTTATGACGAATTAAAAGCTAAATTTGTAAAAGATACAGAAACGCTTACCGATAAATATGAGGACAAGCTGGGCACTTATCTTGTGCGCCTTAGCAGTAATAATCTTACCGAAGACGATTCACATGCAGTATCACGAATGCTTCATTCGCTTAGTGATTTTGAGCGTATCAGCGACCACGCACTAAATCTTTGCGATACGGCACTTGAAATTAAAGAAAAGAATATTATATTTTCTGACGATGCAAAACGTGAGCTTGGTGTTACAATAGATGCTTTAAGAGAGATTGTGAATATTACGGTTGATTCCTTTGTAAATGACGATTTTGAAAAAGCTGCGCACGTCGAGCCTATTGAGCAGGTAATTGATAAGCTTAAGGACGAGCTTAAAGCACGTCATATTGACCGTTTGCAAAAGGGCGAATGCACTGTTCAAATGGGCTTTGTGTTCTCTGATTTGCTTACAAATATAGAGCGTGTTTCTGACCATTGCTCAAATATTGCTGTATATACAATTCAGCAGGATTCACCAAAGCTTGATACGCATAAGTATTTAAGAAATGTAAAAACCGAAGCTGTTGGTAATTTTGTTGATGAATATAATTCATACGAAAAGAAATATTCTTTAGATTAAGGAGAGAAAGTTATGTTTAAAAAAATAGTAACATTGTCGTTGGCGTTTGTAATGGCATTTGCAGCTATCGGTTGCGGAGAAGAAACCGCTGAACCTGCTGCTAAAGAAGAAAATAAGACACCACAGTATGCTGAAAAGCAGTTTGAAATTTCAGGATTCTGGGCACCTTATGATATTAGCGAAGAAGGTTTAAAAGAATACAAGGATGTAGGTTTTACCACTCTTGCTATGATAAATCATTCGCTTGGTTATACTAGTGAAGAGCAGTTTTATTTTGGATCCCAGCGCACTATGACAGCGCTTGAAAACTGTAAAAAGGTTGGACTTAACGCTATTCTTAATTATAATGACTGGATGGTTCCGCGTTGTGAAGAAGAGGGTGAAGATTTTTACGGAGCAACTCCGTTTAGCAAGCACGATATTTACGGCGAATATAAGGATATAATTACCGGCATACATATCTGTGATGAACCTTACTTAAAGCGTGCAGACGGTACAGGCACCAATCATTTTGCACTATATGGTGACAAAACCCTTATAGATGACTTTAAAAAGGTTTATCCCAATGCTAAATTTATAGTAAACCTTATTCCTATAACTGCAGTTTCAAGCCGTGGTTTTACCACCTATGAAGAAATGATGGAGCTTTATGAAAAAACCTTTATGGAGCCTTTTGAAAATCCATTTGTATCGGTAGACGTTTATCCTTTCCATCAGGGTAACACACAGGACGATGGTACTCTTCTTGTAAACTATCAGTACATAGCAGATTCTGCTAAGAAATATGGTGTAAAACCGGGTTATATTCTTCAGTCCAGTGTGGGTGGCGCCGATGAAGGACGTAAAGAATTTGAGATGGAGCTTAGCGAAAGTGATTTGCGTTGGGAAGTAAACAATGCACTTCTCTTTGGTGCAGATACACTACAGTATTATTGTTATTCGGTTCCAAAGAGCTTTGATGAGAACGGCAAAGAGGTATTTATGTACGATTATTGCATACTTAATCGTGATGATACTCCAAGTCCTATTTATTATAGTCTTCAAAAAATACACAAGGAAATTCAATCTTACTCAAACGTTATTTTATCTTATGACTGGCAGCAAGTAATAGGTAAATCCGGTTATGATGTTTCAACATACAGAGTAGCTCCGTTAGAAATCGACGATAATTTTGAAGAGATAACCTTCGATAATGCCAAAAAATATGTAGAAACCTCTTGCTCACAAGACATTGCTATAAGCCACTTTACAAGCAAGGATTTTGGCGAGGCATATATGTTTGTTAACTGGGCAGACCGCGACGTTAAAAACGAAGACGGTACTGTGGAAAAAGTTAAAAATATTGTAACAACAAAATTCAAGGACTGCAGTGAGCTAAAGGTTTATGGCGGCGTTGGCTTCGACGGAACACCAAAAACTCTTAAGCTTGATAAAAACGGCGAAGTTCAATTTGAACTTGAATATGGCGAGGGAATATTTGTAGTTCCTGTAGCATAAAACAATAGGCTGGCGATTCCGTCAGCCTATATGTAAAGGAAGGATAAAATGTTAAAAAAAGTTTTTTCGTTATTAATGGTGAGTGTTATGGTTTTTTCTGTTGTGGGTTGCGGTCAAGACGTTGCAAAGGAAGATGCTAAAAATCAATATAGCTTGGATAACTTACCTAAATACGAGTCCCAAGAATTTGAAATTTCAGGTTTTTGGGCGCCTTACGATATAAGCGAAGAGGGACTAAAGTTTTATAAGGATGCGGGTTTTAATACTCTCGCTATGATAAATCATTCTTTAGGCAATACCAGTGAAGAGCAGTTTTATCTTGGCTCCAAGCGCACAATGACAGCGCTTGAAAATTGCAAAAAAGTAGGTCTTAACGCAATACTTAATTATAACGATTGGAAAGCTGAACAATGCGAGGGTGAGGACTATAATGGTGAAACACCTTTTAGTAAATATGATCTCTATGGTGAGTATAAAGATATAATCACCGGCGTTCATATTTGTGACGAACCCAATAACAAAGTAATGGATGAAATGTCCAATAAAACTCTTGTAGAAGACTTTAAAAAGGTATATCCTAATGCTAGTTATATAATAAATCTGAGTGATATAACCTGGCCAAATGGTAGAGGTTATGCTTCGTATGATGATTTGTTAAATCATTATAGCAGCGGCATAATGAGCCAGTTTGACGTTCCGTATATTTCGGTAGATTGTTACCCGTTTTGGAACAACAAAGATGAGCGCATACTTGAAAATTATTACAAGCTTGCAATGATAGCAAAAGAGTACAACGCAAAAACAACAATGATTTTGCAATCGAGCACGGGCAACGAGTTTAAGGGCAGCTTAAGCGAAGGCGATATGCGTTGGCAAGCCTATTTGGCAATTGCTTTTGGCGCAGACAATCTACAGTATTATTGTTATTCACTTCCAAAGGGCATAGCGTATAATTACTGTATTTTAAATGAAAATGGTACACCGAGTGTACTTTACGACTATGTTAAGGAAATAAACGCCGAAATTCAAAGCTTTTCAGACGTGGTTCTAGCTTACAATTGGGACGACTCTATATCTGTTGTTGGTACCGAGGAGCAAAGTTTCCGCGTTAATTATCTTAGATACGACGATTTATTCGAGGACAAAACGTTTAAAGATACTAAGCATTATGTTTCTGTTTCGGGTACACACGACACTGTTGCCAGCCGTTTTACAAGCGAAAAATACGGTGAGGCATATATGTTTGTAAACTTTGCAGAAGAAAGTGAAATACCAAATAAAGTAACCGCTACCTTTAAGGATTGCGGCGCGGTTGCAATCTACGGCGGCGACGGCTTTACAGGCACACCAAAGATTGTAGAAGTTGGCAAGGATGGTAACCTTTCTCTAGAGCTTAAATATGGCGAAGGCGTATTTATTGTTCCTATGGCTTAAAACTAAAAAACAAAAGGCGGAAATTTTATGCTTAAAAAAATATTAGCGCTTATATTAGCGTGCGTTATGCCTTTGGCGGTTTTTGGTTGCGAAGAAGCAAATAACCAAAGCGGCAGTAACACCTCCGATAAAAAAGAACCGTACATACAAACCAATTTGCCTAAATACGAAAGCCAAGAATTTGAGCTTTGCGGTCTTTGGGCGCCACACGATATAACCGAGGAAGCCTTTAAGCTTTATAAGGACGCGGGCTTTAACGTTTGTTCGTTTACAAACCACGACGAACAACCCAGAACCGGCAAAACACAATATTATATTGGCTCTGAACGCACATTGGAAGCACTTGAAATTTGTAAAAAAGTAGGTCTTGACGTATATATTGCTTACGGCGCGTCGTGGTTTAACCTTGCTAACGAGGGCGAAGAATATTTTTACAATAAGCCTTTTACCACACACGGTCAGTATGCCAAGTACAAAGATATAATTAAGGGTGTACACATAAACGATGAACCCAATAAAGAAACCATGACCAAGCTTTCTGATGATGCGCTTATAGAGGATTTTAAAAAGGCATTTCCAAACACCAAATATATGATAAACCTTATTCCCGAAACTGCTATTACAAGCCGTGACTATGTGGATTATCCTGAAATGCTTGAACATTACGGCAATGATATAATGAGCAAATTCGAAACGCCATATATTTGTGTTGACTGTTATTTATGTTCAAATTGGAATGTTGTAGGACTTAATATTCTTAACAACTATAACCAAATCGCAAACACTGCTAAGAAATACAATGCAGAAACTTCATTTATTTTGCAGTCCAGTACAGGTAATGAGTTTTGGGATGAAGTAAGTGAAGCAGATATGCGACTTCAAGCTTATCTTGCAATCGCGTTTGGCGCAGATAACTTGCAGTATTATTGCTATTCGGTGCCAACTACATACAATTCTGACGGCACCAAGATAGAGAGCTATTTATACAACCATTGTATGCTCAATCAAGACAGAACACCAAGTCAACTATACTATGACGTAAAAACCGTAAACGCAGAAATTCAAAAGTTTGCTAGTGCCGTACTTGCTTATGATTGGCAGCAGTCAGTAGGTATTTCGGGTATTGAAAAACAGACCTATCGTGTATCTTGTATTGAGCTTGATGAAAATTGGGAAAAAGTAAAAATGAATGATGCTAAGCACTATGTAGATGCTTTTGGTACACAAGACCTTGTTGTAAGCCGTTTTGCAAGTGATAGGTACGGCGAAAGCTATATGTTTGTAAACTTTGCCGAACCTTCAAAGGAAACTACGGAAATAAATAAAGTAGAAGCTACTTTTAAAGATTGCAGGGCAGTTGCCGTTTATGGTGGCGAGGGTTACACCGGTACGCCTAAAATAATAGAGCTTGACGATAAGGGCTTATTAAAACTTGAGTTTGCATATGGCGAGGGTGCGTTTATAGTTCCTATTAAATGATGGGGTAAAATTTGAGGGCTTGACCTTTTTATGCTAATGCATTATAATTTAGTGGATTTTGGAAATTTTAAATTTTCGAGGAGATGACCTTTTTTTGGTAAGTCAAAACATCAACAAGTATGAGGATAAGATTTTAACAATACCAAACTTGTTGTCTTTTTTCAGAATTTGTTTGATTCCAATTTTTGTATGGCTTTATTTCGGTCATAAAGAAAGTGGATTAGCAGCTATAGTGTTTATTGTATCGGGTATCAGCGATATTGCCGATGGCATTATAGCTCGCAAATTTAATATGGTAAGCAATTTTGGAAAGTTCTTTGACCCAATTGCTGATAAGATGACACAGATAGTTGTTATGGGTTGTTTGATTTATGATTATCCACTACTTGCTATAGCACTTGCAATTCTTGCCGTAAAAGAGATATTGGCCGCAATACTTAATATGATTACACTAAAGAAAACAGGTTTTGTTGTAGCTGCGGTATGGCATGGAAAACTTACAACGGTATCAGTTTACGCAACCATTTTTATTCACATTGTGTATCCTCTAATTGCGGGAAATACGATACCGGATATAGTTTCAAAAATATTTATAATTATATGTATCGGTATTATGTTATTATCGGCAACGCTTTATACGATTTCTGACATTAAAACGATAAAAAATAAAAAGAATATCGAGTAAAACAAAAACCATCTGCCACGGCAGATGGTTTTTTATTGACAATGTGGTAAAATAGTGTAGAATAAAAGTATATAATTATATTAAAGGGGAGTTTTTATGGCTTTTTGTACTAATTGCGGAACACCATATAACGAAGGTGCGGTGGTATGCCCTAATTGCGGCTATCCAACCGGAGCACAGCCACAGGTTCAGTACGTGCAATACGTAAAACCTAAGGTGCCGGGTAGAGGCTTTGGTATTACCTCAATGGTTCTGGGTATTGTAGGATTATTTTATGGCTTTTTTCTTATGTTTGGCTGTATAGCTTTATCTGCAGCGGTTTCCTTTGGCGAGGTTATATCCGGAGTGTTGCTTGCATTTATGTTTGAGGTGCTAATTTTTTCTTCATTAAGCATAATGGCGACAGCCTTTTCAATAGCGTCAAAAAATAGGGGTTACATAAATGGCATAAGTAAGTCCGGCACGATTATGGGTGTTATAGGCTTAGCAATGTATCTTCTTTCTACAATAGTACTTATTGGTGGATCAATGTAAACTAAAAGGCTTGGGAATTCCCAAGCCTTTTTTATATTACTTTTTAAGTTTGTTGTCTACAACGTCAGCAAGAATTGCTTGGAACTGCTCCATACTAATAGCGCCAAGGTCTTCGCCCGAACGGTGACGAACAGATACTGTTTTGTTTTCGATATCCTTATCACCTAAAATAATCATATATGGCACCTTTTCAAGCTGTGCGTTTCTGATTTTGTATTTAAGTGTGTTTTGGCTGTCGTCTACAGTTACGCGGTATTTTTTAGCGGCAAGCTTTGCACGGATTTCTTCAGCATAGTCGTTAGCACGGTCGGTAATGGTAAGAATACGAACCTGCTCTGGTGAAATCCAGGTTGGAAGTGCACCGGCATATTTTTCAATTAAGTATGCAAGTGTACGCTCATAGCAACCAAGGCTTGTGCGGTGAATGATGTATGGTAACTTCTTCTGACCATCAGCATCGGTGTAATACATACCGAATTTTTCAGCCAAGAGCATATCTATCTGAATTGTAACGATTGTATCTTCCTTACCAAATACGTTCTTATACTGAATGTCAAGCTTTGGTCCATAGAAAGCAGCCTCGTCAATACCGATTTCATACTCAACACCCAAATGCTCAAGTATCTTTTCCATAGTAGCCTGTGCGGCATTCCACTGTTCTGCAGTGCCCTCGTACTTGTCGGTATTGTTAGGATCCCACTGTGAGAAGCGGAAGGTGCAGTCTTCGAGAAGACCTACAGTTTCAAGGAAATACTTAGAAAGTGATAAGCAGTCAGCAAACTCTTGTTCTAACTGGTCTGGGCGAAGCACCAAGTGACCTTCGGAAATGGTGAACTGACGCACACGAATAAGACCGTGCATTTCGCCCGAATCTTCATTTCTAAATAGGGTAGAGGTTTCGCCTAAGCGCATCGGCAAATCACGATAACTGCGTGCAGCGTTAAGAAATACTTGATACTGGAACGGGCAGGTCATAGGACGCATTGCCAAGCATTCTTTTTCTTCGTCGTGTGGGTCGCCCAAAACAAACATACCGTCAAGGTAGTGATCCCAGTGACCTGAAATACGGTAAAGGTCGCGCTTTGCCATAAGCGGTGTTTTTGTAAGCAAATAGCCGTGCTCTTGCTCAACGTCTTCAACCCAGCGCTGTAATAACTGAATTACACGTGAGCCCTTTGGTAAAAGGATTGGTAAACCTTGACCGATTGAGTCAACTGTTGTAAAGAAACCAAGCTCACGGCCTAATTTATTGTGGTCGCGGCGTTCTGCCTCTTCAACCATTTTTAAGTATGCGTCAAGCTCTTCTTGAGTCTTAAATGCGGTACCGTAAATACGGGTAAGCATTTTGTTGTTTTTGTCGTTTTTCCAGTAAGCACCCGACTGACCGGTAATTTTAAATGCCTTAAGTGCTTTTGTGTAGCAAAGGTGAGGGCCTGTACACATATCTACGTAGTCGCCCTGCTTAAAGAAACTGATTTCGGCGTCTTCGGGTAAATCACCGATATGCTCAACCTTATATTTTTCACCCAATTCTTGCATATGTGCAATAGCCTCTTCACGAGATAAAACGTAAGGGCGAATGGGCAAATTCTCCTTTGTGATTTTTTTCATTTCTGCCTCAATAGCAGCCAAATCTTCGTCTGAAAGCTTAGTGTCACCAAGGTCTATATCATAGTAAAATCCCTTTTCGGTTGCAGGGCCATAGCCAAAATCGGCATGTGGGTAAAGGCGTTTTACAGCCTGTGCCATAATGTGCGCTGCAGAGTGACGTAGCACTTCAAGCTCTTGTGAAGCTTCGGCTTCCGCAACAGTACCGTCTTTGTAAATGATCTTCATAAAAATCTATCCTCTTTCATAATAATATTAAAATAAAAAAACTTCGCCACCTGTAAAATACAGGGACGAAGTGTAATATACTCTCCGTGGTTCCACCCACATTCCGTAAACCCATTTACGGCACTTTTAACGCTTTAACGCAGCGGATACGTCTGTGGTTGTTACCCCACAGCGCTCAAAGGTGGTGTTCTCCGAGATTTCCTTTATGCTCCTTTCAGCCGATGAGAGCACTCTCTTTAAAAGGCTTTAAAACGGGTACTGTCCTTATCAACGCTTTACAATAATACATAATAACTATTTTTTGCGCTTTTGTCAAGCAAAATGCCGTTAAATTGCAAAAAAATTAAAAATTTACAAAATTTTTTATTGACTGCAAAAAAAAATAGTAGTAGTATATAGTATATTATTTTAACACTTTAAAGTGTGGAGGTAGATATTATGTTTAAGTCAGAATATTTAAACAAAGTTTATGCCGATACCGAAAAACGTAACGGCAATGAGCCCGAATTTTTGCAGGCGGTACGTGACGTGCTTGAGTCACTTGAACCTGTTGTAGCGCAGGACTCAAAATTTGAAAAGCACGGCGTTATCGAGCGTATGGTAGAACCCGAGCGTATGATCACATTCCGCGTTTCTTGGGTTGATGATAATGGTCAGGTTCAGGTAAACCGCGGTTTCCGTGTGCAGTTTAACTCTGCAATTGGCCCATACAAGGGTGGTCTTCGTTTCCATCCAACAGTTAATGCTTCTATTATGAAGTTCCTCGGTTTTGAGCAGACATTTAAAAACAGCCTTACAGGTCTTCCTATGGGCGGCGGTAAGGGTGGTTCAGACTTTGACCCACGCGGACGCAGTGACGGTGAAATTATGAGATTTTGCCAGAGCTTTATGACCGAGCTTGCAAAGCACATTGGTGCTGATACCGACGTTCCTGCAGGCGATATCGGTGTAGGTGCTCGCGAGGTAGGTTACCTTTACGGTCAGTACAAGCGTCTTCGCAACGAGTTTACCGGCGTTCTTACCGGTAAGGGACGTTCATTTGGCGGTTCACTTATTCGTCCAGAAGCTACAGGCTTTGGCGCTGTGTACTATGTACAGGAAATGCTTAAGACATTTGGCGAAGAAGTTAAGGGCAAGACCTTTGCAATCTCAGGCTTCGGTAACGTTGCTTGGGGTACTGCAATGAAGGTTGCAGAGCTTGGCGGTAAGGTTGTTACCATTTCAGGTCCTGACGGCTACGTTTATGACGCTGACGGTGTTGTAACCGAAGAAAAGCTCAACTTTATGCTTGAAATGCGTGCATCAGGTCGCGATAAGGTACAGGATTATGCTGACAAGTTTGGTGTTCCTTTCTTTGCAGGCAAGCGTCCTTGGGAGCAAAAGGTTGACGTTGTTATGCCTTGCGCTACTCAAAATGAGGTTGGCGAAGAAGACGCTAAGAATATCGTAGCAAACGGCGTTAAGTACTATGCCGAGGTTGCTAATATGCCTTCTACCGACGAGGCTATCAAGGTTCTTAAGGCTGCAGGCGTTGTTATTGCTCCATCTAAGGCAGTAAATGCCGGCGGTGTTGCAGTATCTGGTCTTGAAATGAGCCAGAACTCAATGCGTTATAGCTGGACTGCTGAAGAGGTTGACGCTAAGCTTCATCAGATTATGGCCGACATCTACAAGAATTCTTGGGATGCTGCTAAGAAGTACGGTATGGAAGGCGACCTTATTGCAGGTGCAAACATTGCCGGCTTTGAAAAGGTTGCAGACGCAATGATCGCACAGGGCGTTGCGTATTAATTTATATTAAAAACATTTAAAGCCACCGCAAAAAGCGGTGGCTTTTTTATATAACAAATTTAAATAATATAATTCAAAAGAAAAATCCTAACGAAACAAATGTCACGTTAGGATTTTTGGTCCGAGTGACAGGACTTGACCGTCTGCTTCGCATACTGTCCGCTTGTCGACCAAACATTTAATGTTTGGTGCCCGACTACACGCTCTGACTAAAAAACAGTACACTGTACTGTTTTTATTAACGTCAGACCTTCTCAGGTTCAAGTCCTGTAAAATAAAAAAATTACCGAACCGAACCTAAAGGTCCAATTCGGTAATTGGTCCGAGTGACAGGACTTGAACCTGCGGCCTCTTGACCCCCAGTCAAGCGCGCTACCAGCTGCGCCACACCCGGAAACACTTAAATTGAAAATAGAAAGTTAAAACTAAAAATTATGCGGTAAGCGCTTAACTCCGCTGCCCAAGCAGCCAGCTGCGTCACACCCGGAAATATTCAAATTTCAATTATATTGGCTGACCGTGTTATTATATAACGGTCAGCCAAAAATGTCAACATTTTTAAGCAAAAATTAGTCAGCAAAGCCTGATTCTACAAGAGCTACAAGACCTGCCATTGCGTCAGCTTCGTCGCTGCCGTCACAAATAATCTTGATGCTGGTGCCACCGATAATGCCGAGCGAAAGAACACCAAGTAAACTTTTTGCATTTACCTTTCTTTCATCCTTTTCAACCCAGATAGATGACTTAAATTCGTTTGCCTTCTGGATGAAGAAGGTAGCGGGGCGAGCATGAAGACCAACTTGATTTTGAATTACTACGTCTTTAACACACATTTTAAAAACTCCTCGAAAAGTAAATGTTTAAATTTATAACAAATATATACTACACTTTGCTATGATAGTATTATACCACATTAAATGCAGTAGTCAACAATTTGTTAAAAAGTTCTAATATTTATCCAACATTTTAGACAATTTGAATGTCAAATTTGGTCAAAATGATAGTATATTATTTGCGCTTTCGTGATTTTTCGGGCTCAAGACCTAAAAGTTTGCGGTCTTGTTTATCAAGCTCAACCTTTTCAAACATTTCCGGCCTTAGTTCGCGTGTGATTTCAAGCGATTGCTTGCGGCGCCATTTTGCAATTTCAGCGTGGTTACCAGAAAGCAAAACCTCGGGAACCTCTCGACCGTTCCAAACGGCAGGGCGGGTATATTGTGGGTATTCAAGTAAACCCGAAAAATGACTTTCGTCCTCAAAGCACAGGTCGTCTGAAAGTACACCGGGTAACATTCGGCAAACGGCGTCCGCAAGGCAAAGCGCAGGCAGTTCGCCGCCTGTAAGCACAAAGTCACCAATAGAGATTTGCTCGTCAACAATTTCTTCGAGCACACGCTCGTCAACACCCTCATAATGCCCACAAAGCAAAACAATTCTATCAAGCTTTGATAATTCTACAACCTTTTTTTGTGTAAGTGTTGTACCTTTTGGAGATAGGTATATAAGGTGTGGCTTTGGCTCGTCATCGCTGTAAAGACTTTTATAGCAATTATAAATCGGTTCCGCCGCCATTACCATACCCATACCGCCGCCATAAGGCATATCGTCAACCTTATTGTGTTTATTGTTGGCAAAATCACGTATATTATGACACTCAAGCTCAACCTTTTGTGCCTTTCTTGCTCTACCAATAATGCTTTCGTTTAGCACCGACTCACACATTTCGGGGAATAGGGTAAGTATATCAATCTTCATCGTCAAAAATCCCCTTCAAAGGTCTTATTACAATTTTATCGGTATTAATATCAACATTTACTATTACGTCGGGTATTGCAGGAACAAGATATTCCTTTTCGCCTGATTTAATATGCCATACGTCGTTAGCACCGGTTGGTGAAACATCGGACAGTGTACCAAGCAATGTGTCGGTATCTGCATCAAACACTTTAGCACCGATAATTTCGCTTACAAAGTATCTGCCTTCCGGAAGATGAGCGTCATCACGACTAATATATAGCACCTGACCTCTTAACTTTTCGGCATCATCAATGCTGTCTACACCTTTTACTGCGGCGATTACAACGTTGCCGTGTGGTGTGATTTTGTTCATTTCTATTTTAGCTTTACCGCCATTTAAGTAGAAATTTTTAAACCCGGTTAAAAACTCGCCATCGTCAGACCATGGTTGGATGCGTACCATACCGCGAACACCGTGTGTGCCTACGAATTTACCAACTTCTAAAAAATCTTTTTTCATTAAAATTCACCTTTAATTATATGTAAAAACCCCCGAAAATGCGGGGGTTTGATTTCGGTTAGGTAGCCATTAAGGCTACCGTAAAATTAGTCGATTTCAACAACGATTTTTTCGTGAGTGCGATTAGCAGCGGCACGCATAACGGTGCGAATTGCCTTAGCAATACGACCCTGCTTGCCGATTACTCTGCCCATATCGTCCTCTGCAACGTTAAGGTGATAAACAATAACGCCTTCCTCGTTTGCTTCATCAACAGTTACGCTTATTGCATCCGGATTTTCTACAAGTCCTGAAGCAATAGTAATAAGAAGCTCTTTCATTATTATAACTCCAAATTAGAAATTAAAGAACGCCGTTTTTCTTAAGCAAAGCTTTAACGGTGTCGGTGGGCTGTGCGCCGTTGCCGATCCACTTCTTTGCGGCTTCAGCGTCGATGTTTACGATTGCAGGTTCTTTAGTAGGATCGTAGTAACCGATTTCTTCGATAAAACGACCGTCACGTGGATAACGTGAGTCTGCAACTACAACACGATAGAAAGGAGCCTTTTTAGCGCCGATTCTGCGAAGTCTGATTTTTACTGCCATTTTACTGCACCTCCAAAATTAGAATGTATATATTTATTTAAAAGAGAAAACTCTTAAAAACCTAAATTGTTAAATTGGTTAGGGTTCATGCCTTTAAGCAAATTGCGTCTACCGCCCTTTGAATTCATTTGCTTGAACATTTTTTTCATTTGTTCATACTGTTTGATAAGGCGGTTAACATCCTCAACCGTCTGCCCACAACCTGCGGCAATACGGCGGCGTCGTGAAGCATTTAGTATGTCGGGCTTGGCGCGTTCCTTTGCTGTCATTGACTGAATAATTGCTTCTATACGTAGCATTTGACGGTCATCAATATCTACGTCACGAAGCTTTTTGTCCATACCAGGAAGCATTGAAAGAATGCTTTTAAGACTGCCCATTTTTTTGATTTGTTGGAACTGAGATAGCAAATCGTTCATATCAAAGCGATTTTCGGCAAGCTTTTGTGCCGCTTCTTCGGCCTTTTTTTGATCAAGCTGTTGCTCGGCACGCTCTATCAAAGAAAGCATATCGCCCATACCAAGAATTCGGCTTGCCATTCTTTCAGGATGAAATTCTTCTAGCTGGTCCAGCTTTTCGCCAACGCCGGCAAACATAATTGGCTTGCCTGTAACAGCCTTTACAGAAAGCGCCGCACCACCACGGGTGTCACCGTCAAGCTTGGTAAGAATAATGCCGTCGATTTCAAGTATTTCATTAAAAGATTTTGCAATGTTTACAGCGTCTTGACCTATCATAGAGTCAACAACTAAAAGAATGTTATTTACCTCTACGCATTCTGTAATGCGCTTAAGCTCTTGCATTAACTCTTCATCAATATGCAAACGACCGGCAGTATCAAGAATAACAAAATCGTGGCCATAGTCGCGAGCGTATTTAATAGCTTCGGTTGCGATTTTTTCTGGTTTTGCAGTGCCCATTTCAAAAACGGGGGTTTCAACCTGACGACCTACAACCTTTAACTGCTCTATAGCTGCAGGACGGTATATGTCGCACGCAACAAGCATAGGTCTGTGACCCTTTGATTTTAAATATTTAGCAAGCTTTGCACTGTGGGTGGTTTTACCCGAACCCTGAAGACCGCACATCATAATAACGGTAGGAATTTTAGATGACGTTTTAAGACGAGCCTGTTCGCTACCCATTAGTGCAGTAAGCTCTTCATTTACAATTTTAATAACCATTTGTGGCGCAGTAAGACTTTCCATTACATTTGCGCCAATGCATTTTTCAGCAACGGTAGTGGTGAACTCTTTGGCAACCTTGTAGTTTACGTCGGCTTCAAGAAGTGCCAAACGCACCTCGCGCATAGCGTCTTTTACGTCACTTTCGGTAATACGGCCTTTGTTACGAAGCTTTTTGAATACGCCGTTTATTTTATCTGAAAGACTGCTAAATGCCAAGATGGTTCACCTCCGATTTAAAATTCGTTTAATATATCCTTTATTTTGTCAAGCTTTTCGCTATCGGGTTTATCACTATCAATTACCGACTGTAATGCCAAAACGTTTTGGCACCAACCACATTCGTCCTCATATTTTTTAAGCTGCAATTCGCCACGCTTTATAAGGTCACGCACACCCTGACGGGTGATTTGTTCATTTTCGGCGATTTCGCTAAGCGATAAATCCTCGTTGTAATAATGGTGTAATAAATTACGTTGCTTTTCACTTAAAAAAGGACCGTAAAAATCAAGAAGCGCGCTAATGCTTAAATCTTTTGCCATATCAAAAGCACTCCTTGTAAAGTTTTTTGCTTTACAGCAAGAATGATTATAACACAACAAAGTACGTCTGTCAAGTTTTTTTCTTTACAGTTTTAAATAAAATATTGATTGCAAAAAATTAGTGTACAATATATAATATATACAGGTGATTTTAATGTCGATTTTTAGGAAAATATTATCTGTGACGATATGCCTTGTAATGCTACTTTGCTGTATATCGGGTTGCGGAGAAAAATATATGGACGCTATCATTTACTTTGAGTTGTTGGAAAAGCCTCAAACGCTTGATCCTCAAACTGCACAAAGTGATAGCGAGCTGCTTATTGTTCGCAATATATATGAGGGCTTAATGCGCGAAACAGCCGACGGAAAGATAATAGGCGGCATTAGCGAAAGCTATTCTTACGAAAATCTTACATATACGTTTACTTTAAAGGATGACGCTGTTTGGAGTAACGGCGATAAGGTAACTGCCTATGATTTTGAGTGTGGCCTTCGACGTGCGGTTAACCCCAAAATTAAGGCACCGTTTGCCAGCCGTTTATTTAGCATTGTAAATGCTGAAGCGATATCAAGCGGTAATGCCGACGTGTCAACTCTTGGTGTAAAAGCAATAGATGACAACACACTTACGATTACGCTTTGCCAAGAAGATAAAAACTTTTTAAAAACACTTACAACCTCAATTTGTATGCCCTGTAATGAAAAGTTTTTTGAAGATAGCATAGGTAAATATGGTCTTGACGCAGAAAATATCATTTCTAACGGAAGTTATCGCCTTACTAAATGGAATAAAGAGGATTTTGGTATAAGACTTTATAAAAATGAGGAGTATAAAGGTGTTTTTGACGCTCAAAATGCTGCAGTTTTTATAAGCTGCGTAGATGACGAAACACAGTTCGCCCGCCTTACTGAAGGGCAAAGTGATATGGCGTTTGTTAATAGTTCGGAATTAGATAATATTGAAAAATCCGATTTAAAAAGCACAAATGTACAAAACATATGCTGGGTTATGACAATAGGCAAAAACTATTCTGACCAAGTACGCCGCGCTTTTGCTCTTGCGTTTTCGAGTGATGTATATGAAAAATCGTTGCCAAATGGATTTAGCGCTGCCAAATCAATATATCCCCAAATACTTAATATAAACGCTGACGGTATAGGAATTACACAGTATGATATAAACGGGGCAAAGGCCATTATGTCAGAAGAAATTGTTAAAATGCAAGATAAAAAATTCCCGTTATCAACCTTATATTATTATGATGAAGTGGGGGTTAAAGGGCTTGCAACATCAATCGTTGGTCATTGGCAACAAAATTTTAGCACATTTATAAATATTGAGCCATCCGGTAACCTTACGGTTATGCAAAACGAGATAAAAGAAGGCTCGTTGGATTTTGCGTTGTTTCCAATAACAACAAAAAGTGACAGCTTTGACGAGTATGCAAAAAACTTTGCAGGAATAAGTAATGCCGATTTGCCGGATGCATTGCAAGAGGAAGTGCTTGCAAAACATAGAATATTGCCGGTGGCATTCCAAACAACAAATATATCACACATATCTTCGCTTGAAAACGTAGAAATTAGTGAAGATAATGGTTATGTCGATTTTTCGATTATAGTAAAGAGATAAATAAAAGAACGGACGAGAATTTCTCGTCCGTTTTTATTTTATAATATTAAAGTCTGGCACTATTTAAAGGTGCATTAGGAATATCATCGGGTGAGCCGTTGAATTCCTCTTTTTCATCACAAGCGACAAGAGAAAAACAAAGCATTAAAACTAAAAATAAAGTTAGCAATTTTTTCATTTTTTCACCTCGTAAAGATATTTCCAGTATCAACTGACAACGATTATAACATATAAGGGGCGTTTTTGTAAAGACCTTTATAGCGCGCAATTAGAAAACTTAATAATACTGCCGGAGCGATAATAGTTATACAACCAAAACCAAACATTTCGCAGCATAAAAGTATGGTAGCAATCGGGCATTTTGTTGCGCAAACAAACAGCACTGCCATACCAATGGCTGCACCGACGGGTATAGGCAATCCTAATGCGAGTGCTAACGAACCACCAAGTGTTGCACCAATAAAGAGCGTTGGTATAATTTCTCCGCCCTTATAGCCGCACGCAACACAAATTATTGTAAAGATTATTTTAAGGGCGAAAGCTTCGTATTTAACTACACCGCCAAAAGCTTGCTCGATTATATCGATGCCGCCACCATTATAATCGCGGTTTCCTACAAGTAAAGTAAGTGCAATTATTGCAAGACCGCCTATAGCTATTCGCAAAAATTCGTTATTAAATATCTTTTTGGCAAGTTCCTTGCCAAGGTCTAAGCCCTTACAAAAAACAAGTGCTGCCAAAATGCCGGCTGCTATTATTACTGCAATTTTCCAAACGAGTGTTAGTGAAAACTGCGGCAAATTACCCATATTAAACCTTTCGGGATGAACGCCCAAAAGCTGCGCTATAATATATGCGCTAATACTTGAAAATAATACCGGTACAGCCGCTTTAAAACAAAGCTTTGTCCATATAACCTCAAGCACAAAAATACAAGCGGCAAGCGGGGTACCAAAAACGGCTGAAAACAGTGCTGCCATACCACACATAATAAGCTGATGACGTGTTTCGTCGCAAAGTTTAAATAATCGGCTAAATGTGTTGGCTACACCGCCGCCTATTTGCAGTGCCGCGCCTTCGCGTCCTGATGATGCACCAAATAAATGCGATATGCAAGTGCCCAAAAAAATCGCAACAGCCAAAAGCGGAGGCAGGTTTTGTTCGGTGCGAACGCAGTCAAAAACGTTTGTAGTGCCAATGCTTTTAACACGGCACAACTTGTAAATTCCAACCGAAAGCAAACCGCCGATTGGTAGTAGATATAAAAGCCAGTTGTTTTGGATTCGAAGGTCGGTTACAAAACCTACCGATTTCGAAAAAAAGGAACCTATAAGACCACACAAAGCACCGATAATAATACTAAGTAATATTGTTATTGTGTAATTTTTCAGTATTTTCAAATTATGCCTTCTTTCCAAGTCTCTTTATAAGAACTATTGCAAAATGAAGGGCAAGGCCTATACAAATAGCAACTACAAGGTCAAATACAACCGTTAGAACAAAGGTAAGTACCATAACTAAAATATCGGTAAAAACTTTAGTTTTAACAATCTTTAAGAAGCTGCGCCATTCACTCATATTATAAGCAACAATAAATAATATTGCCGCGATGGTAGGCATCGGTATAAGAGAGGCGTATGGTATAAGGAATAATACTACGAGTAATAGTACAACCGAATGCACCATACCGGAAATTGGTGTTCTGCCACCGTTTTTAATATTAGCGGCGGTACGTGCTATAGCTCCTGTAGCAGGAATACCACCAAAAGCGACAGATGCCATATTGCCAAGGCCCTGTGCTACAAGCTCGGAATTTGGGTTGTGCTTGGTGTTTACCATACCGTCAGCAACAACACAAGATAGTAGTGATTCAATGCCGGCTAAAATTGCTATGGTAAATGCGTTTGGAATAAGTGAAACAATAGTATCAAGGTCGATGTTTATATCACCTAATGTAAATTTTGGAAAGCCTTGGGGTATGGTATAAAGCTCGCTGATAGTGTATGTACCATCGTTGAATATTGGCACAAGATTTACAAGCAACGCACCCACGATAACTACAATCAAAGAGGGGGGAACACGTTTTTCGAATTTTGGATAGATAATAAGAATTGCAAGGCAAATAGCACCTATAGCTAAAGATTGCCAGTTAAATGTGGAAATATTATGTATATTGGCTTCAACCTTTTCAATCGCCTCAATTGGTTTTGCACCGTCAATATAAGTAATACCTAAAAAGTCTTTTATTTGACCTAAAAATATGGTAACTGCAATACCCGCGGTAAAGCCAACAGTTATAGTTTTTGGTACGTATTTAATGAGTGAACCGAGTTTAAGCACACCCATAAGTATCAAAATAATACCTGCCATAAGAGTAGCTACAATAAGACCGGACATACCTTTTGTTGCAACAATACCTGCAACAACGGTTGCAAACGCTGCGGTTGGGCCCGCTATTTGTACGGTGCTTCCGCCAAGTAACGCCGCAATAAAGCCTGCAAAAATGGCGGTATAAACACCACAAACAGGATCCACACCTGAAGCGAGTGCCAACGCTATTGAAAGCGGCAATGCGATTATTGCTACTATGACACCTGCAAGAATATCTTTTGTTAGTTGATTTTTTGTGTAGCCTTTAATGACTTCGAAAAACTTTGGTTTTAAATAAAAACCCATTATATTCATCCCCTTAAAAATTTAGCCACAGTATTATAGCATACCAAAACTTAAAAATCTATTGTTAAGTTAAATAAAAATCCCTCTACAAAAGCAGAGGGATTTTGGTATATTATTTGGTTATTCCATCCATGACACAAAGTGGCGAGCGCCGTCATAGTCCTTGTACCAATTATACTTATATGGTGTGCCTTTGTAATTGAATTCACAAGGTACTGCAGTGTGTGTCCAGTCGGTAATGGTAGCGTAGTCCGTATACTTAATACTATCGGCAATTGCAAAAATTTCTTGCAAGCGTTTTTCTTCTTGTGGGTTTAATATGCCCGGCGTAACCGATGCAAATGTAGCACTACCGGTAATTGCCGCCATTTCCAAAAAGTCAAGGTTAAGAGGCATTGATACCTTTTCGGTAAACGCCGCGCAGTCAGGGTCGGTCTTGAAAAATGCGTTGTTTTGCGGTGCGCGCATCATAGAGTGAACACCAAAACGGCGTGTAAACTCAAAATGTCTGCCGCTTGTATCGTTACCACTTCGCTGTATTTGGTGAATGCCTGCCGCTAAATGATTTACGGTGTTACAGCCCATAACGAGAGTATTGCCGGCAGCCGATTGTACAAGCTTGTAAAACTCGCGCACAATTTGTGCGTTGGTTTTTGTCTTGTCATAAAAATGAGGTGGCATATTGTCTGATATTGTAGCGCCAAACAAATCAAAGAATGAAAAGTCGTGCTTTATCATATCAAAGCCCCAATCTGACAAGCGCTTAACGTCTTCGGTAATTTTTTGCTTGGAAAATTCGTGCGTTGGGTCCAGCACAATGCCGTTTGGTTTGTAAGGGCTATCATATACGGCCTCTTGCGGCACGTGTGACATTGTAAGTAGTAGACGAATCCAAATACCGGCACGACAGTCGAGCGAGTGTATTTTTTCGGCAGTCTTTTGCATAGAAGCAAAGTTTTCGTTGGTAAGATGCCAAGGCCCACCGTTAAATTTACCCTTTGCGTGCGCTACCTGCCAGCCGTCGTCTATGGTCATAAAGGGGCGATTTTTAAAGCCTTTTGTAAGCTTGCCCAGATACTCGGCTTCCTCGAGTACAACCTTTTCTTCAATGGCGCCGTAAGCCCAATACCAGTTGTTAAGTCCATAAATGGCAGTAGAGGGTAAATTGGGTTTGTCACACATTGTTTTGCAAAATTGGTGCGCGGCTGTGTATTTATCTTCATTTGAGTTACCCTTGCGGCAAACTACCTCAGCGCACAAAAGCTCGTCACAAACAATACCGCCTGCTCCGTTTCGTACGTCGAGTATCAAAGTAATGCCATAAGGGTCGGCATACCAGCTGGCAAAACTGTTGCAGCCTGTTTTTACACCATAGCCGTGCAGACACTCGCCATCGTTGGTATAAAAATACCAAGGCATTTCGTAGTGTGGCAAAAATGCATGCCACAAAACGTCGTCGGTCTGGCTTCGTACAAAAGAATCGCCAAGAAGTGAAAGTACACCTGAAATATCACCGTTCCAACGCAAACGAATTCGTTTTACAGCGTCGCCGTTTGAATAAAGATATATTTTTAAAATTCCGTTTTCAGCGGTGAATTTAACCTCGGCGCGAGTATCGTTTGCAGTGCCTTTTTCTTCAAAACGGAAGGGGGAATTTTCGGTTTGTATTTTAACGTTGTCAGGAGTTCTAATTATATCAAGAAAAGATGGTTTCATTTTACACCTCAAAGCTTTGAAATTAGGTTATCTATTGATTTGTCGTCATTAAAATCTACGCTACACGGTTTTTTATGAAGTGACCAATGCTCTGTAAGTGATAGCGTTTCTTGCGGCTGAACGATTTTTAGCGGACTAAGCGATTCCACCTCAATAAAGGTAGCACAGGTATATGTTTCAAAGCTACAGTTATTGTCGGGGTATTTTTCGCGTGGGTGATAGGTATTATAAGACTTGCGGAAAATATCTTCGCCAAGGCAATAATAGGCTTCTGCTTGGTTTAGGTCAAAACCAAGCTTTAGAGCCTGGTCAACATTTGTATCTTGACGGAGTGTAACGTAAGATTTGCCAAAATGCAACCTATCGTCTGCAAGATTTGTGTAGGGCCAAACCGAGATGTTGCGGTTGGCAAGAAGCCCTGTGTCGTTATCGTTCATAGGCACAATGAGTGTACCACCGGTAGCAGATACAGTAAGTCCCCAAACAGAAAATTCTTGTGGTTTATTTGCAATATTTGTAACGCTCATAGTAACATATATATTGCTGTCGTCGGGGTCTATTTTTATTTCAAGCTGCTTTTGCATACCGTTTTCTGTTTCGGCATTTGGTGTAAATATGGCGCCCTGCTCGGTAATTTCGTATTTTACGGGGTTAAGGTCAGGGTAATAACTGTTTGGGTAGCTTTCGGGCGAGGTCCAAATTCGGTGGCCGCCTAAAATTTCCCATTTTTTGCCCTTGCCAAAAAAGTCTTCAAACTCTGCGTCGCACTTAGGGGTTGCGGCATTACGGTTATCACACATAAGGTTTTGACCGCCTACAAATCCATATCGAATAATGCGTGGCCCAACATCAACGGTAACATACACTTCAATAACACCGTTGGTAATTGCTAAAACTTTACCATAGTTTAGATAATCTTTGATTTCGGTCTTAATCATAAAAGTTCCTCCGTTTTTAAAAGTTTCATTTTTTGTTCACTGCCGCATTCGAGTGGTACGCCGAGTGCAAGGTTATATATATCGGTAGCTCGACATTCGGTTTCGAATACTTTAATTGCATCATCGTCTAAATTTTTTATTTGCAACGCTCGGGTAATAACCGGTATTATACCCTGTGGCATTTTAAGATGCTCAAGCCCATTGCTGTTAAAGCCCAGCACACGCACATAGGGTGGGGGAGTCATAAAAAACCGGTTATCAAGCGCTAAAAATGCCGAAAGCACCAACCGTCTGATGCGAGCCATTGTATAGCGTTTGGTTTTAATCATATTATAAAGCTCATCAAGACTTGTGGCAACACGTGCCGAAAAATAAATTTTATTTTCTAGTCCCTCGCTTATATCGGGCAGATTTTTTAAATCATTTGCCGATTTGGTGCGCAAACTACATAAAATTGCATTTTCGAGGCGTTTTATATCTGCTATATGCTCGGGGTTTATAATTCCTCTTATCTCGCGGGGCATAAATCGTTCGGTATAACCGATGTTACTTTTTAACAGCTCTTCTCTTATAAAGGACGATGAAACAAATCCGTCGTCAATCTCATTTGAATTGTGACCTGCACCAATACGCTTTATGGTTTGAAATTCTATTGGCAAATTTAATTTTTTAGCGGCTAAAATATATTCAATGCCAAGGTTGTTGTTAGCGCCGCGAAGCAGGGTAAAATCAACCCCCATTTCCTGTGCTGCATTTTCGCGGGCTACCGCAAAGGTAACGCCCGATTTTGCCTTTTCGGATACCTTTTCAAAAAAACCGTCACTGTTAAGCACGTCAGCGGCATTTATAAGCGCGTCAATATCACCGCATTCACTGCCAAAAACTATTTTTCGACAACCAAGATTATATAGTTGCCACACGCCGCCAAGTGCAAAGTTTTGTGCGGTGGACATACTCCAAAGAACAGGAAGCTCGGCAACTATATCAACACCGCAAAGAAGCGCAAATTTTGCCCGCTGTTGTTTGCTGATTATTGCTACGTCACCGCGCTGAACAAAGTTACCGCTTATAACGCAAGCAACATTATCATCAAGTGTTTTGGCGTAGTCAATTAGCCTTTTATGCCCTGTGTGCAGGGGGTTAAATTCTGCAATAATACCGACAGCCGACAAAAAAATCACCTCTTTTTACAAAAACACTTGAAAATTGAATCTTTATCAAGTAAAATATTTAATATATGTTTTATGGCAATATTTTACCATATAAAAAATTATCTTTCAATATTTATTTTAAGGAGCAATTGAAATGAAAGTATTTGTAGTAAACGCAGGTAGCTCATCACTTAAATATCAGCTTATTGATATGGACAATGAGCAGGTTCTGGCAAAAGGTCTTTGTGAGCGTATAGGCGTTACCGGCGCTATTACACACAAGGCTGCTGACGGTAGAGTTTATAAGGCAGAAACTGCTATGCCTACTCACAGTGAGGCTTTCGAAGCAGTAGTTTACGCTATGACAAAGTCTGAAGCAAAGGTTATCGATTCTCTTGACGAGGTTAGCGCTATAGGTCACCGTGTTGTTCACGGCGCTGAAGAGTTTAACAAATCGGCTCTTATTACCGACGAAATGATTGCAAAGGTACGCGAGTGCAGCGTTATGGCACCGCTTCACAACCCTGCAAACATTTTGGGTATCGAGGCTTGCACCAAGACCTTTGGCGACAAGATTCCTCAGG
Organism: Clostridia bacterium; assembly: GCA_017513195.1. Lineage (GTDB taxonomy): Bacteria > Bacillota > Clostridia > Oscillospirales > Acutalibacteraceae > UBA737. The sequence goes on along the minus strand of JAFXGM010000013.1, from coordinate 77,111 downwards.
TTGGTGTGTTTGATACATCCTTCCATCAAACAATGCCTGCAATGGCTTATATGTATGCATTGCCTTATGAGTATTACGACAAATACCGTGTTCGTAAGTACGGCTTCCACGGCACATCTCACAGCTTTGTAAGCGACCGTGCGGCTGACCTTGAAGGCAAGGATAAGAAAGACCTTAAGATTATTACTTGCCACCTTGGTAACGGCTGTTCAATCAGCGCTATTAAAAACGGCGTTTGTGTAGATACCACAATGGGCTTTACTCCACTTGATGGCTTTATGATGGGTACCCGTAGCGGAACACTTGATCCATCAGCTCTTACATACATTGCAGAAAAAGAGGGTCTTACATTTGCCGATATCGACTCTATCTGCAACAAAAAGTCGGGTGTACTTGGTATTTCAGGCGTATCTAACGATAACCGTGACGTAGATGCTGCTGCAAAGGGCGGCAACGAACGTGCTAAGCTTGCTATAGATATGCAACGTTATCAAATCCTTAAATTCGTTGGTTCTTACATTGCTGCTATGAACGGTGTTGACACCATCGTATTTACAGGCGGTATCGGTGAAAATGACGAAGAGCTTCGTGAATATATTTGTGAAAATCTTGGTTACTTGGGCGTAAAGCTTAATGCCGAGGCTAACCGCGTTCACGGCGAAGAAATTAAGATTTCTACCGATGACAGTAAGGTAAACGTTTACATTATTCCTACTAACGAAGAGCTAAAGATCGCACGCGATACAAAGGCTATTGTAGAATCACTTTAATTTAAACGAAAGGGCAAGCGGAAAATTGCATCAAAGGATGTCGTTTTCCGCTTTCTTTAATAGTATGAATACCATAGAACTAAAACAAAAAATATTAAACGGAAAATTTGATAAAGAATTTACAATGCTTTACGGCGAAACAGAGACCCCAAAGGCGCGTTATAGTGACGCCATAGATGAATTTGTAAATCTTTATGGTGAACGTGATAACGTGCGTCTTTTCTCGGCTCCCGGTCGAACCGAGGTTGGCGGTAATCACACCGACCATCAGCACGGTCTTGTTCTTGCAGGCAGTGTAAATCTTGACGTTATAGCGGTAGTTTCGCAAAACGACAGCAATATAGTCCGTATAAAGTCTAAGGGTTATAATATGGACGAGGTAGATATTTCTGACCTTGATATAAAAGAAAGTGAAAAGGGAAGAGCTCGCTCGCTTATACGCGGTGTAGTGGCGGCATTTAAAAACGACGGTTATAATGTTGGCGGTTTTGATGCTTACACTACCTCAAATGTACTAAAGGGCTCGGGGCTATCATCTTCAGCGGCATTTGAGGTATTGGTTTCAAATGTTGTAAACGGCCTATTTAACAGTGCGTCGGTTGATGCTATAACTATTGCCAAATATTCACAGTTTGCAGAGCGCGAATACTTTGGTAAGCCGTGCGGTCTTCTTGACCAAATGGCGTCAAGTGTTGGCGGCTTTACTTATGCCGATTTTCACGACCCGCAAAACCCGATTGTAGAAAAAATCAGTATTGATTTAAACCGGTCAAATCATACGCTTTGCGTTGTTGATACCGGCGGTAACCACGCAAATTTAACCCAGGATTATGCCGATATTACCCTTGAATGTAAGGCGGTTAGTAACGCACTGGGCGTGGAGTTTTTACGTGATGCAACCGAAGAAGATTTTTATAACAATATTGCCGAAATACGCAAAAAATGCGGGGATCGTGCGGTGCTTCGTGCAATACATGTTTTCTGTGAAAATAAGCGTGTACTTACCCAAAAATCAGCACTAAAGCGTGGCGATTTTAACACGTTTTTTGTAACTGTTAAACGTTCGGGCGAATCATCTTATGACCTATTGCAAAACGTATATTCGCCAAGCAATCCTAAAGAACAGGCTATATCATTGGCATTGGCGGTAACAAAGCAGTTTTTAAACGGTCGCGGTGCTTATCGTGTTCACGGCGGTGGCTTTGCCGGTACAATTCAGTGTTATATACCTGATAGAATGTTTGATGATTATAAGAAAGTAATAGAATCAGTGTTTGGCGAAAATTCTTGCGTAAAATTGTTTGTACGCCCCGTTGGCGGCTATGAGCTTAAGGGTGAATAATATGCATGAGAGTGTTTGGAATGGTTTTAAGCGACTCGACTTTGTTTTCGAGGGCAGAGATTGCATACTTATATGCCCCGACAATGAGTGTGATGGCAAAAAATGGCTTTACAAAACAGAATATTTTGACGCCTTTCCCAATACGGAAATCGAAATGCTTAAAAAAGGCTACTATGTAGCCCATATAAAAAACACAACCCGTATGTGCCCGGAATCTGATACCAATATGCGTCCAAAGTTTTGTGAATATTTGAGCAAGCAATTTGGTCTTAATTCAAAATGTGCGCTTATTGGTATGAGCTGTGGCGGTATGCAGGCGGTGTACTTTACCGCAAAATACCCACAGTACGTGGCGTGTGCTTATCTTGATGCACCGGTTATGAACTATCTAAGCTGGCCTTTTGCGTTGGGTATAGGGCAGGACGACTCTTCACAAGAATTTATAAAAAATATGGGGTTTGGTTTGCCCGAAATGCTTAACTTTAGAAATCATCCGATAGACCAAAAAGAAAAGCTGCTTAAGTCGGGTGTGCCGATAATGCTGGTTTCCGGCGACAGTGATAAAACCGTACCGTTTAGTGAAAACGGACAACTGCTTTACGACTATTTTAAAGCGCACGGCGGTAATATTGAATTGATAATAAAGCCGGGCGGTGACCACCACCCACACGGTTTGCCTGACAACACACCTATTGTTGAATTTATACAAAAGTATTATTAGCCTCCACTTGTTAGTAGCAAGGGGAGGTGTCGCCGCATGGCGACGGAGGGGATAGTGTCTTAATTTTTTGTCAAACTCTTATCCCCTCAGTCTCATTTCATTCGACAGCTCCCCTTGAGCAACAAGGGGAGCCTTACTGTAAAAGGATTATTATGGAGATTAAATATAATAAAAATTTAGTTTCAAATGCTAAAACACTTCGTAAAAATATGACAAAAGAAGAACGGCATTTATGGTATGATTTCTTGCGGACATATTCAATAAAATTTAATCGTCAAAAAGTGTTAGGTAGATATATTGCGGATTTTTATTCTGCGAAGGCAAAGATTATAATTGAACTTGATGGTTCTCAACACTATGATAAAATAAATATTGAAAAGGATACCGAAAGAACAAAGTATCTTGAACAGTTTGGTTTAACTGTTGTTAGAATTCCTAATAATTATGTTAATCAGCATTTTCGTGAAGTGTGTGAATATATTGATAATATTGTGAAAGAACGCACAAATTAGCCTCCCCTTGAACAACAAGGGGAGCCTTTTTGTTTGCAAGTATGTAGTACAGCGAAATGCAAGCATGTACTACAATTTTGTTGTTATTTTGCACAATTTAAGAGTGGAAAACTAGTATACATTCATTAAATAGAAACCTTGCAAAATTTTTCGGTGGGGAGTACAATATATGATGTATAGATATAACAAAGAGAGGAGTTTTTCTTATGAAGAAAACAATCCAAAAATTACTTTCAGTTGTTTTGGTAATGGCTATCTGTATTAGCACAGTTTGCGGCGTAATAATTCCCGCAAGCGCAGCTACCACTGATCCGACTTATACAATAGTTGGTGATGCCGTAGCAGCAGGTACAAAAACTACAACAATGACAGTAACAATAACTAATCCAAACGGTATTCGTTCAGGTTCGTTTGACCTGATGTTTGGCAGTGACGTTATTGACGATGTTAACTTTAACACCACAACCGACGCAAACGGTAATGTAACTTATAACGGCTATGCCGAAAATCCCGATTATGTGACTCTTGAAGAGTTTTTGGGTACACGCCAAGAAACAAGCGTGGTAACCTCAGAATATGATTGGAATAAGGTTGATACCGGCACTGCTACTCAGTGGGCAACAAGCGACCCCGACGGCAACGAGCCTGAGTGGCAGTCAACCGGTAACACACGCCAGCAAGATAATTATGTTGCAGTTAGTGGCACAACTGAGTGGGCAACAAGTGACCCCGACGGTGACGGCAAGGTATGGCAAGCAACGGGTGATTCCAAAAAAGAAGATAATTGGACAGAATCTACTGTTAATCTCAAATTGAGTGAAGTACCGGCGGATACTGCTACTGTTAAGTATGTACAGGGTGCAAAGGTACAGGACAATTGGACTGCGGATTACACACAAAACTTTAAATATGGTGAAAGACCGGATACTTCAACTGGAGAATGGAAGTATACAAATTCAACGGTGCAAGGCACAACACCTCTCGAAACCAAAGAGGTGTTTGCTATTGGTGGTACGGCACCTACAAGTGATGATTATTATATATGGGTACAAACTGGTGAGGCAAGTATGTCTAATTGGTATAATACTTATACAAAGTACGATAAGCTATACGTATATCAACACTACTCAAACAACCCAACATATACTTACACCAAAAGAGTAAATAATCCCATAACCAAGTACGAATATCAAAAACACGAAAACAAGCCCTATACCGAAACCGAATATGCAAAGCACGTAATAACCTACTACGAGTATGTTGATGGTTTTGACACTGATAATAACAATATGATCAACACTACCAATGTGTACAAAACTGTTAACGTGTATGACGAAAATGGAAATGTAACCGGCACCACAGAGGTTGTTGATAGTGCGGCTACAAAGAAAAACAGCGAAAATATCAGCAACAAGGGTACACTTTTGCCAAATGCATTTGATATGACAAATGGTCTTTTTAACACCAAGATCGAAATCACCGGTGGTAAACCTCTTAATGATGGTGAGGAATTTGCTCTTTCTGACTTTACCGGTAGCAAATATACAAACGCTACTACCATTGAAGACAACGCCGGAACAAGCGCTATTGAAGGCAAGACAGATAGTCGTGAATATGCCTATAATATTACCGATGATTATGCCACCGCTAACAATGTGCAACTTGATTATGAGGACATTACCGTTACTGAAAACGATGAAACAAAAACGGTGAGTGCTCCCAAAGTAAATGATAATCTGCTTAACTATTATTATCGTGAGTATACCACGGTTGACGTAGCAACACCTAATCTTGATTACGCTATTTCTACCGTAAGTGAAGACACGGTAAGCACAATGCCAAAATATACACAGTACGCTCAGGGCTTTAAGAATATTACATTCAATTCAAGCAAGGTATATGAGTCCATAACCTTCACGGTTACCCTTGACTTCACTGGTATTTGTGACCGTATTAGCGCGCACGACGGCTTAGACGAAGATGTTTTAGCTGCAGTTACTCATAAGTATGGTAAAGTAGATGGCCGTTGGGGTAGTGAAAACTATGTTGGTTACGGCAAAAAATATCAGCTCAATCTTTTGCATGCATCAGGTGATATTAAAGATGTTGCTTCTGCATCAACCAATGTAAACAACGACTTTGTTCATGTTCACGGCGGTACAATATATGAAGAAACAGGTAAGGCAGACCCTGTAAACAAGGCTGCTATTGACGCGCTTAAAGCTAAAAATCCTGATGCTAAAGAGGGTATTGACTACTTTGAACTTTATAATGCTACCTGTTCGATATGCAAGCGTGTTACACCAATGCTTGTTGCGCAGGATTTGCCTTACAAGGTAAGTCGTGTCAATGCTGACGGTACTACAAGCAGAGTTGACGCACCAGAAGGCGAAAAAGGAAGTTACGATTTTAATAACTACCGAAATATTTCCGGTATAAACCTTACGTATAACAACGATGGCAGCGTTTCGCTTAATATTCACTATCCTTCTTCTATGGAAGGCGAGCAGATGATCATTACTGATGAAAATGGTATTGTGCTTGATTACAGTGACGTTGTCGAGACCGGTTATAACGGTGTTAAAGAAGATACTACCGCTAAGCACACACCTGTTGAATCATTCTTTAAGAGCAAAAGAGTAACCGATACAAAAATTGATGAAAACGGTAAAGAGGTAGTAATAAAAGACTACGCAAAATATAGCGGTACTTTGATGACCACCGCAACAATGATAAGTGTTGACGGTATTTCAGCTTCAGAGGCTGATAAAACCCTTTATATTGCAAGATATACACCACAAAGCAAAACCGAAACTCAGCTTATGGGTATTACCCACTCAATTTCACTTGTTGAATACTGTAATGAGGTAATAAAGGGCGACAATGTTTACTACCTTGAAGAAGACTACAGTCAAAGTAACATTGACGCTGACAAAATGGTGGCAGCAGCATTTATTAATTATGCTCACGCTTCAAAAACCGCCCTTACCACACCAAACGATTACAAGACGTTTGATAAAACTGATGCATGGGAGGCAAATGCGTCATTTAATAAACAGTGGGACCAATGGAATCTTCTTGACGGTAAACTTGATGACAATGGTGAAACAGGTGAAAACTGGGAAAACGCGATTATAATTGATACCGCTGAAGAGTTTGCATATCTTAATAAAGTAGGCGGCGCCGATACGTACGGAAAGTATTATAAGGTTGCTGACGGTATCAAGTATTTTGATATGTCGAGCGGTAAGGTCGATTTGTCAAAAACGCTGGATGAAAATATCAATACAATTAAAGCCGGATATAATTTCAGCGGTTCGGCGAATGGTTTCCAAGGTCACCTTGATGGTAACGGCGTTACAGTTTATGGTATCTACAACCCGGGTAGCTATACAGGGTTGTTCTCCTACACTAAAGGCGATGTAACTATTAAAAATGTTAACGTTACAATGTCTTATTTTGAAGGTTCAACATGTGCGGGTGGTATAATTGGCTTCCATCAAAAATATTCATCGACTGATCCAGGTTCTTTGACAATTGAAAATTGTTCTGTAACAAATTGCCACATCCAGAGCAACGGTAATGCTAACGGTGCTGGCGCACTTGCTGGAGTAGTACAAACTTGGGGCAACAGTATTAACGGTCTTACCGAAGTGAAAAACTGTTACGTAAATCTTGACCCTGCGCACTTTATAACAACAAATACCAATACTGCTATAATGGGTGGTTTGATTACTTCTTCTTCTTCAGGTAATACATTTTTCAGTAATTGCATTTCAATTGGTGTTAAACCATACAGCACATGGAACGGAACTAATAAAGCAAACCAAAACTCGCTATCCACACACTTTACCGATGTTTACACCGATCAGGATGTAGATAAGGGTGTTTCGTTTGATGAAGCACAGGATTATACAGACAGAATCACAAAACTTGACCTTGCAAATATGCAGGGAGACGTAGCCAAAACCAATATGCCAAATCTTGATTGGGATTTAACATGGCAAACCACCACCGATGGTTACCCAAAACTTTATACCCCTTATAACAAACCTAAGAATGCTGAAAAGACAATCTATTGGGACGGTAAAGTAGCATCAGGCTTTACCAGCACTGCCGCAGGTACAAAAGCCGACCCGATTATAATCAACACAGCATCCGAACTTGCATATCTTGTATCAAGCGGGCACAGTGTAAGTCTTGATGCAAATAACAATCCTAAATACTTTAAGATTGCCGACGGTATAAAGAACATAGTATTACAGCCTAAAGAATATGTTGCCGAAATTATAGCACTTGACAGCGCTTCGGCAACCAAGACTTATTTTGAAGACGGCACGTTTGAAAAATGGGTGGAAAAATCTTGGGAAGCTACATCCTTCTGCGGCTACTTTGACGGTAATGGCGCAACTGTTTACGGCTTGTACTCTGTGTCTGCAAGCAATGCAGGACTATTCTCAAGTATTGATGCGGGCGCATCAATTCACGATATAGCTGTTAAAAACTCTTACATTGTAAGTGCTTCACCAAGCGCTAATTATCAGGTTGGTGCTATTGCGGCCGTTTCAAACAGCACTTCTAGTTCTGCTACGTACGGCTTGAAAACAAACGGTATCGTTTGGGTAGAGGGCTGTACAGTTGCTAACTGCTATATGAGAAACAATGCAACTTTAAACACTCGTAGCGGTGTTATTTTAGGTAGTATGAACGATGGAGCGTATGTTGATTGCTGTCTTGTTTATGGTAATGATGCTTACTATAGTGATGGCGCATATCCTATGTCTTTGGTTGGTGGTGCACACAATAGTCTTACATCTGACGTTCGTTGCCCTGCAGAGTTGACAATCAAGCTTGGATACGACGAGAACAAGGACGTTTATTATCATGTTAACGCAATCCGCAATACCGTAGCGTTGGGAACAGCTCCTTATGATACAAATAAGGATTGGAGCGCACGTATTAACACAAACGAAGCATACGAAAACGTATATACCGATTGTGCAGATGGTACAGTTCAGTTGAAAAACAAGTCCATAACATATACCATAAGTCAAATTAAGCAGATAAAAACAAGCGATATTGGGGGCATTTCAGCGAGAACAGCTATGTCCGAACTTGACTGGTACGATGCTAAAACCAACCCCGATGGAAAGTGGTATTGCAGTTATTTGGGTGCTATGCCATCTCTTTCACCGATTAACGAAAGTATCAGTACTTTATATCCAGCTTATGATACAATTACATTTACAGAGGATGAGTCTGCGTTCAATAGTGACAGCGTTTTCTATCAATTGCACGAAAACAAGAGTATGACTTTTGGTGTATATGCTACAGCTATGAACCTTAAGGCTAATCCATATATGTCATTTGCATTTGCGCTTTACGGCGATTACAAAACCAACCGTGACAAGGTAAGTATTACGTTTAAGTATACAGTAAATGGCATAGAGTATGTATACGGCGACGAAGAAGCTGAAAGAGCGGCTCTTGCAATACCTAAATATGTTGAAAACGAGCCTATAAGAAGCGTAAATGGTTGGACAAATACAAGCGGTAGATATCACACCTATAAATTTACAGGTGTACCTGTTGAGGCTTTGGTAAATGGAATTAAGGTATATGCATCTTATGAGGGCGATGCTGTAAATGCTGCATTTACCGATGAGTATTTGGGCACATACAGTATAAGTGGTTTAGGTTATGACTTTGATAAGCTTGATACTGAAGAATCATCAAGCCAATACTACAGAACACGTGCGGAGGCTGCAAAAGCGCTTATGTTCTACGTACAGGCAATTCATACTCGTTATGGCGATAAGTAATGATAAAGGAGAGATTTTAAATTATGTTTAGCAAAGCAGAAATAGAAATTTATGATTTAAAACTTGATGATATTATCATTACAAGTCCAGTTGATTGGGATGACGAGGATGCTGCCGGAAATGATTATATGAATAAGTATCCAGGTCTAAATTAAAACAAAACGGCTGATTTGAGAAATCAAATCAGCCGTGTTTTTTATGTTTATTTAGTTGTAAAAACTAAAGCCCTGTAGCCTTTAAATAATCGGCGTAAGCCTTTTCCCAAAGAGCATTATCATTTGGTGTGTAGGTCTTGATTTCGGTAGAGTTTGAAACCACCTTACGAAGCTCGGCAAAATCTTTGATTTCACCCAAAGCATTAAATGCTACACCAATGTTACCCATAACAGTCGCTTCGGTAGGACCTGCCAAAACAGGCACGTTGCAGGCGTCGCTTGTCATTTGGCAAAGAAGTCTGTCCTTAATACCACCGCCTAAAATATTGATGCTGTGATATTTCTTTTCACCCATATTATTAAGAGCGTTAAAGGTGTATTTATATTTCATTGCAAGGCTTTGGTATATACAGCGCATAACCTCACCACGAGTTTGTGGCACATATTGACCTGTTTTTTCGCAATACTCTTTTACTCGGCGCGGTAGATTGCCCGCAGGCTCAAATGCAGGGTCGTCTACGTTGATAAAGCACTTAAACGGCTCGGCGGCAAGTGCTTCTTTTTCAAGTACGTCAAAGCCAACCTCTTCGCCTTCGCGACGGAACTGACGGCGTGATTCTTGAATAAGCCAAAGACCCATAATGTTTTTAAGGAAACGGGTTGTATCTTCAAAACCGCCCTCGTTTGTAAAGTCGGCTTTAGCAGCTGCCGCGGTAAGAATGGGTGTTTTGCTTTCAATACCAAAAAGGCTCCAAGTGCCGCAGCTTATGTAAACAAAGTCGTCGCGCTCGCTAGGTGTTGCAGCTACGGCTGATGCGGTGTCGTGAGATGCAACTGCGATTACTGGTACTTTGTCGCAACCAAGCTCTTCACAAATTTCGTCTGACAGATAACCATAAATGCTGCCGGGCTTGGTGATAGGAGCAAAAATATTCTTTGGTAAGCCCAATTGCTCAATAAGCTCGAAATCCCAATCCTTTGTGTAGGGATTAAGCAGGTTAGAGGTAGAGGCAATAGTAGCTTCTTCTTTCATTTCGCCTGTGAGCATATAGCCGAAAAGGTCAGGCATCATAAGCATTTTGTCAGCACGCTCTAACATTTCGGGCTCGTTAAATTTAAAATACATTAACTGATAAATGGTATTAAAATGTATAAACTGCAAACCCGCACGGCTATAAAGCTCGTCTTTAGAGATAATCTCAAACACTTTTTCGGGAATTTTGTGAGTGCGAGAGTCACGATAGTGATATGGGTTTGCAAGTAAGCGGCCATTTTTATCAAGTAGGCCAAAGTCAACACCCCAGGTGTCGATGCTGATAGCGTCAAAACCACCTTCGTTTACAGCCTTGGTAATGCCCGACTTAATTTCAAAGAAAAGACGAAGCACATCCCAATACATACTGCCTCTGACAACCACAGGGTCGTTAGAAAAGCGGTGAATTTCTTTCATTACAATTTTGCCGTCTTCAAGTGTTGATAGCATTGCGCGTCCGCTTGAAGCGCCAAAGTCAAAAGCGAGAACTTTTTTCATAAAGCACCCTCCCAAAAATTATTACCTATTAAATATATCAAATAATTTCGAGTTTGTCTACAACTTACTTGTAAAAAAATGTATTTAGATATATAATGTGTATATGAAAGATTTATGGAACTGTTTAAAAGAAGCCAATAAACCCATAGTTCTTTATGGTATGGGCAACGGTGCCGATAAGATTATATCGGTGCTTAATAGATATGGTATAAAAATATCGGGTGTGTTTGCGTCCGATGGTTTTGTGCGCCAAAAAGTATTCCACGGATTTAACGTAACAGACTATAAGACTGCAAAAGAAACTTTTGGTGATATGATTGTTCTTGTATGCTTTGGTAGCAGCCTGCCCGACGTTATTGCCAATATAAAACGCATTGCTGACGAACAAGAGTTATATGCCCCCGACGTGCCCGTATATGGTGACGTGCTTTTTAATATGGAGTATGCTATTTTAAATAGGGGAAGGCTTGAGAACATTTATAACAGGCTTGCAGACGACACCTCAAAAAAGGTTTTTCAAAATGCAGTTATGTATAAACTGACGGGAAGAATAGATTATCTTTTTGAATGCGAAACACCCTGTGACGAGGTGTATCAAAATATATTAAAATTTAATGATAACGAAACGTATTTTGATTTGGGTGCTTATCGCGGCGATACCGTAGCTGAATTTTTATCGGTCGTGAGTGATTATAATAAAATCGTTGCCGTTGAACCCGACCTTAAAACCTATAACAAACTGTGTGTAGCCACTGAAAGTGTTAAAAACATTACTAATGTAAATGCTTGTGTCAGTGATATTGATGGTGAAATAAAGTTTGAAATGAATGGTTCGCGCGGTTCGACGATAGGGAAGGGCGACGGCATTATAAATTCTGTAACCATAGATACCCTTACCAAAATGAATATTCCAACCTATATAAAAATGGACATTGAGGGTGCAGAAGCCTTAGCGATTAAGTGTGGCGAAAATACTATAATAAATCATAAGCCTAAAATGCAGATTGCCACTTATCATAGAAGCGAGGATTTGTTTGATATACCCGAAATGATTTTGAGTTTACGTACAGATTACAAAATTTATCTGCGCCATTTTCCATCACTTCCTTGCTGGGATATGTCATATTACTTTATATAGTGTAAAAAAATGCCGTTTTATTGTGATTTTACACAATATGCACGGCATTTTTTCTTGACAGCGTATAAATATAGTGGTAAAATTATGAAAGATAAGTTTAGATTGTATTGGTGGAAGTGTTGGCGAAATTTCCCCATACCCTAATATTTATTCAACCGGGGCTTAAACAGCGATCCCCGACAGATATTTTTATTTTGCAATCTGTAAAATCGCTTTATTATATAAAGGAGTGAAAATAATGCCCTACATTATTGGGGGTGCGGTAGCATTAGTGCTTGGCGTTGTTGGTTTTTTTGCAGGCTCTGCTGTTCGTAAGCATTCTGCTGAAAAGACTATCGGTTCTACCGAAGAAGAAGCAAAGCGCATACTAAACGATGCTATGAAAACCGCGGAAACCCGCAAAAAAGAGACACTGCTTGAAGCAAAGGAAGAAATTCATCAGCTTCGTCAGGATACCGAAAAGGATCTTCGCGAAAGAAGAGCCGAGGTTCAAAGACAAGAGCATAGACTTCAGCAAAAAGAGGAAACCCTTGACCGCAAGATAGACAATCTTGAAGCTAAGGAAGAAAAATTACAAGAAAAAGCAAAACAAATCGACGAAAAAATCGAGGAGTGCGAACAACTAAAACGTAGCCAGCTTGAAATGCTTGAAAAAATTTCAGGTCTTTCAAAAGAGCAGGCAAAGGCCGACCTTTTACAGATGCTTGAGGGTGAGCTTTCTCACGAAAAGGCTGTAAAAATTATGGAATACGAGCAACAGACACGTGACGAGTCTGACAAGCTTGCTCGAGAGGTTATAGCTCACGCTATTCAGCGTTGTGCTGCTGATCACTCATCTGAAATCACCATTTCGGTAGTACCGCTACCAAATGATGAAATGAAGGGCCGAATCATCGGTCGTGAGGGTAGAAATATCCGTGCTATTGAAAATGCAACAGGTGTTGACCTTATTATAGATGACACGCCCGAGGCAATCACTGTATCGAGCTTTGAGCCTATTCGCCGCGAAATTGCTCGTGTGACCCTTGAAAAATTAATAGTTGACGGTAGAATTCATCCTGCAAGAATTGAAGAAACCGTTGCCAAGGCTACTGCCGAGGTAGAGGCTATAATCAAGCAACAGGGCGAACGCGCAATGGTAGAAAGTGGCGTTCATAACCTGCATCCAGAGCTTCTTAAGCTTCTTGGACGTTTACATTTCCGCACAAGCTATGGTCAAAACGTGCTTAACCACTCGCTTGAGGTATGCTATCTTTCAGGTCTTATAGCTGCCGAGCTTGGTGCCGATGTTACACTTGCAAAGCGTGCAGGTCTTTTACATGATATTGGTAAGGCTATTGACCACGAGCAAGAAGGTTCACACATTCAGCTTGGTGTTGAGGCTGCTAAAAAGTATCGTGAAAACGAGACTGTTATTCACGCTATTCACGCTCACCACGGTGACGTTGAGGCTAAGACAGTTATTGCTTGCATTGTTCAGGCGGCTGATGCTATAAGTGCTGCCCGTCCGGGTGCAAGACGCGAAAACATTGAAAGCTATATTAAGCGTCTTGAAAAGTTAGAGGAAATCGCCAAATCCTTTAACGGTGTTGAAGATTCTTATGCTATTCAAGCAGGTCGCGAAATACGTATACTTGTTAAACCTGAGGCTGTTAATGACGACCAAATGGTTATTATGGCTCACGATATCGCTCAAAAGATTGAAAATGAGCTTGAGTATCCGGGTCAGGTTAAGGTTAACATTATCCGTGAAAGCAGAGCAACCGATTACGCTAAATAATAACACAAAATTAAACCCGATGTCGTTTGACATCGGGTTTTTGTTTTAGCCGATTATACCTTCCATAAGGTCGGTTTCGCAAAGCTTTTTGCCGTCATATCTGATGGTTTTTATTTCATACATACCAAACTCCAAAGATATTTCTGCATCATAGAAAGATAATTTACAGCTTTGATTACTATTGGTAGGATTAAATAGTCTTATAATATAATCATCAGACTTTTCGGCTTTTTTAAGCGTGTTAATTGTTATAACGTCGGTATCGGTAAGACTTACCGGTGAATTTGGAATTTCGCCTATACCTGTTGGGTAGAAGGATAGTGCCATTGGCTTCATATTAAAGTGCCCGGCAATCCTTGCGGCGTGCGGTCTGATATCTTGTGCCTTGCCCACACAGAATTTGAAGCTAAAGTCACGCTCGCCCTGCTCGATATATGGCATATATCGGTCTTGCGGCATAACCTTAAGCTCGCCAACAGGATGTGCACAATATGAAGCAGAACGCAGTAACGTATACTTAAGCGCGCCCACCTTTTCATCAAAACAAGAGCTATAAATGCCGTTATTTACTGCAAGCAGGCAGTCGCTGTTGTCGGTTACGGCAATATATCGTTGCGACACGTTTTCTTCCATATTGTCAAACAGTTTTTCTTCACCATAGGGCTGTTCGCCTATGCAAACGCTGTTTTCAAGCGTGGTTGGAATGTTAAGACGCAACATTCTTTGTTTTTCGCTCCAGTTAACGCGAACGTCTACTCTAAGGTCACCGTCATCACCTAAAATGTATTTAACAATTGCATGTGAGCCTTTGTAGCCAAAAACAGCTTCGATTGTTGTTTCAACGTCGCCGTCTTCAATCATATGTACCGAAGGGATTTCATTATCAAGATATAAAAATTCTTTTGCTTCGGCAGGGGTTAAAAGCTTAAATTCGCCAACCTTTTCTTTAAAGGCGGTCACCATCATACCCCATGGATCAAAGTCGTCGTTATATACCTCTAAACCAAATGCCGAGTTGTCAACGTAGTTTTTGCCACCTTTAATATAGGCATCGACAAGACCGGTTTTGGTATTTATTTTAATTTCCGAGCCGCCACGATTAAGAATAATGTAATCGTCTTTATACACAGCTTCACTAGCAGGTCTTTCATCCATAGTTTCAAAACCGCAGTCAAAACGGTTAAGTGTCATAGGAGCAAGTGTTGCTCTAAACACTACACGTTTCCTCCAGTTAATAGGAATAGTGCTATATTCCTTTTCACACTGTGAAGGAATAATTTTACCGTCTTTATCATAAACGGTAGGCTTCATAAAATATGGATTGCGGTCTTGATCCCAAAGGTTGAATTCGCAAATAATATTTTCGGTAATTTCATAAGGATACGGATTATAAACGCAAAGAGGTATCTTGTCAGGGTCGGCTTTTTTCTGGCCGCTTGCAAGTGCAAAGAATGCCTTTGCTTTAAGACGTGTAAGTATCTCTATTGCGTGGTCCATCATACGAATACCCATCTCTTCAGCGGGCTGAATGGAAGAGCCGGGCAAAACGTCGTGAAACTCTACCGTCATAATGTCATACATAGCGTCAGCAAGTTCTTTGAAAGGATATTCCATAAGACCCTCGTTTGCCGCATGTGAACACATGATTTCTGTAAGATAATAAATATTTTCAGCAGCTCTGTGCTTTTGCTTTACACGAATTTGTGAGCTATAGCAGCCTACCGCCCAGCACCAAAGGCTGTGGTGCACTTCGGGTAAATCGTGGCGTTTAATGGTTGCAGCAAGATAATCCTCGGGCGTGGAGTGAATAAGCTCCACACCTTTTTCTGCCAACTCTTTTTTAAGAACAACAAGGTCGTCAAGGTCTTTCTTTGACGGTCCACCACCGTGGTTACCAATACCCCAAAGACGCATATTGATATCATCATCGGGGCACATGTTAACTGTTGCATTTATATATTCTGCGGCATGTCCCTTTGGTGTGCTGTACCAGCCGTGTGGACGCATACCCACGATTTTTGAGCCGTCATAACCCACCCATGTATAATCATTTGCGGGCATTTCTAAATGCTGTGGCTGTGGGCGCATATGTACGTAGCCCTTGTAACCGCTTTTTGCCATAATTTGTACAAGACCGCGGCTGTGACCAAATGAGTCAAAATTAATAGCAACGTGCGGTACCTTACCAAACTTTTCTAAGAAATACTGTCTTCCTGTAAGCGCTTGGCGAACAAAGCTTTCACCCGAAGGCATATTACAGTCGGGTTGCACGTGCCAGCCGCCCATAATGTGCCATTTTCCGCGCGCTACAAGGTCTTGTATGCGGGCAAATAGTGGTGGGTCAAATTGCTCGATCCAATCGTAAAGCAATACCTCGTTGTGACAAAAAATATAGTCTTCGTACTGTTCACAAAAGTCTGCCGCAATACGGAAGGTAGACAACGCTTCGGCAGCGCCTTCTTCCCATTCCCATTGCCAGATGGGGTCAAGGTGAGCATTACAAATGATGTAGGTTTTTTTAGACATATAATAGCCTCCTTATTCGAGTGTATATTCGAATGTTAATTTTTCTATGTTGATTATTCCTTTTATCATAAGAGGATAGTCGCAATTTGGTTTATCACAAAGGTCGGAAAGCCTTTTAAAATTGTCGCTTACCTCTATTTTAGCATTGCATATTTCGCGAGTACCTACAATTTGTTTGAATCCCGATTGATTGTAGAAGGGGATTACGTCAAGGCTTGATGGCTTTAAAAAATAAAGTGCATCAGATTCGGTTTGAGTTTTTTCGAATAGGTTACTCATAATGCCTTGATGGCGATAATCCTTGTGGGTGGTCACAGCGTAAATATAGTAAGCTTTTGATTTGGTGCCGTCAAAATTCAGCACGCACGGTATTTTAAAATACATTGCTGTAACGATACCGTCTTTTTGCGAAACTTCTGTGTTTTTAAAAAACAGGTCAAACAGCATAGTGTCAAACTCTTGTGATTCGCCAAATGCTTGCCTATATAGCCTTTCACATTGATTGCGTATTGTCATATATTTTCCTTTTTGGTACAAATGTATTTTGGTAAAATGATTTCGGGCTTATATGAAAGCTTTGATTTGCGCAGTCCTTCAATTC
Source organism: Clostridia bacterium (assembly GCA_017513195.1). GTDB lineage: Bacteria > Bacillota > Clostridia > Oscillospirales > Acutalibacteraceae > UBA737. The sequence goes on along the minus strand of JAFXGM010000013.1, from coordinate 60,213 downwards.
CTAAATCATCTTCGCGGTTGATATACTTATAATCGTTAAGATTGCGTGCCGCAAATTCGCGGTTTATAACGGTGTATGCCGTTTCAAAGCCTTCTAAAGCCTTTTCGATATGAATGTTATAAATTTTTTCATTTATTGGGGAACCAAGTGTAAATGCGACAACCTTGTTATCAATTACAATGGCGCCACCTTTTATATTAAGCGTTTGCATATTGTTTATCATAATGTCAACGCCATGCATCTCGGTCTTAAGCTCATCATCCATACGTGCACTGTTTTGCTTGTACCAAATTTTAGCACATTCTTTGACAAGGTCAATATTATTGGTGGTTATATCTTCATAATGCCAATCGAATTGTTTTGAAAATGATGATATATGATTACGCTTAGAGTGGTACTTTTTCCCTGAAAGATTTATAAGATCGAGGGAATTATAAATATAGTCGAATTCGTTACGGCTTTCATAAATATCATAATACTCACCGTATAATTCTTTAAATTTTTGAAAGCGTGGCCCTTCTTGTGCCCATATATCAGGGTAGGGTGTACCGCTATGCTTTGCGATTTCTTCAAAGCCCGTTTTCAAATCGCCAAACGGCAGACTATAGGTTACAATGTTGTCGTCGTAAGATTTAAGATATAATATTCCGTCTTCTATACAGTAGCAGTTGTTATATAGCGGTTGCCATAGTAAAAGATTTACAAAACTCAATTCGCAGGTAAGCTCGTTTGTACCGATTAAAAAAGGTTGTAAAATACCGGCATCGGCTAATTCAATTTTTTTAAAATTCATCGTGTTTTACCTTGTGTTTTTTTAAAATGATACCACATTTTAGCTTTAATATTCAAGTTAAAAATAACATATTTTAGTATTATAAGCAAGTATTGATGACCAAAAAGCGTTGAAAACTGTAAATTTTGCATAAACAACATTTGAATTATTGCGATTTTTAAAAACTTTTTGTATAATATATACAAAAAATGATACAAATATTGTTTTTCGCACCACTTGAAAAACTAACAAGAATATTGTATTATAATGTAGTAAATAATAAAATCAAAAATTATATATTTTTTTGGAGATGACATTAATGGCAAATTATACCATTACACAGCTTAAAGGAATGTTAGAACGCAAGTTATCTCATAACTTTGGCGTAACGCCCGAACAGGCTTCTGACGATATTTTTTACAAAGCTACGGTTCTTGTATTGCTTGATATTATGAGCGAACGGAAAACACAGTTCAGAAAGGCTGTAGATGAACAAGAGAGTAAGACCATTTACTACTTGAGTATGGAATTTTTAATGGGCCGCTCACTTAAAAATAATCTTTATAATTTAGACCTTACAGATACTATGCGTAAAGCGCTTAAAAGCTATAAGGTAAACCTTGATAATTTGTTTGAGTTAGAGCCCGACGCAGGTCTTGGTAACGGCGGTCTCGGCAGACTTGCGGCGTGCTTTCTTGACGGACTTTCAAGCAGTAGCTATTCGGCTATGGGCTATTGCATAAAATACGAGCTCGGTATCTTCCGCCAAAAGCTTGTTGACGGTTGGCAGACTGAAATGCCTGATTTTTGGCTTCCGGGCGGTGAGGTATGGTTAGAGCCACGTCCACATTCAGCAGTTGACGTTCATTTTGACGGCTATGTTGACGATTGGTGGGACAATAACTATCACCACGTAGAGCACAAGGATTACCTTAATGTTCGCGCAATGCCCTATGACCTTAAATGTGCAGGCAAAGACGGTAAAACCGTAAACGTTTTGCGTCTTTGGAGTGCAGAGTGTCAGGATTTCGATATGTCGGCGTTTAGTCAGGGCGACTATGTACGTGCTATCGAGCAGCGTGCATCTGCAGAGGCTATATCAAAAATACTCTATCCCGAAGATAAGCATCCCGAGGGTAAATCGCTGCGTCTTCGTCAGCAGTATTTTGTGGTATCGGCATCTGTACAGGATATTCTTAACCGTCATATGCGCAAGTACAACACACTTGAAAACCTGCCCGACAAGGTAGCAATTCATATTAACGATACTCACCCAACACTTGCTATTCCTGAGCTTATGCGCTTGCTTTTGGACGAATGTGGCTACTCTTGGGAAAAGGCTTGGGATTTGGTAACACGTACAGTTGCATACACTAATCATACCATTATGGCCGAGGCGTTAGAATGTTGGCAGGTAGGTCTGTTTAAAGACAGAATGCCACGTATTTATCAGATCGTGCAGGAGATTGATCGTAGATACCGCGAAGAAGTTATTGCTAAAACTGGCGATTTTGCACTTGCTGAACGTACCGCTATTATTTCTGGTGGAGTTGTTCGTATGGCAAACCTTTGCGTTGCGGCTTCTCACACAGTAAACGGTGTATCAAAGCTTCATAGTAACATTATTAAAGACCAGCTCTTTAATGATTATTATAAAATGACACCTGATAAGTTTACCAATGTTACAAACGGTATTGCACATCGTAGATGGCTTTGTCAGGCAAACCCTGAGCTTACTGCGTTTTTAACCGAGCTTATCGGTGACGGATTTATTAAAGACGCTTCACAGCTTGAAAAACTGATGGCTTTTGCCGATGATAAGGCTGTGCTTGACCGTTTGGCTCAAATTAAACACAGCAACAAGGTTCGTCTAGCAAACTACGTAAAGCAGAATATTGGCGTTGATATCGACCCTAATTCTGTTGTTGATATGCAGGTTAAGCGTTTACACGAATACAAGCGTCAGCATATGAATGCGCTCCATATTATTACCGATTATCTCTATCTTAAAAATAATCCAAACGCACCATTTACACCAAAGACCTATATTTTTGGTGCAAAGGCAGCACCGGGTTACCTGTTTGCTAAAGAGATAATCCAGATGATTTACAAGCTTTCGGTAATTATAAATAATGACCGCGCAGTAAATGATAGATTAAAGGTATTATTCCTTGAGGATTATCGCGTAACGTTAGCCGAACTTATGATACCTGCCGCCGAAATCAGCGAGCAAATTTCGCTTGCTTCTACCGAGGCCTCCGGTACCGGCAATATGAAGTTTATGATGAACGGCGCAATTACCCTTGGTACTGAAGATGGTGCTAACGTTGAAATTCATAGCGCTGTGGGTGATGATAATATCATTATTTTTGGTATGCATACACCTGAAGTGCTTAAAATTCAAAAAACAGGTTATAGCCCAATGCAGTATTATAATAACAATGCCGATTTGCGTAATGCGCTCGACTTTATAGGTCGCGGTATCGACGGTAAGCAGTTTGACAACATTTATAATACGCTTAAAAACGTTGATACCTATATGGCGCTCGCCGATTATGCCGACTATTGTGAAGCACATAAAAAGGCGATGGAACTATATAATCAACCTGAAATTTGGAACAAAATGTCACTTACTAACATTGCTGCCTCGGGTATTTTTGCAGCCGACCGTTCAATAGACGATTACGCAAAGAATATCTGGGGACTTGACAAGGTTAAGTAATTTTTAAGGATGATAAATGTGAATTACTATCCGTTTGATTCACGAAACAATTTATATCGTTCAAAACTTGGAGCCGTACCCGCAAATGAAAATTTGCGGCTACGGCTACTCTTGCATAAAGATGCTCAGGTATACGAAGCATTTTTACGTGTGGTAAATGATAACGATAATTCGCTTTGCGAAATTAAAATGACACCCTCTAACGAGTGGATTTATGATTATCAGTTTTTTGATTGCAATATTACCACCGCAGAGGGCCTATATTGGTATGATTTTCGTTATACCAGTGCACACGGTGAATTTTTTGTAGTTAAAAGTGAAAACAGTTTGGGCATAGTATCACAAACGCAGGGTGAGCGTTTTCAGCTTACTGTTTATGACAAAGATTTTACTACTCCTGATTGGTTAAAGGGCGGATTAATCTATCAAATTTTCCCCGATAGATTTTATAATTCGGGTGCGCTAAAAGAAAATGTTCCTGACGACCGCTTTGTATGTGAGGATTGGTCAAAAATTCCCGAGCACTGTCAAAATAACGGTATGTGTTCACTAGGTAACGATTATTACGGCGGCGACCTTAAAGGCGTTATGGAAAAATTGCCTTATCTTAAAGAATTAGGGGTAAGCTGTATCTACTTTAACCCTATTTTTGAGGCACATTCTAATCATAGATACAATACGGCAAATTATGAAAAAATTGATCCGCTTTTAGGGTGCAAGGACGACCTTGTAAATCTTTGTAAAGAGGCTTCAAAGCAGGGTATTAAAATCATTCTTGACGGTGTATTCTCGCATACGGGCGATGACAGCATTTATTTTAATCGCACAGGCCGTTATGGCAATGGCGGTGCGTATCGCGATTATAATTCTATATATCACGAGTGGTTTAAGTTTTATGATTTCCCAAACGGCTATGATGCGTGGTGGGGAGTGAAAACGTTACCCGAAACTAACGAAGATAACGATAATTTTACCGAATATATTACGGGTGAAAACGGCATTTTAAGAAAATATTTAAAACTTGGTGTTGCCGGTTGGCGACTTGATGTTGCCGACGAGCTACCCGACAAATTTTTAGATAAATTGCGTGCTGCTGTAAAAAGTGAAAACCCCAACGCCTATATTTTAGGCGAGGTTTGGGAGGATGCCAGCAACAAAATAAGCTATGGCGCACGTCGTAAGTTTTTGCGTGGCAGTCAGCTTGACAGCGTTATGAACTACCCATTTGCCAATGCTATACTTTCGTTTATTAAAAACGGTGGGGGAAATGCACTTAGTGAAACCGTGCATACGGTACTTGAAAACTATCCAAAATGCTCGGTAGATACACTTATGAATCATCTTGGTACCCACGATACCGCAAGAGTGCTTACCGTGCTTTCTAAAAATGATAGCTTTATAGGTGATCGTACTTGGCAGTCACAACAAAAATTATCTGAACACGAATATATAAATGGCGTTAAAAGGTTAAAAGCCGCTGCCGTTATTCAGTACACACTGCCCGGTGTGCCATCTCTTTTCTATGGCGATGAGGCAGGCGTGCAGGGCTTCGGCGACCCGTTTTGCCGTGCTACTTATCCTTGGGGACATGAAAATCAAGAGCTTATAAGCTTTTATAAGGATTTAGGCAAGGTTCGCAAAGAGTGTAAAGCTTTTGTAGACGGCGATTTTTACACCGTTTTTGCAGATGAAAATTCGATAGCTTTTACCCGTAATAGTAAAAACAGTACGGCGTTTATTGCAGTAAATCGTGGAAATAATGCGGCTTGTATTGCTTTGCCCGATGAATTTAAAGTTTACAAAAAAATCTTTGGTAAACAAGTAAATAATGGCGAAATAGTATTAAACGAATGTGAATATTGCATTATTTATAAATAAAAATATTGTTTTATTCATAGTTTAGTGTTATAATGCATTTGTTAATTTGATAATTTGGAGGATGAATATATGTCTAAAATTATTATATCAAGTGACAGTACCTGCGATTTGAGCGCAGAGCTTAAAGAAAAATATGGAATTAAAATTATACCTCTTGGTATTACGCTCGGTACCCAGGTGTATCGTGATGGTGTAGACATTACACCCGACGATATTTATGCCCATCACGAAAAAACCGGCGAGTTGCCAAAGACTACTGCATCAAACGTTGGTGAATGTATAGACTATTTTACCGAGCTTAAAAAAGACGGCGATGCTATAATTCATTTTACAATTAGCTCTGCAATGTCATCTACATACAACAACACCTGTATGGCTGCTGAGGAATTTGATGACGTGTATGTTATAGACGCTCAAAATCTTTCAACCGGTAGCGGACTTTTGGTGTTGGCGGCTGCCGAAATGGCCCAAAGTGGTATGGCAGCTGCTGACATAGTAGCAAAGTTAGAGGAATTAAAGCCTTGTGTTGACGCATCATTTGTTATTGATAGCCTTGAATATTTGCATAAAGGCGGCAGATGCTCAGCCCTTGCAATGCTTGGTGCAAATCTGCTAAAACTTAAGCCTTGTATCGAGGTTAAAAACGGCAGCATGGGCGTTGGTAAAAAATACCGTGGTGCTTATGGTCGTGTGCTTTCAGAATATGTTGAAGAGCGACTTCAAAACGTTGATGATATTGACACAAGCCGCGTGTTTGTAACCCACGCAGGTTGTGACGAAGATATCGTAAATGCCGTTGTTGAACAGGTTAAGTCAAAGGGCATTTTTGACGAGATATTGCTAACCCGTGCCGGTTGTACAGTATCGTCACATTGCGGTGCAAATACACTTGGTGTTCTCTTTATTCGCAAGTCACCAATCGCGTAATTTTGCATAGAATAAAGCAGGGGTAAGCATTAGGATATCCTGCTTTTCGGCGGTAGTATTTTACTATCTACAAGATTACCGATTATAGCCCCTTTTATATATATAACTCCCCGAGAATTCTCGGGGAGTTTTTTTGCGTTTTTTGGGTTGTAATATTGAAATTATCGTTTTTCGATAATAAAATTATTGACAAACGATAATTTTTGTGTTATTTTATTGTTAGAAAATGGTTTTGGAGGTAATTTTTATGTGGAACAGAAAACGCTCGGTAACATTATCAATTGTTGTGTGCTTTATCTTTGTAGGCATACTAACGGCGGCGCTATTTATAGGTCCGTGGTTTGTAAAAACTTGGTTTACTGCTTATCGCGGATGGGCTGAAAACAGTAAGGCCATGAGCGATATGTTGACCCTGTTTTTGTCGTGCTTTTACCCATGTGCCGCATTTGCCTATATTACACTTTATAGCCTTTTAAAAGTGCTTATCAACATAAAAAAAGATGAAATTTTTATAAGTGCAAACGTTAAATATCTTCGCCTTATTTCTTGGTGTTGCTTTGCGGTAGCGTTGATAACTTTGGTTGCCGGTATATTTTACGTTCCGTTTTTATTAGTTGCGGCCGCTGCGGCATTTGTAGGCCTTATGCTACGTATTATTAAAAACGTTATGCAAAACGCTGTGGCTATAAGCGAAGAAAATGAATTAACTATATAAGCGAGGTATAAAAATGATCGAAATAGATTTGGATGTTATGCTTGCTATGCGCAAAATGACCTCGCTTGAATTGTCTGAAAAAATAGGCATTACACAGGCAAACCTTTCCATACTTAAAACAGGTAAGGCAAAGGCAATTCGTTTTTCAACGCTTGAAGCTATATGCAAAACGCTTAATTGTCAACCGGGAGATATAATTAAATATACCGAAAAGGAGTAGAATTATAATGAATGAAAATAATATTTTGCAAACAGAAACGGTTCAAAATGAAACGTACACGGATACACATGAGCAGATATACACTCCGGCACCACCGTTTGAACTTGAAAAACGCGACATAATATTTACAGTATGTGCGTTGGTTGCAAGTGTGTTTACATGTCTTTTTGGCATTTTTAACGGATTTAATTTAGGCTATTTTATTTCTTCGTTATTGTTGTTAGTTTCGTTTACTGTATATCTTATCAAAAAGAAAAGCTTAAGCTTGTTTTCAGGTTTGTGTATAATTTTATCACTTGCAAATTCAGTAGTATTTATTACTACTACCAATGCAAGTGTGAAGCTTTTTGGCATGATTGTAGGCTTTTTATTGGCAATATTGGGTATTAGCGGTATTGCATCAGGTAAAGCAAAAGGCAATAGGGAAACAATTGGTGTTTTTTATAGTATGACTACAACCTTTGGAAATGTTGGTGTTTCACTAAGGTCAATTTTTTCAAATTCGGGCGATAATAAAAAGTCAATAGGAAAAGCATTGCTTGGTGTTGCTTGTGCCATACCCGCACTTATAATAATTGTACCGTTGCTTGCTACCGACGAAGCGTTTCGCGGTATGATGAACAGCATATTTAACAATCTTGAAAACGGATTTATAATCATTTTAAAGGTTGTAGTTGGCGTATCGCTTTCTATCTTGGTTGTTACATATGGCTATTCGATGAAGTTTGGACGTTTTTCAAAACCGAAAGAATCAACCTTTAATGGTATAGATAACGTATATATTATTTCTTTCTTGTCGGTAATTGCAGTATGTTATCTGCTTTATTTGTTCTCACAGCTTGCATATTTCTTTAGTGCGTTCAGCGGCTTTTTGCCCGATGATACAACCACCCATTCCCAATATGCACGTAGTGGATTTTTTGAAATGTGTATAATTGCTTTAATTAACTTTGCTCTTGTGCTTTTGAGCCTTCTGCTTTCTAAAAAGCAAAACGGCAATGTGTGCGCTGGTATAAAGGTGGTTGCTACCTTTATTGCGCTATTTACACTTATAATTATCGCGACTTCCATATCAAAAATGGTTCTTTATATGAGCGAATACGGTATGACTGTATTACGAATTACCACAAGCGCGTTTATGGTGTTTTTGGCTATAACCTTTATAGCTGTGGTTTTAAGAATTTTTATGCAAAATATAAACATTGTAAAGACCTCGCTGGTTACTGCAGGCGTAATAGTTTTATTGCTTGGAATCGTGAACGTAAACAGTTTTTGCGCAAGATATAATTATGATGCTTACAAAGCCAAAAGCGTGCAAAATATTGACGTAGAGGCTATGTACAATCTTGGCGACGAAGGAATACCGTATCTTACTAAACTGGCTTGTAGCAAAGACAGTGAGGTTGCTTTAGAGGCACAACGCTATTTGGCAATTGTATATACCGAAGATTATTTTGTTGATATGTATAATTTGGATGAATTCGATGCAAAGACATTAGAAAAGCATCAAAAGTATACTGGATTTTCATATTTTAACATACCAAGAAATCGCGCATATAAAGCGTTATATAAATTTATAGAAAACAACCCACAGTTTGACGAATATTGCCTTCAATATAATTCCTACTATTCAGATATAGATTTTGAAGACAATTTGTGGTAAACAATTAATTTATAATAAAAAGAGCAGTAAAAACTGCTCTTTTTATTTATGATTTTATCTTTTTAAGTGCATATTTTTCAAGACGGGATACTTGTGCTTGTGAAATGCCTATTTCTTCCGACACTTCGGTTTGAGTTTTGCCCTGCATAAAGCGAAGGCTTAGTATCTTTTTTTCGCGTTCGGAAAGGTCCTTTATTGCTTGCTTTATACAAATCTCGTCAAGCCAGTTTTTATCGTCACTGCTATCGCCTAATTGGTCAAGAACATATATCGTATCTCCGCCGTCTGAAAATACCGGCTCGTAAAGAGATACAGGGTCTACAATACTTTCAAGTGCTATCACGACGTCCTCGCGCGGAACACCCAATTCTTTTGCAATTTCGGTAACGGTAGGCTCTTTTTGGTTTTTGTTTATAAGACGTTCCTTTACCTGCATTGCGCGGTATGCGGTATCTTTTATTGAACGACTTACACGAATAGAGTTATTGTCGCGCAAATACCGCCTTATTTCACCGATTATCATTGGAACCGCATAGGTGGAAAATTTTACCGGTTGGGTTATATCAAAATTATCTATGGCTTTTATCAGCCCGATACAGCCTACTTGAAACAAATCGTCGGGGTTTTCACCACGGTTTGAAAAACGCTGTACCACGCTTAAAACAAGACGCAAATTTCCGTTTATAAGCTCGTCACGTGCAGATTTGTTACCGCTTTTTACTTCTTTTAGCAAGCGTTCCTTATCCTTTTCTTTCATAACGGGCAGTTTTGACGTGTCAACTCCACAAATTTCAACCTTATTATTGTACAAAAACAAGCACCTCTTTATACTTTTTACAACAACAGTATTGCCGCAGAGTGCTGTCAAAAAACTAAAAATATTTTTTTCTTTTCGACAAAAAAGACTTGCATTTTTAATATTTTTAATATTTTAAAAAAACACTTGATTTTTTGTTTTGTTTGTGTTATTATGTTAGACACTGTGAGTAAATATGAGGAGGTGTCACGATGCCTAATATTAAATCTGCTAAGAAGCGCGTATTAGTAAGTGCTGCTAACGCTGAAAGAAATAAGGCTTGCCGTTCTGCACTCAGAACTTCTATAAAAAAGGCAAATGCCGCTATTGATGCTAAGGCTCCCGAAGCTGCTGAAGCTGTAAAGGTTGCTGTATCTAAAATTGATCAGGCTGCTGGTAAGGGTATTCTTCACAAGAATAACGCTGCAAGAAAGAAGTCAGCTCTTGTTTCAAAGCTTAACGCAAATGCGTAATTAAAAACATATTATTTTTTGCAAAGAATAATATTGCGCCGATAGTTATTGCTATCGGCGCGATTTTTTTGTATAATATGATTGAAAGTAGGTGAGGGTATGAGCGAAAACACGAAGCTACGTGAACTAAAGGCAAAGGCTAACCGCCTGCCTCTTACTCCCGGAGTATATATAATGAAGGACAAAAACGATAACATTATATATATCGGCAAGGCAAAGTCGCTTAAAAACCGTGTGACACAATATTTTGGCGCGGGTAGCGGGCACACCGAAAAAGTACGAAAAATGGTAAGCCTTGTAAACGATTTTGAATACGTGCTTTGTGATAGCGAGTTTGAGGCGCTCATACTAGAAAACTCACTTATCAAGCAAAATCAGCCCAAATATAATATTTTGCTTAAGGACGATAAGGGCTATCACTATATAAAAATTACGGGCGATAAATGGCGCAAAATTACCACAAGTATGCAGCTTGATGATAAGTCGGCCGAATATATAGGTCCGTATTATTCGTCGGCTGTTGTCAAAGACACCGTAGCCGAAGTGCGTAAAATATTTAAACTGCCCGACTGTAACCGCAGTTTTGATAAATATTCAAAGCCGTGCCTTAATTTTCATATAGGGCTTTGTGAAGCGCCATGTCGCGCTAATATTTCTGCCGAGCAATATAACGAAACTATTGATTCGGCAATTTCGTTTATTAAAAATAGTGGCGACGATATTGTAAAAATATTAGAGCAAAATATGCTTTGTGCGGCAGAAAAGCTTGATTTTGAATATGCTGCAAAGCTTCGCGATCGTATAAATGCAATAAAGAAGTTAAATGACAGCCAAAAGGTTGTAATGTGTACCTACAAAAATCAAGACGTTTTTGCTTCGGCGGTACTTGGTGACGTGGCTTGTATAGCGGTTTTGGTTTTTAGAAACAATAAGCTTACCGACAAAAAGCATTTTATAATCGATACCTTTACCGACAAAAACGACCTATACAGTCAATTTTTAACCCAGTATTACGATGGGGGAGAAATTCCACCGCGCATACTGATTGATAGTGAGATTGAGTCTAAAGAATTGCTTGAACAATGGCTTTGTGAAAAGGCGGGCAAAAAGGCAGAAATACTTTTGCCACAACGCGGGGAACAAAAGGACCTTGTTAGTATGTGTCGCAACAATGCTGCTGATAATTTAGCACAAAAGACCGAGCTTTTAGGCCGCGAAATGTCGGCGCTTAATGAGCTTGCACGACTTTTGGGATTGCCGGCAGCACCGCGTGTTATAGAGTCTTACGATATTTCTAACACCGCAGGCGACGAGAACGTTGCCGGTATGGTTGTGTTTCGCGATGGCAAGCCATATAAGCCGCATTACCGTATGTTCAAGATAAAAAGCTTTGCAGGTCAAGACGATTATCGTTCTATGGCCGAGGTGCTTGACCGACGCTTTACCGAGTATGAAAATCAAGAGAACGAGGGATTTTCTACATTACCCGACCTAATATTGCTTGACGGCGGTAAGGGTCAAATTTCGGCGGTAGAGCAAATACTTAAAAAGCATAATATCAACGTGCCGCTTTTTGGTATGGTAAAGGACTCAAAGCACCGAACACGCGCCATAGCCACAAATGGCGGAGATATTTCTATAAAGGCAAACGAATCGGCATACCGACTTGTGACAACAATTCAGGACGAAGTCCACCGCTTTGCAATAGGCTATCATAAAAAGCGCAGAAGCAAAAAAATGTTAAGCTCGGAGCTTTTAGCTATTGAAGGTATTGGAGAAGCCAAAGCTAAGGCACTGCTAAAGCATTTTAAAACGATGAAGGCCATAAGAGAGGCAAGTGTAGATGAGTTGTCGGCGGTTGCAGGCATAAATCGCTCTTTGGCGGAAAAAATATACAGTGAATTTAACAATTAGGTGATATTATGAAAATAGCATTTTTTGATACAAAGCCTTATGACAAGCAGTCGTTTGAGCAATACGCAGATGACCAATTGAAATTTAAGTTTTTTGAAACGAAACTCAATATCGACACCGCCGAGCTTGCTCGCGGTTGTGACGTAGTGTGCATATTTGTAAATGATACTGCCGATGCCGCAGTAATTGATAAGCTATATGATTTGGGCGTAAAGGTGTTAGCACTTCGTTGCGCGGGCTATAACAACGTCGACGTAAAGCACGCTTATGGCAAAATCCACGTGGTACACGTGCCTGCCTATTCGCCTTATGCGGTGGCAGAGCATACTATGGCGTTGTTGCTTACCTCAATCCGTCGTATACACAAGGCATATATTCGTACAAAGGATTTCAATTTTAGTCTTTCGGGTCTTACGGGCTTTGACCTTTATGGTAAAACGGTGGGTGTAATAGGTACGGGTAAAATTGGCCGCGTGTTTATAGATGTTTGCCGCGGCTTTGGTATGAAGGTATTGGCTTACGATAAATTTCCCGCAAAAGATGCGCCTTGCGAGTACGTAGAGCTTGACCGTCTTTTTGCCGAGAGTGATATTATATCTATGCACTGTCCGTTAACAGCTGAAACACATCATATTATAAATGAAAAATCTATTAGCAAAATGAAAAAAGGTGTGGTTATTCTTAACACCTCGCGTGGTGCACTAATTGATGCCGACGCTTTACTTGAGGGCATAAAGTCACGCAAAATAGGTGCCGCTTGCCTTGACGTATATGAGGAAGAATCGGACATATTCTTTGAGGACTTTTCGGGACATATTGTCGATGACGATACCTTGGCACGACTTATTTCAATGCCTAACGTTATCGTAACCTCGCATCAGGCATTTTTAACCGAAGAGGCACTTGGCAACATAGCCGAAACTACAATTAGTAATATAAAAGAAATATTAGGAAACGGTTGTAGCCAAAATGAGCTTTGCTATCACTGTGGCAATACCGCTAACTGCAAAGCGCAAAGACTTGGCAAGTGCTTTTAAACAAGGAAAAGATTAAATGAAAAAAATAATATGTATGTTATTATCTTCTGCGTTGGTGTTGGGGCTTTGCGCTTGTAGTAGTACCACCGATGACGCAACGTCAACCGAGGTGGAAGTAATTGTAGATAAGGTAATTTATGACGAAAGCAAAACTGAAAGCGTTACTGATAACGTATCGTCAAGCGTGCCTGTAACGAGCGAGCCTACCGTTTCTGACGTTTCTAGCGGAGATACCAGCAGTAAGTCTGATGAAAATTCGTCGGCATCAACACCCGAGGTAGAAGAAAGCATTTACCATCTTAACGATGCTAAATCACTTGAAAAGGTAAAGTTAAACGGTCGGTGCGATAGGACCGATTATGGCGTATCGTTAAGTATGTCGGCAAGTGCCATCGAGTTTAATACCGACAGTAGTTCTGTATTACTAGAGATTAATGCCGACCGTGGTTTATATTACACGGTTGTAGTTGACGGCAAGGTTACAATGGATCACAAGGCTATCGAGGTTAGTGGCACCGACTATTTGGCTATAGCTCGCGGTCTTTCTGCGGGCACACATAATATTAAATTCATTCGCGACTCGGAAGCTCGCAGCGGTCTTAAATTTACCGTGGTTAATATTCAACTTGACGAGGGTTCAAAACTACTTAACAAAGACGCTGACAAGCAGATAATAGAATTTTTGGGTGACTCGATTACAAGCGGTTACGGCAATCTTATAACCGGCGCTGCAAATGCGAGCGACCTTAAAAACCAAAGCGCAACAAAAGCGTATTCATATCTACTTGCAAATAAGCTAGATATGGATTACAGAATCGTATCTATGAGTGGCATCGCGCTAGGTCAACGCGTGGGTTACCCAACCTTCCCGGAGTTTTATTCGCTAGAGAGCTATCACCTAGATAAAGAAAAGAAATATACATCTTCAAATCCTGCCGACGTTGACGTGGTTGTGGTAAATCTAGGTACAAATGATGCTAGTGTCGGTTTATACAACGAAAAAGATACCCAAAGCGTAGAAAACTACGGCAAGCGCTATGCCGACCTTATAACCAATATCGGTTATAGCGAGGACGTAAAAATAGTATTTGTATCGGGTGTTATGTGGTGTCATACCCAAACTGCCGCGTACAACGCAGCAAAAGCCGAACTAAAAAAACGGGGATATAACAATACATATGTTATCGATATTCTTTCGCTTCAATCGGGTGGTGGCGGTCATCCATCGGCCGAAGAACACGTAGAAGTAGCCGACACACTTTACAAATTCTTTAAAGACAATAATATAGCATAAAACAAAACTCCTTGCATAATATGCACGGAGTTTTGCATATTTATTCAAAAGACTTGACAATGCAAGCACTTATATATATAATATGTAAATACTTAAAATAAAAGAGGTGCCAATATGGCAAAAATGTGGACAGGCGTTACCGACGGTGTTACCGACAGTATAGCCGATGATTTTAATTCTTCTATACATTTTGATAAAAGAATGTATGCACACGATATAAAGGGCAGCATGGCTCACGCTATGATGCTGTCTTTGTGTGGTATTATTGCCGAGGACGAGGCAGATACCATTATTAAGGGGCTTGAGGGCATACTTGCCGACCTCGAAAGCGGCAAATTACAGTTTGATATGACTGCCGAAGATATACATATGTTTGTCGAACAAGAGCTTACCGCCCGTATAGGCGACGTTGGTAAAAAGCTACACACAGCGCGCAGCCGTAACGATCAAGTAGCGCTTGACATAAGAATGTATTTGCGTGATGAAATAGATGAAATTACAAGCCTTTTAAAGTCACTTGTAGAGGTTTTGTGCGATAAGGCAAACGAGCATAAAGCAAGCATTATGTCGGGTTATACACATCTACAGCGCGCACAACCAATAACCTTTGGTCATCATTTAATGGCGTATGCTATGATGCTGCTTCGTGATATTGACCGTCTTAATGATTGCAAAAAGAGAATGAATATGTCGCCCATTGGCTGTTGTGCGTTAGCAGGTACTACCTACAACACCAACCGCCGTTTTGAAGCCGAGAAATTAGGTTTTGACGGTATTTGTATGAATTCACTTGACGGCGTTTCCGACCGCGATTTTTGCGTAGAGCTTATGTCGGCAATATCGCTTATTATGGTGCATCTTTCCCGTTTTTCAGAGGAGATTATTCTCTGGTCAAGCTGGGAATTTAAGTTTATTGAGCTTTCAAGCAACTACACCACAGGCTCGTCTATTATGCCGCAAAAGCGTAATCCCGATATGGCAGAGCTGGTACGTGGCAAAACGGGTAGGGTATATGGCGATTTGCTGGGCCTGCTTACCACACTTAAGGGCTTGCCGCTAGCGTACAACAAGGATATGCAAGAGGACAAGGAGGGTGTGTTTGACGCGTGTGATACCGTAAAAATGTGCCTTAAGGTCTTTACGCCAATGATTGCTACTATGACCGTGCTTACAGACAATATGAAAAAAGCGGCAGGCGAGGGCTTTATAAACGCAACAGACCTTGCTGACTACCTTGTAAAAAAAGGTATGCCTTTTAGAACGGCATACAAAATCTCGGGACAATTAGTAGCACTTTGTATGCAAAAGAAAACTGTACTCGAAGATTTATCTCTCGAGGAATATAAGCAGTTTAGCGAGCTTTTTGATGAAGAGCTTTATGACGCAGTAAACCTTGAAAACTGCGTAAAACGCCGTATTTCTGAAGGCGGCACCTCTATTGAATCAGTCGGAAAGCAGATTGAGTTTGTGAAGGAACAAATTAA
Source organism: Clostridia bacterium (assembly GCA_017513195.1). Lineage (GTDB taxonomy): Bacteria > Bacillota > Clostridia > Oscillospirales > Acutalibacteraceae > UBA737. The sequence goes on along the minus strand of JAFXGM010000013.1, from coordinate 44,318 downwards.
ATAATAAAAAGCCACTCGTTACAGAGTGGCTTTTTTGCTATTCAAATTGCCTATTAAATTTTTCATAAATAGCGTTTGATATGCTTTGCATTGTGTCGGGGTCTATTTTTTGTATTTCTCGGTCGTAGGTGAAAAGTCCGTTGGTTTCGTCCTCAACGTCACTTAGCTGTGTAAGCACTGTAGCACATAGGCCTTGTTCTATAGCGGATGCAACCTCTTGTAAATACAGCTTTTTCATTGCCTCAACAAATTTATCAGAGTCGGTAAAAAAGCGGTAACCGTATGTCTTTTTAAGGTTAAATGAATGCTCGGGTATTTTATAAGAGTAACCGCCAAATTCCGATAAAACAAGTGGCCTGTTGGGGTTTGCCTTTAATTTTATGGGCTTAAAATAAACGTGCTCGCTTGTTACGTCGCTAAGCTTTTTATTAAACCACCCTGACGTTGCATCCCACACACGAGTGGTGTCAAGGTTTTTAAGCATAGTATAAATCTTATCGGCATCATATTGACCCCAACCCTCGTTAAAAACGGTATAGTAGCATACGCTTGGGTGGTTATATAAAAACTCGATAGTGCCCTTGGCTGTCTTTTCAAAATGCTCTCTTCTAAACTTTGATGCGCGGTGGGTAAAAAGCCTTTTAATACCAATGGTAGGTAGGGCGGTATCAATCCAAAAGTTATATTTACCGCTGTTTACCATATCTTGAAAAACTATCATACCGTATTTATCACAGTAATAGTAAAATATTTCCGGCTCAATTTTAATGTGCTTTCTTAGCATATTAAAGCCCATGCTTTTCATAGAAAGTATATCGTTTTTATAAACTTCGGGCGAGTTGGGAGTAAAAATGCCGTCATCAAAATAGCCTTGGTCCAAAACACCGTTAAAGAAATATGGTTTACCGTTTAAGCATATATAAGAGCGGTCATTTATTTTCTCTATGGTTATATCTCTTAAAGCAAAATATGATTCTATGGTATCTTTGCCCGAAATGATTTTAAACCCATAAAGGTACGGGCTTTCGGGCGACCACATAATAGGTGAGTCAATTTCCAACTTGAAAATGTCGCCACTATAAGAATAGTTGTTGCCGTTTAAAATAAGAGTTTTTTCATTTTCGCCACCTTTAGTAATAACGGTTACGGTGTTATTTTTGGTTTCAATTTTTAAGTGGCTTATATATTTTGTCGGAACGCTTTCAAGCCATACCGTTTGCCAAATGCCGCTTATTGGTGTGTACCACATACCGCCGCGATTTTTACGTTGCTTGCCGTAAGGCAGTTCGAGATTTAAATCATCGGTAACGGTGACTGTAATACTGTTTTCGCCACAGGTTAAAAACCCCGTTATATTAAATTCAAACGGCAAATAACCGCCAACGTTTTCACCGACAAATTGATTGTTTATTTTAACCTGCGTTATTTGGTCGACTGCGCCAAAATGCAGTATAACCTCGTCTTTAATAAAATTATCGGGCAGGGTAAAGGTGCGATTGTAAACGTACTTTTCGCCCCTTTGCAGTGTGCGTTCAATACATAACAGCTTTGATTCGGGTGGATAGGGAACGGTTATATCGCCAACAAATTCTTCTTTGGTTCCTTTTAAAACCGACAGTTTCCACTTGCCGTTAAGATTAAAAAAAGAATCTCTTTTAAGCTGTGGGCGGGGGTAGATACCCCAATTAGTGTCTAAATTGTTATCAAACATTTTGTTTTTCAAAGTCTCCTTTTGTAAAAAACGCAATCATTATAAAGGTTAAAACAATTACTATAAGGGAAGCAAGAAATACATTTTCGTTTGGCAAAAACGAAGTAGTACCGTCATTGTTAGCAATGGTTTCAGCATTTTTAAGCACTACCTTGCCAATGTAGGGACCAACAATACCGGGGATTAAAACCTGTGAAAAAATACGAATTCCTTGGAACATACCTGCTTTGCCTGTGGGTATTAAATCACGTATTTTTGCACCAAACACCGTCATACCTGAAAGATAGCCACACATCATAAAGAGTGAGCCCACAAACACAAGCGCTTGATTTTTGAAAAGATAAAGAATAATATAACCTACAATAAGCCAAATTATCGCTGTGAACGATGAAAATTTTATGCCCTTTTTGTCGTAAACCTTACCCCAGAAAAATGTTACTATTGATGCCAAAATAATTGCAGGCGCCATAATAAATACGTAGTTTGCCATTTGAAGAGATTTTTCGTAATATATTATGAGATATGGCATAAATATTTGAATAGAAATGTTAAATACCGTAAATGCCAACAAATACATATATAATGATTTATTTTGCTTTACTGTCTTTGGTAAAAAGCCGTGAAAAACGTTGCCCCAATAATTTTCGCCCTGTTTTACCGTTTTTTCATCGTCAATAATGAAGATACCTATTATACCTATTAGAGTTACTACTGCGCCAATGATGGTAAATATTGTTACCCAAGAAGACGGATTGTCTAAATTAAATGCCATAAATCCGCCAAACACCACCAATATAGATACAAGCGGCATCATAGCGTTTACACCCTCAGCGGCTCCGCGCTTTGAGCTTTCGGTGTTGTCGGTAAGCCACGCATTAAAGGCTGCGTCATTGGCACTTGAGCCAAAAAAGGTCATTATACAGTCGAATATAATAACCAAATTAGCACCTACCGCCGCGGCAGAAACAGCGGCTGGGAACAGGGCGTTTATGACGTCGGTTCTTATAAACACAAAGGCAAATATTGAAATACCCCACAATATGTATCCGCCGCAAATAAATATCTTTCTTTTACCTATTTTATCCGATAAAGCACCGATAAGTATGGTCGTTAAGGTAGCGGCAATAGCGCTTGCTGATACCATTGTTGCAATGTCGCCCGGTGTTGCACGGAACATTTTGTAAATGAATACGTTAAGATACATATTTTCAACTACCCAAGCAATTTGACCTACAAGGCTAAAAAGTGTTAGTACACACCAAAATTTTGAAGATGATTTTGCTTTCATATAGCACCTCTAAAGTTTTATTTAAAAATAAAGCCTACTCTGTGGAGCAGGCATAAAATTATTTACCAACGTATTTTTTAATTGCGTTAAATGATTCGTCGCTTATATGATGTTCAATTTTGCACGCATCCTCTACCGCTGTTTCTTCGCTAACGCCAAGACGAATAAGCAGTTCCGAAAGAACGGTATGACGTTGATACATTTTTTCGGCAATCTCGACGCCTTCTTTGGTAAGCGTAAGGTATCCGTTTTTGTCCATCAAAACAAATCCACCTTTTTTTAGCAAACTCATAGCGCGGCTGACGCTCGGCTTTGAATAGCCCAAATAATCACAAACGTCAATAGAGCGAACATTGCCCATTTTTTTATTTAAAACGTAAATAGACTCGATATACATCTCGCCTGATTCTTGCAAACGCATAAAAACACCCCATTTATATATTTATAATATCATATATTAAAACAAATTTCAAGCCGCACAAATATTGCGTAAAAAATTTTAAAAAAAGCACTTGACAAATTGTGGAAACGGGTGTATTATACTTGATGGTTAGCGGTGACTAACCAATATTTTATGTGATTTAGTTAGCGCAGACTAACCGAGGTGAGCAAAATGAATTTAACAACTGCTGTCGAGGGTAAGGAGTACATAATTAAAGATATTTTTACCGATGACGAAGAGTTAGATGCGTTTTTGTTTTCACTTGGTTGCTATAGCGGTGAACCTATCACTGTAGTATCACATAAAAAAAAGACGTGTGTTGTATCTATAAAGGATAGTAGATACAGCATTGATAGTCAGCTTGCTGCTGCAATCGAAGTCTTTGAATAAAAAATCAAAGAGTCGAGCGCAGCCGCTTAATTTTTAAGTAACAGTTAGCCTCGGCTAACCAAAGGAGAAAAAATATGAGAATTGCACTTACAGGCAACCCTAATAGTGGTAAAACAACGATGTATAACGCTCTTACCGGTCGCAATGAAAAGGTGGGTAACTGGGCAGGCGTTACCGTTGACAAAAAGGAAAGTCCAATTAAAAAGGCTTATTTTACAGGGGAGGAAAAACTTATAGCGGTTGACCTTCCTGGTGCGTACTCAATGTCACCGTTTACAAGCGAAGAGAGTATTACCAGCGCTTATGTAAAAAATGAAAATCCCGATGTTATTATAAACATTGTGGACGCTACAAACCTTAGCCGTAGCCTTTTCTTTACAACACAGCTTTTAGAGCTCGGCATTCCTGTTGTTGTGGCACTTAATAAAAGTGATATTAACGAAAAAAAGAAAACAGTAATTGATGAAAAGCTACTTTCAGAAAAGCTTGGTTGCCCCGTAGTAGAAACTGTTTCTACCTCATCAGACGGACTTAAAGCTGTAATAGAAAAGGCAGTGTCGGTAGTAGGTAGCGCTCAAACCGCGCCATACTTTCAAGGCGAAATTGACCTTACTGATAAAAAAGCCGTAACTGCCGCTGACCGCAAGCGTTTTGAGTTTGTAAACGGGATTGTAAAAGAGGTAGAAACTCGCAAGGTGCTTACCCGTGACAAAAACATAGGCGATAAGATTGACGCAGTTCTTACAAACAAATGGCTTGGTATACCGATTTTTGCCGTTGTTATGTGGCTTGTTTTTGAAATTTCACAGGTTTGGGTAGGAACACCAATTGCAGATTACCTTGTTGGTTGGATTGAAACTTTCCAAGGTTGGGTAAGCGAACATATTAGTAATCCTTTGTTAAACGCAATCGTTTCCGACGGTATTATCGGCGGTGTGGGTGCCGTTGTTGGCTTTTTGCCACTTGTTATGGTAATGTATTTCCTTATAGCCTTACTTGAAGACTGTGGTTATATGTCACGTGTGGCGGTTGTTCTTGACCCAATCTTTAAAAAAGTTGGCCTATCGGGTAAATCGGTAATTCCTTTTGTTATTACAATCGGTTGCGCAGTTCCGGGTATTATGGCAAGCCGTACTATTCGTAACGAGCGTGAGCGCAGAGCAACGGCGATGCTTGCCCCATTTATGCCTTGCGGTGCAAAGATTCCTGTAATAGCACTTTTTGCAGGTGCATTTTTTAAGGGCGCAGGTTGGGTAAGTACAGTTTGTTATCTATCGGGTATATTGCTTATATTCTTAGGTGCATTGCTTATAAATATGATTACAGGACACAAGGTACGCAAATCATTTTTTATTATCGAGCTCCCTGAATATAAGGTTCCATCCTTCTGGGGTGCGTTTAAGTCAATGTGTAGCCGAGGTTGGTCATACATAGTTAAGGCTGCTACAATTATTCTTCTTTGTAATATGGCAGTTCAGCTTATGCAATCGTTTACGTGGAGCTTTACCGAGGCAAATGCAACCGGTAGCGACTCTATTCTTGAGTCAATAGCAAGTCCGTTTGCATATATTCTTATTCCAATAGTTGGATATCACGCTTGGCAATTAGCCGCTGCGGCTGTTACAGGCTTTATAGCAAAAGAAAACGTTGTTGGTACATTGGCAGTATGCTTTGGTATAACAGGCTTAATCGACACCGAAGAGCTTGCTCTTATGGCCGGCGGTGCAGACGAGGTTGCTGTTGCAATGGGACTTACAAAGGTAGCGGCTTTGGCTTACTTAATGTTTAACCTATTTACACCACCTTGTTTTGCGGCTATTGGTGCTATGAATAGCGAAATGAAGAGTGCAAAATGGCTTTGGGGCGGTATAGGATTACAGCTTGGTGTAGGCTTTGCTGTGGCTTACTTTATTTATACAATAGGTACGCTTATTACAGCGCCTGCTACACTTAAAATTGTTCCGGCAGTTGTTGGTCTTATAGCTATACTCGGTATGGTTGCAATAATTGTGGCACTTATCATAAATACAAATAAAAAATTAAAGGCAGAATATGCTTTAAAGGCTAAAGAAAAGGTAGCTGCTAAATAATTAAGGAGAAACTTATGGGAGATTATATAGCAATAGCCGTTATAGTGGTTATCTTGGCTGCCGCTATAACATATATCATAAGAGCCAAGAAAAGCGGTGCAAAATGCATTGGCTGTCCGCACGGAAAGAGCTGCGGTTCTTGTAATTGCGGTTGTTCTGACAACAAACAAAAAGATAGTGTAAAGTAATATTTTAAAAAATTTCCTGTATTTTTTATAAATATGGGAAATTTTTATTAAATATTTGATTTATTCATAAACATATGGTAAAATTGTATATATAAATATGGTGAAGGGTAGGTGCAAAAATGAAGCCAAAGGTAAAAAACAAGCGTGGTATTCCACTGCCGACACATATACTTTATTCTATTATATCGTTGCTTGTGCAAATTTTGGTGTTTGTAATAGCCTTATATGGTTTAGATGAACATTATTTTTGGGTTAATCTTATCTCAAGAATTTTATCCTTTGCAACAGTGTTTTATATAATCAATAAAAGCGGGAAATCAAGCTATAAAATACTTTGGATAATTTTTATTTTAGTTGCGCCTATCTTTGGTGTTGTTTCTTATGCTTTGCTTGGTGGCGGACGTGTTATGCCACACGTAAAAAAACGAATGTACAAATGCCAAAAGAAGTACATTGAAAAACTGCCAGACGATACCGAAGCTCATGAAAGTTTGCGCTACAGTGAAGGGCTAAACTCTCGTCAGGCAGATTATTTAACGCTTGAGTCGGGTTATCCGCTTTACAAAAATTCATCATCAGAATTTTTAGCACCTGGTGAAGTGTTCTTTCCAAGATTTTTGGAGGAGCTTGAAAAAGCACAAAAATATATTTTTATTGAGTTTTTTATTCTTGCAGAAGGAAAAATGTGGTCTGCAATATATGAGATACTTGAACGCAAGGCGCGTGAGGGTGTTGAAATAAAGGTTATGTTCGACGATTTTGGTTCTATAAAGCGGCAAAGCAAGAGCTTTATAAAACGTCTTCGCAGAAGGGGTATACAGGTTGCTGTGTTTAATAAAATACGTCCATCAATCGACGTGTTTATGAACAATCGTAACCATAGAAAAATCGTTGTTATTGACGGCAAGGTAGCAGTAACCGGCGGACTTAACATAGGCGACGAGTATATAAATGAAATTGACCGTTTCGGTTATTGGATGGACTGTGCTGTTATTATTAAAGGTGATGCGGTTAAGAGCTTTTTGGCAATGTTTTGCAGCACGTGGGAATTTACAACAAAGCGTGCTATTGATATTAAGTCGCACATATCGGAAGAAAAGGTGCTTGAAAAGGGATTTATGCTACCTTATGCCGACGGTCCGCTTGAAAATAAAAATCATGCTGAAGGCATATATATGCAGATAATTAATTCTGCGCAAAGATACGTTTATATTGTTACACCATACCTTATAATTGATAATTCTATGAAACAGGCTTTGCGTCTTGCGGCTAAATCAGGAATAGATGTAAGGATTATCACACCGCATATACCCGACAAATGGTATGTTCACCCAGTGACACAGTATAATTATTACGATTTACTTGAGGCTGGTGTTCGCATATATGAATATACTCCGGGATTTATACATTCGAAGTTTTTTGTATCAGACGATAAGGTAGCAACAGTAGGTACTATCAATATGGATTATCGCAGTTTTATAATGCACTTTGAGTGTGGCGTTTGGATGTGCGATAATAAAACGGTGTATGATATAAAAGAGCATTTTAACACACTTCTTTTACAGTGTGAAGAGATGACTCTTAGAAAAATGAAGAAATCAACCATACTTACAAGGCTAAAACGTGCAATTTTACACTTTTTTGCGCCATTTATGTAAAAAACACTTGACATTTGATGAAAAAAAGTGGATTATTAAATAGGAATAAAAATTTTTAGGAGGTATCTCATAATGAAGGGATTTTTTAAATTTGTGGGTGCTGTAGTAGCCATCTTTGCGGCGGTAGTTGGTCTACTTATGATATTTGACCGAGTAACGCAGAAGAACAGAGTAAAAGATGGTTATCTTGATTGCGATATTCCTGATGTAGAAGACATAGATGATTAATTTAAACGGTATGACAGCTTAAGTTGTCATACCGTTTTTGTCATAATACACCTCTTAACCGAATAAACTTTAATAAAAAGTGTTTTTGGAGTGTGTATATAAATGGAGCAAAAAATTTTAAAAACCAATGTTTTCAGTCTTAATACAATTTTTAGTGAAACGGCAGAGCAACCTATTGATATTGATTTTACTTTGCCCGATTATTATGCAGATATATCGAAGATATTAAAATGTCGTGCAGTTTCCCGTATTTCATCAAAAAGCATCAACGGAAATCATATTTCAGTGGAAGGTTGTGTTACAGCAACTGTAATTTATTGCGGAAGTGATAATCGTGTAAGCTCTTACGAATATCAATATCCTTTTTCAAAAAGTTTTGAAACAGGTGTTAATACCGAGGGGTGTTCGCTTTGTGCAAAAACAAAATGCGAATACATAAACTGTCGCGCAGTAACAGGTAGAAAAATTGATATTCATGGTGCGGCAGAAATATACGTGACCCTTACACGCAGACAACATACTGATATAGTATCTGATTATGATGATTGTAACATAGAGATTTTGCGAGGTAGTGTTCCGGCTACAATTCCAATGGGATGCGCCGAAAAATATTTGTTTATTGAGGAGGAAATAGAATTAGGAACCGGCCAACCGGATATTCGTTGTATTATAAGATATGACGGCGATGCCCATATAACTGATAGTAAAATTATGGCAGGCAAATCGGTAGTAAAAGGCGAAATGAGCATAAGGCTATTGTATGCACCCGAAGGTAGTGGGATTCCTCAAAGCGTAAGATATCAATTGCCGTTTAGTCAGCTTATTGAGCTCGAAGGTTTAACCGATGGTTGTGATTGTGAATCAAAGGTTAGTATTGCACATCTTGAAATCAAGCCACGTGTTTTAGCATCGGGAGAATGTAGACAACTGATATTGACAGCAAAACTGCTTATAACAAGCGAGTGTTGTTGTAACAATGATGTAGCAGTTATTTTGGATGCGTACTCGCGTAAATATGAAGCGGATATAAACAAAAATGAAGTGTGCTTTAATAAAGTGTACGAGAACATAAATCATAATTTTAGTTGTAAAAAAGATTTCGAGCTACCAGAAGGTTCATTGCTAGCAGTTACAGATATGTGGTGTGAGATAAACACTAACAATGTTAAATTTGATGATAATATGCTGCGTATTTACGGAAAAGCAACAGCATTTATTATTGCCGATGATTGTGATGAGATCCCCACATTTTATGAAAAAGAAATAGAATATGAGTTTTGTCATCCAATAAACGCCGAGGGAGATTTTAAATGTTCGCCACAAATTACAGTAATAGGTGCAAACTACACTTTGCTAAATGATTGCCGCCTAGAAATTAGGATAGAGCTTAATGTTTGCGCAACAATTTATAAGTGCAGCGAAGTAAAACTTATTACTGAAATTAATATAGATGGTACAAAGCCTATGGAAAAGCGCGAAAGGGGAGCAATGACGGTGTATTTTGCGCAGTGTGGTGAAAAAATTTGGAATATTGCAAGAAACTATTTTGCCAATGTTGATGAAATTAAGCAGATAAATGAAATTGACGAAGATGTTTTAAGCCATGATAAAATGATATTGATACCCAATAATTAGTATTAAATCCGCACTTGTGTTTTGTTTGCAAGTGCGGATTTTTATATTTCTTGACACTTGATTTGTTTTATAGTAATATTATATTGTATGTATAAGTTTGAGAAAGAGGATTCTTATGAAAAAACAAATCAAGAAGAGCCCTATTAGTCGCGGTCTGATAGCAAAAATTTTATTGATTGTATATGATGTTTTTGTTGTAAACCTTTCCTATCTTTTAGCACTATGGTTAAGATTTGACTGTGAAATTAATGCTTTAATTGAAACAGAACCTGAATTCATTGAGGCGTGGATTAAATTTGTACCCATAAACACTGTTTGTTGCTTAGTTGTTTTTTCAATTTTTAAGCTATACCGAAGTGTTTGGAGCTTTGCTTCTTATCGCGAGTTTTTTAATGTTTTTTATGCGACAGGAGTTACATTTGTTATTCATACGGTTGGTGTAACATCGTTAATTAATTTAATTGATATGAAAAACATTAACCGAATGCCGTACACATACTATATATTCGGCACTTTGCTTCAGTTTATTCTTGTTTTGGCAGTTCGTTTTGCATATCGATTTATATTACTTGAACGTTCTCGCCGTAAGGTGGCAAATTCTAAAAAATCCTCGCGCGTAATGTTAGTAGGTGCCGGTGCCGCAGGTAGAATGGTGCTTCACGATATGAATCTTGCTACCGATTCACTCGATAAAGTAGTATGTCTTATAGATGATAATCCTCATAAGATTGGTAAATATATTGACGGATTGTGTATTTCGGGAAATCGTTATGATATTCCGCATTTGGTAGAAAAATTTAATGTTGATAAGATTTATATAACAATTCCGACCATTTCTCCTATTGATAAAAAGGAAATTCTTGAAATTTGCAAGGAAACAGAATGCGAGCTTAAAATACTTCCTGATATATACGAACTTCACGATGAAAAAATCGGCAAGAACACGCTGGTAGACGTTGATATCGAAGACCTATTAGGTCGCGATCCAATTGTAGTAGACATGAGAGAAATTTTTGATTTTCTCCAGGATAAAACTATTCTCGTAACCGGCGGCGGTGGCTCAATTGGTAGTGAGCTTTGTAGACAAATTGCCGATCATAATCCACGCAAACTCATTATTTTTGATATTTATGAAAATAACGCTTACGATATTGAACAAGAACTTCGCGAAGAGCATCCCGAACTTGATTTAGAGGTTCTTATAGGCTCTGTTAGAGATAGCCGTAAGATTTTTGACGTTTTTGCAAAGTACAAACCGCAAGTCGTATATCACGCAGCGGCGCATAAACACGTACCGCTTATGGAGCACAGTCCACAAGAGGCTATCAAAAATAATGCTCTTGGTACATACAAAACAGCCTATGCCGCAGCCCTTAACGGTTGTGAGCGATTTGTGCTTATCAGCACCGATAAAGCTGTTAACCCAACCAATATAATGGGTGCTAGTAAACGACTTTGCGAAATGATTGTTCAGTCGTTTGATAAGCTTATAAAAGAGGACAAGCTTGACACCATGCGTCCACTTTATGAGCATGATGACAGCGAGGTGGAAGACAGATTTATACACAGTGGTTCTAAAACCCAAACCGAGTTTGTTGCGGTACGTTTTGGTAATGTACTGGGTTCAAACGGTTCGGTTGTACCTGTGTTTAAAAAGCAGATTGCAAAGGGTGGTCCCGTAAAGGTTACTCATCCGGATATAATTCGTTACTTTATGACTATACCGGAGGCGGTAAGCCTTGTTTTGCAGGCAGGCACTTATGCTGCGGGCGGCGAAATATTTGTGCTTGACATGGGAGCTCCTGTAAAGATTGACACTCTTGCGCGAAATCTTATTAGACTTTCCGGTTTTAAGCCTGACGTAGATATAAAGATTGAATATACAGGTCTTCGCCCGGGCGAAAAGCTTTATGAAGAACGCCTAATGGAAACCGAGGGTCTACGTACAACGCCTAATAAGCTTATAAGCATATGTAATCCTACCGACTTTGATGCAGATCAGTTGTTCAGTAACATTGAAACATTAATGCATATATGCTATGAAAAACCGGAAAAGGTGAAGGAATTTGTTGAGTCTATTGTTCCTACATATCATCCGGCGGGTGAGCACGGTACCGAAGAAAAACCAAAGGCATATCAAGAACAAATTGAAGCTATGGCAACAAAATAATAAATTAATCCCCACAAACCCAAAAGGTTTGTGGGGAATTTTTTAATCAAAAAAATCTTTAATTTTATCAAAAAACGATTTTTGCTTTTTATAGTTTTTATCATCGGTAGCGTTATCGAAATCTTTTAGTTTTTCTTTTTGTTCTTTCGATAAATCGCGGGGAACCTCAACTATAATCTTTACGTATTGGTCACCCTTGCCGGAATAATTAAGACGTTGTATGCCTTTTCCTTTAAGTTTAAATTCATCACCGGGTTGTGTGCCTTCGTGAATAGTGAATTTAACCTTACCGTCAAGTGTTGGCACGGTGATTTCATCACCCAATGCGGCCTGTGCAAAGGTGATAGGAATTTCACAATAAACGTCATAACCGTCACGTTCAAAAATGGGGTGGGGGCGTACGTTTACGCTAACGCGCAAATTACCGGAAGGTCCGCCATTTACGCCTGCGTCACCGCCGCCGCGAACCGAAATAACCTGACCATCATCAATGCCGGCAGGTATTTCTACCGTTTTTTCTACGGTGTGGCGAATTCTACCTTTACCTGCGCAGGTACGGCAAGGATTGTCAATTACCTTACCCGAACCGTGACAGTGGTTACAAACGGTTTGTGTTTGTATTTGACCAAATGGTGTACGCTGCACACTGCTTACCTGACCGCTACCGTGACAAACAGGGCAGGTTTTTGCCGTTGAGCCTTTCTCACAGCCGGTACCACCGCAATCGGTGCAGTTATCTATTTTAGTAACCTTAATGGTTTTCTTACAGCCTTTAGCAGCTTCTTCAAAACTGATGTTAACCGAAGCAGACGCATCGTTGCCGCGACGTGGTGCATTGGGGTTAGATTGCTGTCTGCCACCGCCAAATCCACCAAAACCACCGCCAAACATACTGCCTAATATATCGCCAAGATCTCCAAAATCGCCAAATCCACCAAAACCACCGCCATAGGCGCCACCACCTGCGTTAAAGTTAGGGTCAACACCTGCATGACCGAATTGGTCATAACGAGCACGTTTTTCAGAGTTAGAAAGAATTTCGTAGGCTTCGTTAACCTCTTTAAAATTCTTTTCAGCTACCTTGTCGTCAGGATTTAAATCAGGGTGATATTTTTTAGCAAGTTTTCTGTATGCTTTTTTAAGTTCGTCGTCAGATGCTGATTTATCAACGCCTAAGACTTCATAATAATCTCTTTTATCTTCTGCCACAGATATTCTCCTAAAATTTATGTACGGTGCGGCAATAGCCGCACCATATCATTTTAATTAATTATTTATTTTCGTCAACGTCTGTAAAGTCTGCTTCGTAAACGTTATCATCCGGCTGTGCACCGGCAGCATCAGCGCCACCTGCTGCAGCTTGAGCTTCGGCAGCTGCTTTATAAACCTTTTCGCTTATAGCGTAAATTTCTTTTTGTAATTCTTCTTGACGTGCTTTGATTGCATCAATATCTTCACCCTTAAGAGCTTCTTTAAGAGCCTCTTTAGCGGTTTCAACTTTTGCTTTTTCATCTTCAGAAAGCTTGTCGCCAAACTCGGTAACAGTCTTTTCTGTCTGATAAACCATCTGGTCAGCGTTATTGCGAACATCTACCGCTTCACGACGCTTCTTGTCTTCTGCAGCGTATTCTTCGGCTTCTTTTACGGCCTTATCAATATCTTCTTTTGACATATTTGTATTAGAAGTAATTGTGATATTGTTTTCCTTGCCGGTGCCAAGGTCTTTTGCAGATACGTGAACGATACCGTTTGCGTCAATGTCGAAGGTTACTTCGATTTGGGGGATACCACGAGGAGCAGGAGCAATTCCGTCAAGGTGGAATACACCGAGTGTTTTATTGTCGCGAGCAAATTCACGTTCGCCCTGAAGTACATGTACCTCAACAGAGGTCTGACCGTCAGCAGCGGTAGAGAAGATTTGGCTCTTTTTGGTAGGAATAGTTGTGTTACGCTCAATTACCTTTGTAGATACGCCACCCATTGTTTCAATACCAAGTGAGAGTGGAGCAACGTCGAGAAGTAGAAGGCCCTTAACGTCACCGCCTAAAACGCCTGCTTGAAGTGCAGCACCAAGTGCTACGCATTCGTCTGGATTAATGCCCTTGAAGGGTTCTTTACCCATAAAGTTTTTAACAGCCTCTTGAACAGCAGGAATTCTTGAAGAACCACCAACCATAAGCACTTTGTTGATTTCGCTTTTATCAAGACCTGAGTCAGCAATAGCCTGACGAACAGGAGCCATTGTTGCTTCTACAAGGTCTGCGGTAAGCTCGTTAAACTTTGCACGGGTAAGTGTTGTTTCAAAGTGTTTTGGACCACTTTGATCAGCAGTAATGAATGGAAGATTGATGTCGGCTGTTGTCATACCCGAAAGGTCAATTTTTGCCTTTTCAGCAGCCTCTTTAACACGCTGCATAGCCATTTTATCGCCTGAAAGGTCAATGCCTTGTTCTGCTTTGAATGTGCTAACTATAAAGTCCATAACGCGCTTGTCGAAGTCGTCGCCACCGAGTTTGTTGTTACCGGCAGTTGCCAAAACCTCTTGAACACCGTCGCCCATTTCAATAATAGATACGTCAAATGTACCACCGCCAAGGTCGTATACCATAACCTTTTGGTCGTCTTCTTTGTCAATGCTGTAAGCAAGTGCTGCAGCAGTAGGCTCGTTTATGATACGTTTAACTTCAAGACCTGCGATTTTACCTGCGTCTTTTGTAGCCTGACGCTGTGCGTCTGTAAAGTATGCAGGAACAGTGATAACAGCCTCTGTTACTGTTTGACCAAGATAGCTTTCAGCATCAGCCTTTAGCTTTTGTAAAATGATTGCTGAAACTTCTTGTGGGGTGTAGTTTTTGTTGTCAATAGCTACGGTGTAGTTTGTACCCATTTCGCGTTTGATAGAACTGATGGTTCTGTCCGGATTAGTAATAGCCTGACGCTTTGCAACCTGACCTACCATTCTTTCGCCTGTTTTTGAAAATGCAACAACAGAAGGGGTAGTACGAGCACCTTCAGCGTTTGCAATTACTACTGCTTCGCCGCCTTCCATAACGGCTACGCAAGAGTTTGTAGTACCTAAGTCAATACCAATAATTTTTCCCATTGTAAAAATCCTCCTAAATATATGTTTGATTTGTTAGTTTATTAGTTTGCAACCTTTACCATTGCGGCGCGGATTACAGTGTCACCAATTTTATAGCCCTTTTGTAAAACGTCGGCAATAACGTTTTCGCCAAGTGTTTCATCCTCTATGTGCATTACTGCTTCGTGGAAATTTGGGTCGAATTCGTCGCCCGCTTTAGCAATTTCTTCGATACCAAGGTTTGCAACAATTCTTTCGAATTGTTTTACAATCATTTCTATACCTTTAATATAATCGGCAGAGCCGTGGTCTGCGGCTGATGCGCGATCTATATTATCAAGTATTGGCAATAACTGTTTTATCAAACCTGCTTTTGCAAATTCAGCAACCGATGCCTTTTCACGTTCGGTACGTTTTTTGTAATTATCAAACTCTGCTGCTGTACGCATTAGTTGATCATTTTTTGTATCAAGCTCTAACTTTAATGCTTCAAGCTCGGCATCTTTTTTAGATTTCTTTTTTTCTTTTTTTGGTGTTTCAACAGTTTGTTCTGTCTCGGGAATTTTATTTTCCTCGCACATTTTCAATCCTCCTTAACGAAAGTTTGACTTTCCCTTACCTTCGTTTTGTAATGCTATTATAACCCATTTTTTTCAAAAGTCAATACTTTTTTCAAAAAAAGTTTGACTTTCCCTGACTTTTCACAGTTTATTAACATTAAAATCATTATAATCATTATAATTGACAATTTTATATGTAGATGGTAAAATATTTTTAGAACAAATTTTTAAGGAGTAATAAAATATTATGAAAAAAACATTTGCGTTTATATTAGCAATTTCTATGGTATTTTGTCTTTGTTCGTGCTCTGGTAATCCTGACAATTCTTCAAGCGAGTCAACCGACGTTGTTGTAGAACAGGTTATCATTGATAAAACCGAGGACACAACTACCGAGTCAAGCGAGGACGCAACAACCTCTGAAAATAATTCAAGCACTGAAAAGCCTGACGAAAGCAGCAGTGCGCCAACATCTTCTAACACACCAAGCGGTCCTGTTGGTGCTGAAAAGTATAAAAATCAGGTTGTGGAAGTAGATTTGTGTGATGACATAGTTCGTGGTTATCTTGACGCTACTGATGCCAGAAATCAATACTATTGGTTAAGTACGTATAGTGGAATGAAATATGATTATCAAAAAGTATTCCTTGATTGGTATTTTGACGGTAGTTCAGAGTATACGGTGCATTTCTCTGAAAAAGCAGATTTTAGTAACAGCTTTACCGTCAAGACAAAATTTAATGATATAAAAAACACAATTTTTATTCCCGGTAAAACCTATTATTATAAGGTTACGGGTACAATTAATTCTGATGTTTTGGGTAATGGTACTATTAAGGTAAACGATGCGCCTGTGCGTTGGATTAGTATTGATAAGGTTGGCAACGTGCGCGATATGGGCGGCTGGAAAGCAGAAGGCGGCAAAACCGTTAAATACGGAATGCTTTATCGTGGTAGAAAGCTTGAAAGCATCAGCGCAGAGGGTATTGCTACTATAAAACAGTTAGGTCTTAAAACAGAGCTTGATTTACGTTATGCTGACCAAAAGTTCCAAACACCAGGTACAGGTATGAACTATGAGTTTATTGAGTCTCCCGGTCAGTATGACAACGTAATGAAGATTAAACCCGAAGTATTTAAGAAAAGCTATAAGAGGGTATTTGAGCTTTTGTCTGACGAAAGTAACTATCCTTTCTATGCACACTGTAATGCGGGCGCAGACCGCACCGGTACTTTTGCATTTATAGTAAACGGACTTTTGGGTGTGTCTTATGAAGATTTAACCCGCGATTTTGAGCTTACTTCATTTTCGGAAAGCGGCAAGCGTTGGCGTGGTAAAGGCCTTGGCGGCACCTTTGGCGAAGGTGATGACGTAATGCAAGAGGACAGTAGCAACACAGTTGCTTGGGGTAGACTTTACAAAACTATGATGGCATATGGTGCGGAAAATGATTGCACAACATTGCAAGAGTCTATTGAACACTGGCTTTTAAATTACATTGGTGTAAAGCAATCACAAATCGATAGCTTCAAGAGCATAATGCTTGAATAAAAATTAAGTCAAGGGGATTATCAAAAACCCCTTGACTTTTTAAATTTTATAAAGTAGAATATACAAAGTCAGTTTACTTATTCACTGTTCACTATTACTTATTACTTTAAATATGCGGGTGTGGCGGAATTGGCAGACGCGCTAGCCTTAGGAGCTAGTGTCACCGATGTGCAGGTTCAAGTCCTGTCACCCGCACCAAAGAGGAAAGCCGCTTTTTAAGCGGCTTTTCCTTTATTTGTGCGGCTTTGCGCGATTTTCTATAATTCTAAAAATCTAAAATCTTATACGAAAATTCACACATTTATACATAAAATTTCACACGAAAATTCACATGGATTTAAAGAAACTTGTTTCAAAGTGTTTTATTGCCACAGCATCAAAATCTTTTTGCTGCTCTTTTAAGGCGTGTTTATACACTCGGTTTAAAACATTGGTGGATTTCCAACCGCCTCGTGCCATAATATATTTATCGGGGTAACCGAGCGCGTGCAGAATCGATGCGCCATAATGCCTTAGGTCGTGAAATCTAAAGTGTGGTATATGATTCCGCTTTAGAGCTTTACTGAAAGCGTTATATAACGAATTAGGATTATATTGAATTAGTTTGCCGGCACAATCTTTAAATAGATCTATTACAAACTGTGGATATTCAATTTCGCGATTACCGGTTTTGGTTTTGGGGGATTTTGTTATCCACTGTTTATTTTTATTCATAACAACCGATTTTGAAACCTTAACAGTGCAATCACTTATGTCGGTTGATTCTAAAGCACAAATCTCACCGCGGCGCATCGGACCAAAAGCGGCAAGACATACAGCTTTTTCAAGGTCGGTTCCTTTTATATCCGCAAGCAGCTTTTTTATGCTATTTTCAGTTGGAATATTTGGCTCAAAATCCTGTTTTTCTGGCAAATGGGTGTTGAGTATTAAGTCGGGACAAAACATTTTTAAAACGGCAGATAATAGGCCGTGTATGTTCCTTACTGATTTTGGTGATAGCGTAGCAGCCTCGAGGTTAATTGCCACCTGTATTTTTTCACGCGTTAATTGCGATACTTTAATATTCATTATAGATGAAAGTTTAGTGTTTGCGGTACGAGTATACTCTCTTACAGTTGCCGGTGATAAAGTGTTTTCTTTAGCGGCAATGTATCTATCAAAGGCTTGTTTTAATGTTATGTTACAAACGCTTTGTTTTTCTCTGATTTCTACCTGCCATTTTTTTGCCTGCAGCTCTGCCATGCCTTTTGTGTCTGCCGTGAAAGATTGTCTATAAGAAACACCGTCTACAGTAATGCTTGCTTGCACGCGCCAATTGCCCGAAGGTAGTTTTTTAGCCTTTGCCATAAAAATATCTGTCCTTTCTTTCTACCGTAAAAACGGCTTGAAATTTGCGGACAGATATGATAATATAAGACTGCAAGTGGGTTCCAATCATTTGCAGTCGGCTCTGCCCGACATTTCCCTTATCCTGTTCCCGCAGGGTAAGGGATTTTTTGTTTTATTTTTTTGATATTTTAATTATTAAATTTAACATATACGTAGCGAAGGCAAAAGCTCCAACGCCAAAAACATAAAAGAACCACCAAATCTTACCAAGCAAGCCAAAGCATAAAATTCCTACAAAGATGGCTACAATCACAAATACAATGCTTTGCGCAATCAATTCAGTATTAGTCTCTGTGTTTTGTGTGGGAATTTCTCGCGGTGCGGTAGAATTTGAATTTATATCCTCAAAAGATGATATGTTTTTATTTTCAACCCAAATTTCAATATTGCAACCGCTACTTTTGCCATCACCGCCCGTGATTTCTATAACCCTACCCTCAAGGTCATAATCGTCATATTCTGAAAGAAAAGGCGCAATCTCGGCGGCGAGTTCTTTACTAAGATGACCTATATGTCCCGATTTGGAATAAACCTTAATAGCATTTTCATCATATTGATTGTGATAATCTCTTATAAAAAATAAATTTTCGCCGTGCTTTAGATTTGGAAGTATTGATTGAATTGCTACGCCACTTTCATTTTCATAAGTCACACCAACCACTTTTGTTATAGTGTGAAAATCATTATTTATCATATTAAAATTCCTTATATCCGGCTCGTAAAGCCTACGGCCTTGCCGAGTATTCTTATTTCGTTTAGTTTTTCGCCTGAGTATACAAACGGTTGATAGTTTGAGTTGCAGGCAAGCAAAGTAATAGTGCCTTCTGATATAAACACTTTTTTAAGCGTTGCCTCGTCACCGATAAGCACAGCGGCAATCTCGCCGTTATTTACTGTTGGCTGTTGGCGGATGTAAACAATATCACCATCTAATATACGTGCGTCTATCATACTGTCGCCGCTGCATCGTAGAGCAAAGTCGGCCTTTATATCGTCGGGGATGCTAACCTCACCTTCCAAATTTTCGTCAGCAAGTATAGGCTCACCACAAGCGATGGTTCCTAAAAGCGGCACGGTATTGAATTGAGGCATAGGTATGATATTATTTACAAATGTGCCGTTTTCGTCATTCCAACCCATTATTACAGAAGGACTGATTTGTAGCACAGAAGCTAAAGAAGCTATTTTGTCACGCTTCATATTAGCTATATAACCATCTTCCCATTTTTTAACAGTACTTTTTCCAACACCAACAGCATTGCCAACGTCTTCAAGAGTAAGTTTCAATTCTAAACGGCGTTGTTTTAAAATCTTTCCTATTTCCATCTACACACATCCTTTACCATAAGTATAACACAAAGTTTCAAAAAAGCAACTATTTTTTACAAAAAAGCAAAAAAAGTTTCCTAAAAGGACTTGACAAACAAAAAACACTATGCTATTATACAAGTGTCCTAAAGGAAACAAACGAGAAAGGAGTCGCAAAATGAACATTAGTGAATTAAATGCAGAGTTAGCAAGGAAAAATATTTCTATACCTGAACTCGCGAAGCTAATGGGGGTAAGTAAAAAGCTTATTTATTCGCGTTTTAAGGGTGAAACGTCGTTTAAGCACGACGAAATTTGTAAAATCGTTAATATTCTTTCGCTATCTCAAGAAAAGATGATGCTTATTTTTTTTAGCAAACAAGTGTCCTAAAGGAAACAAAACGATAGAAAGGATGATAAAATGAGCCAAATAACAAGTAATTTATTACTGCTTTTTATTTGCTTTGTAATTTGTTTAGCGGTTGGTGTATTGCCGATTTACTTTATCGTCAAGAAAGTTTGCAAAAAATATGATTTAAATTTTGCAGAATATCGCAGAGTGCTAATCATTACTTTTTTAACAACATTTCTATGCCAAATATTATTAAAGTTGTTACCAAGGATACTATGATAGGCAACCAAACATTTTTAAGCAAAAGCAGCATAGTTTCTTTGTGTTTTGTTTCGAAATAAGAATAGCCGTTATAACTCAAATATGCAACGACACAATCACGTTCACAGTGACTTACATAAGCACTTGAAAGATATCCGTCTTTATGTAGTTGAGTGCATACCGAATAAATAAATTTGTTGGTAAAGTTAGCGTTTTTAAAATCTTTGTGTGAAATTTCAATCGCTTTGTTGAAATCGCCATCAACCTTTTTAATTATGCGTTTTAATATTTTTTCGGCTTTTTTATCTAACACTATACATCCCCCTAAGCTGTTTTTGTATATTATAACAATTCTAAATAAACATTTCAACGAAAGTAGTAAAATTGCTTAATTAATTTTGCAGTCAACTGCAAGGAAAAGGAAACAAAATGATAGAAAGGATGTGAAAATATGAATGCATTAAATGAATTTTTAATGGTTAATGCATTAGATGAATATGACACCAAGATAGAAATCGCTAAAGAAATATTAGCGACGCTTAAAAAGAAAACCCTTACACATCGCGAAGCGGTAACGACGCTTGAATGTGTAAAGGCACTTTTAGAGGATAGTGTTATTTAGTTTCTTGTTTCTTTTTTAAGTATTCTGCCAATAAGCATTTGCCATTTCCAGCACAGAGTTTACAACTGGGATGGCAGTTTAAGGGTTTACCACTGGCCATAGATAGTGGACAAACAACCTGCATATAATCACCACCTTTAAGGTGATTATAACAAAAAGCAATCTTGCAGTCAACTGCAAGGAAAAGGAAGGTGAGAGCGTGAACTCGGCAAAGGTTATACAAGTTATACAAACAAAAAGCACCCGCGGCAAAGGCACGGATGCTGACCCTGTAAGAGAGGTAACACAATATTGGGATTTTGAAGGTAATTTGATTTGCGAAAAAGACAGTTTAACTGGTGAGTGATTCCGCATCCGAAACGATAAGATCCATTGAAATGAAATACACAAGAGCATCGATAAACTTTTTCATATCGTTAATATCGCGGTCCTCGAACTTGCGGACATAGTGAGTCTCGTCGTTGCCTAGCCAAGCCGACTTAATGGCAAGTTGTTTGATTTTTGTATTATCAATGTATTCGTTTATGCATGGTGAAAGGCGCATGTTTTTAATTTTATCAGCATCATCGCTATTTTGCGATATTGCGAAATCTTTTATAAGGAACTCAAGAGCTTTGCGATAGCCAATACCGGCAATTTCGTCTAAAGAACTGCTTTCAGCAGCACTTGCCTGGTTATAGATTTTAACAAATTGCGGTGATAAAGCGGTGAGTTCGTCAGTAAATGTTTTTTCTACAAAACGGTTTGGTTCGCAAGAGATAACTTCACCAGAAGAATTGTGTGTCGCAAGAAACACGCCTTTGCAAGCTGAACAAAAATCTAACGAATATCGCACATAGTCCGATTCATATATGCCAAAAAGTATTTTGCCGGCAATTCGGCTTTTGCATATAGGGCATTCATCAGGTTCTACAAAAGTTAAATTTCTATTGTTAGATGAATTTAAACCATAAACGGTTATAACTCTTTCCATGTTAAAATCACTCCTTAATAGTGATTATATCAAAATACATTTATATTGTCAAATTTTGTAAAAACAAAAGGAAGGTGAAACAATGCCAAGAGTATATTTAACAACCGAAGAGCGCATCCGCGCCGCGCGGCAGAATAATATGCGGCGCAAAGTGCATCAGCTCGAGCAATTGCTTGCTACGGTCAAGCATAAGGTTGGTTACGACAAAATAAGAGATGAAACAGGTTATGCGCACGCTACCGTCAGTAAAATCATAAACCGACCGCAAAAGGCAACGGTTGAGCAACTGCTCGCCGTGAGTGATGCGTGCGGCATTGATTTAGTAATTATAGAAAAACAGCCACAATATGAAAATTGTTCATAAGCGGCATAAGAAAGGAAGCAGTCAAATGGTTGATATGAATGTAATAGTGTTAGAGGGTGTAGTTCTTTACATAGTGCTTGCGATATTTTTGTTTATGGCTGTAGCGGCATTGGTGCTTGCGTGGTCCGGTGTAAAGCAAGACGAAAAGATTGAAGAACTGCAATACACGATAAGAGAAGTGGAATGTAGTAACACACGACTAATTATTGAAAATTGGCATTACAGGGCAAAGTTTGGTTCGTTGGATGTGGGGACGGATTGCCACACGGCTACTGCCGTTCGCAATGACGAGGGACAATAAAGAATGTCGGAAATAAGATGCGAACATTGTGGCGGCACGGTTGAAGGCAAGAACTATTTTACATATTGCAAATATAAAAAAGGCTTTGTTCACGTGCGATGTGAGCAAGCGTGTGAGAACTACAGCGCGGACATGCTGCGTAACGGTACCCATTGTAAAAAGAAGTTCTTTGAAGAGGAATATAAATACCGTTTACTTTCAAGCAGAATATTAGCACCGGAATATGATGTGCAGGGTGCCGTTGGTAAGTATGAAGGCTTAAACTCGACCGAGCTTTATGAAAAGTTTCTTCAAATGGTAAATGTTTATAAAATTATCGACCGCGATGATATTGAAAAGAAAGCGCGATACCGGGTGGAGCTTGCGGCGATGCAGCAAGTGTTACGCAAAAGAGAACTCGAAAACCCGAAACTTAGTTTGTGGGCGCGGGGGTTCTTTGGTGAGGTAGGTGAGATAAATAATGATAAAAAATAAAAAGACTGCTGAAAGTCGGCTAAAACATTTCAACAGTCAGAGCAAACAACGCGAATCATTTGCACTCATATTATAGCACATTTATTACTGTTATGCAAGTGCGGTAATTTTGCCGCACTTTTCACACCTAAAAATTGAAAATAAGAAATTTTAAAAAATCAGTTAAATACTGATTTAGAGCCTTGATAAGAGTATTAACTAACGAAAAAATTTTTAAATCTTTTTCTTTTAAAGGTGACGGAAAAGTTTGGGGTGTGAATTGGGGCAGTGGTAAGGGTGTGTAAACCTGATAAGGTTTTCCACACTTTCCATCTGACACAAGGGCGGGGAAAGAAAAGGTGTCACATTTGAAATGCTTGTCTTTCCCCGCCAATATCAATGGAGCTATAAAGAGGGTGATTTAAAAGTGAAAAAACCAATGTATCGTCGGCGTGTGATTCGCGCCGGCAATACGGTAGAGATTATAGAGACCTATCCCACACAGTTTGGTGATGGTCTTACACGTGCAAAGCGTGATATGGTAGGCCCGGGTACACCTGAAGCAATGAAAAGATATAACGAGGAGCTTGCAGTACGACGCCTTACGAGGCTCATAAACGAGAACTTTGTTCCCGATGACCTGTGGGTGACGCTCACTTATGAAAAAGAAACGCGGCCGCCAAATAAGCAAGGGGCTAAAACACAGTTATCGGCTTTTTGCGTTAAATTGCGTAAGCTTTATGCTGAGTATGGTGTTGAACTTAAATACCTAAAGCGTACTGCATTAGGTGAGCGTGGAGCTCTGCATCATCATCTAATCATTCCGCAAGGTGTACCAACGCGACGAATAACACAGTTGTGGAAAGAGCATATTGGAGCATCGGCGCGTGCGCATCCGCCATTTTACGTGCCTCTTTATCCTGACGGCGAGTTTAGCACTCTTGCAGCTTATATTGTGGGCCAAATGGCCGAAGATATGGAAGAGGAAAAGTTTGAGCGCAAGTGGGTAGGTAGCCGCAATCTTAAGAAACCTCAAGAGGATCCACCCGAGGATATTGAGGAAATCAAGTGGCAAGAGCCGCCTGTTGCATGGGAAGGCTACACGATAGATACCGACAGCATCCGCGCGGGTACCAATGAAATCACGGGCAGACCGTATTTGTTTTACCGTATGGTTAAGGTTGAGGACGGATACACCTGCCGTGATGATAACGGCAAGCTGTTACGTGGTAGTGCCGCGGTTGAATATATTCGCCGTAAGAACGCTGAGTACATAAAGGATCATTGGTACTTAATCAATAGCGAAGGTGAGGTAGTGTTTCTTGAAGAACTCTGCCGACAAGATGAATAAACGCTAACGAACATATTTTGAGCAAAGATGTAAGTTAGAGATTTTTGAAAGGAAAACTGTTATGAATAAACACTGGACTGCTGCCGAAGATGATCTGCTTTCTGAACTGTGGGGCACAGTATCGATACCAACTATTGCAGCACGTCTTGGGCGTAGTGAAAGTGGAATCATCAATCGGGCTCGAAGGCTTGAGTTGGGTCCGTTTTTGATGGCCGGTGATTACTTATCACTTAACCAATTAATGATTGCGCTCGGCCGAGATAACGTTGATTCGTACCTAATTACAAGTTGGATTAAAAACCGTAATATGCCTGTACATAAGAAAAAGCGATATAAGTGCAGTATCCGCGTAGTCTATCTTGATGAGTTTTGGGAATGGGCAGAAAAAAACCGAAACTTTATAGATTTTTCAAAGATGGAACCACTGGCGCTGGGCTTAGAGCCTGATTGGGTAGCAGAACAGCGGCATAAAGATTACGAAGCTTTTGCCCTGCAGCGTAAAGATCTGTGGACTAAAGCTGAAGACGAACACCTGATATATCTCTTAAAAAAGCAACAGTATGGCTACCGTGAATTATCACAAATCCTTAAGCGTAGTGGTGGTGCCATACAACGCAGGTGTCGAGACCTTGGTATAAAATACCGACCTGTCAAAGCGGATAATCACGGCAAAAATGCCGAGTGGACCACAGAGCATTTTACAATTCTTACAAGCGGCATAAAGTGCGGCGATAATTACGTACAGCTCGAGCGGAAACTTGGAAAGAGTGAAAAGGCGATTCGCGGTAAAGTGTATAACACATATTTTACCGAAAGTCTTGACCGCGTGCGCTCTATGATGGGCGACGGTAATTTCGGTTACGGTGCGCCTGAGCCGACTGTAAAACAGGCAAGGTACCTCAGTGGGTATCGTGTAGACGTGCGAAATCAATTATCATATTTAGCGGCATTATTAAAATTCCACGCTAACGAGCTTGGTTATGACCCATATTGGCAACGCTTTATGTGTAAAAATTGGGATGACGTCGGCGGATGCGGCGCAGGATGCAGTGATTGTGATAACTGTACAGAGTTTGTTCGCATCAGAGAGCAGTATTGTAAGCGCTGTGGCGCAACATTTTATGAACGCGCTGATAATGATTTTTGCGAGGATTGTAGAAAAGCTCGTAAAAAAGCGGCGCAAAGGAAATATGCAATATTAACAAAAAGGAGCAAAAAATAATGTTAACTGAAATTAAAATAGAAAAATTATATCCACATCCGCAAAACCCGAGAAAAGATATAGGCGATATAACTGAACTTGCGGAAAGTATAAAAAATCAAGGTGTTTTTCAAAACCTGACCGTAATAAAAGGCGGCGCGGGCGTGCCCGAAGGTGTAGACGGCTACACCGTCATTATCGGTCATAGACGTTTAGCGGCATCTAAGCTTGCGGGACTTGAAACATTGCCCTGCAGCGTGGCCGAGATGGACGAAAAGGAGCAGATTGCAACAATGCTGCTTGAAAATATGCAGCGTAGCGACCTGACATATTACGAGCAGGCTCAAGGCTTTCAGATGATGCTTGACCTCGGCGAAACGCAGACAAGCATTGCCGAAAAGACAGGCTTTTCACCTGCTACCGTCAGCCGCCGCTTGCAACTTACAAAGCTCGACCAGGATAAGTTAAAAGAAGTATCTACAGGTAGACAAATATCACTTAACGACCTTGAAAGCCTTAACAAAATTGAGAGCATCGATAAGAGAAATGAGTTGCTTGACAAAATCGGCACAGCAAATTTTGATTGGGCGGTTAAAACGGCAATAGATAACGAAAAAGCCAAGAAGCAAGGAAACGCTTGGCGCAAGGTTCTGCTTGGCGCAGGTCTTACAGAAATTGATAATTTTTGGGATAGCAAATACACGTACTGCAATAGAAATTACCTAAGTTTTAATACAGCAAACCCTAATGAATATACCAGAGCTGATGATGAGCAGTATTTCTGTATCATTCACGGCGGTGTTTTTTTTAGAAAAGATGAACCTGTTGCAAAAGCGGATAACAACGCTGATAAATCACGCAAAGAGCAAGAAATTGCTAAGCAAAAACTTGAAGAGCTTGAAGCGGCATCAAAACGTGCTTATGAATTGCGCAAAGAATTTGCTGAAGGTATCGGTAACGCTGTAGCAAAAAAGCATTTTGTAGATATTGTTACGTTTGCTTTTTATAGCGGTGCAATGTGGGGAACTGCTTGGGTAGAAGATGAAGACGTATTAAAACTGTTGAATCTTGAATGGCAGTTTGATGAAGATGAAAACAGTTTTGTTAATTATGCGGATGTTGAAGACGTCGTTAAAAAAGAGCCTGAAAGAATGTTCTGGCTGATGATTTATGAAAACACAGGCGATTCTGAAAGACAAACATATCACGAATACTGGAAATGTAAACATGAAGAGAATGCAGAACTTAGTGCGTTATATGATATCCTGATAAAACTCGGCTATGAAATGTCAGATGAAGAAAAGCAACTGCGCGACGGTACGCATAGACTGTTTGAGAAGGAGGATGAGTAATGACCTGCAAAGATTGTGCGCATTATGATGTTTGTGGTAAAAAACATCGGCGCGAGCATCCTGATGAAAACAATGCAGAAAATGTTTGTAAAAGTTTTCTTGACAAATGGATTTGCGGTCCAATAATACGATGCAAATACTGTGAGTTTGTAAAAGATACAAAATGCAAATTGAACGGCAAGCCTTTAAAAAATTGTGATTTATACAAACGCCCGTGCTATGATGAGGATTATTGTAGTAGAGCTGTAAGAAAGGATAATGAAAATGATACACGCGATTAAGATACAGCCGCCGTATTTTGATGATGTGATAAGCGGCAAAAAGCAATTTGAAATAAGGCTTAATGACCGAGAGTACCAAGAGGGCGATTATCTCGCCCTCAATGAGTGGGAACAGACAAGCAGCGTTGGCGGTCACTATACGGGCCGCAGCTGCCTTGTGTACGTTGATTACATACTTTACGGCGCAAAGCTTGGAATAGGACTTGACGAAGATTACTGCATTATGGGGATAAAACCGTGCGGGGTTTATAACCGTCAGGACGGTATATGTGAACATATGGTGTCACCGCCAAATTGGAATAAGCCGATGCTGTTAGAAAACCCGATAATTCAGGAAGGGGAGTGTAATGCAAATGACATTAAAACAAAAATCTGATATACAACGATTATTAGGCAATATTGAAGGAATAGCCTTTGCTTGCGAGGAAAATGTCAAAGGTGTAATTTTGGATAGTGTGCAAGCAATTGATGAAATACTCAAAAAGGACGGTGCTGAAAGTGACCGAAAAGACCAATAAAGAAATTAAAGAGGCAAAAAGCCTGCGTTGGTTGGCAAATCAATTTCCAAAGGTTGAAAACCCAAAAGACAATGGCGATAGGCTGTGTAACTGTATAAACCTTTATTGCACAAATGCCGCCGAACTCATAGAAAAGTTACATAAGGAAAATGAAATTTTACAAATCAACGCCGCCAATTCATTTCAAGAAGGGCTTAATGAAAACAAAGCACTATTTGAAAAAGAGATACTTGAACAATTTGTGAAAAAGTTAAAAACAAGGGCGGATGAGTTAAAGCAGGTTAGTATTGATGGAAAATGGGCTATAAGCCAATACGATATTGACAAAGTCTTAAAAGAAACGGCGAATGTGAAAAGTTAAAATAAAACACTCTACCCGAAATGGATAGAGTGTTGACAAGACAGATGCGATATTATGAAACATAAATTAATGTAGACGCGCGGCGATTCATGGAATCAATATCCGACTGACGCATTGCGGCAGAAACATCTCCGGCTGTGACGCTTTTACCAAGCATTTGTGAGACTTTGTTAGCGAATTGTGTAGCACTCAAAGTGTATCCCTCAGTCCAATAATATACACCTTGACCTGCGTTGTAATACCAAGCCATACAGCCCATAAAAAAACCTCCTAATTGTAATTTAAAACCATTATAGATTGAGTTACTATAAAGTAAATCCCTAAAGGTCTATTTGTATTATAAAAAATATTAGCGAAAAAATATAGTGGGAATTTAACCAAAATTTCACAAGAAATTTCTACCAAAAAAATGTTGACTTTTTTAAAACAAGTGTTAGCAAATTATGGCTATAAAAAATCAAAAAGTTTGAAAGTGAGGAATAACAATGAACCAAGCAGTATGTAAATTTTGTGGACAGGCTATTATGACCAACGTGCCTGAAGGCGCAACACGTGCCGAGTGTGAGCACATAGGTGCCATGGAATGTGGATGTGAGGCTGCTCGCAATTATCAAAAACGGTATGAACGTGCCGCTAAAGCGAAGATAGAACTTGATGTAATGCTATCTAAAACCGACGAGGATAGCGGCATTGCTGCAGTACCTATACAGGTGGTTGAATTGCTTAAGGCGGCAATTGACCTCATTGCAGACGATTTGATACATAAAATTGATATCGGTCTTACTTTGGGTGGTAAGGTAGATATTAAGTCGGGTACCGGCGGCAAAATCTCTATAAAACGCTCGGTGACACAATCGCAAAAGAGCGAAGTGGAATAAAATTAAAACATAAGACATTATCCCCTCAGTCAACTAACGTTGACAGCTCCCCTTGAAACTAACAAGGGGAGCCTTAAAAGGAAATTTGAAGAAGGTGTTAAGGGTGGCAAAGGTAAAAAGAAAACAATGTGGATGTGGGGAGTTGTACGAACCGCAGCACGACAAGGATAATATTTGCCCGATTTGTAGATATTATCTTCGTGCGCTGCGTAGCAAGGACGTTCACTTTGTTGAGCGGTTACGGCACGAATACATAGAGCAATATGGCAGACACATCTCATACGGGCAGTTTATAGTAAAGCTTGAGCAAATCGAAAGGCGGCGACGTAATGACGATAAAAGAAAAAAAGAGAATACTAAATAATTTTATTGAAACAGAAAACAGGGTTAAAGAACTTGAGCAAGAACTCGAAAAGTTGTGGTCACGCGCGACTTCCGCTTCGCCTAATCTTGATGGTTTACCGCGCGGCAGTGGTGGAGTTGATAAAATTCAAAGCGTAGTTGAGCGAATAGAAAAGCTTGTAAAGCTTATTGATGATGAGCGCGACGAACTCGCAGCGGTGCAATATCGCATAATGTCAGCAATACGAAAGTTGCCCGACATAACAGAGCGGCGAATAATTCACCTTAAATACATAGGCGAAGCAGACAGCAAGTATCATAGAACTATGCCGCTTTGGAAGATAGCAAATAAATTAGGTTATAGTCACGACCGTATAAGGCATATACACAGTGCCGCTTTATTGCATTTAGAATTATAAAAAGCGCCGCAGGCATAAACCTGCGGCAAACTTTACTTATCATTATTGCTTTTGATATACTTACCACTTTTGATACGGTTATCCTTTGGTGGTGTAGCATCTTCGGGGATTGCCCATTGATTACCGATTTTTATAGCGGAAATTCTGCCTTGTGCGATATATCGGCGTACATTGCCAACATCCATACCGTGCTTTTGAGCAAACTGTGTGACGGACAAATACTTCATTGTTTTAACCCTTTCTGTTCTTAATAACAATAATAATCAGTGCTGCCGACAAAATTATTGATACAACAGATAACCCAATTTGAATAATATCAACAATCATTTTACTATTGACAGCCAAGCGAAAACCGATTAAAATAAAGATAAAGGGAGCAGGAGTGTTCCCACTCCCTTTAAGTTTATTTACTTAGCAGTTCGATTAACTTTATTACTAAAGTAATCAAGTTGTTAAGTAGTGTAAGAATTGCGGTGACGAGAACTAACTTGGTGGTGGTTTCGTTACCGCTTTTCTTTTTGCGGTCGAGCATTGGCTTAACTCCTTTCTTAAGACTCGTAAGGTTCTCCCTTACTGTGATTATATTATAACACGATATCGTGTAAAAGTCAATAGTTTTTTAAAAATATTTTTTAAAATTTTTAAAAAAATTTTTATTTAAGTTAGCACATCATAGCACATTCAAGTGTGATAATATGTTATTGTAAAAAATCAGGCAAGCGGATGAAACAGTTCCGAACTGTCTGATTTTTTTATTTGTGTCGAACATAACAGTCGGCGGTTGAGGTTGGTGGGAGTGGCAATCAATGAAAGACTTTGCGAAATCATTTTATAAGAGTGCTAAATGGCTGAAATGCCGAGCGGCATATATTAAATATCGTGTGATGATAGACGGTGGATACTGTGAAGTTTGTCACGAGCGTCTTGGTTACATAGTGCATCACAAGGAACCGTTAACGCCAGATAATATAAACGATGAAACGATAACGCTGTCATTTGATAATCTGCGCTACGATTGCAAAGACTGTCACGACCGAGAAGATGTGCATCCATTCATAAAAGACAAAAAACTGAAGTGTTGGTTTGATGAAAACGGTAATCCAATAGCCGATGTAGAACCGTAGTCCCCCCTATAAAATAGTCCGCGGGTGACGCTTTGGGGACCGAAGGGGCACAGCAAATTTTACGCGCGATAAAATCACATAAAGGGGGTTAACGAGCCAAAATGAAAGAAATTGAAGCGAAAACAAAGAAGTTAAAAGAACTTATCGACTTAATGGGCGACAACCAAAAACCCATCGCAAAAAAGTTGTTTGAGCAAATAAGTTTTATGGAAAAAACGCTCAAAAAATTACAAAAGCAAATTGCCTCTGACGGCGCTATAATAGAGGCAAAAAACGGAAATGGCTTTACCGTAAAAACCGAACACCCCGCGCAAAAATCTTATAATACAATGATTGGCCGATACAACGCAGTTGTTAAAACTTTTATAGAGCTTGTGCCTGCTTCGCAACCACAAGATGATGAGTTTTTGAACTTTGTTAAGGGGCGTAAAAATTGACCGAATTTGAGCTGTATTTTTCGCAAATTTATGATGGAAAAATAGCCGCAAGCGAGAAAATGAAGCGTCAATCTGAAATATTATTAGAACAATTCGCGTGTCCGGGTGAATTTCATTTTGATTATGATATTGCAAAAAAACACATTGATTTTATGGAGAGCTTCTGCAAGCTGCCAACGGGCAGAATTGGCGAGCCGTTAAGGTTGGAGCTATTTCAAAAAGCTCGATTTCAGGCAATATTCGGTTTTGTAGACGATAATGACCTTCGTCAGTATAACGAGGTAATGATTGTTGAAGGCCGTAAGAACGGCAAAACGACCGAGACTGCAGCAGTCGAGATTGATATGCTTTGTAATGACGGTGAAGGTGCACCACAAATTTATAACATAGCCACAATGCTTGAGCAGGCAAAACTTGGATTTAACGCCGCTCACAAGATGGTTTTGCAGTCACCTGCATTGTCTTCGCACATACAAAAACGTGCGGCAGATTTATATTTTCGATATAATATGGGCTTCGTTAAGGCGCTGGCGAGCAATAGCAACAGTCTTGACGGTCTTGACGTTCACTGCGCGGTTATTGATGAATTAGCAGCAATAAAAAACCGTGATATATACGACTTAATTAAACAGGCAATGGGTGCACGACTGCAACCGTTGCTTTTTTGTATCACAACAAACGGATTTGTGCGTAACGGCATTTTTGATGCACAATACGCGTACGCTTCAAAAATAATTGACGGCAAAGAGCAAAACAAACGCTTTTTGCCATTTATTTATGAGCTTGACGATGTTAAAGAATGGGATAAAGAAGAGTGTTGGATTAAGGCCAATCCCGGCTTAGGCACTATAAAAAGCGTTGATTATCTCCGGCAGATGGTTGACAAGGCAAAAGCGGACTCGTCTTTCAAGCCTACGGTACTTGTAAAAGACTTTAATATGCCGCAAACAGGGCAAAGTGCTTGGCTTAAATTTGAGCAGCTTAACAACGAAGAAAAGATACCCGACGATGCAAAGTTTAAGTACTGCATCGGCGGTTTTGATGCCGCCGATAGCGTGGATCTTAACGCAGCAAAGGCAATTTGCATGAGACGCGGCGACCCTAAAATGTACATTAAGCAGATGTATTGGATACCGCAGTCGGTAATTGACGAGTATGAAAACAACGGCAACCGCCGCGGGCGTGATTCTGTGCCTTATGAGCTTTGGCGACAGCAAGGCTTACTACGAACCACCGAAGGCGGCCGTGTTGATAAAAGGGTGTTTCTTGATTGGTTTATAGAGCTTCGTGAAAAGGAAGATATATACCCTATGTATATCGGCTATGACCCGTGGCACATTGACGATTCACTGCTTCGCGCTTTTCAAACGGAATTTGGCAAAAAGTCTATGATACCCATAAGACAGGGCACCTTTACTTTGTCGCAGCCAATGAAAGATATGATGCCCGAATTTAACGAAAAATTATATGTTTACAACAATAATCCAATAGATAAATGGTGCTTAATAAACACCTGCATCAAAACAGATATAAACGGCAACATACAGCCGATAAAGAGTTTTGATCGCACACAAAGAATTGACGGCACACTTGCCCTAATCAACGCTCGTGTAGTGCTTGGGGATAAGTTTGACGAATATCAAGCGTTATGTTAAAGGTGGTGAAAACTTGGGATTTTTCAGTAGAATTAAATCTATTTTCAGCAACGTAAAGGTTGGCGCCCGCATTGAAATGATAACCGAGCACGGCAACGGCTTTTATTCTTTTGGTGACAATCTTTACCGTTCTGACATTATCCGCGCGGCAATAAGACCGTATTCAAAGGCGATCGGTAAGTTGCTTGCAAAGCATGTGCGAAAGACGGCAGAAAAAACGGCAATAAATCCAGAGCCGTATATTCGCTTTTTGCTTGAAGAACCAAACCCATATATGTGCGGTCAGGTGCTTCAAGAGAAGGTTGCAAATCAGTTAGCACTTAACAATAACGCTTTCATTTTGATTTTGCGCGACGATTTAGGCACGCCGGTAGAACTTTACCCTGTGCCCGCCAAATCGGCCGAGACGGTATACAGCAAAAACGGCGAATTGTTTGTAAGGTTTACCTTTTCAAACGGAAAGCGGATGTCGTTCCCATACAGTCAGTTAATTCATATCCGTAACGATTTTAACGGTAAGGATATATTCGGTGATAGTCCTGCAGAGGCACTTAAAGACCTTATGGAAGTAGTATCTATCGCCGACCAATCGGTTGTTAGCGCTATTAAAAATTCGGGAATAGTCAGGTGGATTCTTAAATACGCCAATACATTACGCCCGGATGACTTAAAATCAAATGTTAAGGAGTTTGCCAATAATTATTTGAATATCGAAAGCGAAACCATTGGCGCCGCGGGCGTGTCGGGTGACTGTGAGGTTATAAGAGTAGAACCAAAAGATTATGTACCTAATGCCGCCCAAACCAAAGAGGCCAAGGAGCGTGTATATGCTTTTTATAACACCAATGACAAGATAGTTCATTCTAATTTTTCGGAAGATGATTGGAACTCTTATTTTGAAAGCGTTATAGAGCCTACTGCCTTGCAGCTGTCAAACGAATACACACGCAAGCTGTTTACCCGTAGAGAGCGTTCGGCCGGTAACAAAATATATTTTGAAGCCAATAACCTTGGCTGTGCAACCTTAAAAACCAAATTGTCACTTGTGGCTATGGTTGACCGTGGAGCTCTTACGCCTAACGAGTGGCGCGATGTATTTAACCTTGCACCTGTTGAGGATGGCGATACCCCTATTCGCCGTCTTGATACCGATACCGTTTCAACAGCGAAAGGGGGTGAAGAATAATGAAATCAAGAATTGACATCATAGGCACCATTGTACCAAACGACGATGTATGGATTTATGATTGGCTTGAAATGGATTGCACTTCACCCAAAATGGTGAATGAGGCTCTTTTAAAAGCTGCCGGCAACGATATTGATGTATATATTAATTCGGGCGGCGGTGATGTTTTTTCGGGCAGTGAAATATATTCTGCCTTACGTGCTTATACAGGCAGGGTCAATATTCACATAGTCGGTGTAGCGGCATCGGCGGCTTCGGTCGTAGCCTGCGCAGGTCACAGCGATATTTCGCCTACAGCAATGATGATGGTACATAACGTGTCAAGTGGTGCTCGCGGCGATTACCACGCTATGGATAAAGAGTCGGAAATCCTGCAGCAAGCAAACAAGGCGGTTAGTATGGCTTATGAAACAAAGTGTGGCATAAGCGAACAAGAAGCCTTGAAAATGATGGACCGTGAAAGCTGGCTTACCGCCAAAGAAGCGGTTGAACTTGGTCTTGTTGACGAAATTGCCGAATCTAAAAATCTGCAATTAGTGGCGGCCGCAGGTGGTGTTATACCGCGTGCAGTCATTGATAAGCTAAGAAACGAAATTAAGGGACCTATGAACAAGGCAACCCTTGATTTAGAAAAAGGAAAACTAAATCTTTTAAAATTAAAAGGAGAAATCAAAAATGAAATTTAAAAATTTCGAAGAGTACAAAACTTTACGCGATAGCCTTTTAAAAGAGGCTGAAAAATGTCTTAATTCGGCGGATAAGGCAGGCTACGATGCAAAGGTAAAAGAGGTAAATGACCTTGACACAGCATTTGAAAATTTCCGCACCGAGCAGGCAAACCTTAACGCTTTGAAAGACAAGGCGCCCAAAATGCCTGAAGCTTTAGAAAATATGAAAGGAACTGAAAATATGGAAAACACGAACAAAGCAAACGAAGTGCTTTACCGCGATGCGTTCTTTAATTACCTTCGTGGCGAAAAGCTTAACCGTGAGCAAAACGAGGCTTTTGAAGCGCGCAACGGCTTCAAGCCCGAAAATGTACTTACAACCACCACCGAGGCTGCGGCATTGCCCGTGCAGACTCTTGATATGATTTGGGATCTTTGTGAAGAACAACACGCAATTCTTGCTGACATTGATATGCGCAGAACCGGTGTAGCTATTAAGGTTGTTAAGAGAAACCAAATCACCGAGGGCAAAGGCTCTAAAAAGAGCAAGGACCAGGAAGGCAAAGCCGATACATTGCTTGTTGATGTTAAGGTTCCTGTTGAACTTACCGGCAACGACTTTAGCGCAACGGTTGAGCTTTCCTATGCAGCTGCCAAGATGGCAATCGGTGCGCTTGAAGAGTTTATTGTAAAGGATGTTGCAGAACAAGTCGGCTGGGCAATGGCTAAAGATGTTATTGATACCATTGAAGCAAGTATGAGCGCAGGTAATAAGCTCCCCGCTGCAAATGACGAATTCACATACGAAGAGCTTGCAAAAACCTTTGGCATGTGCAAACGCTGTCACGGTCTTACCGCTTATGTAAGCAACACTACGCTTTATAACTACCTTGTATCAATGGTTGACCTAAACGGCAGACCTATATTCCAGCCTAACGCACAGGACGGCGCGAAGGGTTCTGTTATAGGCGCTGCCATCCGTCTTGAAGAGGCAGTTGCTGACGGTAAAATTCTTGTGGGCGACCCCAAGAGAGTTGTTGGCAACGTTGTTCAGGATGTTATGGTTGAAACCGACCGCGACATTAAAGCGCACACCGTTATCTATTCCGCTTATGCTCGTATGCAGGCAGAATTGATTGACGACCAGTCATTTGCATCACTTACGGCAAAAACAACGGCGTAAGGTGATTTAAATGATTATACAAGTTAAGAAATCGTTGAGAATGACAGGCGATGTTCTTAACGATGATATTCAAAAAAATATTAGTGCCGCCCTGCTCGATATGCGCAGGGTCGGCATCAATACCGACAAAGTAAACCCAAGCGACCCTAACAGTTATGACGCTTTAACATTATCCTGTGTAGAATTTTACTGCAAATGGATATACAACTTTTTGCAGCGCGGCCCCGAATGGCAAGTAGCGTATATCAGGCTGCGTGATTCTATGGCTTTGTGTGGTGATTACCGATGCAAGAACAAGTAACCTTAATAACAATTGCGTCAAGCGGCAATGGATTTAACCGCACCGAAAAAGAAACGCGAAACACAATATTTTGCACTGAGTATAATGTCGGCCGCAGAGAATTTTTTTCTGCTGAAGCAAGCGGCATTAAAGCCGAATATAAGCTTAATGTCTGGTCGCACGAATACAGTGGTGAAACTATTGCTGAATATAAGAACAAGAGATATAAAATTTATCGCACACATACTGTTGGCGACGAAATTGAATTGTATCTTGCTGATGAGGGTTGATTATGGCGTGGAAAAAATCAAGCTATGGCAAAACTGCCTTATCGGCAAAATTCAGCGTTTCGGGCGTAGAAGAATTTTTTAAGAAAATAGAAGCGGCGGGCAAGAATGTAGACGCAGCCTGCAAAAAAGCGGTCGATGCTACTTTGCCTATTATTGAGAAATCAATGCGTGAAGGCGCTGAAAGGCATCGTCTTACAGGTGATGTTGTAAATGCTATTGAGGTTGTGGGCGCAAAACAACAGGGCAATTACATTTACGGTCAGGTGGGTATAGATTTGGATAAACACCCCGAAGCGTTTGAAGGTGTGTTTCAGGAATATGGCGACGGTCACTCACCCGAGTTCCCAGATCCGTTTATCAGACCTGCAGTTGACAATAACCGCAAACCGATAAATTCAACTGTTAAAAAAGTATTAAAAAGTGAGGGAATGCCAATTGAGTAAATGGATAGATGCCGCCGAAACTGCTTTGACTGCGGTTTTTGAAGAAACAAAAATACCGTATGAGTTTGAGTTTTGGGATGTAAAAAAGCGCGGCGAGCTGCCCGATACATACATTGTGTATTTCTTGGTATCCGAGCCGAGCGCTTCATCGGCAGACAACAAAGAACGCTCGTGCATACCAAAGGTGCAATTCAGCCTGTTTTATCGCGATATATCGGTTATGCAAAGCATACCGGACAAAATTATTAAAGCGGCGCTCACTGCAGGGTTTACAAGGGTAAATAGCGGTAGAATACCGCGTAAAAACGATTCAGGTCACTTTGGTTGGCGAAGTGATTTTATTTTATACGAAAGTAGAGGTAATTGAGTTATGGAAAATAAGACAAACGATATCTACGGCGAGCTTATCGGTTGCGATAAAATGCACTATGCTTTAGTTAAGCAAGATGATGCAGAAAAATACGAGGCTGACAAGCCTGTATTTTTGGCACCTGCGGCCGAGGTTGCACACGAAACCGCGCAAAACACAGTAAAGCGCCATTATGATAACAAGCCGAGATTTGTTACTATTGTAGAGGGCGACACTAACGTTAAAATTACAGTATCAGGTGTCCCCTGCTCGTTAGCGTCAAAGCTTACGGGCAAGCCTTATGATGCTGAAAAAGGTCTATTTTATGATACAGGCTCTGCCGAAAAAACACCCTGGGCGGCACTGCTTGGCAGAATGGAGCTTGGTGACGGCGGCTACCGTTACTTTAACTACCTTAAGGGCAAGTTTGCTATTGGCTCACAGGTAGCTCACACCCGCGAGGATAACATCACCGTACATACGGTAGATTTAACCTATTCGGCAGTTGTTACCGAGCACGAATTCCAGGTTGATGAAAATACCGTTAGCGGCGTTAAAGGCGTTTTTGCCGATACTACCGATGAAAAATTCACCGGTGCAGGAACTTGGTTTAGCGCGGTTCAGACTCCGCCAGAGGTTCAAGCAGCGGCTGCAGCCGCTGCTTCAGCTGATGACGGCGAACCTGTAGATGACGGCGAACCTGTAGATGACGGCGAAAATACACAAGAATAATTAAATTTTAAGCTAAAGGGACTGTGAATGTGCGCAGTCCCTTTATTTTGACAAGGAGAATAAGAATGTCTACTCCAATAGAATTACATTTTTACAATAAAAACAATGAACTTATAAAAACATATAAACAAGACCGTATATCGTGGGATTTTTTGAAACGTGCGGTAAAAATTAGGGACGTAAACACATTAGATGAATCTAATATTGATATAATCACCGAATTTGTATGTGAGTTTTACGGTAACTGCTTTAGCAAATTTGGTAAAAAAGCAAATAAGAGGACATTACTCAAACATACCGATGTCGAACAACTGCTTGCAGTGGCTGGGCAGATAATCACAAGAGTAATGAATATGATGAAAGAGAATGGGGTAAGTCTCCCAAACGTGCCGGCGGCAACGAAATAGAATTTGACGAATTTTCGTTGCCGTATGATTGGCTTTTTGAATTAGAAGAGCAATTCATTCGTCTGTTGCCCGCGTATACGCTTGAAATGCTTGACAATTGCGATATTGACCGTCTTTTGCCTTATTACTTCTTTCATTACAGAAAGGCCAAGAAGGCACAAAAAACAGTCAATGCACAAACCAGTGAAGCAACGCAAAATGACGATGAAAACATTGTTATTCGCGACGGCAAAAAATACCGCAAGGTTAAAGCCAGGCAGGCCGCTTGGGCAGATAAAATATTTTAAGGAAAGGAATATAAAATATGCCATCTGATTATGCAAACGACCTAATGGCGCGGGTCGGATTAGATACTACCGAATGGAAAAAGGGAATTACCGACCTTAACGCAGGCATTAAGCATATAGAAACAGGCTTTCAGGCTACTGCGGCGCTAATGGACGATTGGGGTAATAGCTCTGAAGGATTAAAAAAGCGTGTTGAGTCACTTAACGATAAACTATCCCTGCAGAAACAAAAACTTGATATTTTAAAAAAAGCCTATGATGAAGAGGTAGTCGCTAACGGTGAAAGCTCTAAAGCGGCAGAAGAACTTGCAAAGAAAATGTATACGGTGAAGAATGAAATGGACCGTACAAAAGCAAGTATCGATTTATATTCCAAAAAATTGGATGATATGGCTATTATATCAGATAAAACTGCTCAAAAACTCGACACATTCGCGAGTAAGACAAGGACAC
The DNA here is from genome assembly GCA_017513195.1 of Clostridia bacterium. Lineage (GTDB taxonomy): Bacteria > Bacillota > Clostridia > Oscillospirales > Acutalibacteraceae > UBA737. The sequence continues at coordinate 5,104 of JAFXGM010000013.1, read as the reverse complement.
TATCAACAGTGGCGGCGGCCGGATTGACGGCAATTGGCGTAGGTCTTGTAAAAGCAGGTCAAAACGCCGATGAACTTAATACTCTTGCAAAACAAACTGGCCTAACAACCGAGGAAATACAAAAATTTAAATACGCATCCGACCTAATAGATGTTGAACTTAATGATATGACCGGTGCACTTCGTAAGATGACTAAAAACATGATTAGTACATCAGCAGAGGTTAAGGGTGCTTGGGAAACATTAGGAGTATCAACAAAAAAAGTCACCGGCGAAACAAAAGGTGTTACCGAGGTGTTTTATGAGGTTTTAGACGCTCTGTCTAAAGTTAAAAACGAAACTGAACGCGATCAATTGGCAATGCTTATATTTGGTAAATCAGCCAATGACCTAGCGGGTATTGTGGATGATGGTGGAGCGGCATTGCGCGAACTTGGTAAAGAGGCGGAAAATTTAGGACTTATTATGTCGCAGGATGCAGTTGACGGAGCTAACGCCCTTAATGATGTTATCGATAAAACCAAAGCAAAGGTTACTGCAGCACTTGGTAAAGCCTTTAGTGAAAACGCAGCCGAACTTACTGAAGCAGCAGAAAGCATGGCTGAAGCAATAATCTCGGTTGTTAATGCAATAGCGGATGCGCCACCATGGGTGACAAAAACTACATTAGCGGTTACAGCTCTTGCTGCTGTGTTGTCTCCCGTGCTTACTGTTAGCAGTAAAATAGTGTCGGGCGTAGCAAAACTTAAAGCGGCGTATAAAGCTAAAACAGCCGAAACTGTAAAAGCTACCGCTGCAGAGGGAGCACACTCTGCAGCTCTTACAAAAACTTCAAAAGCAGCTATAAAGACTTCTAATAGTTTTAAAAAAATGAGTAGTTCAGCAAAAACAGCCGGTTCGGCAATGGCTACGGTTGCTATTTGGTATGCAGCATTATTTGCTATAGCAGATAAACTCAGAGAGGAGCGACTTGAGAGAATTGACGAAAAATATGATGGTCTTATAGAAGAATCTAATAAAGCTTTTGAGTTAGAAATAGAAAATCTTGAAAAAGAAATGGCAGCCTATGAAAGCACACAAGAAGAAAAGATAAATTCTGCAAATGAATATTATGACAAAGAAATAGATTTACTGGATGAAAAATTAGACGCCACTAAAAAGGCTATAGAAAACGAACGCGATTTGTATAAAAAAGCTCACGAGGAACGCATCAAGCAGTTAGAGGCGGAAAGAAAGCTTAAACTTTCTAATATTGATATTGAAGAAAATGCTCAAATAGCAGCAATTCAAAAACAAATAGATGAACTCAATGCTCTTACCGAGGCAGACGAAAAAGCAGAAAAAGAGCGAGAAAATCAAAAGAAGCTGACCAAACTGCAAAACGATATTCGTGATGCCAAAACTTACGCCGAAAAGGTTGATGCTGAAACAGAGTACAACGAATTTCTTCGCGAACTTGAGGATGAACGAGTTGAAGAACAACGGCAATTACAAATAAAAGAACTCGAAAATCGAAAAGAAACAATAGAAAAAGAAAGTGAGGCAAAACGCGATCAAATCAACGAGGAATATGACGCGGTCATTGAACTCGAAAATCAAAAGAATGAAATAGCACAGCAAGGTTATGATGATAGGTTAGAATCTTTAGATAGTTTTATAGAGGATGAAACTGAAAAGTTAAACGCTGCGCGAGAAGCAAAACTAAAAATTTTACAACAGCAAACATCGGATTATTTAGACGAATTACAAAAACAAATTGATGCTGCGGATGAAGAAAAAGAAAAAGCCGAAAAAGAATTGGAAGAACTCAGGAAAAAAGCAAAAGAACCAATAGAAACTGATGGTGCGATATTGAAAACTCAAACTCACGCCGTTCTTAATCATGACGATATGTTTAAGCTTGCTCCCGAAGGCAATGCTAAAGGCACCAACTTCTGGCGCGGCGGTCTTACCCGCATCAACGAAGAAGGCGGCGAAATTCTTAATTTGCCTCGCGGCACCCAGATAATTCCTCACGATGTATCAATGGAAATGGCACGTGCTACAGGTCAACAAGCGGTTAATAATAACACAACTACAAACAACAGCACAACCAATAATTCTTACAACTACGGTGCACGTCAGCAGGTTACTGTTCTTCAAATTGGTAATAAAACAGTGGCAAAAGCGATTGTACCGTCGGCATCTGTATTGATGTCAGATAACATTTACGGAAGGAGACGTTCAGGCGGTGAAATCAAACGAGTTTAGTTTTGGCGGCATAGAGTCAGGTGTTTTTGATATTACCTGCGGCACCGAGCGGCACTCGATATTGCCTGCCACTCGTAAATATGTTCAAGAAGTGCCCGGCCTTGATGGTGTTATTGATTTTAATATTGGCGGTCACGAAGTGCGAGTAATTACACTACCGATTTATTTTGACGGCAATTACGCAGACCTTCGTGCAAACCGTGAAAAAATAATAGCGTGGTTACATAACGACGGCACACCGAAAAGGCTTGTTTTCGGCAACGCTCCCGATCGTTATTATTTAGCAAAAATATATGATGCCATTGACCTTGAAAATGTTGACGACCGTCATATAGGTGACCTGCAGTTCGAGTGTAACCCGCCGTGGCAAATTTTAGAGGATGGCACGGTTTTAACACCCGAACAGTTGCTGTGGGTTAATTGTGAGCGCGATGTGAATCAATTTGTAAAAGAATTTACCTCAAGCGGTGTTATGCGGTTTGTAAATTCAGGTTTGCCTGTGAAGCCCATTATAAAAATAATAGGTAATATTCAAAACGGCATAACACTTACATACGGCGCGCAAAGCTTAAAAATTAACACAAGTATGTTTGACGGAATTGCAGTTGACTGCAATAGCGAAACAATAACGCGATTGTCAGACGGCGAAAATCTTTACGAATTTATTGATAATACGGCGGACGATTTCTTTGAATTTGAGTCGGGCAACATTGCATTGCAGGTATTACAAGATGATATTGGTGAGTATCCAAACTCAATTACGGTAATAGTTGAAATGCAAATAACGAAGGGAGGATAATATGTCGGATAGAATAAAAATTTTAAATAATAACTTTAAGGCTTTGGGTTCTACATCCAAAGCCTTTGATATTGAAAAGACCGAAGAGCTGATGCGTGAGTACACACTTTCGTTTTCTATAGTAAATAACGATACTGTATTTAGGTATATTAGCGAAAACAACATTTTCTTATATAACGGTCAGTATTTTGATATCGCGGGCATTGACGGTGACAGTGGCAATAACAATATTACGCAGGTTACAGCTGAACATATATCTTACAGGTTGGCAGATTATACGTTGCCTAACGGCTACAGTTTTGTTGGTACTGTCCGTGAAATTGCGGTTGATATTCTAAACGAAGCAAAAACCGTTAGCGAAGAGCCCGCAAGCGATATATTCTCGATCGGAGAAACAGCAGATTTGGGAACCGTTAGTTTTTCTTTAAGGGATGCCAAAAATGTTACTGCACGCGAAGCTTTGATTGCGATGTCAGAATTAGGTGTAGAAATTGCTTTTGATAATTTTACAGTTAATATACCCAAACGACGCGGCACCAATAGCGGCATAACCTTTACATACGGCGTAAATCTTACGGGCGTGCATCGCACATGGCAGAAGGGGAACGGCTGGAGTTACGATATAGATATTGCCGATTTACAAAAAACAATCGGTGGCGAATCGTATAGGTTTGTATTAGGTGACGATATCGTCGTTAACGATACCTTAAGCGGCATTGTAGTAAATAGCCGAATAATAAGTTACACCGAGTGTGATGACCCCACAAAGAATCATGTTACAGTCGGCGTGTTTGTTCGTGATAACGCTTCTCTTACTATAGAAACCGATCGTATAGCAAACACGGCCAATGAAACTGCAAATGCTGCGAAAGATAAGGCGAATACCTCTTTGCAGCAAGGCGAAAAATACAGTAATGTTTCAATAACTCACAAAGATGGTTTTGTTGCGTCAAATAAAGCTGGTACTCAAAGGGTTGTGATGAACGGTGATGATTGTTTTATTGTTCAGGTTCTGCAAAACGGCAAATGGGTGACGGTGAATAGCCTTGAAGCGTTTGGGTTGCTTGTAGATAGACTTACATCTAAAGAAGCGAAAGATGATTTTTATATTAAGGTTGGTAAGACATCAACAGGAAGATATGGATTAACGTTTTATTTAAACAATAATGCAGGATTAACTATATCTTCGCGAGAAAATAATGCCACCGGAGTTCTTTTTGACGTTCTTACACAGTTCTCAATTCAAGCAATAAATGGCGTGACATTGAAAGCAAGTGCAAACGATGCGTACATTGACCTAATTGCAAGAAACGTATCTCTCATAACAGGAAATATTTTTGTTCATGATACTGACGAAGGAAAGACAGGCACAGGTTTTACAGAAACAGTAAAATTTGTTACGAAAGACGAAGACGATAATAATTGTGTTAGAACTTTTAATATAATACAAGGCATTTTAACAAAATAAAAGGACGGTGCAATATGATAATAAAACAAACCAAAGAAATGACAGACAGCGAGCGAATCGCTGCTGAAAATTCAAATAACCAATATCTTAGAACCTTGACCTACGCGCCGATAGGTATGATTATACCTTTTGGTGGTAGTGTGATACCCAATGCGTTTTTATTATGTGACGGTTCAGTACTTAACACAACAGAATATGCTGACCTATTTAATGCCATAGGCTATACCTACGGAGGAAGTGGCGATACATTTAAAATCCCCGATTTTGTCAGCACAACATTAAATGATGTTAGTGTGAAATTTATTATAAAAACTGCTAACGGAATTACCGAAAAAGAGCGCCTCGAAATTCTCGGAAATGTTGACCAAACTTACAACCCTGAAAGCGAGAACGCACAAAGTGGTAAGGCGGTTGCCGCAGCAATAGAAGGTATTGAAATACCGTCCGCCGACCAAACCTACAACCCTGAAAGCGAGAACGCCCAAAGCGGTAAAGCGGTAGCGGCGGCGCTACAAGAGGCAAAAGATGAATGCGTGCCGATACCAAATTACAAAGAAACCTATGGCATCGAAAAAGTGATGGTTTATG
>JAFXGM010000002.1 GCA_017513195.1 Clostridia bacterium | reverse complement strand
TTAATCTATTAACCAATCAGTTTAATCTCATTGACTTATGAAAATCATTGTTATAACCCGTCCATATTTTTTTGAGGGCGAAGACAAATACATAACTTACTTATTGGAACAGGGAATTTATCGTTTACACATTCGCAAACCTCATGCTAGCGAAAAAGAAGTGCAAGCACTTCTTGAGAAAATTCCTCAAAAGTATTATGCACAAGTAGTACTGCACGAGCATCCGCAATTAGTGGAAAAATACCAACTACAAGGCTTTCACCTAAACAGCAGATGCCCTCATCTACCAGATGGGTACAAAGGTGGAGTAAGTCGTTCTTGTCACAGTTTAGAAGAAGTGGTGCTTTACAAAGACCAATGCGACTATGTATTTTTAAGTCCTATTTTTGACAGTATTTCCAAAGAAGGTTATGGCAGTACGTTTTCAGAAGAAACCTTGCAAGAGGCTTATAAACAAGGCATTATAGATAGCAAAGTGATTGCTCTTGGCGGAATAAAACCTGAGCATGCTTCTTATTTAGAGGCAAATGGATTTGGAGGCATGGCATATTTAGGTTATGTTTGGGACAAATTGCAGACACCGCCTGTGGTATTGAGCATAGCAGGGTCCGACAGCAGTGGAGGTGCAGGCATACAAGCCGATATGAAGACCATATCGGCTTTGGGTGGCTTCGCCACCACGGTCATAACTGCCATCACCGCCCAAAACCCCGCTGGTGTTCAAGGCATAGAACCCGTTTCGCCTACCATGGTCTATTCCCAAATCCAGGCGGTTATGACCGGTATGCCCGTCGCCTGCGTCAAAATCGGCATGGTCTATTCTTCAGAAATCATCGAGCAAATTACCCGCAGTTTACAAGAATACAAACCAAACTTTGTGGTTTGCGACCCTGTTATGATTTCCACCAGCGGAAGTCCTCTTTTAAACTTAGATGCTATTCAAGCATTGGAGAATACCCTATTCCCACTTTGCCACCTCATCACCCCAAACCTGAACGAGGCAGAACACCTTTACGGCAGTAAAATCCGCACTGCAGACGATACAAAACTTGCAGTAAAAACCTTGTCAGAAAAATACCACACCGCTGTACTCATCAATGGCGGACACCAAACGGGCGAGATTATACAAGATGTATTGTACAGCAACGGAGAATACCATTTTTACCCATCGGCAAAAGTAGAAACCACCAACCTGCACGGAACAGGTTGCACCCTCTCGTCTGCCATTGCCACATACGTGGCACATGGATTGGCATTGCCAGAGGCAATAAATGCGGCCAAACAATACATTGAACAAGCCATTATTGCCTCCAAAGACATCAAATTATCCACTGGATATGGTCCACTCAATCATTTTTTCGGAGTTCAAACACCTTTAAAAGCACATTTAAGCCTATAAATATGTTATATTTTTTCACTATTGTAATGGTTCTGCAACAGGGAAAATATATTATTATGTGTATTGCAAGACTTACTATGTTAAGAAATTTGTGAAAATTTTAAATTTTCATTTCATTAAACTCAATTTATCTTTTTTAATGCGTTCAGTTTTTCTGAGAATTTATTTTTGCTAATGCGATTTAACCAACGCTACATTGGTTTACGCCATAACGATTTTG
>JAFXGM010000012.1 GCA_017513195.1 Clostridia bacterium | reverse complement strand
CAATCTATCGCTGATCCCGATCATTCAGGCACTTGGATGTGGCATCGGTGATAAATTCGATATCGCGAAGCTGCGCTACGGCAAGATCATTCTGATGGCCGACGGGGCATAGCTGGGCAGCTAAGTGCGGATTGGATAAACGCTGAAAGCATCTAAGCATGAAGCCAACCTCAAGATTAGATTTCCCATAGCATAAGCTAGTAAGGTCCCCGGTAGACTACCGGGTTGATAGGCAGCAGGTGTAAGCGTAGCGATACGTGTGCTAGGCTGTACTAATAGACCGAGGGCTTGACCTATTTTTCAATCCTCTCTTTCCTTACATTTGTTCAGTTTTCAGGGTGTGAGAAAAAACACTTGACATTAAACAGTTTTTGCTGTTTAATATATAAGTGCCTTATGGCACGACAATTTAAGTTGGTGTTGATTGCGGTGAGGGTCCACCTGTTCCCATACCGAACACAGAAGTTAAGCTCACTTGCGCTGAAGATACTTGGCGGGCAGCTGCCTGGGAAAATAAGTAGATGCCAACACAAAAAAGAAAACCTTGTGTGAAAACACAAGGTTTCTTTTTTGTAATGATGTTTGCCTTGCGGCAAATGATGTCACTTTGCTAATGATGACGGCTTCGCCCAATGATGTCGCTTACGCTAATTATTTAAGGCAAACATCACATCATATTGTTTACAATACATCATTAGGTCGTAGACCTAACATCATTTCGAGCGTTAGCGAGATACATCATTTACAAACTATAAATCTTATGCTAAACTAAATTCAAAGGATGTGATTTTGTGCCAAAAAACAATTCAAAATTAAATCCAAAAGATATAGTTGGAAAAAAGATAAGAGAACAATATTTTGATGGTATCGTTATAGGGATTTTTGTAGGCGCTATTTTCTTTACAATTTATTACCTCTTCGATATTGAAAATTTTGTTAAAAATATTGTCAATATATTTATATTGCTCACCGCTTGTATTCCTTTTATTATATTATCTATATTAAATAGAGTTTGTATCGGAAAAGTTGTTTGTGTTTTAGCAGAGGATAGATTGTATTATTTTAACGCTTTTACAAGAATTAAATTAAAAAACGAAAAAACAAATGGTTATGTTAATTATTCCGAGATTAAAAATATTGAATATGTTTCGTCAAGTTCTGGTGTTATGGCAAAAACTTCACAAGTAATAATTTCTGGCGAGGATTTCAATATAACTATTTGTAATGCAAATCGTAGTTTGGTCAGACGAATAGAAAAATTATTAAAAGCAAAGTGATTTTATGCGTACAACCTTTCGATTTTGACGGTGTACCATAATTTCAATTTAAGTCAACAAAAATATTGACTTTATAAAAAATTACGCTATAATATTACTCGTAAGCTTACAATTACATAAAAAAGGGAGCTGAATGAAACTTCGGCTGAGAGGGGACCCGCGTGAAAACGCTATGGTCTCGACCTATAACCTGATGCGGATAATGCCGCCGTAGGAGAATAAAAAACGCCTATGCCGCATTACCTGTTTTGGTAGTGCGGTTTTGTTTTTTGTTTTCGTCAGAGAACGAAAGGAAAAATTTTATGGAAAATCAAAAAAAATCAAACATCAAAAAAATTACGCTTTGTGGCGTAATGATTGCTCTTGGCACAGTACTAAGTATGATAAAAATTGATGCACCGCTTGGTGGAGGAATAACACTTCTTTCAATGGTACCTGTAGCCTTTTTGTCTTGTATGTTAGGACTAAAGTGGGGTTTTGGCGCCTCGTTAGTCTATGCTTTGGCACAGCTTTTTTTAAGTATAGGCGATGTTTTAAGTTGGGGACTTACACCCACCGCTGTTGTTGTGTGCTTACTTTTTGATTATTTAATACCATATTTTGCGTTGGGAATAAGCGGTATTTTTAAATCGAAAGGTATGTGGGGTGTGATTGCGGGTGTAGCAATTGCCACAACGTTTAGATTCGCCTGTCATTATTTCACCGGAGTGGTTATATTTGACATATGGTGCCCGTGGGCAAATGTGTATTGGTATTCACTTTGCTATAACGGAGCATATATGTTGCCTGAAATTATATTAACCTGCATAGGAACAGCATTACTCGTAAAAACAAAAGCTATTCAAAACATATTAAAATTATAAAAAAATAGGAGTTACCAAATCGGTAACTCCTGTTTTTTTAATAATCTAAAAGCTCAAGCTCATAATACGGATTTCTTGACCAGAGGAAGCGGCCCTTTTCTTTGCGAACAGCCTCGGTCATATTTTCGGCGCCCTTAAAGGTGTTGCCGCAATAAATATATTTTGGTGCAAGGTTTATGCCGATGCTCTTAAAGTAAGGACGAAGTGTTTCAACTCTTGTTTCAAAATCCTCATAGTGCTTATTTCTAACATCGGTCCAACCAAGCTCACTTACAGCAAGTAGTCGCACATAGGTCTGAAAGTCAAACTTTTTGTCATTTGGTATGTATTCGGTCCACTGCGGCATCTCAACGCCTAAGATGTTTTCATCTTCAAAACCTTCAAAGAAGGGGCTATAGTTATACGTCTTTGAAAGCGGAATAAGTGAAAACGCCATATCAGAGTAGAAATAATTGTATTGTGTAAGTATAACAGGACCGCGTGTTTTTGACCACTCTACTGCTTTTTCAGTGCCGCGTGTTGTCCAAACCTGAGGAATTGCGGTGCTGTCCATAGTATCACTGATAATTTCGTTCCAGCCTATAGTTTGTTTGCCCTTTTCTTTTAGGTGGGTGGCAAGAATATTATTAAAATAACCGTGAAGAGCAACGTGGTCATCTAGTCCTTCTTTTTTCATAAGTTCTTGACATGCGGGACAGTTATCCCACTGCTCTGACACAACCTCGTCGCCGCCTATATGGAAATATGGCGCGGGGAAGATTTCACAAAGCTCGTCAATAACAGTCTTTATAAAATCGTACGATTCTTTTTTAGCACAGCAAAGGTTGTTTTTAAATATACCAAAGTGTGGCTCTACCTCAATAATTCTATTATCGCAAGAAATTTCGGGGTAGCAAGCAATAGCCGCTGTTGCATGACCGGGCACGTCAATTTCGGGCACAACCATAATGTTGCGCTCGGCAGCGTAGCGTACTATTTCGCGAGCATCCTCTTGTGTGTAGAACAGTCCGCGACCGTATTCGCCTTCGTTATAGGTAGAGTCCTTATCGCGCATATGAATTACAGAATAAGGAGTGCCTTTTCTTATAGCACCCTTTTCGGTAAGAAGGGGATATTTCTTTATTTCTATTCTCCAACCTTGGTCATCAGCCAAATGCCAGTGAAAAACATTCATCTTGATGCTTGCCATATAGTCAAGAATTTGCTTTAACTTATCCATGCTCCAAAAATGGCGGCTGCAGTCAAGCATAAAGCCTCGCCAGTTGTATTTTGGTGCGTCCTCAATCAATACAGCCTTAAAACTATCGTTTCCCGCAGCTAGCTGAACGACAGACATAAAGCCGTAAAGCGCACCTGCATAAGCTGAACAAAAGATATTTATATCACCGTTATCACAAACAATTTTATAGCCTTCTTCGGCAATATCGTTATCAATTATAAATGTAAGATTGTTTGGTGTAGCATCTTTAGCATCGGGAACAAGACTTTCAAAAATGGTTGCTACCGATGAAAACTCGCCTGAAATTACGGTTTTTTTAGAAAAACAAACCGATTCGCCAAGCTCTTTTATTTTTATTGGACGTGGAATAATGTTTGCCATAATTTTGCCTCCTTAAAAGGATGTGTTTCAAGCGTATGATAGCATAATTTCCCAATTGTTTCAAGAGCAAGGGTGTAAAAAATAAGATTTGGTAAAGAATAAACAAAAATATGTTAAATTATGAAAAATTGTAAAAATATGTATTGTTTTTATTGAAAAAATATAATATAATGAATACAATTGGGAGAGAATCGGATTTTCTCAATGAAATTATTTATTCTCGTTGCATTTTGGGAGGTGCAAAATAAGTGGAAATTATGAAAAACTTGACTTTGGCTGTAGCAAATACAGGCAAAACGGCAACACCTGACTGGATGGTTGTTGTAATGGGTGTAGGCGTTGTGTTTGTGGGACTTATTCTCATAATCCTTATTTGTAAGATTATGGGTCTGTTCTTTAAAAAGACAGCAAAAGCCGACAACAAAACGGCAACACCGGTGGCTCCTGTGGCTACAAACGCTCCTATTGCAAACCGTCAGGAAATAATTGCGGCGGTAACTGCAGCATGCGCAGAAGATATGGGTAAAGATATATCTGCACTTCGCGTAATTTCATTCAAAAAACTTTAAATTAAAAATAAACTATAAAAAGAGGTAAATAAAAATGAAAGCTTATAAAGTAACAGTAAACGGTACAGCTTATGAAATCACACTTGAGGCTATTGACGCAGCCGACGTAAAAGCAGCTCCAGCTCCCGCAGCAGCACCTGCGGCTCCTGTAGCGGCAGCTCCTGCTGGCGGCGAAAGTGTTAACGCACCAATGCCCGGCAACATCCTTGATATTAAGGTAGCTAATGGCGCAGCAGTTAAAAAAGGCGACGTTCTTATCATTCTTGAAGCAATGAAGATGGAAAACGAAATCGTTGCTCCTTGCGATGGTACTGTAAACGTTGTAGTAACAAAGGGCGCATCGGTAGAAACAGGCGCAGTTCTTTGCACAATAGCATAAGAACATCTCTTGTTAAGGAGTAAATAAAATGGGATTTTTAGATAAATTGTGGGATTTTGTCCAGACCACCGGTTTTTATCAGATGTTTGCTAATTTTACCGATGGCGGTTGGGGAAACCTCGTTATGATTGCGGTATCGTTGTTGCTTTTATATCTTGCAATTAAGAAACAGTTTGAACCGCTACTACTTATTGGTATCGCATTTGGTATGTTGCTTACAAACCTCCCCGGAGCAGGACTTTATCATAGTGATTTGTGGATAAAGTTTATGAATCATGAAATTGGATATGGCGAAATAATGATGCAGGGCGGCTTTTTAGATTACCTATATATAGGTGTTAAGACTTGTATCTATCCATGTCTTATATTTGTTGGTATCGGCGCAATGACCGACTTTGGTCCACTTATTTCTAACCCCAAGAGCTTGCTTTTGGGTGCGGCAGCACAGGTAGGTATTTTTGCAACCTTTATCGGTGCTATCGTTCTTGGATTTAATCAGGCAGAAGCCGGTTCTATCGGTATTATCGGTGGCGCAGACGGCCCAACTGCTATATTTACTACATCACAATTGGCTCCTAAATTGCTACCTGCAATTGCGGTTGCGGCTTACTCATATATGGCATTGGTTCCTGTAATTCAGCCGCCTATTATGAAGCTTCTTACCACCAAAAAGGAACGAGAAATCGTTATGAAGCCTCTACGAACTGCAACCAAGACCGAGAAGATTATATTCCCAATAGTTGTTACTATCTTCGTGGCACTCTTGGTTCCGGATGCAACAGCACTTGTAGGCTGTTTAATGCTTGGCAACCTTTGGAAAGAATCGGGCGTTGCAGAGCGTCTTTGCAAGACAGCTCAAAACGAGCTGATGAATATTGTTACAATATTCCTTGGTATTTCTGTTGGCGCTACCGCTACTGCAGAGGTGTTCCTTACATCACAGACACTCTTTATCGTAGTATTGGGTGTTGTAGCGTTTGGTGTTGCTACTGCCACAGGTGTATTGGTTGCTAAATTTATGAACCTATTTACCAAGAACAAGATTAACCCACTCATTGGTTCTGCAGGTGTATCTGCCGTTCCTATGGCTGCGCGTGTTTCACAGATGGTAGGTCAAAAGGCTAATCCTTCTAACTTCCTTCTTATGCACGCTATGGGACCGAATGTTGCAGGCGTAATTGGTTCGGCAATTGCAGCAGGTGTTTTGATTTCTCTCTTAGGCTAAGCTTAAGTTTGGATTAAATTGCCCACAGCACCACTCACTTCGAAACGGCACTGTGAACGATTTCCTCCAAACTATATAGACTGACTATTTATAGATTGTTATTTATATGTTTCTTAAACATAGAAAGGAATAAAATTATGGCTAATAAACCATTATATATTACCGATACCATTTTGCGTGATGCTCATCAGTCGCAGGCGGCTACCCGTATGCGTATAGAGGATATGATTCCGGCTCTCGAGCGTCTTGATAAAATCGGTTACTGGTCGGTAGAGTGCTGGGGTGGCGCTACCTTTGATTCTTGTATGCGCTTCCTTAACGAAGACCCATGGGAAAGACTTCGCACCATCAAAAAACATATGCCCAACACCAAGCTTCAGATGCTTTTCCGTGGTCAGAACATCCTCGGTTACAAGCACTATGCTGACGACGTTGTTGATATGTTTGTTAAAAAGTCAATCGAAAACGGTATTGACGTTATTCGTATTTTTGACGCACTTAACGACCCACGTAACCTAGAACAAGCTATTAAGTCTTGTAAAGAGTACGGCGGTATATGCGAGCCGGCTATCAGCTATACTATAAGCCCTGTTCATAATGAAGAGTATTTTGTAAACCTTGCAAAAACTCTTGAAAATATGGGTGCTGACGTAATTTGTATCAAGGATATGGCAAACCTACTTCTTCCTTATGATGCATATTCACTTGTTAAAAAGCTTAAGGAAAATGTTAAGGTTCCGATTCATCTTCATACACACAACACAACCGGTACAGGTGATATGACCTATCTTATGGCTACACAGGCCGGTGTTGACATTGTTGACTGTGCGCTCTCACCGTTTGGTAACGGTACCGCAAACCCTGCTACAGAAGCACTTGTTGCAACTTTACAGGGCACCGAGCGCGACACAGGTCTTGACCTTGAAAAGCTTTCTGATGTTGCAACACACTTCCGCGGTGTTGCAAACAAAATGAAGGCTGAGGGCACACTTGATCCTAAGGTGCTTAACGTAGATGCAAAAACCCTTATTTACCAAGTACCGGGCGGTATGCTTTCTAACACAATTTCTCAATTGAAGCAGGCAGGTAAGGAAGACAAGCTTTACGAGGTTCTTGCCGAAGTGCCGAGAGTAAAGAAAGACTTTGGATACCCACCACTTGTAACACCTACAAGCCAGATTGTTGGTACACAGGCTGTTATGAACGTAATCTCGGGCGAGCGCTACAAGATGGTTCCCAAGGAATCAAAGGCACTCCTTCGTGGTGAATATGGCAAATTGCCAGCACCCGTGAACGAAGATGTTCGCAAAAAGGCTATCGGCGACGATAAGGTTATTACCTGCCGTCCTGCAGATTTATTAGAGCCTGAGCTCGAAAAATATGCAGCCGAAATGAAGGAAAAAGGCATTGGTAAGTCTTATGAAGACGTGCTAAGTTATGCACTTTTCCCACAGGTTGCTGAAAAATTCTTTGCAGTACGTGACGCGGCTCCCGCAGAAGAGCCTGCAGTTCGCGAGCTTATTGTAGAGGACCTTTCAAACTAATGCATAATGGCTATAAATTAAAGACACTGCTTTATTTAAGGCAGTGTCTTTTTGTTTTATTTATACTAAACCTTCCCAAAGCTCCATTTGCTCAAGTAGTTGCGCTTCGCATTCGTCTATTTGCGTTTGTAATTCGGAAAGCTTTTGATAATCGGCAAGATTTTCGGGGGCTTGCTGTTCTTGTTTTAAGATGTCGAGTCGAGATTCCAGCTCGACAATTTTTTCCTCCGCTTTTTTAAGCGCTTTTTCGCGCTTCGCCTTTTCTTTAAGAGGGGTGGTATAGCTCTTCTTTTCTTTTTTTTCATTTTTTGGTAGAGGTTCGGCTTCGTGTGATTGCTGTGTTTTGCGAAGCATATACTCGTCATAGCCAAAGTCCCAAATCCTTGCGTCGCCGGCGTCAAACGTAATAAGTCGTGTGCTGAGCTTTTTTACAAAATATCGGTCGTGTGACACAAAAATAAGCGTGCCGCTGTATGAAGCTAATATGTCCTCAAGTGTTTCCTTGGAAATTATGTCCATATGGTTTGTAGGCTCGTCTAAAATGAGCAAATTTGGCGACTTGCGGAACAGCTTACAAAGCGCCAATCGTACGCGTTCGCCACCCGAGAGCATATTGATTGTTTTAAACACGTCCTCACCGCTGAATAAAAACGCACCCAAAGCGCTACGCGCTTCAAATTCGGTCAAAGCAGGGAAGGCCGACATCATATTATCAAGGACGGTTTCTTCACCCTTTATTTGCGCCATTTGCTGATCAAAATAACCCGTCATTACAAGCGCGCCGGTATTAAAAGTGCCCGAAAGAGCCGGAATTTTACCCACCAGCGTTTTAACAAGGGTAGATTTGCCCATACCATTGCCGCCAATAATACCAATTCTATCGCCGCGGTAAACGTTAAAAGAAAGGGTGGCGAGGGGCGTATTAAACCCAATGGTAAGGCCGTTTACCGACAGCACCTCCTTTGCGCTTTGAACCGCCGGCTCAAGCGTTGCTTTAAAGGTGCGATTATCGTAAGAATCGGGTGCGTCGATTTTTTCCATACGCTCAATAGATTTTAGCTTGCTTTGTGCCATTGCCGCCTTTGTTGCCTTGTAGCGAAAACGATCGGCGGTAGCTTGTATACGAGCAATCTCTTTTTGTTGTGCTTCATAATCCTTGGCTTGTTGAGCGCGCACAACTTTCTTTTGTGAAACAAAATTAGAGTAATTGCCCACGTAGCGTGTGGTTTTTCCGTGCTCTATTTCATAAATTTCGTTAACGGTATTATCCAAAAACATACGGTCGTGCGACACAATTAGCACGGCTTTTTTATAATTTTTGATGTATTCCTCAAGCCAGGAAATTGCCTCAATATCAAGGTGGTTGGTCGGCTCGTCCAAAAGCAGAAGGTCGGGTTTTGACAAAAGAAGCTTTAAAAATGCAATTTTAGTGCGTTGGCCGCCCGAAAATTCACTCAAAGGACGAAGCTTTTGCTCCTCTGTAAAACCGAATTTTTTAATAGCCGCCTCATATTCTTTTTCAAAATAAAATCCACCCTCACGGGTAAAGGTATCAAGCAAATCGGTGTAACGCTTTATGTTGTCCTCGGTAGGTGATTCGTTCATTTGACGCTCGGCGTCATCAAGCTCTGATTTAAGTGATAAAATGTATGTGTAGGCACTGCGAATTTCCTCTAACAATGTTAGCGAATCATCGCGAAAGGTCATCTGATTAAGCGCGCCAATTTGCGGATTGCCGCTTATTGCTATAAATCTGCCGTCAGACTCGGTGTTTGCAAGCGACAACTCGCCGCAAAGAAGCCTTAGCAGCGTTGTTTTACCACAGCCGTTTCTTCCCACAAGACCTATGCGGCTGTTTGTGGTTATATTAAGATTTATATCGTTTAAAATCGGTTCGCCCGAAAGGTCGATTTGACCCTTGTGAATCTCTATTTGCATTGTATCACCAACAGTTATTTTATCATTAAAAATTAATAATTGCAATATTGATAAAGTTAAAACAATATGATAAAATAAGTTAATAATATTTTAAACATTTGGGGACAAAAATGAAAAAATTTTTCAAAAGACACAAAACACCTATAACACTTGCTATAACGGCCGTTTTTGCGGTTATATTGGGTATAATATTTGCTCTTGCAGTAGCCGAAGATGCAAAAGAAATTTTTATGGAAGAAAGCAATATTTCTTATGTAAGTAGCAGCAATAGTAGCACAGAAGAACCAACCAACGAGCCCTCTGTGCCAAGCGAGCCTCAAGAGGAGGTTGTGGCTCCGCTTGTAATAACGTCGCCCACACAAAAAGACGTTACGGTTTCTCAGACGCATTTTGCAATAAGCGGCACAAGTGACCCAAAACTACCGCTTACTATGAACGGCGCCGAGGTAGAGCGCCTTGCAGGCGGTGAATTTTCGCTTGACGTAGAGCTTGTGCCCGGAAAAAACACATTTACTTTTGATTATAACGGCGAGCAAACAACCTATATCGTTCGTTATAATTTTACGGTTATAAAGGCGTATGCGCCTTATGAAAAGCAAAGCTATGAGGCAGGGTCCTCCTTTGTTGTGGTAGCGCTTGCGCGTATAGATTCAAGCTCGGTTACAGCCACCTTTAACGGCAAAACCATAAAGCTTACTCCACAAGCCTATAAAGAGGGCGAGGAATTTACTAATTTTACAGGCAGCTTTACTCTGCCCACAAAAAACGAAAGTAATTTAAATCTTGGCGGAGTAAAATTTACGGGCACGTGTAACGGACTAACCAAAAGCTATACTTCACCTGCAATAACCTGCCTGCGTGATAAATCGCTCGACGGTACTCAGGTGGTAGAAATAGTGGCAACTCAGGCCGAAACCTTTAACGGCAACACCACTGACGACTGGTCGCGCCCTACCAACAGCTATTTGCCGAAAGGCACCGTGGACTATAAGGTTGGCGGTATAGTATATGAGGCAGAAAGCGGCAACAGCTATTACAATTTGCGTTGCGGTAAGCGTGTTTATATTGACAAGAAAAATGCGCCCGACACAACACGTGTCACCGTTTCAAAGCTATATCAAGGCGAACTACCCGAATATAATACCATATCGCTATATCAGGGCGAGGTTGACGACAAGCACACAGTGCTTACCTTTGATACCGATTGGAAAGCCCCGTTTGCCGTGGAATTAGGGCCACAAAGCTATACCAACCCTTCAAAACAGGAATATACAATATCAGGTGCTACATATAGCTATATAGACATTAAGTTTTATTATGCAAACGCCATAGAGGGCGAGTTTGTTTTCTATGACCATCCGCTATTTACAAAGGGTGAAGTGTTTGCAAAAAATGATGGATATGTTTTAAGGTTACATCTAAATGCTGTCGGTGCATTTTATGGTTGGAATGCCGAATATAATTCTGCAGGTCAGCTCGTGTTTAAGTTTTTAAACCCACCAACAGTTACCAAAAAAGACGATTTAACGGGAATAAAAATTGTGATTGATCCGGGTCACGGTGGCAGAGATGTCGGCGCGTTGGGCCTTCGTCCTGACACCAATCCCGAAGCCGAAAGAAATCTGTCTTTGGCATATAAATTAAAGGCAAAGCTTGAATCTTACGGCGCTACCGTAATTATGACCAGAACAAACGATGTCGAATTATCATCGGATGCCAGATGTGAATTTTTGCGCAGTGCCGCACCTGACCTTTGCATATCAATACACCACGACTCAAGCACGCGCGCTTCGGCGGACGGAGGTAGCTTTTTCTACTTTACTCCGTTTTCTGAAAAGGCGGTAACGTACGTTTATAACAGCACGGCAAAGGGTAATTTTTATAAAGAAATGAAAAAAAGCTGGCACTACTTTTATCTTGCCCGCGTTACAAGCTGTCCGGTGGTGCTTACCGAAAATGGCTTTATTTCTAACCCTGACGATTTTGCTGGCATAATCAGCGAATCAACAAATAACAAAAAAGCCGAAAAAATAGCGCTTGGCGTACTCGACTATTTTAATTCTTTTTATAAAAATGTTGCAAATGACGACGATAATAGTTATAATGATGATAATTATGGGCCAAATGGTCAACCTCCCGTGCAGGAGCCAGAGCCTCCTATAGAAGAGCCTCCTACGCAGCCACCTGTACAAGATCCCGAAGAGGATTTAGAACAAGAAGAAAACGACAAAACTGGTGATGAAAATGAAAAACAATGACAAGTTAGTAAAAGCAATAACCTCTATGGATGAGGACTTTGCAAAATGGTATACCGACGTGTGCATAAAGGCCGAGCTTATCGACTATGCATCGGTTAAAGGCTGTATGATTATTCGCCCTTACGGTTATGCCATTTGGGAAAACATTCAGCATATTATGGACGGTATGTTCAAGGAACTCGGCCACGAAAACGTGTATATGCCAATGTTCATTCCCGAAAGTCTTTTACAAAAGGAAAAGGATCACGTTGAAGGTTTTGCACCCGAGGTTGCTTGGGTAACACACGGCGGTGCCGAAGAATTGGAAGAGCGTCTTTGTGTGCGTCCTACCAGTGAAACACTTTTCTGTGATCACTTTAAAAATATTGTACACTCATACCGCGACCTGCCAAAGCTTTATAATCAGTGGTGCAGCGTAGTTCGTTGGGAAAAGACCACCCGTCCGTTCCTTCGTTCACGTGAATTCTTGTGGCAAGAGGGTCACACCCTTCACGCTACTGCAGAGGAAGCAAGACAAGAGACCGAGCAGATGCTAAACGTGTATGCCCGCTTTGCAAAAGAGGCTCTTGCTATGCCTGTTGTAAAGGGACAAAAGACCGACAAGGAAAAATTTGCAGGTGCCGAGGCAACCTACACAATCGAGGCTTTAATGCACGATGGTAAGGCGCTTCAAAGCGGTACTTCACACTACTTTGGCGACGGTTTCTCACGCGCGTTTGAGGTTCAATATACCGATAAAGATAATAAACTTGTTCATCCACATCAGACCTCTTGGGGTACAACCACCCGTCTAATTGGCGCGGTTATTATGACCCACGGTGATGATAACGGCCTTGTGTTGCCACCTGCGATTGCTCCTATTCAGGTTGTAATCGTTCCAATTGCATCTCACAAAGAGGGCGTTGTAGAAAAGGCAACCGAGATTTGCAACACACTTAAAACGGTTTGCCGAGTAAAGCTTGATAATTCAGAACAAACTCCCGGTTGGAAGTTTGCCGAATATGAAATGAAGGGCGTGCCGCTTCGTCTTGAAATCGGTCCACGCGATATTGAAAACAACCAGTGTGTTGTTGTTCGTCGTGACAACCGTGAAAAGATTTTTGTAAATCTTGACGAGCTTACCACCCGCATACCCGAGATTTTGGCAGAGTACCACGATGCACTTTATAACAAGGCACTCGAACGTCGTGAAACAATGACCTACGACGCTAAAAACCTTGACGAAATGAAAGAAATTGCCGACACAAAGCCCGGATTTATACGTGCGATGTGGTGTGGCGACCGCGAATGTGAAGATAAGCTAAAAGAAATTGCAGGCGTTACCTCGCGTTGCATTCCTTTTGAGCAAGAACATATTGGCGACACCTGTGTTTGCTGCGGCAAAAAGGCCGACAAAATGCTCTATTGGGGCAAAGCGTACTAAGATAAAAAAGCACTCATCGTTGGGGCACCCTCCGTAAGGAAGGTGCCCCAGTTATATTCGCCTTGTGGCGAGTTATATTGCTTCGCAGTTATATGATGCTTTGCATCGTGGTATTGTCCTACGGACAGTTTTTAAGGCGAATATAATATAACTGAAACCACTAGGTTTCAATATCACTTTGCCGCAAGGCAAAATATCACTTGAACCTGCAGAAAAATAAATTTCTTGTTTTCAGCAAGTAACTCATATATATTTTAAAGTACGTAACCCACTATGACACTTTCGCTTTTGCGTAAAGTGTCATTTTTATATAAAAACAGAGAGACGACTTCTTTACGAAGTGTCTCTCTGATGAGTGCTTTTTAAATTGAAAATTAAAGTGTGCTTCAAACCAAAACAAAAGATTTATAACAATTTGTTTTATATTAAATATATTTTTAGGTTTTAGCGTATAATAAACCAAACGCGACTCTGCTGCGACGCAGTTGCCAAACCCAAAACACAAGACCCTACTTAAAAAAGTAGGGTCTTGTGTTTTTGTTAATTGTGCATTGTGCATTAAACAAAAAGTTTTCCACCTGTATCAATTATAGCAGTCCTATTTATTTTATAACAGTAATATTTTCCATTTTCTTCAAAAAACTTGTTTAAAAATAGCTCGGGATTCAGATTTTCGGTACTACCTGCGGGGAGTGTGATTTTTAAAACGGTGTTTCCGTCTAAAATTTCGGTTTCAAACGATTTAATTTTATCGCCAACCTCAATTTCCTTTTCGCCGCCTTTTTTGGTTTTCTTTAAAACCACTATGCTGCCTCTGCTTAAAAATGCACTTAGACTGTCACCGATTTCTCCACCGTCATCAAAGGTTATTACAAACTCTGCCGCCGCAACGTCGCCCGCTTTTTTAATGGGCTCTGCCGCCTTTAAAAAGGTGATATACGGGGGACAAACGGCATTTAACTTTTGGGGTAGGGTTGATATATCATAGTTATCGTCCAAAAGACGAATATCGACAACCTCATAATCGCTTTCAAAGCCTAAAGACAGAGGCAACGCAAAGGTCATATAAAGGTGTGGGTTAAAGCCCTCGGTATACCATACGGGAAGCTCGGCTCGGCGAATGGTGCGTGACATAAAACGTGTCATATCAAGGTGTGAAATAAACCTCATACGGTCACTCTTTTTATAAAAAAGTCTAACGTTTTTCAAAGCAAACACCCTTTCCGTATGAATTTGCTCCGCAGCCGGCACATTTTTCGCGGCAATTAGGAGTAGTGCACGCAGCGTGGGCTGCCATATTTTCACGAATTAAAAATTCCTTTGTGATGCGGTAATCAAGGTGCTCCCAAGGCGTAATCTCGTCAAAGCTACGGGTGCGATTTGCGTAAAATTCGGGGCTTACCTTACATTCGTCAAAGGCCGCAAGCCATTTGTCCATCTCAAAGCACTCGTCCCAGCCGTCAAAACGGCAACCTTTTTTGTATGCCGCTTCTATAACCGCACCAAGACGTCGGTCACCTCGTGCAAAAACGCCTTCTAAAAAGCTTGTCTTGTTTTCGTGATAGTTAAGGGTAATTTTTTTGCTCTTTATGCTATCTTTTAGAAGCATTTGCTTTCTAATCATTTCTTCACGGGTGATTTGTGGCTCAAACTGGAATGGTGTATGTGGCTTTGGAACAAAGTTTGCCACACTTATTGATACGTTTACTGCCTTGCCCTTTGGCTTTTCGGGCAGGTTGTAGTAAAGGTCAACTATTTTTTGAGCAAGCTCTGCAATTCCTACTATATCTTCGTCTGTTTCGGTAGGAAGTCCCATCATAAAGTAAAGTTTTACCGCGGTATAACCGCCACGAAATGCCGTAGCGCAGGTGGTAAGAATATCATCCTCGGTAATGTTTTTATTTATAACGTCACGAAGTCTTTGTGTACCTGCTTCGGGCGCAAAGGTAAGACCGCTTTTTTTAAGGCGGTTAATTTTTTGCATTAGCTCTTCGCTAAAGTTATCAATACGAAGCGACGGTAGCGACAGCGCTATTTTATCGCACTCGGTCCAAGAAAGCATTTCGTCAAGCATTTCTTCAAGCTGGGTATAGTCGCTGGTTGAAAGACTCGATAGTGACATCTCGTCATAGCCGGTGTTTTTGCAAAGCGCCCTTGCCTGACGGTTTACAACCGAGGCGCTTTTTTCACGCACGGGGCGATATATATAACCCGCTTGGCAAAAGCGGCATCCGCGGATACAGCCGCGAAAAACCTCCTGTACGGCACGGTCGTGCACCGCCTCAATAAACGGTACTACAAATCGGTCGGGGTAGTATGTTTCATCCAAATTTTCTTCGATGCGCTTTTCTATAACCGCAGGGGCATCGCCCTTTGGGGTAATGGCGGCAATGGTTCCGTCCTTGTTATATGTAAAATCATAAAGAGCCGGCACGTAAACACCCTTAATTTTGGCGGCTTTTCTTAAAAAGTCGATTTTACTGTATCCGCTTTTCCGGCATTCTTTGTAAAGGTCAATAACTTGAAGGTCAACCTTTTCGCCCTCACCCAAAAAGAAAATGTCAATAAAGTCGGCAAGAGGTTCTGGATTACAAGCGCAAGGACCGCCCGCAACAACAATGGGGTAAGAGTCGTCGCGGTCGCACGACTTTAATGGAATTCTGCCAAGGTCGAGCATAGTAAGAATATTTGTATAAGAAAGTTCATACTGAAGTGTAAAGCCAACAAAATCAAAATCGCGGATAGAGTCGCGGCTTTCGAGCGCATAAAGCGGTATGTCGTTATCGCGCATAACCTTTTCGAAATCAATCCACGGCGCAAAAACACGCTCGCACCAAATATCGTCACGCTCATTAAAAAGCGAATAGAGTATTTTCATACCCAAATGGCTCATACCGATTTCGTAAGTGTCGGGGAAGCAAAAGGCAAAACGCACGTCAACGTCTTGTGCATTTTTCATTACCTGATTTACCTCTCCGCCTGAATATCTACCGGGTTTTTGAACCGTAAGTAGCAGTTGTTCAAATCTTTTTTCGTCCATATTTTCACCAAGCCTTAATTGTTAAATAAATATTACAATAAAATTAACATTCTTGCAATGATTTTGTTTAAAAATTAGTTAAAAATATCTTTATTTTTACAATATATTATGTTATAATGCACTATGTATAAATATGTTTATAAAGGGGGCGTATGCCGTGAGGATTAAAAACATAATTTTAGCGTTGTTGACCGTTGCAATTTGTATTGCAAGCTGCGGCTGCGCGTTCGTTGAAAACACCGATGAACTAGTATCACCGCCGGAGCTTACGGGTGAAATGTCGCTTATAGCAAATGCGCTTCACGATATGGCGGGTGAGGATTGTGACCTTGAGTACCCCACCTCGGGTGAGCATCGCTCGGCAATAATTTTGCAGGACATAAACGGCGACGAAAACTATGAGGCATTTGCCTTTTATAATACTGCTAATGACGAAATGACAACCCTTCACATAAATGCTATTTGCCAAAAGGATGGTAAGTGGGTGTCGGTTTCAGATCAAACAATGATTGCAACCGGTGTAGAGAAGGTAGAGTTTTGTGATATTAACGGTGACGGAAACAAGGAGATTCTGGTCGGATGGGACGTTAATGGCTCAAGCGAAAAGAAGCTTAGCGTGTTTACGTTCGTAGATAATGTGCTGACTCAAAAAATAATACAAGAATATACAAATTTCTTGTGTTGTGACCTTGACGCCAATGGTTCTAATGAGCTTTTCGTTCATTTGCTTTCTACAGTAGAAAAAACAAATAAAGCAATGGTGTTTGATTTTAAAAACAATGAAATTGTTCAAACAAGGGGTTGCTTGATGGATGCCAGCGTTAAAAGCGCCAACGCTCCTGTTTTATCGGTTTTATCAAACGGACAAAAGGCAATTTATATTGACGAAATCAAGGGTGTAGGTTCGGTAACAGAGGTTTTATTCTTATCAGACGAAGAACTTATAAATCCGTTGCTTGATAGCGAGAATACCTTTGAAAATATTTCTACATACCGAGCCGCTTCGATAGAAACGAAGGATATAAACAACGACGGAATATTGGAGATACCCGTTGCAAGTGACCTGCCAAACGCACAAACCGATGGTGAAAAGCTGTATTATACAAATTGGTGTTCCTTTGACGGACAAAAGCTTTCGATAAAAAACGTCACGATTATGAACACCGTCGACGGCTATTATATTACCGTGCCAAAGAGTATGATAGGCTACATAGCGGTTTATAAAAATATAGAAACCCACGAAAGAAAAGTTTACCATTATGATTCCATAAATAATATACTTGGTAAAGAGCTCTTTACAATTACAGCGGTCGATGCTGACGATTGGGTAAGCACCGATTATGCCCGTGGAAATAAGCACGAGTTGTTACAATTTGGAGACAAGGTGTTTGTTGTTGAATTGGGCGAAGGCGCTGGCTCATTTATGATAACGGTTGATTTTATAAAAGAAACATTTTATTTGATTGAACAATAGAGGTGCAATAGTGAAAAGAGTACTTATAGTTGAAGACGAAGTTGCTATCCGCGAATTTGAAGCTATAAATTTAAAACGTGTAGGTTATGAAACTGTTGAAGCCGGAAGCGGCGAAGAAGCACTTGAAATATATGATAACGATCCAAAGGGTTTTGACATAGCGCTGCTTGACGTTATGATGCCGGGCATGGACGGTTTTGCTTTGTGTAAGGAGCTAAGAAACCGTTCGGAGTCAATAGGCATAATAATGCTTACGGCAAAATCGCAAGAGATGGATAAAATAAGCGGACTTATGATTGGCGCCGACGATTACGTAACAAAGCCGTTTAGCCCAACCGAGCTATTGGCTCGTGTTGATTCGCTGTATCGCCGTGTTAGCAAAAGCAAGCCCATTGCACCGACAAAACCATCTACACAGATTGAATCGGGACGCTTTGTGCTTGACTTGCGCAGCCGTTCACTTTCAAAGGACGGTAAAAATATAGAGCTTACGCAAATAGAATTTCAAATTATGGAATATTTCTTTGCCAACCCTGACGAGCCGATAGGCAGAACGGTAATTTTGCATAAAATATGGGGCGAAGAATATTTTGGCGAAGAAAAAATTGTAGACGTAAATATAAGACGTCTTCGAATGAAGATAGAAGAAGATGCTTCTGACCCTAAGTTTATCGTAACAGTTTGGGGTAGAGGCTATATGTGGGACACAACAGCAACCTGATTTTAAATTAAAATTTTAGCAGAAAGGTGGTGGGATTGCATGAAAGAGATTCAGTTTCATTTTAAAAGTATCGCTATGCGATGGTTTTTTAAAGTGTATTTGATTATTGCTTTTGCCGTAATATCGGTTGCGGTAATATTGGCATTATTGTTTGTAAATTTGATATTCAGTAGCGTGCAATCACAGGCCACCGATTATGCTCAGGCTTTTGATAACCTATCAACCTCAAATACAGAAAATTTTTATGATAATGCAATACTACTGTCTGATGATTTCGAGTATAAAAACAAAATTGAGGTACAGGTATTAGATAAAAGCGGCCAAATCATAATATCAACCACAGGCTTTAAACCGTCTGACGTTGTAAAGGACGAATATGACCTTGCAAAGGGTGAAGTCGAGGGCTTTTGGGTAGAACGCTTAGAAAATTCGGGCGGCGAAAATATTATGGCAGGCACGCAGGTTATATATGATTCTAAAGGCGAGGCAATAGGCGCTTACAGATGGGTGACCTCACTTAAAGCGTCATACGGAAAAATAAATATTACAATAGTTTTAATCGTAGTAATATCGCTGGCCGTTTTAGGACTTTGTGCACTGTCCGGACTATTCTTTATAAGGGCTATGATTGCCCGCTTGCGCAAAATGGGCAATATCACCCGTAAAATTGCAGGCGGCGATTTCAAGGTAAGAATAGAGGACGAAAATAACGATGAAATCGGCGAGCTTTGCGAAAACATTAACAATATGGCAATAGAGCTTCAAAACGCCGAGACCTTGAAAAACGATTTTATATCTTCGGTATCGCATGAGCTTCGCACTCCGCTTACGGCAATTCGTGGCTGGGGCGAAACGGCAAAAATGTCACTCGGCACCGACGAGGATTTGGTTGCACGAGGATTAGATGTAGTGCTTAGCGAGGCCGAAAGACTTTCAGGTCTGGTAGAGGATTTGCTCGACTTTTCTCGTATGCAATCGGGCAGAATGATTGTAAACAACGTTCAGCCGATAGACGTATCACACCTTTTGTGCAGCGTTGCAGATATGTACGTAGAGCTTGCTGTAAAGCAGGGCATAGAGCTTTCGTACACTCCTCCTGTACAAAGCTCGGTAGTAATGGCCGATGCCGATCGACTAAAGCAGGTATTTATTAACGTAATAGATAATGCGGTAAAATACACCGAAAAGGGCGGTCTTGTGCTTGTAACGCAAACGGGCGAAGAGGGCTGTGTTCGTATTGTTGTTAAGGATACGGGTGTTGGTATTCCCGCCGAAGACGTAGAGCACGTAAAAGAAAAATTCTTTAAATCAAACAAAACCGTTCGCGGCAGCGGCATAGGCCTTGCGGTTGCCGATGAAATTATAAAACAGCATCAAGGACTTTTGTTTGTCGAATCCACCGAAGGTGTCGGCACTACAGTTACAATAGTATTGCCGCTTTATGAAGAACCCGAAGAGGAAAAGATTGAAGAGGCCGTTGAAGCCGTAGAAGACGAACAAACAGAGCAAAAACCGCAAGAAACCCCACAGCAAGGAGAAAACTAAATTGGCAAAATATACAAGCATTGGCGGTCAGGCGCTAATAGAGGGTATTATGATGAAAAACCCTCAAAAAAAGACGGCTATGGCCGTACGCAAGCCCGATAAAACTATTGACATTAGTTTTATCGAGCACAAAAGTATAAAAGATAAAATTAAAATCTTTAAGCTTCCTGTACTTCGCGGTATAGTGACCTATATCGAAACAATGATACAGGGCTACAAGGCTATGATGAAGTCGGCTGATATATCGGGCTTTACCGATATAGAGGAAGAAAAAGACAAACCCAAAGACGAAAAAAAGCAATCTGCTTTTACGGCGGTTATTATGACCGTGGGCACCATACTTGGTATCGCGTTAGCGCTCGTTTTGTTTTTAGGTATACCAAGATATGCCGTACAGGGCATAGAGTGGCTTGCCGGCACCCCGTTTTCAAAGGTTGTACGTTCGGGCATAGAACAACTTTTAAAGCTTGCAGTGTTGGTGCTTTATATGTGGGGAGTCTCTTTTATGAAGGATATTCACCGCGTGTTTGCGTATCACGGTGCCGAGCATAAAACCATATTCTGTTATGAGGCGGGATTGGAATTAACCGTAGAAAACGTTAAAAAACAAAAGCGACTACACCCAAGATGCGGAACCTCGTTTTTGATACTGATGATACTTGTCAGTATGATAGTATCGACCGTAGTGCAGATGATATTCCCCGGTGTTTATGATATTGCTTGGCTTTGGATAACTGCGAAAATTTTGATGCTACCGCTTATTTGCGGGCTCGGCTATGAGTTGCTAAAAATTTGCGGTAAATATGATAACCTACTTACGCGTATAATTTCGGCTCCCGGTATGTGGCTACAAAAGATAACCACAAAGGAACCCGAGGACGATATGATAGAAATTGCTATAGCAGCGCTTAAGGCGTGTGACGAAATAGAAGATACAAAACCAGAGGAAGAAACCGAAAACAATGACGATATTTGAAGCATATAACGACTGTAAAAAACAGTTGCAAGCGGCAGGTATTGAGGACTATGTTTTTGAAGCGAAGTGTATTATTAGGCATATAACCGGTTACACAAACGCTCAAATACTTACCAAATACACACAACCGCTAAATGAATTTCAGCAAAATAATATGACGGCCATAATCAAACAAAGGCTTATTCGCTACCCGTTACAATACATAATCGGTAGATGGTATTTTTTTGGCCGAGAGTATTTTGTGGGACCGGGCGTATTGATTCCGCGTAGCGATACCGAAACGCTTATAGACGTATGTCTTGAAAGCGTTAATAAAAAGCCAAATTCACGAGTGCTTGACTTATGCGCGGGAACCGGCTGTATAGGACTTACAATCAAGGGCGAATGTCCCGACGCTGAGGTTACTTTGGTAGAAAAATATGATGAGGCATTAAGCTTTACCAATAAAAACGCAAGCTACAACAATCTTGACGTAAAAATCGTAAAGGGCGACGTGCTTTGCACCGAGGGTGCTGACGGGCTTTATGATTTGATTGTAAGTAATCCGCCGTATATTACCGATGCCGACATGAAAACTTTACAGCCCGAGGTAAAATTTGAGCCCGCCACAGCGCTTGAAGGCGGCGATGACGGACTAGTGTTTTACCGCCATATCACAAAAGAATATAAAAAGCATCTTGCCGCAGGCGGTGTTATGGCTTTTGAGGTTGGTATAAACGAAGCCGAGGCGGTAGCCGATATAATTAGAGAAAACGGCTTTATAAACGTATCTACACGCAAGGACTACTCAGACATTGACAGGGTAGTTTTTGGGACAGCGATTTAAGTATAATATAACCAAATAAATTATTTGGAGGAAATAAAAATGGCAAAAGAAAAACAAGCAAAAGTAGTAGGAACTGACAAATCTGCAGAGGGCAGAGAAAAAGCATTGCAAACCGCAATGGCTCAAATAGAAAAGCAGTACGGCAAGGGTGCAGTTATGCTCCTTGGCGAAAATGCCGCAATGAACGTAGAGCATATCAAAACCGGCTCAATGGCACTTGATATGGCGCTTGGTATCGGCGGTATTCCAAGAGGTAGAATTATTGAAATTTACGGACCTGAATCTTCTGGCAAAACCACACTTGCACTTCACTGTGTAGCTGAGGCTCAAAAAGAGGGTGGCACCGCCGCGTTTATCGATGTTGAGCACGCACTTGACCCTGTATATGCAGCGGCACTTGGTGTAGATATTGACAGTCTATTGGTTTCTCAGCCCGACAGCGGCGAGCAAGCACTCGAAATCGCCGAAGCACTCGTTCGTTCAGGCGCTATTGACATTATCGTTGTTGACTCGGTAGCCGCCCTCACAACCCGTGCTGAAATTGAGGGTGAAATGGGCGATAATCACGTAGGTCAGTTGGCAAGACTTATGTCACAGGCTATGCGTAAGCTTACAGGCGCTCTTTCAAAATCAAACTGTAGCGCAATCTTTATTAACCAGTTGCGTGAAAAAATCGGTGTTATGTACGGCAATCCCGAAACCACAACAGGCGGCCGCGCGCTTAAGTTTTACTCGAGCGTTCGTATCGACGTTCGCAAGATAGAAACACTTAAAAACGGTAGCGAAATTATTGGTTCACGTACACGTGCAAAGGTTGTAAAAAACAAGGTAGCTCCACCATTCCGCGAGGCCGAATTTGACGTAATCTACGGCAAAGGAATTTCAAAGGTTGGCGAAATTGTTGATATGGGTCTTGAACTCGAAGTGCTCAAGCGTTCGGGTGCATGGTTCTACTATGGCGAAACCCGTATAGGCCAAGGCCGTGACAACGTAAAACAGCTTTTTGAAGATAACCCCGAATTTGCAGCCGAAATCGAAGAAAAGGTTCGCGCACGCTACGCCGAGATTATGGCAAACAAGGGCAAAAAGGATGTGCCGGACAACGAACCCGTAATTATGCCTGTAGAGGCAGAGCCCGAAATCAAACACAAAAAGGTTAATATTGATATAGCGGTTGACGACTAATGAAAATTGTCGAGATAAAAAAAGACAAAAAGCATACCGTAAAGGTAAGCTTTGATGATGGCAAGGCGTTTAACTTTGATATTGATTATTGGAACAGCACCTGCCTTCGTGAAAACGACCAATTGGATGACGCCGCGTTAAAATGTCATCTTGCCGAATCGGATTACCTTCGTGCAAAGGCAAGAGGTCTTTGGTTTTTGGACCGTTCCGATTACAGCGAAAAAACACTTTATCAAAAAATTGTCGCAGGCGGTATTAGCGGTACCGCCGCGGCAAGAGCCATAGCAAGACTTAAAGAATTAGGTCTTGTCGATGACGAAAAATTAGCACGACGTTTGGCAGAGCAAATGTCAGATTCCAACATATCAAAACGTGAATCCTACGCAAAGCTATATAACAAGGGAATACCCGCCTCGGTAATAAAGCTTGTGTTGGACGATACTGAATTTGACGAGCGTTCACAAATACTTGCGGTAATAGAGAAAAAATACCGTACAAAAATGGATACAAAAGAAAATATACAAAAAGTGTATGCCGCGCTTATTCGCAAAGGCTTTTCCTATTCTGCGGTAAGCGAAGCAATTAAAAAATATACAAAAGAAATAGAATACAACGAGGAATACTAATGTATAAAATCAGTATGGTATCGCTTGGCTGTCCAAAAAATCAGGTCGATGCCGAACAAATGCTTTACTCACTAAAGCAGGCAGGTTTTGTAATCGGTGTGCCCGAGGCAGAGGCCGATGCAATAATTATTAACACCTGTGGTTTTATCGAGGATGCAAAAAGCGAAGCAATAGAAAATATAATAGAAGCGGCGCAGTATAAGGTTGACGGCAACTGCAAGGCAATTATCGTTACAGGCTGTCTTGCCGAGCGTTATCGTGACGACGTTACTACCGAAATCCCTGAAGCCGACGTTTGCGTAGGATTGGGTTCTAACGGCAACATTGCCGAGATTGTTAAAAACGCAATTGAGGGCAAGGCACAAAACAGCTATGGCGACAAAGAGGCTTTGGACCTAAACGGTAAGCGTATCTTAGGCGGATGGCCGTTTACGGCATATCTTAAAATAGGCGACGGATGCGATAACTGTTGTACCTATTGTGCTATTCCAAAAATTCGTGGTAGAATGCGTAGCCGCACCATAGAAGACTGCGTAGCCGAAGCAAAGCAATTAGCTGCACAAGGCGTTCGTGAGCTTATTGTAGTGGCTCAAGACACAACCGCTTACGGCACCGATATTTATGGTGAAAGCCGTCTTTGCGAATTGCTTTCAGAACTTTGCAAAATTGAGGGCATCGAGTGGATTAGAACACTTTATACCTATCCCGAGCGTATTACCGACGAGCTTCTGCATTTGCTTGCGCGCGAGGAAAAGCTTGTTAAATATTTAGATATTCCTATTCAGCACGCTTGTGGTGAAATATTAAAACGAATGAACCGCCGCGGCGACAGTCAGTCGCTTTTGGCGCTTGTAAATAAAATTAGGGCTACTGTGCCAGACGTTACTCTGCGCACTACCCTTATAACCGGTTTTCCGGGCGAAACCGAGCAACAATATGAAGAGTTGCACAACTTTGTTCGCGAGGCCAAATTTGACCGACTTGGTTGCTTTACCTACTCGGCAGAAGAGGGAACCATAGCGGCCGAAATGCCCGACCAAGTAGACCAACAAGTAAAACAAGACCGTGCCGAGCATATAATGGAAACCCAGCTTGACATAGCCAGTGCAAAAAATGAAGCAAAAATAGGCACAGTACAGCGCGTACTAATCGAGGGTTGGGACGATTATATTAAATGCTATTACGGCCGTAGTGCCGCCGACGCCCCCGAAATAGACGGCAAGGTTTTCTTTATGGCAAAAGAGCAGCTACTTATCGGCGACTTTGCCGACGTACAGATAAACGACACACTAGAATATGATTTGTTAGGAGAACAAATATGAATACACCAAACAAATTAACACTTGCACGCATGATAGCAACGCCTGTATTTATGGCTACTATGCTAATTGATTTTGATTATCACTATCTTGTATCGCTGCTTATTTTTATAGCGGCATCACTTACCGATATGATTGACGGAAAAATGGCAAGAAAGTATAATCTTGTTACCGACTTTGGTAAATTTATGGATCCTCTTGCCGATAAAATGCTTACCACTGCGGCATATCTTGGATTTATGTTTGTATATTCTGCAACCAATCCTAATAATTACGGCATACAAATAACAATTATAACATTTATTGTTTTGTTCCGTGAATTTATGGTATCGTCGCTTCGTCTTGTTACCGCAAAGGCAGGACTTGTTGTAGCGGCAAATATATGGGGTAAGCTTAAGACCGTAAGCCAGATGGTCGGCATAATTGCGGCGCTATTCTTCTTTAGTGTAACGGTCGATTTTGGCGGCCTGGTTTCCGAACTTGGCTTCATTGACATGGCACAACTTAAATGTATTTGCGATATAATAATAATGGTATTGTTCTGGATTTCTACCGTTCTTTGTGTGATTTCAGGACTCATATATCTCAAAGAATGCAAGGATTATATAAACCCGTCAAAATGATTCTGCTGGAGTTGATTTAATTGTTTGAACTGCTTAGAGAAGATATTAAGGCTATAAAAGACCGAGACCCTGCGGCAAAATCCAGTTTAGAGATTTTTCTGCTGTATCCCGGTCTTAAGGCCATTAGAATGTACCGTCGCGCGCACAAGCATTACCTAAAAGGTCATTCCTTTAGAGCTCGCTACATTTCGCAAAAAGCGGCGCGCAAAACCGGTATAGAAATTCATCCCGGCGCTACAATTGGTCGCCGTTTGGTTATTGACCACGGCACAGGTATTGTAATAGGCGAGACAACCGAAATCGGCGATGATGTACTTATTTATCAAGGTGTAACCTTGGGTGGTACAGGTAAAGACGTGGGCAAGCGTCACCCAACCATTGGCAACCGCGTTATGATAAGCGCAGGATCCAAGGTTTTAGGACCTATAAATATCGGCGACGATTCGCGTGTAGCGGCAGGTGCCGTTGTGCTTAAAGACGTTCCGCCAAATTCTACTGTTGTGGGTGTGCCGGCGCGTGTTGTGCGTCAAAATGGCAAAAAGGTTGAGGCTCAACCGCTTGACCAGATTCACATTCCGGACCCAGTTCAGCTTGAACTTGATGCTCTTAACAAAAAACTTAAAGAACTTGAAGCAAAAATAAAGGAGTAATCCAAAATGAAAATTTTTAATACACTTACACGACAAAAGGACGAACTCGTACCCATTACACCGGGCGAGGTAAAAATCTACGCCTGCGGTCCTACAGTTTATAACTATATTCATATCGGTAACGCACGTCCGCTTTGTGTGTTTGACGTGTTGCGTCGATATTTAGAATGGCGCGGCTATAAGGTGAATTTTGTTCAAAACTTTACCGATATAGATGATAAGCTAATTAAAAAAGCAAACGAAGAGGGTATCACGGTACCCGAGGTTGCCGAGCGCTTTATAAAGGAATTTTGGGTAGATGCAAAGGGACTTAACGTTCGCGAGGCTACAACACATCCGCGCGCTACTGAAAATATTGACGAAATTAGGCGAATTATAAGCGAGCTTGTAGAAAAAGGTTATGCATATACCGCAGGCGGCGATGTATATTTCCGCTCTAAAAAGTTTGACGAGTACGGTAAGCTTTCGCATCAGCCACTTGAGGACCTCGAAGCAGGTGCGCGTATTGCAACCGATGATATAAAGGAAGACCCAATGGACTTTTGTCTTTGGAAAGGCGCAAAACCGGGCGAGCCATATTGGGAATCACCTTGGGGACAGGGCAGACCGGGCTGGCACATTGAGTGCTCGGCTATGGCGGAAAAATATCTCGGCAAAACAATAGATATTCACTGTGGCGGTCTTGACCTTATATTCCCACACCACGAAAACGAAATTGCACAAAGTGAGTGTGCAAACGGCTGTGATTTTGCTCATTATTGGATGCATAACGGCTTTATTAACGTTGATAATCACAAAATGTCAAAATCACTCGGTAATTTCTTTACCGTTCGTGATGTTGCCGAAAAATATGGATATGAGCCAATCCGTTACCTTATGATTTCATCACAGTACCGCGGACCAATTAACTATTCTGTTGACATTATAGAGCAGGGCAAAAACGCACTTGAACGTCTTTATACCTGCCGCAATAACATCGATTTCGCGTTGCAAAGTGCGGATGATGGCGGCGAAAATCCCGAGTTTATCGAAACGCGTAAGCAAGAATTCATAACCGCTATGGATGACGACCTTAACACAGCCGATGCTCTAGCTGCAGTATTTACGCTTGTTCGTGATATTAACACCGCTATTGCAAACGGCGCAGGCAAAGACACACTTACTGCGTGTGCCGATATATTTGACGAGCTTACAGGCGTTTTAGGTCTTGTTTATAATCGAAAAACAGAAGCGCTTGACAGCGAAATCGAAGAGCTTATTGCAAAACGCACCGAGGCTCGTAAAGCGCGTGACTTTAAAACTGCTGACGAGATTCGCGATAAGTTAAAAGCAATGGGCATCATTCTTGAAGATACCCCACAAGGCGTAAAATGGACCAGAGCATAAAGCGCGAGCCTATAGGCGACGGCAAGTTTATATACGTATCGCCGCATCACACCTTTGGTACCGATGCGGTACTGCTTGCCAACTTTGCCAAGGCAAAGAAAAACGACAAAGCAGTTGATTTAGGTACAGGCTGTGGTATAATTGCGTTTTTAATGTTGCGCGATGGTAACTGTCAGTCGGCATTTGGCGTTGATATTTCGCGTGAGGCTATTGAGCTTGCAAGTAAGACAAAGCAAGAGTTATCACTTGACAAATTCACGCCTGTTTTATCAGATTTGAAGGATTTAAAGGGCAAGGTTCCCTTTGGCTGCAACACGCTCGTTACTTGCAATCCGCCTTATAAGGCGCCGTTTGCAGGTATTAAAAATCCTGACTCGGTTAAAAGCGTTGCGCGACACGAGGTAGAGTGCACACTTGAGGATATTATTGCCATAGGTTCAAAGCTTTTACAAACAAATGGCAGGCTTTGTATGTGTCAGCGACCCGAGCGACTAGCTGAAATGATGGACCTTATGCGCAAATACAAGGTAGAGCCCAAAAGGCTGCGGCTTGTATGCAAGTGTGTGGGCCAATCGCCGTGGCTGGTGCTCTTAGAGGGTAGACGTTGCGGCAATCCGGCTCTTACAATCGAGCCGACACTTTACGTTGAGGACGGAAACGGAAATTTTTCCGATGAAATGATAAATATTTACGGAAGCTATAAGGAAGCGTATGTATAATGGCCGGAAAACTTTACATAGTAGGAACGCCAATAGGCAATCTTGAGGATTTTTCCCCAAGGGCAAAGCGAATACTTAATGAAGTGGATTTTATCGCCGCCGAGGATACTCGTGTTACGGTAAAGCTACTCAATCATCTTGGGATTTCAAAGCCTATGGTAGCCTATTTTGAACACAATAAAAAAGAGCGTGGAAATACCGTTATCGAAAGAATGCTTTCGGGTGAGGTTTGTGCAATTGTTACCGATGCCGGAATGCCTGCGATATCCGACCCCGGCGAAGACTTGATTCGCGAGTGTCACGAGCGCGGCATCGAGGTCGAGTCAGTTCCCGGTCCGACGGCGTTTGCAACAGCGCTTGCGCTTTCAGGAATGCCGAGCGGCAGATTTTGCTTTGAGGGATTTTTATCGGTCAATAAACCGTCACGAAAAAAGCATCTTGAAGAAATAAAAAACGAAAAAAGAACTTTGATTTTTTATGAAGCTCCGCACAAACTAATAAAAACGCTTGACGATATGTATGCAGCGTTTGGTGAAAGAAAAATCGCCATCGTGCGCGAGATTACCAAAATTCACGAAACGGTTATGAGGACAAGCTTTAGCGAGGCAATTGAATTTTACAAAACACAAGAGCCTCGCGGAGAGTATGTTTTAATAATAGAGGGCGCAAAGGAAGAAACGGTAACCTATTCTTTGGAAGAAGCGATAAACCTCGCTAAAAAACTTATGCAAGACGGTTTTTCTGCATCTGCGGCAGCAAAAGAAGCGGCTACAATAACAGGTATCAAAAAAAGCGATATTTATAAGCAGATGCTAAGCTAAAATGGTGGTGCAATATGGATAATAATGAAAACTTTGAGTTTAATTTTGACGATAAAATTGAAAACATAATTTCGCCTGCAAAAAAACCAAAGCAGGATGAATACGAAGATATTTTTTCTAATTCGGGTTTAAAGGGTGGAAAGCACGTATATGAAGATATAAGCTCTTTCTCTCAAAAAAAGAAAAAAAAGATGAGCACTTGGGCAAAAACACTCATCAGTTTGGGCGCAACATTACTTGCAATTATTGTATTGGCTGTTTCCTTCGTGTTTATTTATTTTGATTATAATTACAAAGAAATAACTACAGACCCAAATAAACTTGGTTTTACCGAGGTAAAGCAAGAGGGAGTTATCAACGTTGCACTTTTTGGTGTTGATACGCGCGATGAAAACGTCTTCAAGGGCAATACCGACAGTATTATGATTTTAAGCCTTAACGCAAACACAAAAAAGGTTAAAATTATTTCAATCATGCGTGATACTCTTGTTCCAATGGAATATGAGGGTAAAAACTATTATGCAAAAATAAATTCGGCTTACTCAAAAGGCCCTGAGCATGCAATTAAGACTATAAATCAGGCATACGATTTAGACATTTCCGAGTATGCAACCATAAACTTTTATGGTATGACCGATATTATTGATGCTGTAGGCGGAATTAATGCTACCATAACCAAGGACGAGCTTACCTGGAAGGGTAATGATCACCCAAATCTTAACAACTGTATGGACGAAATTTGTAGAGAAATGGGACTTAATCCTAAAAACTATTACATTCATACAGCCGGTGAACAAAAGCTTAATGGTGTACAGGCGGTAGCATATGCTCGCGTGCGACATTGTACAAGCGTGTGGGGCACGCGTGACGACTTTGGCCGAACCGACCGTCAGCGCCACGTTATGCAAGAGCTGTTTAACAAGGCTACAAAAATGGGAAAAACGCAATATGTATCACTTATAAAGGCATTAATACCCTGTACTGAAACATCTCTTTCTTACAGCGATATCTTTAGCCTTGCGGTTGATATATTGCTTGATTCTCCTACCTTCGAGCAATATCGTTTGCCACCTACCGAATATCAACGCGAATTTTTGATGAAGGGTCCTTCGGGATACGGTTCTATAATTTATTACGATTTGGAGTATGCTGCAAAATTGGTAAACGGCATTATTTATGATGACCTGACGATTGAAAAATTTGTCGAAAAGAACCCCGTTGAGCGTAATGACTGGTATTATGAAATGACGGGAAATCACGGTAAAAATCCAACAACCAATACATCGTCTGCTACTTCGTCTGTGCCAAGCAACAGCAATACGTCAAGTGATGTTTCAAGCATTACAAGCAGTGAGGACGCTTCAAGCGACAATGTAACAAGCGAAGACACAACAAGCGATGATGTGTCGAGTGATGATACTTCGAGCGACGATACAACAAGCGAGGACACATCGGCGGATGATACAACCAGTGATTCCACCTCAAGCGACAACACAACAAGTGGTGATGCTTCAAGCGGCGACGTATCAAACGAAGAGGGTACCGATGGCGACGATAAAACCCCGTCAGAAGAGACTCCTGTTGTAAGCCAACCACCTAAAAGACCTTATCGTTAAAGGAATAAAAACATGAAAAACAAAAGCACCAACTGTGAAAGCTGTGCAAATTATATTTATGATGCGGAATATGACGAATATTATTGCGACTGCCGCCTCGACGAAGACGAAATGGCAAAGTTTTTAACGTCGCAAACTTTTAACTGTCCGTATTATGATTTTTATGATGAATATAAAATAGTGCGAAAGCAAAATTGAAGGTTTGAAAATGATAGCAAAAATATATTTATTAATATCAGCAGTCGTGACACTGTTACTTGATATACCGTTTAACGTTTTTGGCGAACCATACTCAATTTGGTTGGTACCGGTTTTACTTGTAGGCGTTTTTGTAGCCCTTGTATTATTACACGTGGTTGTTCTTGCGGTTAGTATTTTGTTTGTAAATCTTAATAAACCACCGCGTGACACCGACTTTTTTAGAGCGTTAGTAACGGGATTCTTGCAAATGGCACTACCGTTGCTTCGCGTAAAGGTGCACGTTACGGGAATGGAAAAAATACCTGAGGACGAACCTTTTTTAATTGTAAGTAATCATATACATAATCTTGATCCGGCTATATTTTATTACGTGGCGCCCCATTCGCGTATTGCGTTTGTTGCAAAAAAAGAGGTGCGCGAGCTTTACCCCTTTGTTTATAAGGCATTACATAAGTTGAACGGTTTGGCGATAGACCGCGAAAACAACCGAGAGGCTGCAAAGACTATTATTAGTGCTACCAAGCTTATCAAAGAAAAGACCAATTCGGTTGCCGTTTTTCCCGAGGGCTATGTAAGCCTTACGGGCGAGTTGCAGCCAATTCGTAACGGCGCACTTAAAATTGCAACCAAGTCAAAGGCTAAGATAGTGGTTTGTACGCTTTGGGGAACAAAGGAAATACCAAAAAATCTTTTCCGCAGAAGGTCGGACGTTTATTTTGATGTTCTCGATGTAATTGATACTGAGGACAATCAACACACCACCGAGCTTGGCGAACAAATATATGCACAGATGAACGAAAACATTAAAAAATATAGATAAAAAACCCGCTTGGCAAGATTGCCAAGCGGGTTTAAAATTATTGTTGATAAAATTTGATGAAATCATTAAGATTTTTAATGCCATAGTCGGCAAAGTTGAAGCGTTCTTTTTGCAAAGATATTTTATCATACCAATTCATAGTTGATTCCATAAAAGGGCAAGGTAAATTTAAAAATTGTGCAATTTGGATTAATATAGTAAGTCCAAAAGAAAAGTCTGCAGTAAAGTAACGTGAATTCAAATCGGGCACAAAGCCATCGTCTGTTTGAATGCACGGAGTCTTTAAACCCTTAAAACTTTTTATGCTTGTAATTTTACTTGTCAGCTGTCGGGCATTATCGCTCTCGTAGTGAATTTTTAGAGATTTAACAAACGATAGGTCAAACATATCAAGCGATTTACAAATGTTTTGCACTTCGCTGTCACAAGAGAGCAAAAGCTCAGAGGACTCGTTTGTCCACCCCTCGTAAAACAAAGGTAATTCTTTATACGTTTTGTTGGGACGGTAATCGCAAAAAATGGTTTTAAGCCTGGTTGTATGCAAAATTGGGTTTGAAGGAATAAGCGTTATGTTAAGATAGTTTGGCAATGCAGAACACTTCATATCAAAAATATTGCTTATAATGTCAGCACATTCTTTAACGCATGACGCTGGTATTGATGCGACGAAGAGCTCTTCGCGATATCCAGTTGCACAAACCGTCTTGCCGTATTCTATCAATCTTGCTACACTAGGCACTCGTTGAAGACCAAGCAATACACAACCTCTATCTACAGCTTTCTTAAAAGCAAACTCGCCACCGCCCGAACCTGGAACCAGGCAAATTTTTGCTCCTTTTTTCAGAAAAGAAAGCATAGTTTGTGCGGCCTTTTGCATATAAAAGGCCGGAACGGTTACAAAAATCAAATCGGCATTACCAAACGCTGCACTTGCATCGTCGGTAGCACAGTTAATGCTGCCCGAAATAATAGTTTTACCTTTTTCGTTAACGATTTTTAAATTTTTGGAAATAAGATTATGCTTTGATGTAAACACAATCACGTCGTGGCCCTTAAATGCACAGTGGACGGCGATTTGGGTGCCAATATTTCCGGCACCAACAATAGTAATGTTCATATTTTCGTTCCTATGTTTTAACAAACTTCGCTTTTAAAAGCATCGATTAATTTGTTGTTGTCATCGGTGTTGCGAATTGCAATTCTAATATACTCGCCATGAGCTTTTGTCGAAAGATCTTTGATAAGTATATCGTGCACTAAAAGCATCTTCTTAGTGAGCTCTTTTGCTGTTACCTTGCCGGTTAATTCGATCATAAAGTAGTTTGCCTGAGACGGAATTACTCTGATTCCATCGATGGCGTTAAGCTCGTTTTCAAACCGTTGACGTTCGGTACGAAATTTGTCGAGAGCTGTGGCATAATCTTTTTTATATTTTTCAGCAATTTGCATATAAAACTCGCCAAAAGAGTTTATGTTCCAAATGGCCACGTCTTTTTTAATGCGCGAAATAGCATCTACGTTGCCGCTTGCAAGCACGCCAAGACGAATACCGGGTACACCATAAGATTTTGAAATGCTTTTAACAACGTAAAGGTGAGGATTAGCATCTAAAATTGACTGTTCGATTATGGTAGAATCTTTGCAGTCGGCAAAATCGACAAAGGACTCGTCGATAACTAGTTTCAAGTCGCGCTCGCCTGCCCAATCAACAAGATGCAACAAATCGCTTTTAGGTATATAGTTACCTGAAGGATTATCAGGGTTAATGATAACGAGTGTGTTAATATCTTTGTCGTCAAAGAAATTAATTATATCGTTTGCGGTATATGAAAAATCTGGATTTTCCGGAGCAAAAACAACCGAATTATCATTTGTGTAACGGTTGGGATATTCTTCAAATGTAGGACGCACAAAACCAACCTTACCGTTTTGGCTTTCCATAAATGATTTGATAAGCTCGGCGGCTCCGTTGCCAACAACAATATTTTCTTGATGTACGTCAAAGTTCTTAGCCG
Organism: Clostridia bacterium; assembly: GCA_017513195.1. Taxonomy (GTDB): domain Bacteria; phylum Bacillota; class Clostridia; order Oscillospirales; family Acutalibacteraceae; genus UBA737. The sequence continues at coordinate 70,976 of JAFXGM010000012.1, read as the reverse complement.
CAAGCAAAGCGTTGACGCCCATACCACTGGGATACTGTGTGATAAGTACTTCAAAACTTGCTTTGATTTCATCCATAAGACGCTGTGGGGGGAAGTATGGATTTACAAGATAACAAAAATCAAGAAGTCGGGGATATCGCCAATAACCTCCAAAACGCCGCTGTAAAGATGCAACTTTTTCATCATCGTCGGGATGGAACATGGAAGACGCAATATCGAGGTCCTGGATATCGTCGGTTTCGTACCAAAGCTGACCGCTAAGACGCTCTGCTTTAATTTCTGGATTATCGAGCATGGTAATAACACGAAGCACCTGTTCGTAATATTCGTTTTCTCCCAAAGCCTTAATATATGCATTAAGGAAGGGAACATAACTGTTTCTAGAGAAATTTTTGCTAAACTTGTAAATGTTTACAGTTTTATAGTATTCGTCCTTTTCCGCATATTTAAAGTTTTTGCCTGGAATAAAAGCGGTGATGTTGTCGTGATCGTCAATTTTAAGACAGGTGCCATCCATCCAGCTTTCGTATTTATCAACAAGTGCAAGAGATGGTCGCGGGTCGTTAAGCAGCAAATCAATAATACTGTCTTCAAAAATAAGGTCGGATTCAAAAAGTAGTGTGTCTTCTGCGCACAAATAATCCTGTGCAAGAGAAAGTGAATATATATTGTTTGTTTTGTCGTAGATTGGATTATCTACGTATACGATAGGCGTTTTAAGGTTTTTAAGTGTTGCTATATAATCGATTAGTTTTTGACCTTCGTAGCCCACAACGATAACGATTTTTGAAAGGTTATGCTTGTCTATCTGACGAAGCATGCGCTCAATCAAAGTAACACCATTTATTTTTACCATACATTTAGTATTGTCTTGGGTCAGTTCTTTAAGTCTTTTGCCCATACCGGCAGCCAAAATAACAGCTTGCATATATAAAACTCCTTAATTGTTTAATCTTTAAGTTCGTCCGGAAAAACTAAAACATCTGGGCGGTGATTCTTTTGTTTTTTTGGGGGCGGTATTTGCATAAAATCGCCGTACTCGTCTGTTAAAATATCTTCGAGATTTCCGGGAAAGTAAACTTCGGTATTTTCAAATCTTATTTTACGCAAAGGATATAGTTGTTGTTTATCAAAAACGTTGCCGCGCAGTTTAGAACCACAGCAGTAGGCTGCGTGAGCTGTTTCGACATTATTATATTTTGTGCACGCTTTAAGGCAACGGTTGTATAAAAACTTATGCGGAACGAGTTTTAAAAACAACCACATTATTGCCGTGATGCAGTGTGCTATCTTTGCCTTAAAACCTTTAAGTGGCAGGTGTGGAAAAGGGATGTGTTTGATAATGAAAATTTTACTAAGCAACCAAGTTTTCTTGAGGTGTTTATTGCGAAGCTTTTCATCATCGGGCGTGTTATCGATAGGGAATATATCCAAAAAGATGCCTTTGGGATATTTGCCGCGCTTGTCTTCCGTGGTTATAAAACGAGAGTTTTTTATTATTATGTGTGTATTCATAACGGGGAAATCATTAAACTTTTCAGCATTTACAACAATGTATTTGTCGGCATAGTCGCGCTCAAAGATTTCTACCGCTTTTTTATAATCTTGGCGAGAAATTCCTAAATCAATATCATCGTCCCAGGGAATAAAACCGCCGTGACGCAAGGCGCCAATACCGGTGCCGCCAAAACCAAAATACGAAAGTCCGTTTTCTTCGCAAACTTTAGTAAAATCATTTAAAATTTCAAGCTCGTAGCGTTGCAGTTTTTTTAAAACTTCGGGATCGTATTGACCTGACAAAAACATCATCTCCACAAAAATTATACATAATTATTATAGCAAAAGTGCATATGTTTGTCAACAAAACGAACATATGAAAAGCAGGTTGAAAAAGATGTGGGAATATGATATAATACATTGAATAGTTACGCGCATTCGGAGGTGTGTATGAAAGCATACGTTTATAAATTACCGCCAGAGTCTCAAAAAAAGAATTTTTTGTTTAATATGATAGGCAGTCTTACAAATGCCATCGTTTCTTTGTCCCTTATGATTGTTGTGAGCTATATCACCAACAGCACTGTAGCGGGCGTTTTTTCGATTGCTTTTTCCACTGCGCAGATGATGTACACAGTTTGTGTTTTTGAAATGCGTAACATACAGGTGACCGACGCAAAGCGTGAGTTTTCGTTTGAACATATTTCTATGTTTAGAATGATAACCATAGCGGCGATGTGGTTATTCTTTATTGTATTTGTAATTGTGCGTGGATTTGACAAAGAAACTGTACTGGTTATGATAGCGATAACGTTCTATATGACGGCGGCGGCTATGTCCGACTTGTTTCAGGGAAACTTGCACCGTAACGGATATTTAAGCATTGCAGGGCGTTCGCTAGCGTGTCAGGTTGCGTTGATGGCGATAGCATTTTCGGTGACGCTTATTATTACAAAAAAACTTATTGCGGCGGCGATTGCTATGCCTATAGTAGTTACTGCTTGGATTTTTATACACGACGTACCATATAATAATAATTTCAATAAATTTAAACCAAAGTTTGAATTCAGCATTTTTAAAAAGATGTTTTTGTGCGCGTTGCCGCTGTTTTTGTCATCTTTTATGCATCAATATATTTTTAATTCTCCCAAATACGCAATAGAAGATGCTTTGTCAAAAACCCATCAAGCGCATTATGGTTATTTGGTTATGCCGGTTTTTGCCATAAATCTTTTAAGTATTTTTATTTTTAGACCACAACTTATTTCGCTCTCTAGCGATTGGGCAAACGGAAAAATTCAAAGCTTCAAAAAAACGGTCGTAAAGTTATATTTGTGGGTGGCCGCAGTAACGGTAGCGGCACTTGTCGGCGGTTATCTACTGGGAATACCTGTGTTAGAACTGCTGTATAACGCCGAGCTTTCAAGCAAAAAGAGTATTTTTATGATTTTGTTGGTTTCGGGCGGATTCAGTGCGGCAAGCACACTGACACTGACACTGTTTACCACTATGCGAAAGCAAAGGCTATGCTTGATTGCTTATGGCGTGACAATAATTTTTGCACTGATAATGCCTAATATAATGACCGTAAAATGGGGACTTATGGGCGCAGCACTTTCATATCTTTGCGAAATGGCATTACTTTTTGTTATAATGTTTGTAATGTTTTTGTTTAATGTAAGGCGGAAAAAGGATGAATAAGTTTTTCGATTTTTTGGAAAAGAATAAAGGTGTTGTGCTGGCGGTTTTGGCAGTATTAATTGTTGCCGTAGTTAGCTTTGGGGTTTACAAACTAGACGTTGCCAACGATGCAGAGACTCTAGTAAAAAGCAACACTATCGGCGGCATAACAAGTATAAATGATCAAATAGAGATAAAAAAGGGACAAACTCTAGAGCAAAACTATAAATGCGACAGCATTAACTATAAGCAAATTGGTTTTGTGGCAAATGCCGTCACGGAAGATGCCGAATTCGAAGTAATTATATCTGACGGAAAGCAAACCCAACGGCAAACATTTAAGGCAGGGCAGCTCTCTTGGGGATATACCTATTTAGATCTTGATGATACCTTAAAAACCTCCGCACAAAAACAAATAAAAATGACCTTTGTTATTAAAGAGGGATGCATAGTTGTATCCGCAAACAAAACTGTTGATATTGAAAACAGCGTGTGCACGGTCGATTTGGAGGAGGTTTCGACTAATGTTGTTATTGATATGAGAACCTTAAAAGGTGAGAGCGGAGCCACAAAATATATTGTGATTGCAATCGCGACGATACTTTTCTTGGTTGCTGTATTATTCATTATTAAACACAAATTATTAAGCATCGCAGGAATAACAGCGGTTATACTTTCGTTTTTTGTAATTATTTGCCTTTTTGTATTTCCACCCTTTACCGTTCCGGATGAGGCCGCGCACTTTAGAAGCGTTTATCATGTGTCAAATATGATTATGTTTGACTTTGATGACAAGCAGGATGCGTTGAGGATGCGCGAATGCGATTATAAGTATCTTATGAGCAGCAGTAATTCTCTTTATCATCAAAGTTATGTTAGCGAAAAAGGATATGACGAAGTTTTTGCCGACAACACTCAGGTTATAACAACGGACAGAGGGTATATGACCAATAAAACAATTCCTCATTTTGCGGGAGGACTGGGACTGTCTGTTGCGAGAGTCGTAGGACTGGGTCCGTATTGGTCCTTTATGTTGGCGCGAATTTTTAATGCGGCGCTATGTGTTTTAATGGTGTATTTTGCGATGAGGATTATTCCTTTTGGCAAAATAGCGATAGCCGCAATAGCGCTATTGCCAATAAATCTTCATATTATTGCTTCTTGTTCGTATGACGCATTTACCTTTGGCGGAGTTGTTTTAATGTTTGCGTACATACTGTACTTAATGTATGATACAAAAAACATTGATTGGAAGCGGTTGTTGATTTTGGCGCTTATAATCATTGCCGTTGTTCCGCAAAAGGTTGTCTATATTGGAGTTGCAGGATTAGTGCTTCTGATTCCAAAGGACAAATTTGTGAAACCCAAGTGGCACTTTGCTTTTAAGTGTGCGCTTGGTGTAATTGCGGTGGCATCTATACTGATTTTACAGGGCGCAAACAGTGACAAGGTAGTGTCAAACACAGTTACCAATTCTACTACCGAAGGCTTTGGAATAAGTTATGTTTTAAGCCATCCGGTGGAAATGATGCGAATGTTGTTTAAAACAATTATAGAACAAGGTGATTTCTACGTTAAATCTATGATTTCGTTCTTTGGATGGTTCGAATTCCAAACACCGTGGTTTATGGCAATACCATATGTTGTTGTTTTGTGTTTAGCGTTTATGAGAAAATCGGGCGAACCGAAGGTTATGGGCTTGGCGCAAAGAAGTTATTCGCTAATGTTATTTGGTGTAGTATTTTTATTGATAGAACTTTTGTTGCTGCTAGACCACACATATAGTGGAAGTCAAATAATTTTGGGTGTGCAAGGACGATACTTTATTCCGGCATTACCACTATTGTTTTTGTTCTTGCGAAACAACACCATAGAATTAAAGCAAAATTTTGATACAAAACTATTGTATTTATTAAGTGTGTTAAATAGCGGAATATTTATTTACAGTTGTTCAAAAATAGTATAAAACAAGGATGTAATCAATGAAAAAATCTTTTTGTCTTTTTTGTGCAAACTACTTGCCAAATCTTGGTGGTGTAGAGCGTTACGTTTATAATCTTTCAAAACAACTTATCGCTTTAGGGCACGACGTTACGGTGGTAACCTCAAACGTATTTGATCTTCCGTCATATGAAGTGGATGAAAATGGTATAGAAATATACCGTATGCCTTGCCACAACTTTATGAAAGGCAGATATCCTATTTTGAAAAAGAACGCCGAGTTCAAAGAGCTTGATGCAAAGCTTTGTAAAAAGCACTTTGATTTGGTTGTCATTAATGCAAGATTTTATATTCATAGTCTTTACGCGGCAAAATTCGCGGAGAAGAATAATATAAAGTGTATAACAATTGAACACGGTTCTACACATTTGTCTGTAGATAATAAAATACTTGATTTAGTAGTGGCGCAGGTAGAGCATTTTGTTACAATGCTTTTAAAGAAAAGGTGTAGCGATTACTACGCCGTATCAAAAGCGGCGGGAAAATGGTCCGAGCATTTCGGCATAAAATCAAAGGGTACGCTTTATAACGCTATAGATCTTAAAGACTTTAAGGCCGCGGCAGAAAAAAAGGTTTACGATTACCGCAAAGAGTACAATATACCCGAAAACGCAACTGTTATTACTTTTACGGGGCGGTTGTTAAAAATCAAAGGTGTATACGAGCTGCTTGATGCGTTTAAAGATATAAATCGCGATGACCTATATCTTTTTTATGCAGGCGATGGTCCCGAAAAGGACGGGTTAAAAGTCAAATCAAACGACCGCGTTGTCTTTTTGGGACAAATAGATTTTGAACATGTGGTTTCGCTGTTAAAGGCATCTGATATTTATTGCTTGCCGTCGGTATCCGAGGGTATGCCAACCTCGGTTTTAGAGGCAATAGCAACGCATACCTTTGTGATAACCACATATAATGGTGGTGCACGAGAGTTGATAACAAGCGAAGAGTATGGTATTATAACTAAAGGTAATACTGTAAACGAAACAAAAGTTGCCATTGAAAAGGCGATGGAAACAAGCTATCGCAACAAAGCGTGTAATAATGCTTATCAAAGATTGGTTGATGGCTTCACTTGGCAAAAAACCGCCGAAAATTTGATAAGTTTGGTAAAATAAAGGAGATCAAAATGAAACTGCTTCTTATTATTCCGGCATATAACGAACAAGAAAATATCGAACGTGTAATAGACGTGTTGAAAAGAGATTGTCCGCAATATGATTATCTAATTGTTAACGACGGCTCACGCGATAAGACCGAAGAGATTTGTATAAAAAGAGGTTTCCATTTTGTAAGCCACCCGGTGAATCTTGGTCTTGCTGCGGCTGTGCAGACGGGTATGCTTTTTGCATATAAAAACGGATATGATGCTGCGATTCAATTTGACGGTGACGGTCAACATGACCCCGACTATGTGGAAAAAATGGCCAATGAAATAGAAAAAGGCTATAACATAGTAATAGGATCTCGCTTTGTTGATAAAAAGAAGCCTAAGTCGCTTCGTATGTTTGGTAGCAATTTAATACAACTTGCAATCAAAATTACTACCGGTAAAACACTAAAAGATCCAACATCGGGGATGAGAATGTTTGATAAGGCTATGATAAAAAAGCTCGCCTTTGCGGTTGATCTTGGACCCGAGCCTGACACGGTGGCACTGCTTGTTCGCGGGGGAGCAACCTTTAGTGAAATACAGGTTGAAATGCACGACCGAACAGCAGGAGAAAGCTACCTTAATTTTGCAAACTCGGTAAATTATATGATAAGAATGTTTGTATCAATTCTTATCTTGCAATGGTTTAGAAAGGGGTAGAAAATGAACGGTTTAACAATAGCTATGATATCCGCAAGTGTGATAACTGCGATATTTGTGTTCTTAAAAATAAAAAAATCACAGTTCAAAATAGGCGATACACTGTATTGGCTGCTCTTTTGCCTGTTTCTTTTAGTTATGTCTATTTTCCCAAAGGCAATTTTTTGGATTTCAAACAAAATAGGCTTTGAATCGCCTTCAAACTTTATATTTGTAATAATAATATTTTTGCTGCTTGTGAAAATCTTTTTGCTCGACGCTCGCGTTTCTAAAAATGAGGAAAAGCTTACAAAACTATCGCAAAAATATGCAATAGATAATGAAACAAAAGAAATAGAACCATAAACACAAACAACCCCTCTTTCGAGGGGTTGTTTGTGTATGGGGATGAATATGGTGTGTGTCAAGGCTTGTCGTGCAGAAACAAGCCAAGACGTTTATAAAACCGCGCGAGCTACCAAGGGGACGGTGGCGCCCGCACAGATTTTAACAAATTTTAAGCTGAGTAGCCTGTTCGTTTTTTAAAATCCGTATTTTATATTCAATGTAGTTTTCGGTTTCGCGCTTTCGAGAATTAGCAGAAATGCCTGCGTTTTGCATGGTGCCCAGCAGCTTTGAAAGGCTGTTAGAAAACAGCTTTATATCGCCAATTGCCGCTTTTCTGATGGGTGGTGTTTTAACGCTCGGAGCAGGCGGTGGGTTTAAAATGCTTTCTATATATGCTTCTGCTTGAGCAAGGTTTAGCCCATCGGCAATAATCTTATCTAAAGCGGCTTCGCGTTTTTGAATGGGCAAGCGCAGCAGTGCTCGTGCGTGACGTTCGGTAAGAGAAGATGAAATCAGTCTTGCCTGTATTTCGGGCGATAGCTTTAACAGTCGCAACTTATTGCTGACGGTTGATGTGGCCATTCCAAGCTGTACAGCAACTTCGGTTTGGGTAAGGCGAAAGTCGGTTATAAGGCTTTGTATAGCCTGTGCTTCTTCAAAGCAATTAAGGTCGGCACGTTGCATATTTTCGGTTATGGCGTAAAGCGATGCTACCAAATCGCTTGTCCTATGCAAAACGCAGGGTATGCGGCGCAGCCCGGCTATTTTTGCGGCGCGCAGTCGGCGTTCGCCCGCTATAAGCAGATACTTTCCACCTTCGCCCTTTCGCACGGTAAGGGGTTGAATGATACCGTTTGTTGAAATTGAGTCGGCAAGTGACTGTAACTCGTAGGTGTCAAAATTTTTTCGCGGTTGATTGGGGTTTACTATTATGTCGTCAGGCTTTAGCATAAGTAATTTTTTGTCTGCGAAAGTGTGCATCGGTTATCGCCTCCTTGCAAATAAATCTTACCGAAAAATTCTTGAGTTGTAAAGCAAAAGCGCTCGATTAAAAATGACAGCAAAAATTAAAAAGCGCCTTTTTATAAGGCGCTTTTTGCTATTTTGCCACCCATTCGTGGATATTTTGGCGGAGTTTGCGATACCTTCTTTGAAACTATAAAGGCTCTCGGTTCATTTTCACGTAAATTTTCGCATATAATGGTCGGCTTTTCGCAACCAAGAATTTTATACGCATTGCCGGAGAGGGCAAGTTCTTCCTTCGCTGCGGAGCCCTTCATGGCGACGAACTGTCCACCCAATTTTACAAACGGAATACAATATTCGCAAAGCACGGGCAAATTTGCTACAGCTCGCGCGCAAGCAATATCGTACTTTTCGCGATATTCTTTGTTTTTGCCGCCGTCCTCTGCACGCATATGAACGGTTTTTGCCGTGAGGTTTAATTCGTCAAGTACAGCGTTTAAAAAAGTAAGACGTTTATTTAGCCCGTCCATAAGGGTAAGCTCTATATCGGGGCGAGCGATTTTTAGTACCAACCCCGGAAAACCGGCTCCCGTTCCAACGTCTATTACACTAGCGCTCTGTGGCACAGCTACGTTTTTAAAAAACAAAAGACAGTCTAAAAAGTGCTTGTACAAAACTTCTTCCGGCTCAGTTATGGCGGTAAGGTTCATTTTTTCGTTCCACTCTACCAGCATATTGCCGTATGTGTTTAGTCGCATAATTGCGGCATCGTCAATTGTGAGCCCAAACTCCTCACAGACGGGAACGATTTTTTCAATATTAAAGTTAATCATAAATACCTCTATTTTGAAAGATATATTAAAAGCACCGAAATATCGGCAGGGCTAACGCCCGAAATGCGCGAAGCTTGACCAATGTTGTCGGGGCGAACCTTGTTAAGCTTTTCTACGGCTTCAAGTCGCAGTCCCTTGATTGCTGAATAATCAAAATCTACGGGGATTGCTTTGTTTTCAAGACGTAGCATCTCGTCAACAGCGGCTTGCTGACGTTTGATATAACCCTCGTATTTGATCTCAATTTCAACCTTTTCACATATATTGTCCGAAAGCTCGGGCCTGTCGGGGTCAAAAGGCGCTAAACATTTATAGTCAAGCTGTGGTCGCTTGATAAGGTCGGCAAGGCGCGTGCCTGTAGTAAGCGGCGCGGTGCCCTTTTCTTGCAGCATTGCGTTAAGATTAGGATTTGGCGCTAAAAAGGTGTGGTTTACACGCTCTATTTCTTGGTTTTTAAGCTCGATTCGCTTTAAAAATCTTTGATAATCTTCTTCGCCTACAAGCCCTAATGCATAGCCTGTTGGCATCATACGCTCGTCGGCGTTATCTTGACGAAGAAGCAGTCTATACTCGCTGCGCGAGGTCATCATACGATACGGGTCGGAGCAGCCTTTGGTAACAAGGTCATCAATTAGTGTGCCTATATATGATGATGAACGCGAAAGAATAAGCGGCTCGCGACCAAGAACCTTATGAGCGGCATTAACACCTGCAACAAATCCCTGCGCGGCGGCCTCTTCATAGCCGGATGAGCCATTAAACTGACCTGCACCATAAAGACCGGGCTGTTCTTTAATTTCAAGCGTAGCATAAAGAGCTAATGGGTCAATACAATCGTACTCAATAGCGTATGCTGCGCGCATAACCTTTACGTTTTCAAGTCCCGGTATAGTGCGATAAAATTTAAGCTGTACTTCTTCCGGTAAAGAAGATGACATACCTTGTAGATACATTTCCTCGGTATTTTCGCCACAAGGCTCAACAAACATTTGATGACGTTGCTTGTCTGCAAAACGAACAATTTTATCTTCTATGCTTGGGCAGTATCGCGGGCCAACACCTTCAATATCACCGGCATAAAGCGGTGAACGGTGCAAATTTTCAAGTATAACCTTTTTGGTCTCGTCGTTGGTATAGCCTATATGACAAACAACCTTATTCTTTGGTTTTTCGGTGCTTGAAAAACTAAACGGTACTGTGTCCGGGTCGCCATCTTGAACCTCAAGCTTTGAAAAATCTATGCTTGCGCGGTCAACACGCGCCGGAGTTCCCGTTTTAAAACGGCGAAGCGGAATATTAAGCTTTTTAAGTGAAGCAGCAAGCTCGGTGGCGGGGAAGTTGCCGTCCGGCCCGCTTTCGTAGTTGACTTCGCCTATGTAAATTCTACCACCCAAAAAAGTACCGGTTGCAAGAATTACACATTTGCACGCGTAATCTGCGCCAAGTCGGGTGATGCAGTGCCAAAGTCCGTCATCACGTTTTTCTATATGTACAATTTCGGCTTGCTTTACGTCAAGGTTTTCTTGAAGTTCTACTGCGTGCTTCATATACGTACAGTATTCGCGTCGGTCAATCTGTGCGCGCAACGAATAAACCGCAGGTCCCTTGCCGCGATTAAGCATACGGCTTTGCAGTGTGGTGGCGTCGGCCGCTTTGCCCATTTCACCGCCCAAAGCGTCAAGTTCTCGAACCAGATGTCCTTTTGCGGTGCCACCGATTGATGGATTGCAGGGCATATTACCAACCCAGTCAAGATTTATTGTAAACATAACCGTTCTGCAGCCTAGGCGCGCGGGGGCAAGAGCCGCCTCAATACCCGCGTGTCCGCCGCCGATAACGGCTATATCATATTGTTCTGCCAAATATTCTTTAATCATAGTTTATTTTCCCACACAAAATCTTTTGAATATCTCGTCGCAAACTTCATTTGTAACGCGTTTACCCGTAAGTTCTAACAAAGCGGCAATTGCATCATCAATGCAAACGCCTACCGCGTCAAGCGTCATACCGTAAGCTAGAGCGTCGCTTGCCGACACCACGGCATTTAGTGCGCGATTAACGCAATCGCGTTGGCGCTCGTTTATAAGTACCGTATCATCGGGCGATAGCATCTCAAGCTTGCAAACTCGGTTTATGGCGCTGCAAAGCTCTGCCATGCCGTTGCCCTCTCGAGCCGAAATTTCTATTGTTTCAAAACAAGAAAGCTCTTGCTTATCGAATTGTTGAGGCAGGTCGGTTTTGTTAAGTATAATAATACATTTTTTGTCTTTGATACTACCAAGTAGTTGTCGGTCATCATTGTCGATGGCAGACGAGTTATCAAAAACCGCCAAAAGCAGCTCGGCGTTATCAATTTTTTCTTTGGCCTTATCTACGCCAAATTTTTCAACAGTATCGTTTGTATCGTGAATGCCTGCTGTGTCGGCAAGATTTAGTGTAACATCGCCAATGTTTACAGTTGTTTCTACAACGTCGCGAGTGGTGCCTGCAATATTGGTAACAATCGAACGGTCCGAGCCGCAAAGCATATTCATAAGGGTGGATTTACCAACGTTAGGCTTGCCGACTATAGCGCAGTTTATACCCTCGCGAATAATGCGACCTGTATCGTATGTAGAAATAAGCTTTTCGCATTTGAAGCGACATTCGTCAAGTAGTGCAGCAAAATTTTCTTCATTTAAATTCGGTATATCTTCGTCGGGATAGTCAGCGAAAGCTGCTAGGGATGCCGCCGTTTCAAGTAGCTTATTTAAAATATCTTGCGTATCACGGCTTATTCGCCCTTCGCGTGCGCCGCGTGAAATTTTTGCCGCGGCATCGTTGCGCGCAGATATAAGCCCCATAACGCTTTCAGCTTTTGTAAGGTCTAATTTTCCGTTTAAAAATGCGCGTTTTGTGAATTCGCCGCCGGTTGCAAGCACTGCACCACACTCAAGCACACGGCGCAAGACCTGACGCGCAATGACCGTGCCGCCGTGAACAGAAATTTCAACAACGTTTTCGCCCGTGTAGCTTTTTGGCGCACGAAAAACTAGTGCTACTGCATCATCTAAAGCGGAGCCGTTGTTGTCAACAACTTTACCGTAAGCGGCCATATAACCATCAAGCGCAGATAGTGCCTTGCCTGAAAAGGCGTAAAAGCATTTATCGGCGATGGATATTGCATCCTCGCCTGAAATTCTTATAACGCTGATACCGCCTTCGCCCAAAGGAGTAGCAATAGCGGCAATAGTACGCACTGACACTTAACCACCTACTTAAAAGTTTAATCATAATATTTTAACACATAATATCAGCTTTTTCAATATTCTTATTTTTTATTGACGAAATAATACTTTTGAATTATAATAATATATACTATAATGCGATACTATACCTTAGGAGGTTTTATATATGAGAAATGAACTTTTGAAATTACTTAGCACAAATGCGCGTTACACCGTAGAGCAATTAGCTGTAATGCTTGCCGCCAATGCAGAGGCTGTCGCGGCAGAGATTGATGCTCTTCAAAATGAGGGCGTTATTTGTGGATATAAAACCGTTATTGACTGGGAAAAGGTTGACGCTACAAGCGTTTCCGCAATAATTGAGCTTAACGTTGTTCCAAAGGCAGATCTCGGCTTTGAAGAGGTTGCAGAAAAGGTTGCTTCTTACCCAGAGGTAGAGGCAGTATATCTTATGTCGGGCGGTTATGACCTTAACGTTGTTGTAAAGGGTAAAAATTTACAGGACGTTTCTCGTTTTGTCGCTCGTGAGCTTGCTACTATCGACTCTGTTACGTCAACTGCTACACATTTTGTTATGCGCAGATATAAGGAAATGGATGTCAAACTTATTGAAACAGACAAGGATGACAGGGGGACATATCTTTTATGATAGACTATTCAAAAATACTGTCTCGTACCGTGCAAGATATTAAGCCCTCTGGTATAAGAAAGTTTTTTGATATAGCCGCTACAATGGATGACGTTATATCCTTGGGCGTGGGTGAACCCGATTTTCAAACACCGTGGTCGGTGCGAAAAGCAGGTATAACCTCGCTTGAGAAAGGAAAAACTAAATATACCTCTAATTCCGGACTTGAGGCATTAAGACAAGAAATATCAAACTATATCGACCGTAAATGCGGCGTAAAATATGACCCGATGGGCGAAATTTTAATTTCGGTTGGCGGTAGTGAGGCAATAGATGCAACGTTGCGCGCAATTATTGCCCCCGGCGACGAGGTTATTATTCCGCAACCATCTTACGTGTGCTACGAGCCTATAACCGAGCTTTGCGGAGGTGTGCCCGTAATAATCGAAACACTTGCCGAAAACGATTTTAAGGTGACGCCTGAACAGCTTAAAAACGCAATAAGCAAAAAAACCAAGGCGCTTATACTTCCATACCCATGCAACCCTACGGGTGCAATTATGGAAAAGAAGGATTTAGAAGCCTTGGCAGAGATTTTGCGCGATACTAATATTTTGGTGCTTTCGGACGAAATTTATTCCGAGCTTACTTTTGCTGATGGCGACCACGTATCAATTGCATCGGTTGATGGTATGCGCGAGCGCACAATCCTTATAAACGGTTTTTCAAAAGCCTTTTCAATGACGGGTTGGCGTTTGGGCTTTGCCTGTGGACCTAAAGAAATTATTTCACAGGTAACAAAAATTCACCAATTTGCAATAATGTGTGCACCTACTACTGCGCAGTATGCTGCAATAGAGGCTTTGCGTAATTGTGACGAGGCGGTAGCCGATATGAAGGCAGAATATAACCGCCGCCGCAGACTGATAGTCGACGGCTTTAACAAAGCGGGACTTACCTGCCGTGAGCCAAAGGGTGCTTTTTACGCCTTTCCGTGCATTAAAAGCACCGGTCTTACAAGTGAAGAGTTTTGCGAGAGGTTGCTTCAGGCAAAACACGTAGCGGTAGTACCGGGTACTGCTTTTGGTAAGGGCGGCGAGGGCTTTGTCCGCGCGTCGTATTGCTATAGTACCGAGCATATTATAGAGGCACTTCGTCGAATAGACGAATTTGTAAAGGAGATACAAAAATGAAAAACAAAGGTTTAATAATAACGCTTTCTGTTATTGGTGTAATAGTGATTATATTCGCCATTTTGGCAATAAGTTCATATAATGGACTCGTAGATCAGGAAGAGGCGGTAAATGCAAAGCAATCAACAATATCGGTTCAGCTTCAACGCAGAGCAGATTTAATTCCTAACTTTGTAGAAACCGTAAAAGGATATTCTGACTATGAGCAATCTACCTATACAGCCGTTACAGAAGCTAGAAGTGCTGTTATGAAAGCAAATGGTGCTGAGGATCAGGCTGCTGCCAGTGCTCAGCTTGATAGCGCGATAGATATATGGGTAAACGCAATTACCGAGGCTTATCCGGAGCTTAAGGCATCGGAACAGTATAGAGCGTTACAGGACGAACTTGCAGGCACCGAAAATCGTATTGCAAGAGCCAGAAAAGATTATAACGATGCTGCAAGTGAATATAACAGATCAGTTCGTCGTTTCCCAAAAAGCATATTTGCCGGTATGTTCGGCTTTGAACAGGTAGAGTACTTTGAAGCCGATGAAGCGGCAAACCAAGTACCACAGGTAAGCTTTGATTGATTATGGAAAAATATTTTAAAAGGGGTATTGCAGTAGCTCTTGCGTTAATATTGGCATTTGCGTGTTGTGGCTGCAGTGATAGCGATGATTTTATAAAGCCGACAGGGAAGTTCTTTGTAAATGATTTTGCCGATATAATGACCTCAGAAGACGAGCAAATAATATATTCGCAAGGTGTTGCTTTGCAGGAAAAAACCGATTCGCAAGCGGTGGTGATAACGGTTGAAGAGCTTGATGGCGAACCAATAGAAGAATATGCTTTGGAAATTGGTCGCGAGTGGGGCGTCGGTGACGAAGAAAAAGATAATGGTATTGTAGTTTTGCTATCGGAAAAAGATAGAGAAATATACATTGCAGTGGGCTACGGACTTGAGGGTGCTTTGCCCGACAGCAAGGTGGGCAGAATAATCGACACCTATGCTATGCCAAAACTTTCAACCAATAATTTTTCCGGTGGGCTGTTAGACGTTTATAACGCAATAGTAAACGAGATTTATCTTGAATACGGAATAGAAACCACACCAAATTATATTCCCATAGAAAACTTACCTGAAACACAAAAAGAAAATTCGACCTCTAAAGTAATAATTTCGTGGATAGTGCTAGTTGTTTTAGTTGTTCTTTACATTATTATTTTTGGCGGTCGAGGAGGACTGTTTATATTTGGTGCACCAAGATTTTTTGGTGGCGGCTTTGGCGGTTTTAGAGGCGGTGGTCACGGCGGCTTTGGTGGCTTTAGCGGTGGCGGCGGCTCATTTGGCGGCGGCGGTGCCGGACGTAAATTTTAAAGATGCAATTCCCCTTGAATAAAGGGGAATTGTTAATGTGTATAAAATGAGGTAGAAAAATATGTCGGAACAATTTAATAATAAAGATTACGGCGACTATTTTTCTGCCGTAGAAA
Organism: Clostridia bacterium; assembly: GCA_017513195.1. Taxonomy (GTDB): domain Bacteria; phylum Bacillota; class Clostridia; order Oscillospirales; family Acutalibacteraceae; genus UBA737. The sequence continues at coordinate 55,335 of JAFXGM010000012.1, read as the reverse complement.
AAAGCATTGAAAAGAATTCTCAAATAGAAAAAGCGGGCGAAGATTATATTGTACAAGTAAAGCCTGCGCAAAAAACTACTAAAAAAACGGTAAGACTTCGTCCGTGGATTTATATCACTGCGATTATATTAGTGTTAACAATTGTGTTTGTAATGATCTTTTCCGGTGGCAATGGCGAATTGCCGCAAATTGAGGGCGATACTCAAGACGTAAACAGTGTGGCAAGCAGGGTAGAAAAACCGGAGGAAAAACCAAAGGTTAATTATTATGCCGAATATACCGACAACACACAGCAAATAGCGTCTGATGTGGCAAGCGGAAGTATAATAGTTGTAAATTGTGACACCAACGAGGTTGTTGCGGCAAGAAATGCCACCGAGCGTTGTTATCCGGCGTCTACCACCAAGATAATGACAATTCTTACGGCGGTAGACTATATAACCGATTACGACAAAACGTTTACGTTTAGTTATGAAATCACCGATCCTTTTCATAAACAGGGTGCTACTATGGCGGGCTTTGCAAATGAAGAGACGGCAAATATGACCGACCTTATTTACGGGGCTATTTTGCCATCGGGCGCAGACGCTACGGCGGGGCTTGCAATAGCTGTTGCCGGCAGCGAAGAAGAGTTTGTAAAGCTTATGAACAAAAAGGCCCAGGAGCTTGGGCTTAAAGGCACACACTTTATGAATGCCAGCGGTCTTTTTGATAAAAATCACTATACAACTACCGAAGATATGGCAATCATTGTGCGTGAAGCTATGAAAAACGAGCTTTGCCGCAAGGTGCTTTCAACCTATCAGTACACCACGGCGGCAACTGCTCAACACCCCGAGGGTATACCGCTTACCAGCACGCTGTTTAGCTATATGTACGGCACCGAGCCCGAAGGCTCTGATATATTGGGCGGCAAGACGGGCTTTGTAAATGAGTCGGGTTATTGTATAGCATCGTTTGGCAAAAGTGATGGCGGTACAAACTATGTTTGTGTAACACTTAAAGGTGCAGGTCATTGGCCAACCGTTTACGACCAAATAAATTTATATACCCGATATGCAAAATAGACTTGAAAAACGCATATAAAAATGGTATCATAAACTAAGTGTATAATTATTAAAAATTTTTAGTTTGGAAGAGGAATAAAATGGAAGAAAAAACTATAAATATTATGGACCTCGTAATGCTTGCATGGCGAAAGTTGTGGATACTTGTTATAGCAACTGTTGTCTGCGCGGTTGCAGCATTTGGTTACTGCAAATTTTTCCTAACTCCGTCATACAGCGCTACTTCATCAATTGTTGTTACAAACGGTGCGGTTATAACGTCTTATGCAGAAACAACCGACAAGATATCGGGTAGCGACATATCGGCATCGCTTTATCTTGCAGATACTGTTGTTGATATTCTTAATACTCCGGATATTTACATAGAGCTTGCGGACGAACTTGGCGAAGACGATTTTCAAAGTCTAAGGGGTGGCTTTTCGGTTGCAAGAAGAAGTGAAAACACTCTGTTTATCGATATCACATATTCCAGCACCGATGCTGTAAAGGCAAAAGAAATAGTAAACGTGTTTGCAGATGTTGCTTGTGATTATATACCAAGTTTTATCCCGTCTGCTCGTGCAAATGTAGCATCTACCGCCATCGGTGCAGCACAGACATATCCGCGAACAACAATGACAACAGCAGTTGTTGGTGTTTTGGGTGCGGCAGTGACCTATGTGGTGCTGTTTATTATCGAATCAATGAACCGTTCAATTAAAGGTGAAGAAGATTTTGCTAACAGTTTTGACGTGCCTCTTTTGGGTTCGGTTCCGGATTTTGAAAACGTAGAAGCTAGCGGCTATCGCAAGTACAAGAGCAGAGGAGGTTACGGCAATGGCTATTAAGAGTAAAACCGACAGCAAGCAAACGGCTATGAACATAAGCGAATCTCGCCACGTTCCGTTTGCGGTAGTAGAAGCATATAAGGCTATTCGTACAAACCTGACCTTCTTGCTTGCAACAAGCGAAACAAAGGTTTTTGGTATTACCAGTCCTGAAGCGGGCGAGGGTAAATCTACCACATCTGTAAATATGGCTATTGCTTTCTCGCAGCTTGGCGACAAGGTATTGCTTATTGACGCTGATATGCGTAAAAGTTCTATCCATAAAAAGCTAAAAATCGAAAACAACGCAGGTCTTTCTAACGTGCTTGCGGGATTTAACAATTATTCAGAGGTTATAACTCATATTAACGATACTTTTGACGTTATAACAGCCGGACAGGTGCCACCAAATCCATCAGAACTTTTAGGCTCTGCAAGATTTAAAGAATTGGTTGAAACCGTGGGCAGGGAATATAGTTATGTAATTATAGACACTCCACCGATGGATGTTGTAACCGACGCTTTGGTTATAGCTCCACACACAGCAGGTCTTGTGCTTGTTGTAAAGGATCACGTAACACCTACCGACGCTATAAATCGTGCTATTGAGGCTGCCAAATTTGCTAACATTAACATTCTTGGCGCTGTTATGAATGCGGCAAACCCAAAATCCGGCAGGGGCTATGGCTATCGCAAGTATGGATATCGTAAATACGGCTATCGTAAGTATAGCTATTCAAAATACGGCTATGGTTATGGCAGTGCGCCAACGCTAAAGCAAACGGAACAATCCGAAACTCCAAATCAGCAGTAACTTTATAATCGGGAGAACCTCAGCGTTTTCCCGATTTTTTAAAAAGAAGGTAATTTATGACTTTTTTGGATATACATTCACATATATTGCCCGCAATAGATGACGGCGCAAAAGATATGGAAACGGCACTTGCTCTGCTCAAAATGTTGAAGAGCCAGGGCGTCACCGACGTTATTGCAACACCGCACTTTTATCCGGATGAAGATAACGCAGAGGATTTTGTTATCGCAGTTCAAAATGCATATAATAACTTAAAACAAGAACTTACGGGAAAAGATTTACCAAACGTTTATCTTGGTTGCGAACTGCGTTATTTTAACGGTATTGGAAAAAGCGAATCAATAAACCAATTTGTAATTAAAGGTACCAATTATTTGCTGGTGGAATTGCCGTACGGTGCGGCGATTACAGACATAGTCTTACAAGATATTATAAACATAAGAGAGCGTCAGGGGTTAATACCTATACTTGCACACATTGAGCGTTATAGCAAAGTAAAAGGCTATAAAAAATTATTGAAATTAATATCTGACGGTTATGCGCTTGCCCATATTAACGCAGGTGGAGTAGCTTCTAAAGAAGAGGCAAAATGCTGCGAAAAGCTTATAAAGGGCGGTTACGTATCATATCTTGCAAGCGACACACATTCGGTTCATAACAGACCTCCGCAGTTTGAAGAAGCGTTTAAGGTGCTAACCGAAAGACTGGGAAAATCGGTAGTGAACCGCTTTGTATATAAATCAAACCAATTATTAGAAGAGATTGAGGCCGCTAATGAATAGCAATAACCTAAAAATAAATAAAAAAGGTGAATTGATATATATAACCTTTCCGCGACTTGAAGCGTGCGGTGCAGTACGGCATATATTTTCAACCCGTCTTGGCGGTGTAAGCAACGGCCAGTACGCAACGATGAATACCAGCTTTTCAGGCGGTGACGAATTTGCAAACGTTGAGGAAAACTACCGCCGTCTTTGCGGCGCTGTTGGCATTGATATATCAAATCTTGTGTTAAGTCGTCAAACCCACACCAACAATGTTCGAACAGTTACAAAAGACGATTGCGGCACCGGCTATACACGACCGAGTTTTAGTGACGTTGACGGGCTTATAACAAACGAGGTGGGCGTTGCTCTTGTAACGCAGTATGCCGATTGTACGCCTTTGTTGTTTTGTGACCCCGTAAAGCGCGTATGTGCTACCTCTCACGCAGGTTGGCGCGGTACGGTGAGCCAAATCGGCAAGGTAACGGTGCAAAAAATGGTAAACGAATTTGACTGTAACCCTGCTGATATTATAGCGGCAATAGGTCCTTGTATATGTCAAAATTGCTACGAGGTTGACCTTCCTGTGCTAGAGGCCTTTGCCGAAAGCGGAATGGACATAACGGGCGTATTTAAAGAAGGTCGCGACGAAAATCATTTTATGTTAAATCTTGTTGAAGCTAACAAAAATATATTGCTTTCATCCGGAATAAAGGAAGAAAACATAGATATAAGCGATATTTGCACCTGTTGTAACGCAAATGAACTGCATTCGCACAGAGCAACGGGCGGCAAACGCGGCAATCTTGCCGCAATAATAGAGCTTGTTTAAGGGAGATAAATATGAAGTTAAATTATAAACGGACTGTACTTATAGGCTTTGCATTTATGGCAATATTGGCTTTTTGGCAGTTTTACGACCAGGTAATACCTTATATTTTAGAGGAAAAATTTAAGTTAGACACACCCGTCGCAAACGCTTTTATGGCGGTTGATAACGTATTGGCAGTGTTTATGTTGCCTCTTTTTGGTAAATTGTCCGACAAAACGCACACAAGACTTGGTAAACGAACCCCATATATACTTTATGGTACAATAGGCTCCGTAATATTGCTTTGTGTATTGGCGTTCTTTGAAAGCAGGGTTAATTTCTGGGGCTTTATAATAACCCTTATGGCACTGCTTGTTGTTATGGCAACATATCGTTCGCCGGCCGTTGCGTATATGCCAGATGTTACCGAAAAGCCGCTTCGAAGTAAGGGTAACGCAGTTATAAACCTTGTGGGTTATGTTGGCGGAATCTTTGCAACCGTTTTAATGATGTTTATGCTAAAGAGCGAAACGGTTACTATAAACGGCGAAGAGAAAAAGGTGTATGCGTCCGACCAATCGTTTACCCCGGTATTTTTAATTATAGCGGCATTTATGTTAGTTGCAGTTCTAATTATGGTGCTTACCGTAAAAGAAAATAAGATTTTGGCAGAAACAAAAATAGCCGAAGAAGAGCAAAAAACAGAAAAGGGCACAAAGCTTTCTAAATCTGTTGTCACAAGTCTTGTTCTTATTTTGGCGTCGGTATTTTTGTGGTTTACAGCATACAACGGCGTAACAACAACCTTTTCAAGATACTGTATAAAAATTTGGAATATAGACCTTGGCGCATCGTCAATGTTTTTAACGGTAGCAACCGTTGCTGCCATAGCGGCATTTGTGCCACTAGGCTTCCTGTCAAGCAAAATTGGCAGAAAAAAGGCTGTGCTTTTTGGTATAGTGATTATGACCTTTTGTTATGCCGTAGCAATTTTTGTTGATAAAGAAACTGCAACAAATAACCCTTGGCTTATGTACGTAATGTTTGGCATCATTGGTATCGGTTGGGCGTCTATAAACGTAAATTCATTCCCAATGGTTGTTGAAATGTGTACAGGCTCTGACGTTGGTAAATACACAGGCGTCTACTATACGTTTTCAATGGCGGCTCAAATTGTAACTCCTGTGCTTTCGGGCCTATTTATTAAATGGTGGGGTTATGAAATTTTATTCCCTTACGCAGTGTTCTTCTCGGTAGCGTCATTTATTACTATGAGCTTTGTGCGTCACGGTGATTCACGCCCCGACAAAAAAGCGGCTATAGAAGAGCAATTTGCGGCCGACAACTAATTATAAAAGGAAAAATAAAATGCAATTTAGCGGATTTCAAAAACTAACGTTACTCGATTACCCCGAAAAAACTGCATGCACCCTGTTTACTGCAGGGTGCAATTTTCGCTGCCCGTTTTGCCATAACGCAGCGCTTGTAACCCACATTGATAACTCGAACTATTTTACCGAAGAATATGTTTTAGACTATCTTAAAAAACGCAAGGGTGTACTTGACGGGGTGTGTATCACAGGCGGCGAGCCTTTAATGCATAAGGATTTGCCCGAGTTTATTAAAAAGGTAAAAGAGCTTGGTTACCTAGTAAAGCTTGATACAAACGGCTCATACCCCGAGCGACTTGAGAATCTTATAGACAGCGGTCTAATAGACTACGTTGCAATGGACATAAAAAACTCAAAAGAAAAATATCTGCTTACCGCCGAGTGCGGCGAAGAGGATTTACGTAACGTAGAAAAAAGCGTTGAGATTTTAAAACAGGGTAAAATTGACTACGAATTTAGAACAACTATAGTCAAAGAATATCACGAGTCCGAAGATATTAAAAAAATATCGGAGTGGATAAACGGTGCACCTAAATATTTCTTGCAAAACTTTATTGATTCGGGCGATATTATAAAAAACAATCTATCTGCAGCAAGCATAGAAACCCTAGATTTAATGCAAAGTTATGCACAAGATGTGATACCAAAAGTGGAAAAAAGAGGAATTTAACACAACATATTGTGCAATTTACTATTGACAAACCACAAAATAACCTATATAATGTATCTTGCTCACCCTTAAATGAGGGAAAAAACTAAAAAGAAGGGGATTAAGATATGTATAATGTAGTAAAACGTGATGGAAAACTTGTAAATTTTGACATACAAAAGATTAGTGACGCCATCAAACAGGCTTTTGATGCTTGCCAAAAAGCATACAATCAAGACGTAATTGATTTTTTAGCGCTAAAGGTTACCGCTGATTTTACCGATAAGATTGAGGACGGTAAAATCACCGTTGAAAATATTCAGGACAGTGTTGAGTCTGTTCTTATTAAAGCGGGTTATGATGACGTTGCAAAGGCATACATCATTTACCGCCGTCAGCGTGAAAAGGTTCGTAACATAAACGCTACAATGGTTGACTATAAGGCTATTATAGACAACTATCTAAATATTGCCGACTGGCGCGTTAAGGAGAATTCTACTGTTACATATTCGGTAGGCGGTCTTATTCTTTCAAACTCAGGCGCAGTTACTGCGAATTATTGGCTTTCTGAAATATATGATGATGAAATCGGCAACGCGCACCGCAACGCCGACATTCATATCCACGATCTTTCTATGCTTACCGGTTACTGCGCAGGTTGGTCACTTAAACAGCTTATCCAAGAGGGCTTGGGCGGTGTGCCAGGTAAGATTACCTCTGCTCCTGCAAGCCACCTTTCAACCCTTTGTAATCAAATGGTAAACTTCCTTGGTATTATGCAAAACGAATGGGCGGGCGCACAGGCATTCTCATCGTTTGATACCTATCTTGCTCCGTTTGCAAAGGTTGATAACCTAAGTTACAAAGAAGTTAAGCAGTGTATACAAAGCTTTATCTACGGTGTAAACACTCCTTCCCGTTGGGGTACACAGTCACCGTTTACCAATATTACACTTGACTGGACAGTTCCAAACGACCTCGCCGAGCTTAACTGTATTGTTGGCGGCAAGGAAATGGACTTTAAGTACAAGGATTGTAAAAAGGAAATGGATATGATAAACAAAGCGTTTATCGAAATTATGATCGAAGGCGATGCTAACGGTCGTGGCTTCCAGTATCCGATTCCTACCTATTCAATCACACGTGATTTTGACTGGTCCGAGACCGAGAACAACAAGCTTCTCTTTGAAATGACCGCAAAATACGGCACTCCTTACTTCTCTAACTATATCAATAGTGATATGGAGCCCAGTGATGTTCGTTCAATGTGCTGCAGACTTCGTCTTGACCTTCGTGAGCTTCGTAAAAAGTCAGGCGGCTTCTTTGGTAGTGGTGAATCAACCGGTTCTGTAGGCGTTGTTACAATTAATATGCCACGTATAGCATATCTTGCAAAGGACGAGGCTGATTTCTACGCTCGTCTTGACAAGATGATGGACATTTCTGCTCGCTCACTCCACGTTAAGCGTACAGTTATTACAAAGCTTCTTGAAGCAGGTCTTTACCCATATACCAAGAGATACTTGGGCACATTTAACAATCACTTCTCAACCATCGGTCTTGTTGGTATGAACGAGGTTGGTCTTAATGCTAAGTGGCTTGGTGTTGACCTTACACACGAAAAGACTCAGCAGTTTACAAAAGATGTACTCAACCACATGCGTGAGCGTCTTTCTGACTACCAAGAACAGTATGGCGACCTCTATAACCTAGAGGCTACCCCTGCCGAGTCAACCGCTTTCCGTCTTGCAAAGCACGACCTTAAGCACTATCCAAACATTATTACTGCAGGTCGCGGACCGGACGAGACACCTTACTACACCAACTCTTCACATTTGCCGGTTGGTTATACCGAGGATATCTTCACAGCTCTTGACGTTCAAGACGAGCTTCAAACACTTTATACATCGGGTACAGTATTCCACGCATTCTTGGGTGAAAAGCTTCCCGATTGGAAGGCAGCCGCAAACTTGGTAAGAAAGATTGCCGAAAACTACCGTTTGCCTTACTACACAATGTCACCGACATATTCTGTATGTAAAAATCACGGTTACATTGCAGGCGAAGAATACACCTGCCCCGACTGTGGCGAACGCACCGAGGTTTACAGCCGTATTACAGGCTACTATCGACCTGTTCAAAACTGGAACGACGGTAAATCACAGGAATTTAAAGACCGTAAGGTTTATGATATTGAAAATTCCAAGCTTACACACAACGGTGTAAAAGAGGATTGCGCTTGTGAAGAAAAGTCTGACGCTATACTTGCTGACGGTAACTATCTTTTCACAACAGCAACCTGCCCTAACTGCAAAATAGCAGTGTCCTTGCTTGATAAAGCAGGCGTTATCTTTAACAAGCTTCTTGCTAACGAAAACGTAGAGGCAGTAAATGCACTTGGCATTAAGCAGGCACCTACACTTGTTGTTGTAGAAAACGGAAACGCAACAAAATACACAGGCGTATCTGATATAAAGAAATATCTTAACGCATAATTAAAAATTTAAAATGTGGCAGGATAACACCTGCCACATTGTTTTAGTGAGGATAAAAATTATGTATGATATTATTGTTATAGGCGGCGGCCCCGCGGGTCTTACCGCGGCGATTTATGCCCGTCGCGCTAATAAGAGCGTACTCGTTATAGAAAAAGGCTCTTTTGGCGGTCAAATTACCTTTTCACCAAAGGTTGAAAATATACCGGGCTTTAGTGAGGTTACGGGCAACGAATTTGCCGAAAAATTGGTTGAGCAAGCACTTGGTCTTGATGCCGAGGTTGAATGTGCCGAGGTTTTAGAGATAAAGCAAGGCGACGTAAAAACCGTTGTGACCGACAGCGGCGAATTTGAAGCAAAAACCGTAATTGTTGCCACGGGTGCCAAGCACCGAATGTTAGGTCTTGCGCGCGAAGAAGAATTTGTAGGCGAGGGTATATCGTTTTGTGCTGTGTGTGACGGCGCATTTTACGCAGGTCGCGACGTTGCGGTAATTGGTGGCGGCAATTCCGCTTTGCAAGAGGCGATTTTGCTAGCTGACCTTGCAAACAAGGTTTACGTTGTGCAAAATCTTGACTTTTTAACCGGTGAACAAAAGCTTCAAGAAAAGCTAAGTGCAAAAGAAAACGTCGAAATTATTTTAGGTCATACCGTAAAAGGCATTATTGGTGACACCACACTTACGGGCATTACCATTGCCGACAGTAACGATAACGAAAAGCAGCTCGATATAGACGGTATGTTTGTTGCCATCGGCCTTATTCCACAAAACGAGGCGTTTGAGGGCATTATAAATCTTGATGAACGCGGTTACGTAACATCAGACGAAAACTGCCTTACCAATGCCGACGGTATTTTTGTTGCAGGCGATTGCCGCAGTAAAAAAATCCGCCAGGTAGCAACAGCCGCTGCCGACGGCGCTGTTGCCGCCCTTGCCGCGTGCGACTATCTTGATAAATAAAGTAGTGAAGACCTTCGGTTTAACCGAAGGTCTTATTTAAGGTCAATTTCAAATTTGGTATTGCTTTTGTTCCAGATTTGGAATATAATCATACTTATAAAGGAAGTGATTTATGATGTTAGCGTATATGACCGCGAATGAAGCCGCTGAAAAATGGAATATATCACATAGACGAGTTTTAACATTGTGTAAAGAGAATCGAATTACAGATGTTGCAATGTTAGGCAATATGTGGATTATTCCAATTGATGCAAAAAAGCCTGAAGACGCAAGAACCTTGCGCTATAATACCACCGAAAAAACAGTTAAACCTTTTTTAAAGTGGGCAGGCGGAAAAGGTCAATTGCTTCACGAAATAAAAAAATATTATCCTTTTAATACTGAAATAACAAAATACGCCGAACCGTTTGTTGGTGGTGGAGCAGTTTTGTTTGACATACTTGGTAAGTATGATTTAAAAGAAATTTATATAAGCGACATAAATGTTGAACTTATGAACGCTTATAAAATGGTTCGCGACAACATTGATGCATTGGTAGAAAATCTTTATTTATTACAAAATGAATTTTCATTTTTAGATACCGAAGATAGAAAATCTTACTATAATAAAATTCGCAATAAATTCAACGATTTAAAAGTTAATGGCGATACAAATGAAAATATTGAAAAAGCAGCATTAATGATTTTTTTGAATAAAACGTGCTTCAACGGATTGTATCGTGTTAATAAAAAAGGTCAATTTAATGTGCCTATGGGGTCGTACAAGAATCCCTTAATATGTGATGAAGAAAATCTGCGTTTGGTTTCAGAAAAGTTGCAGGATGTTACAATAGTATGCGGCGATTATAGAGAAGCGGCAGATTTTATAGACGAGAAAACTTTCGTTTATTTTGATCCGCCATATAGACCGCTTACGGAAACGTCGGGCTTTACGGCATACACCGAAAATCTTTTTAATGATGCAGAACAAATTGAGCTTGCAAAGTTTGTTGATTTGATGGACAAAAAGGGTGCAAAAATAGTTATTAGTAACTCCGATCCCAAAAACACGAATTCGGAAGATAATTTCTTTGATGACATTTACTCGAAGCATAATATAAATCGCGTAGAAGCAAATCGAATGATTAACAGCAAGGGTGCTTCAAGAGGAAAAATTAAAGAATTACTTATTAGTAATTTTTAAGGAGGAATAAAAATGATAAAAGGTGGCAAAGGCGGCGGCAACACAAAAACAGGTCTAATTTTTGAAGGCAAAACAGACTTGGCAACTTTTTTGGCAAAACAGGACGGTTATTCAGTAACTGACGGAAAAGTTTATTACAAAGGCACCCAGGTGGGGCGTATTTTTAAAAAGCACGCTTTTTATACCTTCTTGAAAGAGATTGGAATTGAGTGGGAGAAAATTATTTCTAAACGATTATTTCCCGACGATAGTATATATGTAATTGTAAAAAATACACTATATGTTATTGAATGTAAACACCAACAGGTAGCGGGTTCAGTTGATGAAAAATTACAAACGTGTGATTTTAAAAGAAAACAGTATCAGAAACTTTTGGCACCTGCAAATATAGATGTTGAATACATTTATATATTGGATGATTGGTTTAGAGATCCCAAATATAAGGATGTATTAGATTATATAATAAGTGTAAGATGTCAGTATTACTTCGGTTATATTCCGCTTTCAAAATTGGGATTACCTGTTCCTGATGAAAAAGAGGAAACTGTATAATGCCTAATAAAAAGATTACAAAATGGGAACCCGAAGATTTTGAACTGGAAATGACTACTCACTGGTCTTTTCCAAAACGTGGAGATTGGGCAACACACGATGCAAAATGGCGTGGTAACTGGTCACCGTATATTCCAAGGAATATTATCTTGCGTTATTCTAACGAGGGCGATTTAATTCTCGACCAATTTGCTGGCGGAGGAACAACACTTGTAGAGGCAAAGTTGCTTAATAGAGATATAATCGGCGTTGATGTTAATGATGTTGCACTTGAACGATGTAAAGATAAAACCAATTTTGAACACGATGGTGCAAACGGCAAGGTTTATATCAACAAAGGCGATGCACGAAATTTAGATTTTGTGCCTAATGATAGCATTGACTTAATATGCACTCATCCACCCTATGCCGACATAATCAATTATAGCGAAGACATACCCGAAGATTTATCTCTACTAAAAGTTAAAGATTTTTTAGAAGAGATGAAAAAGGTAGCAAACGAAAGCTATCGTGTTCTTAAAAAAGACAAATTTTGTGCTGTGCTTATGGGCGATACACGTCAAAAAGGGCATATGATACCAATGTCTTTTGAGGTAATGCGTATATTCGAAGAAGCGGGCTTTAAGCTTAAAGAATTGATTATCAAAGAGCAGCACAATTGCAAGGCTACTGGATATTGGAAAACCAATAGTGTAAAATATAACTTTTTACTTATTGCGCATGAATATTTATTTGTGTTTAAAAAATAAATAAAAAACTCCCGATGTGCTCGGGAGTTTTTTAGATTTAGTTACTCAATTTATATGATAATGTCATAAGGCTGTCGCCAAAGTGAATGTTTTCAACCTCTACGCCGGGGTGGTCAAGCGCTATATCATAGTGGCTGAAATTTAAAAAACCTTTTACGCCAAGCTTTATAAGCTGGTCACAAATTTCCTTTGAAGCCTCTTTGGGTATGCACAGTATTGCGGCGCGCGGCATATTTTCGCGGCAAAATTCATCTAATGTAGATATATGTCTTATCGGCACGTTGCGAACCATCTGACCAACGAGCGATTCCTTTGCATCGAACATACCAATAAGATGAAAGCCCTTCGATTCAAAGTTTATGTAGTGGGCAATGGCTTTGCCAAGATTACCCACACCTATTAAAATGGCGTTTTGTGGTTTATCAAGGCCAAGTATTCTGCCAATCTCGCTTTGCAACAGCTCTATGTTATAGCCATAGCCTTGCTGACCAAATTCGCCAAAGCAGTTAAGGTCTTGTCGTATTTGGCTGGCTGTCAACTGCATGCGCTCGGACAGCTCGCGCGAAGATATGCGTGTCATGCCCTCTTTTTTAAGTTCGCCCAAAAATCTGTAATAGCGGGGCAAGCGTTTTATTACAGAGTTAGAAATACCTGTTGGATTCATATATGTACTCCATATCAAAAAGATTGTTAAAAAATTGAACAAGTCTATTTTAAAAAATTTTTTTAAAAAAGTCAAGAAAAAATGCTTGACAAATAAAAAAATGTATGTATAATTAAAAACGTAAAAAGTAGTAATGATTACTACTTTTAGAAAAGAGGTGAGTTATGGCAAACTATTCAAAGCAGCGCGAGGCAATTTTAAACGAATTGCAAAACCGTTGTGATCACCCCACGGCTACACAGGTTTATGAGGGGGTAAAAAAGGTAATACCCAACATCAGTCTTGGCACTGTTTATCGCAATCTTGCAAGTCTTGTCGAAAGTGGCGAGATATTAAGCGTTGCAGTAGGCGACGGCAAAGAGCATTTTGACGGTGACAAATCGTTTCACCTGCATTTACACTGTAAGTGTTGCGGTGCCATAATAGACTCAAGGGTGCAACCCGACAAAATAAAGGGCATAGCCCAATTTGACGGCTTCACACCCGAAACCAGCGTTTGTGTGGTTTATGGATTATGTAAAAATTGCAATAAGCAATAAATTATAAAAATTAAAACATTTTTGGAGGATTTTAAAATGAAAAAGTATGTATGTTTAATTTGCGGTTATGTTCACGAAGGCGATTCTGCTCCCGATGCTTGCCCTATTTGTAAGGCTCCTGCATCAAAATTTGAAGAGCAGTCAGGCGAAAAGACTTGGGCTGCAGAGCACGTTGTAGGCATTGCGCAGGGTGTAGACCAAAGAATTATCGACGGTCTTCGCGAAAACTTTAACGGCGAATGCAGTGAAGTTGGTATGTATCTTGCAATGTCACGCGTTGCACACCGTGAGGGTTACCCCGAAATCGGTCTTTACTGGGAAAAGGCAGCACTTGAAGAAGCAGAGCACGCTGCAAAATTTGCCGAACTACTCGGTGAAGTACTCACCGACTCTACAAAGAAAAATCTTGAAATGCGTGTAGACGCTGAAAACGGCGCTACAAAGGGCAAGTTCGAGCTTGCTAAGCTTGCAAAAGAACTCGGTCTTGATGCTATTCATGACACCGTTCACGAAATGGCTCGTGATGAGGCTCGTCACGGCAAAGCATTTGAGGGACTCCTCGCTCGTTATTTTAAATAATTAAAATATTTAAAAAGGGGAGTCGGCAACGGCTCCCTTTTGCATATTAAGTTTGCTACAGGAGGAAAGATATGAAAAAATTATTTGCTTTATTATTAACGTTAACCGTTGTTCTTACACTTTCTGCCTGCAACAATAAAGGTGGCAGAAGCGACAACAACTCAAGCGGCAAAGCGACGCCGCCGTCATCTGCCGAAAATACAAATGATAAAACAACACCGGCAGCAGATAATACTACAAGTGATACTGGTTCTGTTGCGTCGCAAGAATATATAAGCCGCGACCGCGCAATCGAGTTGGCGCTGTCTCATGCAGGGTTACTACATCGAAGCGACATTTACGACCTTGACGCCGAGCTTGACCGTGAATATGGCGGAGTGTTCTGGGAAGTGGATTTTGAAAACGGTGGTTACGATTATTCTTATGAAATAAACGCCGTAACAGAAGAAATAGTAAGACACCAAAAAGAAAGAGATTAGGTGATATATTATGTTAGACAAAAAGGTTATTGAACTACTTAACGACCAAATAAACAAAGAATTTTACAGCGCATATCTTTATCTTGATATAGCCAACTACTATACCGACAACGACCTTGATGGCTTTGGCAATTGGTATACCATTCAGGCACAAGAAGAACGTGACCACGCAATGCTTTTCTTAAAATATTTGCAAAGCAACGGCGTAAAGGTTACGCTTAAAGCAATAGACCAACCCGACAAAGTTTTTGAAAAACATATCGACCCACTACTTACAGGTGCCGAGCACGAGCGCTATGTGACAAACTTAATTCACACAATATATGACGCGGCTTACAGCGTAAAGGATTTTCGCACAATGCAGTTTTTAGACTGGTTCGTAAAAGAACAGCTTGAAGAAGAGGAAAACGCCGACAAATTGGTAAACAAGTATAAGCTGTTTGGCGACGACCCCAAGAGCCTTTATTTGCTCGATCAAGAGCTTGCAACCCGTGTTTACACAGCGCCAAGCCTAACCTTATAATTGAAAAACTAAAAAAGATGTGCTATTATAACGATGGCACATCTTTTTGTTTAGGAGGCGGGGTATGAAATATATTAAAATAGTTTTAATAGCTGTTTTGGCTATTGTGTTGCCTTTTGCATTATTGAAAGCAAGCTTAGAATATGACGGTTTGACAGACCTCGGTGAAATTGTGTTTTATATATACCCTATAGCATTGCCTGTTTTTTGTGGTTGGTTTGGTGTGCAACTTTTTAAAACCGGCGGAAAGGTGCTTTTGCCAACATTGGTTTTTAATTTGTTTATGGTTGTTAGTATATGCTTTTTATCTGAATGGGTGTTCCGTTCTATAGAGCGAAGCTTGGCAGATGTTTTGATTGCACTGCTGTTATACGGACCAATGGTTATTTCTGTGCCTATTTCGCCCATTGCGGCAGCAATTTACAAGTACAAAAAGAAAAAATATGAAGCTTTAAATGTTGAAGAAGTAACAATAAATGAACAATGATTTTGTTTTACACTAGGGGGCAATAAAGGTGATAAGCTATATATTTAAAAACAAAACAAAAAATATCTTGGTAATAATTTTTAGTGTTGTTTATATGATAAAGCCTTTGTGCGAATTTTTTGGTTACATATCAATATACCAAGATTTTCCGTGGTTTACTTTTTTAACATTTTTGCCTGTTGCTTTGGTGTTGATATATTTATTAACGCTATATTATAACTACAAATTTAAGTCTTTTATAATTCCTGCGGCTTTTTTAATTTGGATTGTTTCGCCAATTTATCTAGCTTTTAGTGATATTAAATTTGCTTTTATGTATTTAAAATGGATTGGTGAAATGCCACTAACAATTGTATTTACGTTAATAAATATGATTGTTTTAATAACAGCAAAGGCGTTGTGTTTTGCCAGTTCGCTGTCAAATTTTAAAAACATATCTTTGTTTAAAGTGGGAATTATTTTAAACATAGTCGGAATTGCAATAATAACGCCTGTTTATGAAACGGTAAGTGCGATAGAATATTTTGGAACAACAAATATTTTTCTTGATCAACTTAGACAAATTTTAAACGACGGAGTAATTTTGGGCAGGGTTGCAAATATTCTGTTTTGGATAGGGCTTTTGCTTTTGGCTTTTAACAAAAAGGGTGAAGATATAGATATAACACCTTATATTGAAGAGCGCAAAGCCAAAAAGCAAGCAAAAAAAGAAGCTAAACTTCAACAAAAAGAAGCCGAAGAGGCCGAATATAACGCTCCACTACCCGAAATTCCCGACGGCTCTTGGCGCTGTATGGCTTGCGGCAAAATATTGCCCGACAGCATCGACCGCTGCGAGTGTGGATATAAAAAATAATGAGCAATTTGAAAAAATGCAAAAAAGAAAAATTTTTCTTTTCTGCATTTTTTTATTTTCGCCGTTAATACTATTACGGGAGGAATAAAGTATGAAAAAAACATTATCTTTAATTTTTTGCCTTATCTTTGTTTTATCTCTTACCGCTTGCGGTGGCACTATGGACGGTGTTAAAAATGATGCCGAATCTATGGGCGAATCTATTGTCAGCGGTACCGAAAGCGTAGTGGACGATGCTACATCTGCCATTAAGGATGACGATAAGAAAATGAACTTTATGGCAGGCATTACCGCAAAAGAAGCAAAAGAGGCGGCGCTTCGTCACGCAAAGCTTAACGAGTCACAGGTAAGCGACGTTGATGTTGACCTTGACCGCGACAACGGCAAGCTAATTTACGAGGTCGATTTTAATTCGGGCAACACCGAATACGACTACGACATTGATGCCGAAACGGGCGCGGTAATTTCGGCCGACAGAAGCAAAGATTAGTAAAAAAGCGTGGGTGACCGCGCTTTTTACTTTTGGGTTGTAAAACGAAGAAATTTATGATACAATAAATCAAACGATAAAAAGGTGATAAGAATGAAAAAAATAGTTGGTATCATAATTTGTGCCCTTATGGCGTTCTGCTTTGTGGGTTGTGGTGAAGAGCCGGTAGAAGAAAATCCTCCAATGGAGCTTATAGGCAAAACCATTACCGATGAATATGAATTTGCCATAATAGGAAACGAAGATACCGAGCCTATTACCGCCAAAGACGTTAAAGGCGTATACATAATATATAGAAAAGGACAAAACAGATATTTAGAAATACGCTTTACCGAAGATGGTGTCGATAAATTTGAGGATGCTATCGACGATAACGAAAACGGTCTTAGTATAACTCTTGATGGAGAGGTTTTGGTATCGAACATAAAGGCTCACGAAAACGATTCTACAAAAGCGAAAATAACCGGAGATTATGAAACGATAATTGGTTATTTTAATAAAATGACATAAAAAACAAGGTCTAAAAGACCTTGTTTTTTTATACTGTTTTTTCTATTATTGCCGCCATAACCGTTATGTCGTCGTGTCGCGTGTTTATGTTTCTGCGCTTTGCGCAATCACAAATATGTTCGGCAAGGTCCTGCGCGCCGCCGTCACGCCAATTTTCAAGCTCGGCACGTATCCATTCGGTGCCGTCAAAGGTAACTCCGTCTGATACCAGCAGTAAAATATCACCCGATTTTAGTCTAATGCCCGCCCTATCGAAAGAAACCTCTTTTAAAATGCCGACGGGCAGGCTTTGACTTTCGGCACGGCCCGCGTGTCCACCCCGACGGACTATGGTGGGCGCCGCACCTGCTTTGTAAAGCTCGGTGGCACCTGTAAACAGGTCAATACTTGCTATGTCCATCGTTGCAAGTGACTCATCACTCGATTTAAAAAGCATTGACGAATTGAGTATCTTAAGCGAACAATCGTATCCAAAGCCCGCTTTTAGCAGTCTTGCCATCAACCCCGATGCCATAGCGCCATCTACCGCGGCCCTGCCGCCTGTGCCCATACCGTCTGACAGCACCATTATAAAATGGCCCTTGCCGTCATTAAAATATTTGTATGCATCGCCGCATATAGAACCCGCCGCCGCACACCGCTGATCAACGCCTATGTCTATTCTATAGTTTGCGTGCTCGTTTACGGTAATTAGTGCAAATTCGCCCGTTTTGGTTATGTTTGGTATATCAAAATCGCGCTCGCAAGCAAGGGATAAAATTTTCATAATCTGTAATCTATTTAAAACGGTTTCGTTGTTATATGCAATTTTAATTTCCAACGATAAACGACCAAAGGGGTCTATTTTAGCCGAGCATTCAACCGAGTGAATACCTATGTTTTTAAGCGCCGATACAGCCGCTTCTGCCGCGGATGAGTCAAACTGTTGCTCGTTTTTTAAATCAACAGACAGCTCGTTTAACATTGTCGATATACCCTCAAACTGTTCAGACACAACCTGTCGCACCTCGTCAATGCGACTTTCGGCAGAAAGCAGAGAGGCATAGCCTGAATATCGGTTTTTGACCGCATCCTCCATACGCTTAACACGTAGGCACCTACCGCGAAATTCGTCGAGCGCTTGGTCGTTTTCGGCCGAGTCACAGCCCTTTACAATGTTTATCATCTTCATTACTGCCGAGGTTGTTTCGGCATTTTTATTTTCCCAACAGTGCAGTCGCAGCTTGCAACCCGCACAGGCGTCTTGCTCTATGTAAGACAAAACGGTTTTAAAATCGGGCGCGTTAATTTTTGCAAGCTGTTGTGACACCTGTGATACCGTGTCCGACACGTCTA
Source organism: Clostridia bacterium (assembly GCA_017513195.1). Classification (GTDB taxonomy): domain Bacteria; phylum Bacillota; class Clostridia; order Oscillospirales; family Acutalibacteraceae; genus UBA737. Next base: position 36,631 of record JAFXGM010000012.1, on the reverse strand, counting down.
ACAGTGCGCTTGACGCCATATTAAGTCTAAGAGAAAGTGCGTGATTTACCGAGTCAAGGCTGTGCAGTTGCGGTTTGTAGAAAAAATATTTGCCAATGGCTATTCCTGCCGAGCGCGGTATTAAGACAAAAAAGAGTGAGCCGATTAATATTTCGACCATAAAGGCTGAAGAGCCGGCTTTAAATTGCATAAATGAAAGACCTATTATGCCTGTGGCAACAACCGACAAAGCCTGTGCATATTTTCCAAGGCTTACAAACACACCACACGCAAGCCCCATAAAAGCATAAACGCCGAATCCGCCCTCAAAAGAATTTGTTGTAGCGGCAACAAAAGATAGAGCTATACCGCAGGCACTGCTTGCGGCAACGCCACCGTATTTTGCGGCGACTAAAATCAAAAAAACACCTAGAACAAAGCTTGGGGAAAGCCCAAAAATGTGCACACGCGAAAGCCCGATTATAATAATTGTTGCGGTGGTCAGCAGACAAATAAGGCTGTCTATCTCAAACCCTGCGTTTTCATCGCTTAAGGCTATAAATGAGCGACGCACAACAAAAACGCCACCCAATATAATTACACATTCACCCGAAAGCTTTACGGCGTCAATAGGCACTCCGCTAAAGCTGACAATACCGGTAACTAAATTTGTAATTGCAGTAACAACGCATAAGAATATTGGATTTTCGCAAACGCGTTTATAGTTTGCAAGTAATAGCCGCAAGGAAACAACCGCCAACAGCGCCGCAATGTATCTAAATCCGCTGACGTCGGCGTCTGTTGGAATAAAATATCCCATAAATGCGCCGACCGCAACACTTGGCAAAAACACGGTGCTGCAACCGCCTACAAAGACAAGGCCAAACGGCATAAGGGTGGTTAAAATAATTCCGCGCGAAGCGATAAATCCAAATGCGGCGGTTAATATATGTAGTGATACTGCGCCCATCAGCTCTTTTTTATTTGTTTTATAATTTTCTTGTGTTCGTTTTATTAGTTCCTTCATTTTACAGCACTTCCTTTTAAACTTCGTCTTGTGATAAAATCTCATTTTAATTTTATCTGGCGGATGGTAAAGTTTTTGTCAAAGCACGAAATAATAAAAAGACTATTTTTGTCTTTAAATAGAAAAATATAAATTTATTTTTGTAAAAATTTTGGAAACACTATTTTTGGAGGGATTTATATGACCAATAGACCGCTTAAATATTTGATAACCATAATTATTCTTTTTTGTATGCTGTGCGTTACGGTAAGTGCCCTTTCAAAGATGGGTTCTACCGGTAGCGAGGTATCAAAAATACAAAGCCGCCTAAAGCAGTGGGGTTATTACGATGGTGCGGTTGATGGTATATATGGCACAAAAACCCGAGATGCGGTTATAAAATTTCAAAAAAAGAACGGTCTTACTCCCGACGGAATAGCAGGAAGCAAAACCTTAGCTGCAATAGGTATTAGTAGCGGAGGTGGATATAATTCTGCCGATTATGAGCTGCTTGCCCGACTTATATCTGCCGAAGCTAGAGGGGAGAGCTATCTTGGTCAGGTTGCGGTGGGCGCTGTTGTGCTAAACCGTATGGAGCACCCGTCTTTTCCCGACACGCTCGCTGGCGTAGTATATCAAAACGGAGCTTTTTCTTGCCTTGATGATGGGCAATTTTATGAGCCGATAGCCGATAGCGCTTATTCGGCTGCGCGTGATGCACTAAACGGGCTGGACCCGTCAGGCGGCGCCATATATTACTACAATCCCAAAACTGCCACAAATAAATGGATTCGCTCCAGACCTGTTATAACTACAATTGGAAGGCATATTTTCTGCAGTTGACAAACGGGGTCTAAAATAGTAAAATACTGTTATATTTTGACGTGCGTTTGAGGTTGAAAAATTGAAAAAAATTAAAATTTACGATGAAGTAATATATATAATCGCGTTATTTGGGTTAACGTTTGCAGTAGCAATTTTGGCGGCGGCAGATTTTGGAATGTCTATGATAGGTGCCCCCGCATACATAATAAGTGTAAAGCTTGACATTTTCTCTTTTGGCGAATGGACATATCTTGTTCAAGCACTTTTGTTTATAGCCTTTTGTATAGCTATGAAAAAAGTAAAGCCTATTTATTTTGTGTCTTTTGTTACCTGTGTAATATATGGCTATATACTTGATATGTGGTGCTATGTGATTCCGCTTTTAAATCCCGACGTTACTGCACCCGGCAGTATGGACTTGTGGCTTAGAGTAGTGATGTTTGTTGTAGGACAGCTACTTACCAGCTTTACGGTAATGCTGTTTTTAAAATCCTATATCTATCCGCAGGTGTGCGATTTCTTTGTAAAAGGACTTGTAGCAAGATATAAGCTAAACCAGGTAAAGTTCAAGCTGATTTATGATATGAGCTATCTGGTGGTGTCTATTGTTTTGACACTGGTGTTCTTTGGCCGGTTTGTAGGTATTGGTTGGGGTACGGTGGTTATATCAATAGTTACCAGCCCACTTATCGGAGTGTTTGCAAAATGGTATGACAAGCATGTGGAAACCGTACTGCTATTCCCAAAATTTGCAAAATTGTTTGAATTTTAAAATAAAAGCAAAGACCTCTACCCAAAAGTAGAGGTCTTTTTGTATTTAATTATGCATTAATTTTTAAGGCTTTGCATAGGGGCGGGTATTCTGCCGCCGCGGTCAATAAACTTTTTAGGGCTTGCTGATAGATTTACGTCCATAATAGGACCTTCGCCCAAAAGCCCACCAAAGTTTAGTTCTTCACCGGCTTTTTTGCCAATAGCGGGTATTACACGAACGGCGGTGGTTTTTGAATTTACCATGCCAATAGCCGCCTCGTCGGCAATTATTGCCGAGATAACCTCTGCGGGTGTATCACCGGGAATTACCACCATATCAAGACCAACCGAGCAAACGGCGGTCATTGCCTCTAGCTTTTCTATTTTAAGGTCGCCACTGCGTGCTGCCGCAATCATACCCTCGTCTTCCGATACAGGAATAAATGCGCCCGATAGTCCACCTACCGAATTGCACGCCATAACGCCACCCTTTTTAACAGCGTCGTTAAGCATTGCAAGCGCGGCGGTAGTGCCGTGTGTGCCGCAAACGCCAAGTCCGATTTCTTCGAGTATTCTTGCTACCGAGTCGCCAACGGCTGGGGTAGGGGCAAGGGAGAGGTCAACTATGCCAAAAGGCACGCCAAGTCGTCGTGCGGCCTCACTGCCTACAAGCTGACCTACGCGGGTGATTTTAAACGCGGTACGCTTTATTGTTTCTGCTACGGCGCCTAAATCACCATAACATTTTTTAAGCGCGGCATACACAACACCGGGGCCCGACACACCAACGTGAATTACACAGTCGGGCTCGCCCACGCCGTGAAAAGCGCCCGCCATAAACGGATTATCTTCAGGCGCATTGCAGAAAACAACCAGCTTTGCAGGGCCAATACAATCGCGGTCGGCAGTAAGAATGGCGCTTTCCTTTACAATTTCGCCCATAAGCTTTACAGCATCCATATTTATGCCCGCTTTGGTAGAGCCAATGTTTACCGAAGAGCAAATGTTTGTGGTTTCACTAAGCGCACGTGGTATAGATTTTATAAGCTCGACGTCACCTGCAGAAAAACCCTTTTGCACAAGTGCCGAATAACCGCCGATAAAATTTACGCCAACGGTGTCGGCCGCACGCTGAAGGGCGTGTGCGTATTTAACGGGGTCACCGCCTGAAACGGCTACAAGCATAGAAACAGGTGTTACCGATATGCGTTTATTAATAATCGGAATGCCGTATTCAGCCTCTATATCTTCGCCCGTTTTAACAAGTTTGCCCGCGCAGCGAACTATCTTATTATAAACCTTTTCGCAAGAAACGTCGATATCGCTGTCGGCACAATCAAGCAGCGATATGCCCATTGTGATTGTACGAATATCAAGGTTTTCTTGCCTTATCATATTTATGGTTTCTAAAATATCGTTAAGATTAAGCATAACTTTTCACCTTAAATTCTGTGCATAGAGTTGAAAATGTCTTCGTGCATAACGTGAATTTCAAGATTCATAGCACTGCCCAAAGCCTGCATTTTTTCAGAAAAATCTTTAAAATTACAGTTAAGACCCGAAATGTCGGTAAGCATAACCATTACAAACATATCCTGCAAAACCGACTGTGTAATATCAATAATGTTTACGTTATACTCAGCACAGGCGGCGCTAACACGCGCGGTGATGCCAACGGTGTCTTTACCCATAACCGAAATTACTGTTTTTTTCATAAATGTTTACCTCACAGTTTTAAATTGCTTACATTATACAACATACGTTCTATATAAGCAAGAAAAAATAAAAGCAACACAGCAAAAGTGTGTTGCTTTGGTGCGGATGAAGGGACTTGAACCCACATGAGAATAATCTCACTAGAACCTGAATCTAGCGCGTCTGCCTATTCCGCCACATCCGCATATACTGCCTTAACGTTAGCAAACACAATTATACATAACGTGTTTGTAAAAGTCAAGGCAATACTTTTAGCGTTAAATTAAATTTTTATAGGTGTCGCCAAACAGCTGCTCGGCAAACCACACCTTTTTTACACAGAAGGTTTTGCCGTCAAGGTATTGCAAAATTCCGCCGTCTGTGGTAAAATCAAATGTCAATTTATATGAGTAGAGTGCCTGCTTGTCAAAGCCTAATTTTTTATCGTTTTGCAGCTTGCCGTATTTGCCGTCGCCTAAAAGCGCATGACCGATAGATGCCATATGAGCGCGTATTTGGTGAGTGCGGCCGGTAATGAGTTCTACTTCGATTAGCGACAGTCCACCCTTTGAGGCAAGGGTAGTATATTTGGTTTTTATGGTAAGGTTATTATCGGTCTTTTTACCGCTTAAATACACCTTGTTTTTATCTTCGTTCTTTTCAAGGTACCCCTCAAGCATTTGGCTTTTCTTTTTTGGGGTGCCGTGAATAACGGCAAGATAACGCTTGTCAATCTCGCGATCCTTTATTTTATCGCAAAGTATGCGAAGTGCCTCGGCGTTTTTGGCGGCAATTACAATACCGCCTGTGTTTCGGTCGATGCGGTTAGCAAGCGCGGGCTTAAAGCTGTTTTCGCAGTCGGGTTTATATTCGCCCTTGTCATATAGATAATGCTGAATTCTGCCTATAAGCGTATCGCGATATTCGTTTTTGTCGGGGTGAACAATAAGACCCTGCTCTTTATCGGCAAGCAAAATATTTTCGTCTTCATAAACAATATTAAGCCTTGCGGGCGAGCTTAAAAAATCGTACTTTGGAGCAACTTCAACGAAAAATTCGTCGTTAATATATGCGTCAACCACGTCGCCTGCGTTTAGACGGGTAGAAATTTCACCACGTTTGCCGTTTATCTTTATGCGCTTGGTACGAATGTATTTATACATAAGACCTTGTGGCAAGGTAGGGCAGACCTTGGTTATAAACTTATCAAGACGTTGGTTTGCGTCATTTTTGGTAATGGTAAAACTTTTCATAATAAAATCCTTTTAAAGAGGTATTAAAAGATGAACAATCTACACGAAGGTCATCGCGAGCGCGTGCGACAAGAATTTTTACAGCACGGCTTTGACCAAAACACTCCGCCACACAAGGTGTTAGAGCTTTTACTTTTTTACTGTGTACAGCGCGCTGACACCAACCCAATAGCACACGAGCTTATTAAAAAATACGGCTCGGTTGCGGCGGTGCTTGACGCACCGGTTGAGGAGCTTGCCGCATTTAAAGGGCTAAGTGAGCGAAGTGCAGTGCTGCTAAAGCTAATAATGCCGATAGCGCAAAGATACATATATGACAAAAGGGAACAAAAGCCAACCTTTAACGGACTTGAAAGTATAGGCAGGTATATACTTGGCAGTTTTCTTGGTGAAACACGTGAAAAGGTAGCCGTTATGTGCCTTGATGCAAAGGGTAGTATGTTAGACTTTGCGTTTTTGGGCGAGGGCAGCATTGACAGCGTAGGGCTTTCAAACCGAGAGCTTGTAAAGCGTGCCTTGCAACTTAACGCTACCGCGGTAGTGCTTTGCCACAATCATCCAAACGGTATAGCGTTACCGAGCGATAACGATATAACACTCACTACCCAAGCGGCCGATGCGCTTAGAAGCGTTGGCATTCAGCTTATAGACCACGTAATAGTGGCCGATACCGATTTTGTATCTATGGCGCAAAGCGAACAATATGGCTATATTTTTGTGCCGTCTTAAAATATTATACTATTTATAAAAATTAAAGTCAATTATATAAAGGTCAGATAAAATGAACAATTTTACTTTATTTAAAAGGGGTTTTAAAAACGGTATACCGATATTTTTGGGGTATCTGGCGGTATCCTTTACATTTGGTATAGCGGCACGAAATAGTGGCCTTTCGTCGCTGCAGGCGATTTTAATATCGGCAACAAATCTTACCTCTGCCGGTCAGTTTGCGGCACTCGGTGTAATAGCGGCAAGCTCGGGCTATATTGAGATGGCGCTGACACAGCTTGTTGTAAATTTGCGCTATTGTCTTATGTCGTCATCGCTTTCGCAACGTTTTGACCCTAAAATGAAATCGCACCACCGATATTTAATATCGTTTGGCGTTACCGACGAAATATTTGGCGTGTCAAGCGCCTATGAGCGCGAAAACGTACCGCCCGCATACTGCTACGGTCTTATAGCGGCGGCCTTTCCCGGTTGGGTACTTGGCACAGCGCTTGGTTGCCTTTCGGGCGATATCTTGCCGGCCAGTGTGCTAAGTGCTTTGGGCGTGGCACTTTACGGTATGTTTATTGCAATAATTGTACCTCCAACCAAAAATAACAAGGTTTTACTGGGCGTTGTTGTAATATCTATGCTTTTAAGCCTGGTGTTTGCCGTTACACCTATATTAAAAGAAATATCGTCAGGCTTTAGGGTGATAATACTTACCCTTGTTATAGCAAGTGCGGCGGCATACTTCTTCCCAATAAAAGATGAGGAGGAAGCGCAGTATGAATAACATTTATATTTATATGTTTATAATGGCGGCAGTAACCTATCTTATACGTATGTTGCCGTTAGCACTGATAAAGAAAAAGATTACAAACAAATTTTTTAAGTCGTTTCTTTATTACGTGCCGTTTGTAACCCTTGCGGTTATGACCTTTCCGGCAATTCTTGACGCTACCGAAAACGTGTGGTCGGCGCTTGCGGCATTTGTGGTTTCTATGATTATAGCCTACGCCGGCGGCGGACTGCCCATAGTAGCGGGCATTGCCTGTGTGGTTGTGTTTGTAGTAGAAAGATTTGTATAAACTAAAAAGCACCGAGTTGGGAGACACTTCGTAAAGAAGTTTCTCCCAATTTCTTTTTATATTAAAAATGACACTTTCGTGAGATAAGTGTCATAGTTGGTTACATACTTTAAAATTATACCTATCTCAAAGATAAATGTAATGAGTGATATTGTGAGACAGGTCTCACAGTTTTATTTTGCCTTATGGCAAAGTGATATTAAAACCTTTGGTTTTAGTTTTATTATATTCGCTCCAAAACTGCCGAAGGCAATATCACTTGGACTTTAGTCCAAATATAACTGCGAAGCAATATAACTCGCCTTTGCGAATATAACTGAGGCACACTTCCTTACGGAGTGTGCCTCTTAATCGGTGCTTTTTAGTTTATAGGTTTGCCTTAATCTTTTCAATCATTTCGGTGTATTGCTCGTCGGTAAGGTAGGTTTTGCCGGGGTTCATTTGGAATACGCTGCCCCATTCGTCACCACCGTTGTATTTTGGCACAATGTGCATGTGCAAATGACAACCTGTATCGCCGTAAGCGCCGTAGTTCACTTTATCGGGGGTAAAGGCTTTGTGCACTGCATTTGCCGCGCGGCAAACGTCAGAGATAAAAGCGTTTCTTTCTTCTTCATTGATGTTAACAATTTCGCTAATGTGGTCTTTGTAAGCCACAATAACACGACCGGGTTTTGACTGCTCTTTAAATAAAATAAGCTGGCTCACAGACAAGTCACAAATAAAAATTCCAAACTTGTCAAGCAATTCTCCGCCCATACAATATGCGCAATTTTGGTCTTTCATAAAAAATCTCCTTAATATAAAATAAAATTATTTTTCGTGCCAAAGGGCAAGCACATTGCCTTCGGAATCAAAAATCACATTTGCAACGCCGCCATTTCTGGTACCGGCTGAATTTTGATAGAAAGTGCCTTTAACATACCAACAATCGCTTATCTCGTCATAAAATGCTTGATAAGGTTTTTCATCTTCCATAGTTTCTTCGCCGAACGTTTCTATAAAAAGCCTATCAGCTTTTGAAATAACATCATTAGAATCTTCGATCTTTCCAACATTTATTTCGCGACGAAAACTGTTTGTGAAAGATTTATAATCGTCAAGTTTAAAAACAAAATCTTTTTCAATATCTGCTTTTTCGGTCGTAGTTTTTTCTTGTAAACAAGCGGTAAAAGAAGTGCAAATTAACAAAACGCAAATTAAAACAGATAAACATTTAACGTAAGTTTTGGTCATACAGCAACCCTCCTACATACATATTATCACAAAAAAAGAAAAGGTTCAACAAAAATGTTGAACCTTACTTTTGTTAAGTACCAGACTAATTAGCCTTCAACGATAGCCTCTACAGGGCAACCTGCTGCACATGCGCCGCAATCCATGCATGCATCTGCATCAATTTCGTACTTGCCGTCGCCTTCAGCGATAGCGTCTACAGGACAACCGCCTGCGCAAGCGCCACAGCTGATGCAAGCATCAGTAATTTTGTAAGCCATTGGGTACACCTGCCTCTTAATTGGAATAAAAGGTTTATAAAACCTGTTTAACATATTGTAACAATATTCGAGCAAAATTGCAAGAGGAATTTTATTCTTCCGTGTCTTCTGCCTTTTTAGCCTTGCCGCCGCCCAAAATCTTTACGTGCTTGCGGTTGGTCTTATACGGCGCACCCTCGCCCTCCTTTGGTTTAACGGTAAGATTGCCCGTAATAAGATTTACGTCGGTTACAATTCCAACACCCTGCTCGGTTTTTACGGTAGAGCCTACCCAAGGTGTGATGGAGTTAAGATATTCATAAGATTCCTGCTCGTAGTTAAGACAACACATAAGTCTGCCACAGCTACCCGAAATCTTGGTAGGATTAAGAGAAAGATTTTGCTCCTTTGCCATTTTAATGGACACGGGCAAAAAGTCGTCAAGAAAACGCTTGCAGCAATATGGTTGACCGCATATACCAATACCGCCAAGCATTTTAGCTTCATCGCGTACGCCGATTTGGCGCAATTCGATGCGCGAGTGAAAATGGTTGGCAAGGTCTTTTACAAGTTCGCGAAAATCTACTCTGCCGTCAGAGGTAAAGAAAAAGGTGATTTTACCTCCGTCAAAAGAATATTCAACGCGAACAAGCTTCATATCAAGCTTATGTGCGGCAATTTTTTCCTCACAAACCTTAAATGCGTCGGCTTCTTTGGTTTTGTTTTCCTCAAGGCGCTGAAGATCTTTGTTGTTGGCAACGCGCAATGCTTTTTTTAGTGGGGGAACAACGCGCTCATCCTCTACCTCGTGATTACCTTCTGCAACGGTGCCAAAGGCAAGGCCGTTTGCAGTTTCTACAATTACGTTTTCACCCACGTTATACGTTTTGCCGTCGGGAGAAAAGAAATAGTTTTTTCCACTGTCTTTAAATTTAACAGAAATAACTTGTGTCATATTTTACCTCTTTTATGGGTTACTTATTTATAAGGGCTTTGGAACGGCTTGTAATAAGACTTGTAAAAAGCGACATATTTATATTTGTTTCCAAAAGGTCCTGATAATATTTAATATCGTCAAAAAGACGGTCTAACGCGCGGGCGTTTATGCTACCACCTTTAAGCTTTGTTGCAACGCGGATTGAAAGCGCGTTTAAAAACTTGCCTGCATCAACACGACTTTTTTCTAAAGGAGTAAGTAGCTTTAATAGATTATATTCACTATCCAAAAGCAATAAATCAATAAATTCGTCTGCCATAGCAGTAAAAGAATCATCAAGCGCGGTCTCGATTAAAGACAACAACACACAACGCGAAATAATGGTGTCAAGCAGCATTGTCTTTGACGGAACAAGCAGTATAAAAACAACGTTTTTTGGCGGCTCCTCAAGCACCTTTAGCAGTGCGTTTTGGGCCTGTGCGTTCATACGGTGTGCATCTTTTATAACAAATACGCGGTGTGCCGCCGAGTGCGCTCTTACAAAAGCGTCGGCGCGCAAATCACGAATTTGATTTACCGACAAATTTTTCTTGCCCTCAAGCGATTCTACATATGTGATATCGGGGTGAGAACCAACAGCGGCCAAATGGCAGTTTTTACAACTGCCGCAGGGTGCCGCGTCACCGTCACAAACGGCGGCGGTGGCAATATACTGCGCAAGGCGCAAATTGCTGTCCTCGTTTTCGCCCTCTATCATTATGGCGTGGGGTATGCGGTGCGACGCTATAAAGTTTTGCACCGAGGATTTAATTCTTACGTTTTCACAAGGAAAAATCATAGCACAAAGCCAACCTTTTTCATTGCTTTAAAATATGTTTTTCTAGCAACACGTTCAGCCTTTGCGTCACCCTCGCGGAAAATTCTCTCAAGCTCGGCTTTGTCGGAAATAAAGCGGTCATATTCTGACTTAATGGGTGCCAGTGCATCGGCAACGGCTTCGCCCACGGCAAGCTTAAAGTCGCCGTAGCCCTTACCCTCAAACTCTTTTTGGACCTCGTCTGCGGTTTTGCCGGTTACACAACTGTAAATGGTGATAAGGTTTGAAATACCGGGCTGTGCCTCGCTCATACGAACACACGCTTCGCTATCGGTTACAGCGCGTTTGAATTTGCGAATAATTGTGTCGCGGTCGTCAAGAATTGCAACCCAAGCGTTTGGATTTTCGTCTGACTTGGACATCTTTTTTGCAGGATCCTGAAGCGACATAACACGTGCGCCTGCCTTTGGAATATAAGGCTCGGGGATTTTAAATACGTCACCGTAAAGATTGTTAAAGCGAATAGCAATATCACGCGCAATTTCAAGATGCTGCTTTTGGTCGGCACCTACAGGTACAAAGTCGGGCTGATATAAAAGAATATCTGCCGCCATAAGCACAGGGTATGAGAACAGGCCCACGTTTACGTTGTTGGCGTGTTTTGCCGATTTATCCTTAAACTGTGTCATACGCGACATTTCGCCAAACTGTGTATTGCAAGAAAGCAACCACGAAAGTGCGGTGTGCTCGGGCACGTGTGACTGAATAAACAGTGTGCTTTTTTCAGGGTCAAGACCTAATGCGAGCATAATAGCATAGGTAGAATAAATTTGTGCACGTAATTTTGCGGGCTCTTGACGCACGGTAATGGCGTGCAGGTCGGCTACCGCATAGGTGCAATCAAATTCTTCTTGCATATTTTTCCAGTTTTTAAGCGCGCCCAAATAGTTGCCCAAAGTTAGCATACCGCTAGGCTGAATACAGCTTAAAACCTTTTTCTTTTCGTTTGTAATAATTTCTGCCATAGGTGAAACTTCTTTCTTATGAATATAATTATAAATATAATATCATAAAATGATAAAAAATACAATATATAAATATGCAATAAAAATTTTTGAAAATATTTTCTTGACAAAGGACATCTGTTGCGTTATAATATTCGAGCCGCATATTGTGGGCTTTGTAAGTTGCGCCCGAAAAAGAGGGTGCACGCCTATCTTTAGCGAGACTGTAAAATATCAGGCAGGTGTGAAAAAATGTACGCTATTATCGAAACAGGCGGTAAGCAGTATCGTGTAGAAAACGGTGACGTTATCTACGTAGAAAAGCTTGACGCAGAGGTTGACGCAGAAGTAACCTTCGACAAGGTCGTTGCTGTAAGCGACAAGAGCCTTAAGGTTGGCAAGCCTTACGTTAAGGACGCTTTTGTAAAAGGCACAGTTCTTAAGAACGGCAAGGGCAAAAAGGTAACAGTATTTACCTACAAGCCAAAGAAGGGCAGCGCTCGTAAAATGGGCCACAGACAGCCTTACACTAAAGTACAGATTACCGAAATCGGTTAATTTTTAGTATGACAAGTGTAAAATTTCTGTCAAAATGTGAAAGCCTTTACGGTTTTGAAATTAAGGGTCACAGCTCAAGTGATTGCGACGATGTAGAAGGCAAGATTGTATGCTCGGCAGTTTCAAGCGCGGCATATATGACAGCCAACACAATTACCGAGATAATCGGTGACAAGTGTGACATAACTGTAGATGACGCTTTAATGCGTATTAAGGTTATTGCTCCAACTGAAAAAACAATCACAGTGCTTGAAGGCCTTAAGCTTCATTTAACCGAGCTTTCAAAACAGTACAGCAAACGAATTAGAATTTATACGGAGGTGTAGATAATGTTAAAGTTAAACATTCAGTTGTTCGCTCATAAAAAAGGTATGGGTTCAACCAAGAACGGTCGTGACAGTGAGTCAAAACGTCTTGGTGTTAAGCGTGCAGACGGTCAGTTCGTTCTTGCAGGCAATATACTCGTTCGTCAAAGAGGAACACACATCCACGCAGGCAACAATGTAGGCCGTGGCTCTGATGATACTTTATTCGCACTTATCGACGGTAAGGTTAAGTTTGAGCGCGTAGGTAGAGACCGCAAGCAGGTTAGCATCTACGCTGTGGAACAGTAATTATTTTAAATTTTAAACCGAGCGGCGAACTTTTATGTCATGTCGCTCGGCTTTTTTTAATCTTTTTTGCAAAAGGTGATATTATGAAAAATTGTCATGTATGCGGCTTTGAGTGCGAAAACGATGCCGAGGTGTGTTTGGTCTGTGGTGCCGAGCTTAAAACCTTTGAAGCTTATGAGCAAGAGCTTAAAGAAGCCGAAGAATTAGAGGCTAAAAAAGCTGCCGAGGAAGCACTTATAGTAAAAAATCCGGTGCTTGCGGCAAGTGTTGACAACGTTGTTGCGGCCGAAATATATAAAGACGTTCTGCGCGACAATAATATAGTTTTTACCTGCGACGAAAGCGAAGACGCTATGCAAATTGTATTTGGCGGAGGCTTTAGCGCGCAGGAAATATACGTAAACGAAAAAGATCTTGAAATTGCACAACAGTTATACGAAACCGTTGTAAATGCCGAGATGGAATTTGGCGACGAGGATTTCGAGGATTTCGAAGAATTTGAGGAAGAATAATTAAATGTTTGTAGATATTGCAAAAATACATTTAAAGGCGGGTAACGGCGGTAATGGTGCCGTATCCTTTCGCCGCGAAAAATACGTTGCCGCAGGCGGACCCGACGGTGGCGATGGCGGTAAGGGCGGAGATATAGTTTTTAAAGTAGACGATAATCTCTCTACACTTGCAGATTTTCGTTACAAGCGCAAATATGCGGCAGTAAACGGCGAAGACGGTAAAACCAGACATTGCGCCGGTAAAAAAGCACCGGACCTAGTAATCTGTGTACCACGCGGAACGGTTGTAAAAGAGCAGGAAACAGGTCGCATTATTGCCGACCTTTCAAATGATGAGCCGGTTGTTATTGCAAAAGGCGGTAACGGTGGTTGGGGCAACCAGCATTTTTCTAACTCTACACGTCAAATACCGCGCTTTGCAAAAAACGGTAATCCCGGCGAAGAAATAGACGTAACGCTAGAACTAAAGCTTCTTGCTGACGTTGGACTTATAGGTTTTCCAAACGTTGGTAAATCAACCTTTTTGTCGGTTGTAAGCGACGCAAAGCCCAATATTGCAAACTACCATTTTACAACCCTTACACCCGTTTTGGGAGTAATCCGAATGGGCGAGGGCAGCTCGTTTGTAATGGCTGACATTCCCGGACTTATTGAGGGTGCTAGTGAAGGCATAGGCCTTGGTCACGAGTTTTTACGTCACGTTGACCGTTGTCGATTGCTTGTTCACGTTATAGATATTTCGGGCAGCGAGGGACGTGACCCTATTGATGATTTTGAAAAAATCAATTCCGAGCTTGCCGCATTTAATGAAGAGCTTACAACACGTCCACAGGTTATAGTGGGTAACAAGTGTGATTTGATTGACGAAGAGGAAATAGCAAAATACACCGAGTATTTTGAGAGTCGTGGCTATAAGTTTTTCCCTGCTATGGCGGCCATTGCCGAAGGCACTGCCGACGTTATTAATTACGTTGCGGCCGAGCTTGCCAAGCTTCCCGCAATAAAGATTTACGAGGCCGAGCCCAAGCCACAGCTTGATTTAAGCTCTAATAAAAAGCGCACCTTTAGCATACGTGCTTGTGACGGTGTGTTCTTTGTAGAGGATGCGCCTTGGATTATGGACGTTATGAATCAGGTTGACCCCGATGATTACGAGTCGCTTCAGTATTTTGAGCGCGTTATGCGTCAGACGGGTATTATTGATGCTCTTCGCAAAGCCGGTGTTCAAGAGGGCGACACCGTAAGCGTTTACGACGTAGAGTTTGAATTTATGGACTAAGGTGCAATATTTATGGATAATGTAAACTTATTAAGTCCGTCGGTTTTGGCGTTTGTCGGGGATGCTGTTTACGGACTGCTTGTAAGAACCAAGCTTGCCGAGATTAATCGTTCGTCGGGAGATTTGCACGCTCTTTCAGTAAAATACGTAAGCGCAGTAGCGCAGGCCGAAGCCTTTAAAAAGATAGAGCACGCTTTAACCGAAAAAGAACTTATGATTTTTCGCCGTGGCAGAAACTTCCATACAGGCAACACCCCAAAGAGCGCTACAAATGGTGAGTACCATACCGCCACAGGCCTTGAGTGCTTGTTTGGATTTTTACACTTATCGGGACAAAACGAGCGTATCGACGAATTGTTCCAAATGATTTGGTAAAATATGTATATATACTAAAACCTCCGTACACAATAACTGTGCGGAGGTTTTGTTATGAGAAGCAGGGTTAAAAAAACAACGGTTGATATATTATACTTTTTTGCAGGCGCAATTATATATTCGGTGTCGGTTAATATGTTTTTGTCGCCAAATGGCATTTCACCCGGTGGCTTTACGGGAGTGGCGGCGGTTATAAATCATATTACCAATATACCTACCGGCACAATGCTTTTTATTTTTAATATACCCATTCTTATATTAGGATATATAAAAATGGGCGGTGTGTTTATATTAAAGACATCGTTTGTTACGGTGCTGGTATCACTCAGCCTTGATATTTCAGCAAGCCTTTTACCAATTGTTAGGGCCGACGGCATACTAGTGTCGATGTTTGGCGGAATTTTAATGGGAATAGGGTTGTCGCTTATATTGCTGCGTGGTGCCACGACAGGCGGCATAGATATTATTGCAAAGTTCGTCAACAGAAAATATAGACACTTAAGTGTTGGTAAAATCATTCTTATGGCAGATGGTATAGTAATACTTTTAAATGCGCTTGTTTACAAAAACGCCGAAAGTGCACTATATTCTATCGTTGCAATGTATATGGGCACTCGTTTGATGGACGTACTGCTTTATGGCGCAGATAAAGGCAAGATAATTTATATAATCACAAATTCACCGGACGAAATATGTAACGAGATAAATCATAGCGTAGGTCGCGGTGTTACAAAGCTATCGGTTATAGGCGGTTACACAGGCGAAACAAAAATAATGCTTATGTGTACGGTGCGCGTTCACGAGGTTGCAGCAATACACGACCTCGTAAAACAGTATGATGATCGTGCTTTTATGGTCGTTAGCGACGCGGGCGAGATAATCGGCGAAGGTTTTAAAGGCTATAATTAGCACAAAACACAAGATATTGTGACTTAAAACATGTGCTCCACAAGATAAAATATTTCCTTTAAAACGTTCGTTATATTGCACAAAAATATTTTGGAAAGTTCGTGAAAAATATAAGAAAATTTGTATAAAAAATACTTGATTTTTTGCAACAGTTGTGTTATTATCTTATGGCACGCTGCGAGAATGCGGCGTAAAACATGCGTTGATGCGGGAGGTGGCCCATCTAGAATGGGGAAATTTCCGCGGAGTATGTCCGATTTTAAACCGGGCGAAAGAACTTGGAGGCACTAACGGTTACTTGCGAAACTGAAGGTGTCGCGGCGATGCGAGTCGCTGCTCCGGATTTGCGTTAACCCCAGCAAATGCCGGTTTTATGTTGTGTTGTGATGAAACGCACGGCACGGTGTAAGTTTTGCCCGCCAACTAAACAAGGAGGCGAATTTTCACATGGCAGTGAAAGAAAAAATCCGTATTCGAATCAAAGGTTACGATCATGCACTTGTAGACCAGTCCGCTGAAAAGATAGTGGAAACCGCTAAACGTACAGGCGCTAGAGTATCAGGTCCAGTACCGCTACCAACCGAAAAGGAAATCGTAACAATTCTTCGTGCTGTTCACAAATATAAGGACAGCCGTGAGCAGTTCGAAATGAGGACACACAAAAGGCTCATCGATGTAATCAGACCTTCAAACAAAACTGTTGAAGCTCTTACTTCTCTTGAGCTCCCCGCCGGTGTAGAAATCGAAATCAAGCTCTAATATATGTTATATATGTATTGGTAATCAGATTTCATTTTAATTACACCCTCGGTCATGTCAGCGAAAGTTGACCAATAACCAAAATGGAGGAAAAAACAATGAAAAAGGCAATCATTGGCAAAAAGCTTGGTATGACACAGCTTTTTGACGCAAATGGTAATGTTGTTCCGGTTACTGTTATTGAAGCAGGTCCATGTGTAGTAGCACAGAAGAAGACAACCGAGAACGACGGTTATGAAGCAGTACAGATTGGCTACGGCGATCTTAAAGCTTCAAAGGTAAATAAGCCTATGAAGGGCCACTTCGCAAAAGGCGACGTTGCTCCTAAGAAGGTTCTTCGTGAATTCAGATTTGAAGACACAAGCGCTGTTAATGTAGGCGACATCATCAAGGCAGACGTTTTCGCAGAAGGCGATGCAGTTGATGTAAGAGGTACATCTAAAGGTAAGGGCTATGCCGGCGTAATCAAGCGTTGGAACTTTAGCCGCCTTAAGGAAAGCCACGGTACAGGCCCTGTTCACCGTCACGGCGGTTCACTCGGCGTTATCGATCCTGCTCGTGTATTCAAGGGCAAGAAGATGGCTGGTCACCTCGGTAATGAAAGAGTTACAGTTCAAAACCTTAGTGTAGTTAAGGTTGACGCAGAAAAGAATATTATCGCTGTTAAGGGCGCAGTTCCTGGTCCTAAGGGCGGCATCGTGGTTCTTTTCGATAGCGTGAAAGCTTAAGGAAGGAGTGTTCAGTTATGCCAAATATCGCAGTTGTTGATATGACAGGTAACAAGGTTGGTACAATCGACCTTAGCGATGCTATCTTCGGTATCGCACCAAATGCAGTAGTTATGCACGCAGCAGTTGTTAACTACCTCGCAAATCAGCGTCAGGGCACACAGTCCACTCTGACTCGTACAGAAGTTTCCGGTGGCGGCAAAAAGCCATGGAGACAAAAGGGTACAGGCCATGCTCGTCAGGGTTCTACAAGAGCTCCACAGTGGAGACATGGTGGTATCGTACACGCACCAAAGCCAAGAGATTATTCATATTCTCTTAACAAGAAGGTTCGCAAGCTTGCTCTCAAGTCTGCACTTTCTGACAAGGCTCTCGGTGGAAATCTTATCGTTCTTGACGAATTTAAGATGGACGAATACAAGACCAAGACCGCAGCTGCTTGCCTTAATGCAATCGGCGCAGGCAAAAAGACATTGGTTGTTCTCGACAGCAATAACCCATTTGCAGTAAAGAGCATTGCAAACATCAAGGGTGCTAAGGCTGCTCAGGTTAACACAATCAACACCTACGACATCATTAACGCTGACACACTTGTTATCGTTAAGGGTGCAGTAGCAAAAATTGAGGAGGTGTACGCATAATGAAAGCTCCACAGGACATCATTATTGCTCCGGTAATTACCGAAAAGAGCATGTCAGGCATTGCCGACAAGAAATACACCTTCAAAGTCGCTAAGGACGCTAATAAGCTTGAAATTGCTGATGCAGTTGAAAAGTTGTTCAAGGTAGACGTTGCCAAGGTAAACACCATCAATGTGCGCGGCCAGAAGAGAAGAATGGGTCGCTACGAGGGTTACACCGCTTCTTGGAAGAAAGCAATCGTTACCCTTAAGGCTGATTCAAAGACAATCGAATTCTTTGACGGTTTAATGTAATCAGCACATAGTACAGGAAATCACAGATATTTCCGGTGATGTATGAAGTACGAAAGTGCTTCGCTAAGCCAAAATAGGAGAGTGAAACAAATGGCAATAAAACATTATAAGCCGACAACAAACGGTTTGCGTAACATGACAACAATGGATTATTCAGAGTTGTCAAAGGTTGCACCCGAAAGAAGTTTGTTGGCACCTATAAAGAAAAATGCTGGTCGTAACAGCTATGGCCGCATCACCGTACGCCATCGTGGCGGCGGCAACCGCAGAAAGTACAGAATCATCGATTTCAAGAGAGAGCGTTTCGGTATCCCTGCAACAGTTCTTACTCTTGAATATGATCCAAACCGTTCTGCATTTATCGCCCTCGTTCAGTATGAAGACGGCGAAAAGAGATACATCATCGCTCCACAAGACCTTAAGGTTGGCGATGTAGTAGTAAGTGGTCCTGATGCCGACATCAAGCCGGGCAACGCACTTCCACTTATCAATATTCCAGTAGGTACATTCCTTCACAACGTTGAGCTTTACCCAGGCAAGGGCGCGCAGCTTGCACGCAGTGCCGGTAACATGGCTCAGCTTATGGCTAAGGAAAACGGTATGGCACTTCTTCGTTTGCCATCTGGCGAACTTCGTAACGTACCTGAAAAATGTATGGCTACAGTTGGTACTGTTTCAAACCCAGAGCATGCCAACATTAACTACGGTAAAGCAGGCCGTAAGCGTCACATGGGTTGGAGACCTACCGTACGTGGTTCTGTAATGAACCCATGCGATCACCCTCACGGTGGTGGTGAAGGTAAGTCACCAATCGGTCGTCCAGGCCCTGTTACACCTTGGGGTAAACCCACATTGGGCTACAAGACCCGTAAGAAGAATAAGGCTAGCGATAAATATATCGTAAAACACCGTAAGTAATGCGACGAAAGGAGAATTCATAATGGGAAGAAGCGTTAAAAAAGGACCTTATGTGCAACCAGTGTTGTTCAAAAGAGTTCAAGAAATGAATGCAGCCGGTGAAAAGCGTGTGCTTAAAACTTGGAGCCGTTCATCCACCATATTCCCCGATTTCGTCGGTCATACTTTTGCAGTACATGACGGTCGCAAGCATGTGCCCGTATATGTAACTGAGGATATGGTTGGTCACAAGCTCGGTGAGTTTGCACCTACAAGAACATACAGAGGTCACGCCGGTTCAAAAACTACCGGTAAGTAAGCGGCCGAAAGGAGAGTTAACTATGGAAGCAAGAGCAACACTTAAATTTGCTCGTATTTCACCCCGTAAGGTGAAGATTGTTTTGGATCTTATCCGCAATCAAGATGCTGAAAAAGCTATGGCTATACTCAAATTCACTCCTAAATCCGCTTGTGAATATTTAGAGAAGCTGCTCCATTCAGCAATGGCAAATGCCGAAATGAAAAACATGGACATGGCACGTCTTTACGTTGCAGAGTGTCTCGTGTGCCCAGGACCAATTTTGAAGAGAATTCGTCCAAAGGACCACGGTCGTGCACACCGCATCTTAAAGAGAACAAGCCATATGACTATCGTTCTTAAAGAACGTGAGAATTAAGAAAGGGAGGTTAAAGTTATGGGTCAGAAGGTTAATCCACACGGTTACCGTGTAGGTATCATTAAAAACTGGGACTCACGTTGGTTTGCCAATGACAGCACCTTTGGTGATACATTGGTTGAGGACTACAACCTCCGTAAATACCTCAAGAAAGCACTTTTCACAGCAGGTATTGCAAAAATCGAAATCGAACGTGACGACAAGCGTGTAAGATTGCACATCCACTGCGCAAAGCCTGGTATGGTTATCGGCCGCAACGGCGCTGAAATCGAAAAGCTTAAGGCTACTTGCGAAAAAATGCTTGGCAAGCCCGTTATCGTAAACATTGTTGAGATAAAGAGCCCAGATGCTAACGCACAGTTGGTTGCAGAAAATATCGCTGCACAGCTTGAAAAGCGTGTATCTTTCCGTCGTGCAATGAAGCTCTCAATCGGTAGAGCAATGCGTCTCGGCGTAAAAGGTATCAAGACTCAGGTTTCAGGTCGTCTTGGCGGCGCTGAAATCGCTAGAAGCGAACAGTACCACGAAGGTACCATTCCGCTTCAAACACTTAGAGCAGACATTGACTACGGTTTTGCTGAGGCTAACACAACCTACGGTATCATCGGTGTTAAGGTTTGGATCTATAAGGGCGAAGTTCTTAACGAAAATCGCCGCACAAATAAAAGACAAGGAGGTTCACGCTAATGTTAATGCCTAAGCGTGTTAAATACCGTCGTGTTCAGCGCGGTCGTTTGACCGGTACAGCTTCACGCGGTAATACCGTTACACATGGTGATTTCGGTCTTAAGGCTTTAGAGCCTGCGTGGATCACCTCTAACCAGATAGAAGCTGCCCGTATTGCTATGACACGTTATATCAAGCGTGGCGGTAAAGTTTGGATTAAAATTTTCCCTGATAAGCCAATTACTGAAAAGCCAGCTGAAACTCGAATGGGTTCCGGTAAAGGTTCACCTGAATATTGGGTAGCAGTAGTTAAGCCCGGTCGCGTAATGTTCGAAATCGGCGGCGTATCTGAGGAACTCGCTCGCGAGGCTATGCGTCTTGCAGCAAACAAACTTCCAATCAAGTGCAAGTTTGTAACCAAAGAGATGGGTGGTGAGCAGTAATGAATGCAAAGGAAATTAGAGAATTATCAGTTGCAGAGCTTAACGAAAAGCTTGCTGATTTAAAGGACGAACTTTACAAGCTCCGTTTCCAGCACGCCATTAACCAGCTCGACAACCCAATGCGCCTAACAGCTGTCAAGAAAGATATTGCTCGCGTACAGACCATTCTTCGCGAAGCAGAACTCAGCGACAGCGCTAACGCTTAAGGGAGGTAAACTGGAATGAGCGAAAGAAACCTTCGTAAAACAAGAGTAGGTAAGGTTGTAAGCGACAAGATGGACAAAACCGTTGTAGTTGCTATCGAAGACAACGTTAAGCACCCACTCTACAAGAAGATTATCAAAAACACAATCAGATTAAAGGCTCATGATGAGAACAACTCTTGTGGCGTTGGCGACAGAGTACTCATTATGGAAACCCGTCCTCTCTCTAAAGATAAGAGATGGCGCGTAGCCCAAATAATCGAAAAGGCTAAGTAGTCAAAAGGGAGGAAACCACTGTGATACAACAACAGAGTTACCTCAAGGTAGCCGACAATACAGGTGCTAAAGAAATTATGTGCATCCGTGTTCTTGGAGGCTCCAAAAGGAGGTATGCCAACATCGGTGATGTTATCGTTGCTTCTGTTAAAAAGGCTGCACCAGGCGGTACAGTTAAAAAGGGTGACGTTGTAAAGGCTGTTGTAGTTCGTTCTGCAAAAGGTCTTCGCCGAAATGATGGCACATACATTAGATTTGACGAAAATGCGGCTGTAATCATCCGTGAGGACAAAAACCCACGCGGTACCCGTATTTTTGGACCGGTAGCCCGTGAGCTTCGTGAAAAGGATTACACAAAGATCCTTTCTCTCGCTCCGGAAGTACTTTAATGGGAGGTAATTGAATATGAGTAAGCTTCACATTAAAACCGGCGATACTGTAGTTCTTCTTACAGGAGACGCAAAGGACCGCAAGAAGACCGGTAAGGTTCTTGAGGTTAGCCCAAAGGAAGGCAAGGTTATTGTTGAAGGTCTTAACAAAGTTAAGAAACACGTTAAACCTCGCAAGGCTGGCGATCCTTCAGGCATTATTGAAACTGAAGGCGCAATCTACGCTTGCAAATTGCAGGTAGTTTGCCCTAAATGTGACAAGCCAACACGCGTTGGTGCAAAGATCAACGAAGATGGCTCAAAAGATCGCGTTTGTAAAAAATGCGGCGCAACTTTTTAAGAGATAAGGAGGACATGACTTATGTCAACGCTTGGAAATGAATATAAAAATTCAGTTGCTCCTGCATTGATGACCAAATTTGGCTATAAGAGCGTCATGCAGATTCCGAAGCTCGATAAGGTTGTAATCAATGTAGGCTGTGGTGAGGCAATCGCTAACTCAAAGGTTATCGATGCAATTATCGCAGATTTAGGACTTATCACCGGTCAGAAGGCTATTCCTTGCCGCGCTAAGAAGTCTGTTGCGAACTTTAAGCTTCGTGCAGGTATGACAATCGGCGCAAAGGTTACCCTTCGTGGTGAAAAGATGTATGAATTTGTTGATCGTTTATTCAACGCTGCACTTCCACGTGTACGTGACTTCAGAGGTATCAACCCCAACTCTTTCGACGGCCGCGGCAACTATGCAATGGGCGTTAAGGAACAGTTGATTTTCCCTGAAATCGAATATGATAAAATCGACAAGGTACGCGGTATGGACATTATGTTCGTAACTACCGCTAAGACAGATGAAGAGGCTCGTGAGCTTTTAACACTTATGGGCGCTCCGTTTGCGAAGTAAGGAGTAAGGAATTATGGCTAAAACATCTATGAAAGTTAAGCAGGCTCGTCCAGCTAAGTTTTCTACAAGAGAATACAACAGATGCAAAATCTGTGGCCGCCCCCACGCTTATCTTCGCAAGTACGGCATCTGCCGTATATGCTTCAGAGAACTTGCTTACAAAGGCGAGATCCCTGGTGTTAAGAAGGCAAGCTGGTAAGGCGAAAATAGCTTAAGGAGGTTTACGGTATGCAAATCACCGATACAATAGCTGATATGCTTACGAGAATTCGTAACGCATCTGCAGCAAAACACGATTCGGTAGATGTACCGGCGTCCAAAGTAAAGAAGGCAATTGCCCAGATTTTGCTTGACGAGGGTTACATCAGCAGCTTTACTGTTGAAGAAGACGGTAAGCAGGGCGTAATTCACATTGTGTTGAAGTACGGCCAGAACAAAGCACAGACCATCACAGGCATTCGCCGTGTATCAAAACCAGGTCTGCGCATCTACACAAACGTAGAGGATATGCCTAAGGTTATGAAAGGCCTTGGTATAGCAATCCTTTCCACCTCTAAAGGAATTATGACAGACAAAGAAGCACGCAAAGCTAACGTTGGCGGCGAAGTGCTTGCTTATGTTTGGTAAGGAGGTGCAGGGTTATGTCACGTATAGGTAAAAAGCCTATCACAATACCTGCAGGTGTTGAGGTTAAGCTTGACGGAAACACAGTTACCGTTAAGGGCGCTAAGGGTGAGCTTAGCTACACTCATAACGCAGACATCACCGTTGCAGTAGAGGGAAACGAAGTTATCGTTACCCGCCCAAGCGACGTTAAAGAGCATCGTTCTTTACACGGTCTTACACGTACACTTATCGCTAACATGGTTATCGGTGTATCTGAGGGTTACTCAAAGACACTTGACATCAACGGCGTAGGTTACCGTGCACAGAAACAGGGTAATAACCTTGTTATGAACTTGGGTTATTCACATCAGGTAATTATGCCTGAAGTTGAAGGAATTCACATTGAAGTACCATCTGCTAACCAGATAGTTATCAGTGGTGCAGATAAGCAGTTGGTTGGCCAGTTTGCAGCTGACGTTCGTAAGAAGAGACCACCCGAACCATACAAGGGCAAGGGTATCAAATACTCTGACGAACACATCCGTCGCAAAGAAGGTAAGGCCGCTAAGGGCTCTAAGAAGTAATAAAGGAGTGTATGAAAGATGGTTAGCAAACCTAACAAAAATCAGGCTAGACTTAAGCGCCATGCCCGCGTTCGTGCAAAGATCAGCGGTACTGCTGCTTGTCCTCGCCTCGATGTATTCCGCTCCAACAGCAATATATATGCCCAGCTTATCGATGACGTAAACGGTGTTACACTCGCAGCAGCCGGTTCTAACGAAAAAGATTTCGATTTGAACGGTGG
This sequence comes from Clostridia bacterium, assembly GCA_017513195.1. Lineage (GTDB taxonomy): Bacteria > Bacillota > Clostridia > Oscillospirales > Acutalibacteraceae > UBA737. The sequence continues at coordinate 12,557 of JAFXGM010000012.1, read as the reverse complement.
CAACTGCGAAGGTGCACGCAAGGTTGGACAGTTAATCGCTGAACGCGCTGCTGCTAAAGGTATCACAGAGGTTGTTTTTGACCGCGGTGGTTACATTTATCACGGCCGTGTCAAGGAGCTTGCCGAAGGTGCCCGTGAGGGCGGCCTCAAGTTCTAAGTAAGAAGAAGGAGGAAATACTTTTGGCTACAAATATTGACGCAACAACATTAGATTTACAGGAACGCGTAGTTGCTATAAATCGTGTATCTAAGACCGTTAAGGGCGGCCGCATTATGAAATTCTCTGCTCTTGTAGTTGTTGGTGACGGCAACGGTATCGTAGGCTTCGGTCTCGGTAAAGCAGGTGAAGTTCCGGACGCTATCCGCAAGGGTATCGAAGATGCAAAGAAAAATCTTATTAAGGTTTCACTTAAGGGAACTACAATCCCTCACGAAATTATTGGTGAATTTGGCGCAGGCCGCGTGCTTTTAAAACCCGCTGGTCCTGGTACCGGTGTTATCGCCGGTGGCGCAGTTCGTGCAGTTGTTGAGATGGTTGGTATTAAAGACATCCGTACAAAGGCACTTCGCTCAAATAATCCGTGCAATGTAGTTCGTGCAACAGTTGCAGGCCTTGCAGCTCTTCGTGACGCTAGCCAGGTTGCTGCAGTTCGTGGCAAAGACGTTAAAGAAATTATAGGTTAAGGAGGAGCAGCACTATGGCAACAAAGAAAAAGGCTGCCGGCCTTACTGTAAAACTCGTAAAGAGCACAATTGGTTCTAAAAAGGACCAGATCGCAACCGTAGAATCTTTAGGTCTTCGTAAGGTTGGCGATGTTAAGGTTCAGCCTGACAACGCTCAAACCAGAGGTAAAGTAAACAAGGTATCACACCTTGTAAAGATTATTGAAGGCTAATTAAAGATTTTACATGGTGACTTTAAACGTCACTAATTAAGCAAGGAGGTGCGAACAATGAAATTGCATGAATTATCTCCCGCAGTTGGTTCTACAAAAGAATCAAAGCGTATAGGCAGAGGTCATGGTTCCGGCAACGGTAAAACTGCCGGCAAGGGTCACAAGGGTCAAAAGGCTCGTGCTGGTCACGGCATGAGAATTGGCTTTGAAGGTGGTCAGATGCCACTTCAGAGACGTGTACCAAAGCGTGGCTTTAACAACATTTTCGCTGAAGAATGGATTGCAATCAACGTAGCAGCCCTCGAGGTATTTGAGGATGGCGCTACTGTTGACGCAGCAGCTTTAGCAGAAAAGAACATCATTAAAAAGGCTGACAAGCCTGTAAAGGTTTTGGGTAACGGCAAGCTTACAAAGAAGCTTACAGTTAACCTTAACGCATTCTCTGCATCGGCCGCAGAAAAAATTAACGCTGCAGGTGGAAAGGCAGAGGTGATTTGAGAATGTTGGAAACTTTAAAAAATGCTTGGAGAGTCAAAGAGCTTAGAAGCAAGATTCTCTTCACACTTTTTGTTATCGTAATTTTCCGCATTGGCTCATACATTCCGGTTCCGTACGTAGACTTTTCTGCATTGAAGAACGCATTTGTTCACGCTGGTACAGAAAGCGGTGTAAATGAGTTCTTCAGCTACTTGTCAATACTTACAGGTGGCGGTCTAGAATACGGTGCTATATTCGCAATGTCTATCACCCCTTACATTAACGCATCAATTATTATTCAGTTGCTTTGCGTAGCAATCCCATACCTCGAGCGTCTTTCAAAAGAAGGCGAAGAGGGACAGAAAAAGCTTGCTACTATTACTCGTTACACAACAGTAATTTTGGCGCTTATTCAGGGTATTGCCTACTACTTCTATTTGGAAGCAAGCGGCTTCTTGAGCGTTACAAGCGGCTTATGGTTTGCAGCAATTGTTATAGTTTTAACCTTTACTGCAGGTTCAGCTGTGGTGATGTGGCTTGGCGAACAAATCGACGTTAAAGGTATCGGCAACGGTATTTCAGTATTGCTTTTCGCGGGTATTCTTTCTCGCGGACCTCAAGCAGCAGAAGCATTGTTGTTATACTGGCAGCAAGAACAATACGTTGCAGTAATTGGTATCGTTATTGCATTCTTGGCTGTTATCGCATTCATCGTTTGGATGACACATGCAGAACGTCGTATTCCTGTTCAGTATGCAAAACGTGTTGTTGGTAACAAGATGTACGGTGGTCAGAACACACATATTCCGATCAAGGTTAATATGTCTGGTGTAATGCCTGTAATCTTTGCATCATCAATCTTGATGCTCCCAACAATGATTTTGAGCTTTACTGACACAAATATGATTGATTTACCTTTCTGGAAAGATGCAATGGCACTTTTCACAACACAAGGTATCTTCTACGCAGTGATTTACTTTGTAATGATTATTGCATTTGCTTACTTCTATGCAACAATTCAGTTTAATCCCGTAGAAATGGCAAACAATCTCCGTAAAAACGGCGGCGCGGTTCCTGGTATTCGTCCAGGCAAGCCCACTTCCGATTTTATTTCAAAAATCTTGTCAAGAATAACCTTGATGGGCGCTCTCTTCTTGAGCGTAATCGCAATTCTTCCTATCGTTGTAGGTAACGTTGGTGGTATCAACATTTCACTTGGTGGTACATCCGTACTTATTATGGTTGGTGTTGCACTTGACACAGTAAACAATCTTGAGTCTCAGATGATGATGCGTCATTATAAGGGATTCTTAGATTAAGGAGTATTATAATGAAGCTCATACTTTTAGGAGCACCTGGTGCCGGTAAAGGTACTCAGGCAGAGGTAATCTCTGAAAAATACAATATTCCTACCATCTCGACCGGCAACATTATTCGTGCTGCACTTAAAAACGGTACACAGATGGGCTTAAAGGCTAAGGCTTATATCGACAGCGGCAGATTGGTTCCGGATGATGTCGTAATCGGCATCATTAAGGAACGTCTTGCCGAAGACGATTGCCAAAATGGCTTTATACTTGATGGCTTTCCACGCACAATTCCACAAGCCGAAGCGCTTGACAGCATGAACGTTAGCATTGACGCTGCGCTATCTTTAGAAGTTAGCGATCGTGAAATCGTAAAACGTATGTCAGGCCGCCGTGTTTGTGAAAAGTGTGGTGCAAGCTATCACACCGAGTATAAAAAGCCAAAAACAGAGGGAATTTGTGACGGTTGTGGCGCTCCACTTATTATCCGTAAAGATGATGAGCCCGACACTGTGCTTGATAGACTCGATATCTACCATAAGCAGACCGAGCCACTCAAAAGCTATTACAAAAACCAGGGCAAGCTGATTACCGTAGAGGGTCAGCCAAAGGTTGAGGACACAACCAAGTTGGTGCTCGACACTTTGTCGGAGATATAAGCTATGATAGTCCTTAAAACCGGCCGCGAGCTTAAAGTAATGCGAGAAGCTTGCAGAATATCGGCCGAAGCATTAAAATTAGCAGGCAGTGCGGTAGAGCCGGGTGTTACGACAGCCGAGCTTGACAAAATAGCCGAAAAGTATATTTTAAGTCAGGGCGCAGTTCCTAACTTTAAAAATTACAACGGCTATCCTGCAACCGCATGTATATCAATCAACAACGAGGTAATTCACGGCATACCCTCAAAAAAACGTGTTATTCAGGCGGGCGACATCGTGTCAATCGATTTGGGTGCAAAGTTTGAGGGATATCACGGCGATAATGCCGCCACTTTTGCCTGCGGAGATGTTTCTGCAGAGGCAAAGCGGCTGATGGATACTACAAGGGAAAGCCTTTACGAAGGCATTTCGGCGGCGGTGTCCGGCGGCAGATTGGGTGATATAGGCGCTGCTATTCAGCAGTATGTCGAAAAAAGGGGATATTCGGTTGTGCGTCAGTTTGTCGGTCACGGCATAGGCACACAGCTTCACGAAGCCCCCGAAGTACCTAATTTTGGCACTCAAGGACGAGGAATTCGTCTTATGCCTGGCATGACACTCGCCATAGAGCCTATGATAAACGTAGGACATTATGACGTAAAAATTATGCCTGACGGCTGGACGGTGCTTACAAAAGACGGCTCTTTATCTGCTCACTTTGAGCATACTATTGTAATTACTCCGGATGGACCCCAGATTATGACTAAACCCTGAGGTGCAAAATGGTAGGTAGAGTAGTAATATCAAACGCGGGTAGAGATAAGACAAAAGTGATGGTAATAGTTAAGGAGACCGAAAACTATCTGTTAGTGTGTGATGGAAAAGAGCGGCGGCTCACGCGCCCAAAGCGCAAGAACCCGAAGCATCTAAAACTCACCAACGCTTATCTTAAAGCACAACAGCTTGAAACCAATCGTGCGATTCGCAACGCTTTAAAAGAGTTTTGCAGCACTTATGAGGAGGAAATGTAATGTCAAAATCAGATATGATTGAACTTGAAGGCACCGTTGTTGAAGCAATGCCTAACGCAATGTTCAAGGTAGAAATTCAAGGTGGACATCAAATACTTGCTCACATCTCAGGTAAGCTTCGTATGAACTTCATACGCATACTTCCCGGTGATAAGGTAACGGTAGAGATGTCACCGTACGACCTGTCAAAAGGACGCATTACTTGGCGTTCAAAATAAGACAGAAAATAGTATGATTTAAAATCATACTCCTAAATTTTAAGGAGGTAAAATCCAAATGAAAGTCAGACCTTCTGTAAAAAAGATTTGCGAAAAATGCAAAATCATTAAGCGCAAGGGTAGAATCATGGTTATCTGTGAGAATCCCAAGCACAAGCAGCGTCAGGGTTAATTAACCCCGACTGTCGCAACAACAAATATGGAGGTGCTTTGATAAATGGCACGTATTGCTGGTGTTGACCTTCCTAATAATAAGCGAGTTGAAATAGGACTTACTTATATTTACGGTATTGGTCTTACAACATCTAAAAAGATTCTTGAAGACACAGGCATCGATCCTGATGTACGCGTTAAGGATCTTACAGAAGAAGATATTTCCAAGCTTCGTGAGTATATCGACCACAACCTTCAGGTAGAAGGTGACCGTCGTCGTACCGTTGCATTGGATATTAAGAGACTTATTGAAATTGGAAGCTATCGTGGTCTTCGTCACCGCAAAAACTTACCTGTAAGAGGTCAGCGTTCAAAAACTAACGCTCGTACACGTAAGGGTCCGAAGAGAACCGTAGCAAACAAGAAGAAATAAGTAGGAGGTAAACTTTAATGGCTACTGCTAAGAAAGCGACAACACGTCGTCGTCGCGAAAAGAAAAACATTGAACGTGGTGCAGCCCATATCCAGTCAACCTTCAACAACACAATAGTTACAATTACCGATACTCAGGGTAATGCTCTTTCATGGGCATCTGCCGGTGAGCTTGGTTTCCGTGGCTCTAAAAAGTCAACTCCTTTCGCAGCACAAAGCGCTGCTGAAATGGCTGCTAAGGCTGCTATGGAGCACGGTCTTAAGACTGTTGAAGTTTATGTTAAAGGACCGGGTGCAGGTCGTGAAGCTGCTATCCGCGCATTGCAGTCAGTAGGTCTTGAGGTTTCTATGATTAAAGACGTAACCCCAATTCCACACAACGGCTGCCGTCCTCCCAAGAGAAGACGCGTATAATTACAAATTTAAACAACCTAGTGCAACTTATGTTGCGAAATAATTTGGAGGTGTAACAGATGGCAAGATATACCGGTGCAGTTTGCAGACTTTGCCGTCGTGAAGGACAAAAATTGTTCCTCAAGGGCGAACGTTGCTATTCTGAAAAATGTTCTATCGCTAACCGTGGTTACGCACCTGGTCAGCATGGACAAGGTAGAAAGAAGTCATCCGAATATGGTTTGCAGCTTCGTGCTAAGCAGACCGCAAGACGTTTCTATGGCGTTCAAGAAGGCCAATTCCGCCACTATTTCGAGGTTGCTGAAAGAAAACCAGGCGTTACTGGTGACAACCTTTTAAAAATTCTTGAAAGCCGTCTTGACAACGTAGTTTACAGAGTAGGCTTTGCTTCTTCAAGAGCAGAAGCTCGCCAGCTTGTAGGCCACGGTCATTTTGAAGTTAATGGTAAGCGCGTTGATATCGCTTCATACCTTCTCAAAGCAGGCGATGAAATCGCTATCTGCGAAAAGGCTAAATCAAGCGACAAGATCAAGGCTGTTGTAGAGGCTAACGGTGCTCGTCCTGTTCCGGAATGGATCAGTGTTGACCGCGAAAAGCTTTCAGCTAAGGTTATTGCCCTTCCAAACCGCGAGCAGATTGAAGCTCCTGTTGAAGAGCAGCTTATCGTTGAATTCTATTCAAGATAATAGAGATAATTATATATTTATCTTGTTTATTGTCCACCGCATCGGGACACAACATTTCAAAAATTTTGCGGTGCGGAGAAACGGAGCTTTTAAATGATAGAGATTGAAAAGCCCAGAATTGAAACTCTTGAACTTTCAGCAGATGGAAAGTACGGTAAATTTGTGATGGAACCGCTCGAGCGCGGTTATGCAATCACACTTGGCAACAGCTTGAGACGAGTTCTTCTCTCTACATTGCCGGGTGCTGCAATCACCAACGTTAAGATTGACGGTGTAGTTCACGAATTCTCTACTATTCCGGGCGTTAAAGAAGATGTTACCGAAATAGTTCTTAACTTAAAGGGACTTATCGCAAAGCTTCATTCTGACGCTGCTAAAAAGATTTATATCGAAGCAGAAGGTCCTTGCACTCTTACTGCAGCAGATATCAAGGCTGATTTTGAGGTAGAAATTCTTAATCCTGATATGTATATCGCAACACTTGACGAGGGTGCAAAGCTCAATATTGAGATGACCATCGACAAGGGCAGAGGTTACGTATCTGCAGAGCAGAATAAGCCGGCACAGAATATAATCGGTGTTATTCCGATTGATTCTATCTACACTCCGGTTTTGAAAGCAAACTTTAATGTTGACAACACCCGCGTTGGTAACGTTGTTGACAAAAACAAGCTTACTCTCGAGGTTTGGACCGATGGTTCTATTAAGGCTGATGAAGCAGTATCTATGTCTGCTAAAATCCTTATTGAGCACTTTGAATTGTTCCTCAATCTTGCAGAGGGTATCAGCGAAACCCAGAGCATTATGGCAGAAACAAAAGACAACGCTAAAGAAAAGGTTCTCGACCTTACCATCGACGAGCTTGATCTTTCAGTACGTAGCTTTAACTGCCTTAAGCGTGCAGGTATTAATACTGTTGAAGACCTTATCAACAAGTCTGAAATGGATATGATGAAGGTTAGAAACTTGGGACGCAAGTCACTCGAAGAAGTAATTGCAAAATTGGCTTCATTTGGCTTTGCACTCAAGAAAGACGACGAATAAAGGAGTGAATATCAATGCCGGGTACTCGTAAACTTGGAAGAACCAGTGATCATAGAACTGCTATGCTTCGCGCAATGGTTACTTTCCTTCTCGAAAACGGAAAGATCGAAACAACCGTTACACGTGCTAAAGAAGTTCGTTCAATGGCAGAGAAGTATATTACACTCGCTAAGACAAATACATTACACAGCAAACGTCAGGCAATGGCATTCATTACTAAGGAAGACGTAGTTGCAAAGCTTTACAATGAAATCGCTCCTAAGTATGCAGACGTAAACGGCGGTTACTGCCGTATTACAAAAACAGGTCCACGTCGTGGCGACGCTGCTGAAATGGCAATTATCGAGTTAATCTAATTTCTCAATAAAATTTTAGTAGTCACATTTTCGCAAAACGATAGCAATGTTCTTAACTATCAATCCTGCCGAAAATCCTGTCGCATTCTGCGCTCGTGATTTCGGGATAATGTGTCTATTAAAGCAAAAAAGACAAAAGCACCTTTGAAAAAAGGTGCTTTTATTTTATTCTTTTTGTGTTCTTTAAGCGAGCTAACACATTATATAGTGTTTTTTACAAAAAATAAAAATTTTATATCAAAAAATTATAAAAATTTATAAAAAACTATTGAAATTTTGTGTATTTTATATTACAATGTATGTGTACATAATGTAAATGTGGGTTGCTATCTTTATTTTAAGGTTTTGACTCGCAGCATCTTTAAAAAACGGGGGCAACCCTTATGGAAAGGATTGGTTTTTAAATGTCAAAATTGTTTAAAAACAGCAAGCAAATAATGGCAGTTGTAATGGCGTTTGCTATTCTTGCGGTATCATTATTTGCAGGCAGCATTGTTGCTAGCGCTGAAAGCACAGAAAGTCTTTGCGTTGGCACAAGAATAGAGTATTGGGATGGTACTGCAAGTAACAGCTTTACTAAGGGTGCTGGTACAGTAGATAATCCATACATTATTGAAAATGCAAAACAGCTCAACTGGGTTTGTACTGCATCAGACGTTGCTTCAGAAGGCAAGTATTATAAGGTTGACCCTGCAATAAAGGCGTTTATTCTTCAGCCACAGTCTGTAGTTACAGCTCTTGGCGGTGATGACGCTTTCATTAACATTGCATCTGCAGCAGAAACCAAAGAATTGTTCGAGGTTAAGGCTGCCGGTCAGCAGTTAAAGAACTGGCTTGCAAATGGTAGCAACAAGGTTTTTGCCGGCAATTTTGACGGTAACGGTGTTGCTATCTACGGCCTTTACGCAGACGACGCACTTCGTGGCACACAGCAATGCGCTCTTTTCCCAATTCTTGACGGTAATGGCGTAGGCTTGCAAGATGGTGGCGCTACCGAAACACCAACCGTTATCAAGAATTTTGCTCTTAGAAACTCTTATTTCAAGGGCACTCGCCGTCTAGGTGCTATTGCATCCACTGCTTGGTATGCTGCAGGCGGTACTAAAATCAACGGTTTTGTTGAGGCTGAATATATTGAAGTAGCAAACTGCTTCCTTGTAGGTCAAGACCTTCTTACAAAAGACGGTAGCATCCACACATGGAACAGTACTAATCGTAACGCTGAAATGGGTGTTGCGTTCGGCTCAATGGGTAACGATGCTGTTAAGGCAGACCATTTTTCAATTTATGGTAACGATACCGAGTACCGTATGTACGGTGCTGCAAATGCTACAACCTACGCAGTTGATGCGACTATGGGCTTCGACCGTTTTGCCTCTGACAACAAACAGGGCAATACCAATGCCAATTATGGTGAGTTACACAACTCAATTGTACTTGGTACAACAGTTTCTGGCTTGAATACAAATAACGCAGATGTTACATACGTATCAAACGTATATACCGACGTTAAGACCACACTAAAGGGTGTTACCGTTGTTGAAAACGGCTTTGGCGATGAAGGCCAGGCTGCAATGACAGAACTTGATTGGGACACTGATTGGTTTATGGGTCAATATGGTCCTATATTCCGTTCGTTCCACGGCAAGTTTAGCCTTGTTAAGACCAACACTACTCACTACACCGCTTGTGAAGATTGTGGTTACAAGTCATATGGCGGCGAGATTACTCACACATACAGCGCTAAAAACTATGACGATGAACATAAATGTTTAGTATGTGAATATGTTCATGTGCATACAAATCAAACAATTATACCTGACTATCAGGGCGACTGCGTTACACCTCCAGGATATTTTGTTAAGTGTGATGACTGTCTTGCTTCAACAATCTTAAATCCTGGTGTTGCTCCGGGACATAAGCTTGAATGGGTAGATGAAATTCTTGCTGACTGTGAAAATACAGGTCGTGAGGGTTATTACCACTGTACAGTATGTAATGGTAACTTCCAAGCAGATTCAGAAGAAGCAGCAAAAATGGCTGCTATGGATACAAGCATTTTAGATCCTGATACAACACTTGTAACTCCTATTGCTCCACATAACGCACTCGATCGCGAAACCGGCGAAATCCTTGTAGTACAGGACGGCAACAATGGTCACTATTGGATTTGCTACACTTGTGATGGTAAACTTCTTGCAGTTGAAAAAGATAAGTATGCTGAAGAAGGCCAAATCAAGAAGCACAAATACGAAGATGGCGTTTGCGTTGACTGTCTTTGGGAATGCCCAGAGCATGACTATCAGCCAACCGGTGTTGTAACAGTTCCCGGCACTTGCGAAATCGACCGTGAGGAAGAGTTGAAATGCACAAACTGTGGCCATAAGAAGACACAGGTTACACCTGCAGGTCACAAAATCGTTAAATACGACGAGGTTCCTGCAAATGACAAACTTGAGGGTACAAAAGCACACTATGCATGCACCCAGTGTAAAGAAATTTACCTTGATGACGAGGGCAAGACCAAGGCAACAGCTGCATCTCTTGTAATTCCTAAGGTATTACCAAAGGAATATCAGAATCAGATTCAGGGTAATATTGACACAAGCGATAAGAGCCCATCTACCGGTGACAGTGTAGTATCTGTTCTTGCTGTAGCAGCATTTGCAGGCGCAGCATTTGTAATGGCTCGTAAGGTTAAAAGATAATTTCTAATAAATAAAAAGAACGCCTGCTATTTAATAGCAGGCGTTTTATTATATACAAGCACGCAAGTTTTGCATTGCAACTATGTTATGTAACGCAATTCAAAAATTTAATTATTGTAGTGTATGTTTCGTAGAATATATCACCAAAATAATAACAACCCGAAAAAGAGTTCTAATTTGCTCTTCTTCGGGTTGGTTTATTTTTCTAATTTATTTTGCAGTTTCGGTATCTTTTACAAGTTTGCCAACAACAAGGTATCTTGTTGCATCATCACCGGTGCATGTACTAAGAGTAACGATTTTATCATCAGTATCAAGTGTTGCACCTTCAAGAACCTGTTTTGTCATAGAGGTTGGGTCGATGCATTGGTTAAAGAATTCTTCGCGCTCTTGTTCGATTTCAAAGTTGAAAGAGTTTAAGATGTGTCTGTTATCGTAAACAAATGCGGAAATGATTTCGTATTCTAAAATATGACCTGGTGTGTAAATATAAAATTTACGGTGCTGGTCAAAGAATTCTTTGTTATCAAATTGCTTTCCGTTGCCGTCATACAGCTTACCAAACATATCACCGTTGCCCATATTGTGACCGTATATCAAGGTGTTTGGGTCGCTAAAATCCTTGTAGTTGAGCTTTTGAATATATATCTCACCATAGCGGTCTTCCTCGCCGTCACGATTGTGGTCGAGATATAGATTATCATCGGCCTCTGGTTGGCTCATAAAAATGGGGTAGTCAATCTGTTCAATTCCCTCAACTTGAATCCATGCACAAGCATCGGGGTATTTTGATTGAAGCGTTTTAAAATCGATTGGGTTTGCCGGGAGCTCGGTTTCGTCATCTGTAACGCTTATTGAGGAATTTTTAAACTCGTCAGTAGGCTTGTTTCCGCTTTCAAAAATGCCGGGGAATATAAGGTATACAAGCGCGCCCACCATAACAAGCAAGCAAACCGCCATAATGATATAATAGACCAGTTTATTATTCCTTTTTTCTGTGCTTTCAGAATGCTTTGGGGTATATTCTTCCATAATGTCACCTCGTAAAATTATCCGTTATATTTGTTTATTGCTTTGATTTCGGTTTTGCCACCCATATAAGGTCTTAATGCTTCAGGAATTTTAACGGTATAATATTCACCGTCAAAGGTGAGGTTGTTTTCAAGGAATGCAATAAGCATACGTGGTGGGGCTACAACCGTGTTGTTAAGTGTATGTGCAAGATACTTTTTGCCGTCCTCACCCTTAACAGGAATACCAAGTCTGCGTGCCTGTGCATCACCAAGGTTAGAGCAAGAGCAAACCTCGAAATATTTTTGTTGCTTGGGGCTCCAAGCCTCTACGTCGTAAGATTTAACCTTTAGGTCGGCAAGGTCGCCTGTGCAACATTCGAGGGTACGAACCGGAATATCCATACTACGGAAAAGCTCGACAGAATAGCTCCACATTTTGTTAAACCATTCCATGCTCTCCTCCGGCTTACAAACAACAATCATTTCCTGCTTTTCAAACTGGTGTATACGGTAGATACCGCGTTCCTCAATACCGTGAGCTCCCTTTTCTTTGCGGAAGCAGGGTGAATAGCTGGTAAGTGTAAGTGGAAGTTTTTCCTCCGGAGTGATTGTGTCAATAAATTTGCCTATCATAGAGTGCTCTGACGTGCCGATAAGATAAAGGTCTTCACCCTCAATCTTGTACATCATAGCGTCCATTTCTTCAAAGCTCATAACGCCCGATACCACATGGCTGCGAATCATAAATGGTGGTATGCAATAGGTAAAGCCCTTATCTATCATAAAGTCACGCGCATAAGCTGTAACTGCCGAATGAAGACGGGCAATATCACCCATAAGATAGTAGAAACCTTCGCCAGCAACGCGACCTGCGGCATCTTTGTCTATACCGTCAAAAAGTGCCATAATGTCGGTGTGGTATGGTATTTCAAAATCAACTTGGGTTTTCTCACCGTACTGCTTAACCTCAACGTTTTCGCTGTCATCCTTACCTACGGGAACGCTATCGTCCACTATGTTAGGGATTTTCATAACGATTTCGCGAACCTTAACTTCAAGCTCAGCCTCTTTTTCTTCAAGCGCTTTAAGTTCTTCTGCTTGCTGTGTTACAAGTTTTTTTGTTTCTTCTGCCTCGTCACGTTTGCCCTGTGCCATAAGCATACCAATTTGTTTGCTTATTTTGT
>JAFXGM010000011.1 GCA_017513195.1 Clostridia bacterium | reverse complement strand
TGTTTTTGCTACTATCTATATGCAATTCCAGTATCAAACAATCATTTGGTACCTGACATTTACCAATAATATTACTGCGATATGAGTTAAGATTAAAATCGCTTAGTATTACATAGTCGCCACCGTATTCTTTAACCTTTGTAGCAAGTGCACGAACACGCTCGGCTTCCTTATAACCATTGCCAACGGCGCCGCTATCACCTGCGCCATGACCCGGTATTACAAATAATTTATTTGTCATAATTTTTTCTCCTTTACTCCTTGTGTTCTTCTGCAAATCTTTGCAAAAGCTCTTTATATTTTTGCTTTACACCGCCGTTGCCACTTAACTTATTAACGTAAACGTCACCGGCCTCTATGCGTTCAGACAGCGGCATTTCCGGTGTCATAATTACAAGACGTAAAATCGCCTTGTAATTTTCTATATCGTGTTTGTCTTTATCTTCTCGCCATTTATCCCACTTACGAATAAAACGATATGCGGTAATAATGGCAGTTAAAATAACAGTAGCAGCAGATATTACTGCCGCTACTGCTACTATATGTTCAGCCAAACCACTCACTTTTCATTCACCGCCTCTTGTAGTTTGTCGTACTCTTGCTCGGTTATTTCGTACCACACACTTTGGTCTGCTCTTTCGGGTAATACCACCGTTTTGCCATAGGTTTCGCCGTTTGTAAGATACATACCCTCATCGGCTGTAAGTATAATTTGCTTAATTGTTTCTTTTTTCATTTCAATTCCCCCTTAATAAACCAATTCCCAATTTTTTGCGGTTATAGTTGCCTTTTGTTCATCAGTAAGTTTGCTGCCTACTGTTGCGTGTAGTGTGAGTGTTTGAGCCGTACCGCCGGTTAAGTCAGCAAGTCCGTCTATAATGCTTTGTATTGTTTCGGTGCTTAAATTACTGCAATTTGCAAACGATATACTCAATTTAATACTATTTGCAACAAATCGTACCTCTTGTAATTCGTTACAGCCTTGAAAAACTTGAACATAGCCATTGTTGTTTACACTAATAAGATTAAGCGGCGTTCCGTCTATTATCTTTAATACATTCATTCTTAAAAATGTTTGCCACCACCATTGGCATAAAGAAGTATCAACATTAAGTGTGATATGCTCTAATGTCCGGTCATATACAGCACTACCGCAAAAACTTTGTCTTAAACTTGATATTTTGTTAGGACAATTAACCGTTATGTGCTTAACTGTTTTGTTCACATTATTTAATGTTGGACTGTATAAACTTTCCAAACTTGTGCCGTTGTCTAAATTTAAAACAATTTCTTCCTCGCCAAATAGATTAAGGTTTTCAAATCTTATATTGACTGCATATTGTTCAAACGGTATAAGCGAGTTTTTGCCGTCCTCGTAGCCTTGGTCGTAGTCCTTGTCTTCAACATATTCGTCTAAATCAACAATAGTATAAACACTGCCTATTGTTCCTGCGACATCAAAGTTTGCGGCTACATTCGCAATTGCATATACACCATCACGATAGCGAATACAGTATCTCAAACCATCCCAATTAAAAAAATATGTGATTTGGTTATAAATATAATCAGTTTCTTGGGGATATGTTAAAAATGCAATTAAACTACGAGTAAGGTTCATATCCTTAAAAACAATGTTAAATAAATCTAGAGAATTTGTAACATTGCTTGTGACTTCAACTTCGGTTGTTTTATAACCTACATTGCCGCCACTGCCACC
>JAFXGM010000010.1 GCA_017513195.1 Clostridia bacterium | reverse complement strand
GTCTCGCATTGCGTCTCGGTCGTTATTTTTTATTGTATCGTAAAGCCTGTCAAAAGCCTCACGGTAGCCGTCCATTTCAAGTAGTAGTGCCTCGCGATTAGCAAGAAACAGCTCACTCCACATTTCGTCATTTATGTTAGCAATTCTGGTAAGGTCGCGGAACGAGTCGCCCGTATATCGCACTAGGTTTGGGTCACCGTTTGCACACATAAGCGATATTGCAATACCGTGGGTAAGCTGTGACAAAAAGGCTATCATTTCGTCGTGCTGACGAACAGTAAGACTTGAAATATCGTTAAATCCGAGTACTCGCCCTAAATCACAGCAAAGTCTGATACCGTCGGGTGTGTTGCGGTTAGTGGGCACCACAATATAGTTAGCCTTTTTAAATATACTGTCGTCGGCACTGCGCACACCGCAGGTTTCTTTACCTGCCATTGGGTGAGCCGAAATAAATTCGACACCGCCAGGCAACATATTTTGCACCTTTTCGACAATACAGCCTTTAACACCCGTAACATCGGTTATAACGGTACCGGGTTTTATTAGATTGCCGTATTGCTCAATCCACTCTATAAACGTATGGGGATAAAGTGCAAAGATTATAAGCTGTGAATTGGCAATAAGCTCGGGGTCAACCTCGGTTGTGCCACCCGATATAAAGCCTTCGCCCATTGCATAATCAATATCGTCTTGATTTAAGGTTATTACCTTTACATCAAAGCCGTTTCTTGTAAGTGCCTTTGCGTAGCTACCACCCAAAAGGCCCAAGCCTACAATTAAAACATTTTTTATTTCATTAAGATTCATTTGAGGCAGACGAGAGTCGATCCCGTTACGGTTTCGCTCGCCGTCTTTTCGCACCTTTCTCGCGTTTATTTTTGCAAGGTAACACCTTGCTGCAAATCTCACGCTTCGCCTTTTCACAAAAAGGCGGCGGAGAAACTCTTTGACCTGCCAAATAAATAATTTCAAAGAGAGGCGAAGTCGAAGAACGAAGTAATACTTTTGTATTACAAGTGATGAGACAAGCAAAAATTAAAAATTATTATTTGTCAGGCGTGACGCGTTCGACTATCGCCTGCCTATCACTATTCCAAGAGATTTAATTTTTTCAAAATAATCAGGATAACTTTTGGCTACCGACTGCGCATCACCTATACTACCGCCAGTAAGCGTGCAAAGCAGTGAAAGTGCCATTACTATGCGGTGGTCATTATGCCCGCAAAGTGTTTCACTCGGTGCTTTTAATTCACCGCCGTGTACTGTAACGTCATTATCATTAACGTCTACCTTTATACCAAACTTTTTAAGTTCGGTTTGCATAGCAGCCGCGCGATCACTCTCTTTTATTTTAAGGCGCTTTGTACCCGTAAAGTGTGCGCCGCCAAAGACCGCCGATAGTGCAAACATAACAGGAGCAAGGTCAGGGCAATTTGATAAATCAAACTGCTTTTCGCCGTTTTTAAGCCCTTCATACATTTTCTTGTATATCTTGTCGCCCTGCAATGAGCTTTCATCAAGACCGGTAACCAAAACATCACCGCCCAAAAGATTAAAGCCATCTAAAAATGCCGCGTTAGAATAATCGCCCTCGACTGTTATGTTTTTAGTTTCGTACTTTTGGTTGCCCTTAATCTTATATATGCGACCACATTTTTCTATTGCTACACCAAAATCACCTAAAGATTTTATTGTCAAGTCTACATAAGGCTCGCTTTCATATTCACCTGTGATTTCGAGTGTGCTGTCGCCATCTAAAAGCGGTAATGCAAAAAGTAACCCCGATATAAACTGACTTGATATATTACCTGCTATTTTATAATTGCCGCTTTTAAGCTTGCCACAAACGGTAAGACTGTTTTTCCCCTTTTCAAAGAAAATGCTATTTTGCTTTGCGATTTCTTCATAAATTGTAAGATTGCGAGCAAAAAGCCTTTCGCTGCCGGTAAGAGTGATTTTTGCGCCCGACAAAAACGCAAGCGGTATCATAAAACGTAGCGTGCTGCCACTTTCACGACAGTCAAGCGTTGTTTCTTTTGCGTTAAAAGGATTTAGTCCGCCGCATTTTATTTTGCTATCTTGAATTTCTATTTTTGCGCCCAAGGCGGTAAGGCAGTCAAGCGTCGCCAAAATATCGTTTGAATATTCTATATTGTGAACGTCGCTACCACCCGATAACGCACCGCAAATAAGCGCTCTGTGCGCCATAGATTTTGACGGCGGTGCGGCAATAATGCCTTTTGCCTTTGATTTTTTTATGGTTACTGTCATAATTAATTACCGTTTTGGGTAAGGGTGTCAATAGCCCTTAAATACCCGTCAAAGCCAAGACCCGTAATAGTCTTGATACAAGCCTTGCGAACAAAACTAACCTGACGGAAATCCTCGCGTGTTTCTACCGCCGAAATATGCACTTCAACGGTAGGAATTCCCACCGATTTTACGGCATCTAAAATTGCTACGCTTGTGTGTGTATATGCTGCGGGGTTTATAACAATGCCGTCAAAATTGCCGTAAGCCGCCTGAATTTCATCAACTAAAGCACCCTCATGATTTGATTGAAAAAGCTTTACCTCAACGCCCTTTTTAGCGGCATAATCGGTAATAAGCTCACACAAATCAGCATAGGTGTTTTTGCCGTAAGTGTCGGGCTCGCGAATACCAAGCATATTAAGGTTTGGACCATTAATTACAAGTATTTTCATTTTAAAAAATCTTCCTTTATTGCATTTATGAGAGTTTCAATCTCACCATCATTCACTATTCTTTTATCTGCTGTATTGCAGTATATATCGTACCGCTCGTTGTAACGTTTTATAAGATCATCTCGGTTACTCGAAAGCGGTCGGTCATCAGTACTTACGAGTTTTTCAAGTGGTCGGTCGATAAAATATATCGTACCGTTGCCTTTAAGCAAGGTAACATTTTGCTCGCGTAAAACGGCACCGCCACCCGTTGCAATAATGCAGTTTTGTTTTGCCGAAACCGTAGCAACAGCATGTGATTCTATATCACGAAAACCGCTTTCACCCAAATCCGCAAAAATTTGAGAAATCGGCTTGCCTGCCATTTTTACAATCTCATCATCGGTATCAACAAATTGCATTCCAAGTTCATCCGCCAAGCGTTTGCCAATAGTGCTTTTTCCACACGACGGCATACCCGTAAGCACAATATTACGCTTGGTGGCAACTATTTTTTTATATACATCATAAATTTTTGCTTCACTAACAGTAGTGTCTATAAACAGCTCTGCCGCCACAGCCGCTTGAGCTACAAGCATATAAAGACCGCCCGTAGCATTTATACCTTTGTCTTTTGCCCTTATTACAAGGTTTGAACAAAGCGGATTATAAATAGCATCAACTACTGCCTCGCAGTTTTTAAACACATCAATATCAACAGGCTCGCCTATAATATTGGGATACATACCGCAGGGGGTAGTGTTAATTATAACCTCGGTATCAGCAAAATTTTTATATGCTTCTTTGTATGTAATACAATCTTCTTTTGCGGTGCGTGATACCCTAATAACCTGACGTGCACCAAGACTTTTTGCGACAGCTACCGCAGTTTTAGAGGTGCCGCCGCTCCCCAAAACCAATACGAGCTTGCCGCTAATTTCTATACCGTTTAGCTTTATTAAAGCAGTCATACCCGCAAAATCAGTATTATAACCGTAAAGCTTACCATCGCGATTTACTATTGTATTTACAGCGCCGATTTGCTTTGCAGTATCGCTGAGCCAGTCTAAATACGGTATTACGTCCTGCTTGTAGGGTATGGTTACGTTTATTGCCTTAAAATTCCTTTCGGTCATAAAGGCTTTAAGCTCGCCCTTTGGAATTTCCCTAATTTCATAATCGTAATCAAAAAGCTGGGCGTGAATTTCTTTAGAAAAGCTGTGTGTCAGTTTTTCGCCAATACATCCGTATTCCATTATACAAACCTTCCATAGATTTAAAGTATAAATGTAGTTTGAAAGAAAATTGTTCACAGTGTCGTCTTGCAGTGAGTGGTGCTGTATATTTTATACCGCCCCTCACAAAAGCGGCGCTGTGGGCAATTTTACTCAAACTTTGCCAACCAGTCCGTTCCGTATTTTGCACTTAACATATCAGCAATTACAAGTGCCGCAACGCTTTCAACCACAACTGACGCACGGTGCACAATACACGGGTCGTGCCTGCCGCGAGCTGCTATTGTTGTGTTTTGCATTGTGCTTATATCAACGGTTTTTTGCTCTTTAGAAATTGTTGGTGTTGGCTTTATAACAGTGCGAAAGACTATAGGCATACCGTTTGTTATGCCACCTATTACACCGCCATTATTGTTGGTGTAACATTTTACACTGTCACCGTCTACATACATTTGATCATTTGCTTCACTTCCCTTTTTATCGGCAAAGTTAAAGCCTAAACCAAATTCTATTCCCTTTACTGCGGGAATAGAGAATATTGCGTGCGAAAGCATACCCTCAACAGTATCAAACCAAGGCTCACCCACACCGGCAGGAACGCCTGTAATTGAGGTTTCAAGCACACCGCCTACACTGTCGCCCTCTGATTTTGCCGCAAGAATTTTCTCGTTTCTTTTTTCTTCTGCTGTTTCACCTGCAACACTTAAAATGTTAGTGCTTACATAAATACCTTTTTTATTAAGCGCAGGTATTATAAGCGCACCTGCCGCTACAAGTGCCGCAGTTATTCTGCCGCTAAAGTGTCCGCCACCGCGATAGTCCTGAAAACCGTTATAACGGCAGTTAGCGGTATAATCAGCGTGCGAGGGGCGCATTTTATACTGCATTTCACCATAATCTGATGAATGAGTATCGGCGTTTGGAATTGTAATACAAATTGGTGTGCCTGTTGTACGGCCTTCAAAAACACCGCTTAAAATGCTGAACTCATCCTTTTCCTGACGCGGTGTAGATAGCGCGTCCTTTGGTCTGCGGCGGGTAAGCTGTGAAGCAATGTATTCTTCGTCCACCTTAATACCGCTTGGCATTCCGTCAAGCACCGCACCTATCGCCTTGCCGTGACTCTCGCCAAAAAGGGTTACCGTAAGACTGTTTCCTATGGTGTTTTTCATTTTTTATACACCGCCTTTATCTCATTAGAGAAATCTGTGAATTTTACTTTTGCTATATTGAATTCACCAACATTTTCCACACGAATTACCGAAATTGTATCGCCTGCCATTTTTTTATCGTGACTCATAGTTTCAATAATCTTTTCAGCGTCACAATCAACAGATGTTGGTAAATTTAATTTGTTTAGCACAGGAATAAGTCTTGCCCGTACCTTTTCGCTACACATAGGAAGCATACCAAGCGCTACACATTCTCCGTGATAAAGAGTGGGCGTATTGCTCTCGATAGCGTGACCTACCGTATGGCCAAAATTAAGCACGCGGCGCAGTCCTGATTCCTTTTCGTCGGCTTCTACAACCGATTGTTTTATCTTTATAGAACGCTCAATCACCATGTCAATATCAAAGCTGTCAGCCTCAAACATAGAAAACAACTCTTTATCGTGAGTAAGCGCCATTTTAACCGCTTCGGCAAGACCGTTAGAAATTTGTCTGTCGGGCAAGGTTTTTAACGTGTCGGGGTCAATTATTACACCCTTTGGCTGATGAAATGCGCCAACAATATTTTTAAATCCACCAAAATCAATGGCCGTTTTACCGCCAACCGACGAATCAACCTGCGACAATACGGTAGTAGGAATGTTGTAAAAATCTATTCCGTGCATAAAGGTCGCCGCAGCAAAGCCCGCCATATCGCCCGTTACACCGCCGCCTACCGCTACAACACAGTCGGTACGTGTAAAATCGCCCTTTACCAGCGCTTCAAGTATGCTTTTATAGGTATCAAAATTTTTTGATGCTTCACCCTCGGGAAACACCACAGTCATCGATTCACGGCACTGCAAGGCTACCGTTTCTGCATACTCGCGCGGCACACCGCTATCGGTAACAATAAGCACATTGCGGTCAAGATCAAAATATTCCTTTGCGCGTGATAATGCACCACGCTCAAGATAAATATTATAACCGCCACTTTCGCACTTTACAGGTATTATCATAAATTTACACCTTTACTTCTTTTTCAAAACTTCCAAGAATTTTTAAGTTAGAACAGCATTTAGACAGTTCGGCAAGCATCTTTTTACCCTGCTCGCCGCCAATATTTCCCTCACCCTCGGCGTAGAAATAATAGTCCCAAACAAGCTCTTTAGTTGGTCTGCTTTTAAGCGCCTTAAGGTTAAAGCCATATTCACCTATTACCGATATTGCTTTACCAAGCGAGCCCGCCGCATTGTTTACGGTAAAAAGCATAATAAAGTGATTATCGGTAGCAAGATGCGCCTTTTCACTGCGAGAAAAAACAGCAAAACGGGTTGAATTTTGATTGCTTTCGTTTATGTGTGACTCTATTATTTGAAGACCAAATTTTTGAGCCGCCTCTGCACTACCAATGGCCGCAACGGTTTTATCGCCGTTTTCGGCAACCTGCTTTGCGGCAACGGCAGTATTTACCGCCTCTTGAGTTTCAAAACCATTTTTCTCGATATAAGCAGCACTTTGACCAAGCGCTTGCGAGTGACTAATAACTGTTTTTATATCCTCTTTTTTAGCGCCCCTTACACCAAGCAAATTTTGAACAATCTCGGCTTCGTATAATCCGTTTACAAAAAGCGAACCAAAAAAACTTAAATCCATTACCTTGCCAACATCACCGTTAAAGCTGTTTTCAATCGGCAATACGGCACAGTCACATTCTCCGTTTACCACCGCATTGTAAGCCGCAGTAAAATCGGCATAACCCACACAATTTGCATCGGGGAAAATGCGCTCGGCTACAATATTGGCAAACGCACCCTCTACACCGCTGTACGCAACACGCATACCCTCGAGTAAGCGGTGCTGCAACAGTTTTGAAAGGGTTATTGTTTCTTTAAGAAAATTAACGTAATAAGACTTATAATCCTCGTCTTTTATAAGTGACGTGTTTTTTGCAATGATTTGTTCTTCGCGTGCAAAATCATCTATTTTAAGTCCGTTTTCTTTTTTGTATTCGGCAACAATACGGGCAGCATCCATTCTTTGCTCAAACAGCTCTGCCATTTGTTTGTCAACATCATTTATGGTTTGTCTTGCCTTTTCAAGTTCTGTCATAAAAATTATCCTTTATATTCATCATATAATGCTTTGAAAGCGGGAATTGAATTTTTAATTGTGTCATAGGCTACACAGTATGAAATTCTAACATAGCCCTTTGCACCGAAGCTATCAGCCGGAACAAGCAAAAGCTCGTGCTTTTTAGCCTTTTCACAAAAGGCATTTGCGTCATCCTCGAGTGCTTTCATAAACAGGTAAAATGCGCCCTGCGGTTTTACAGCCTCGTAGCCGATTTCTGTAAGTGAATTGTAAAGCAACTCGCGATTTTTATTATAAAGTGAAACATCAGCAGTCATTCCGTCGCATTTAGCAATTACGCGCTGCATAAGGCTTGGCGCACAAACGTAACCCATACTGCGAGCAGCACCGCAAACTGCCGCAAATAAATCGTCGGCATCATCACAGTTTGGTGACACAAACACATAACCTATTCGCTCACCTGGAAGTGACAATGATTTACTGTAAGAATAGCAAACCACCGTATTGTTATAAAAGCTTGGAATATACGGCACATCATCACCGTAAGTAAGCTCGCGGTAAGGCTCGTCGGCGATAATATAAATTGCTCTGCCAAGCTCTTGACTTTTCTTGTTAAGCAAAGAAGCAAGCTTTATAATATCGCTTTCGGGAATTATTGCACCCGTTGGATTATTTGGAGAATTCACAATAATTGCCGCTGTGTTTTTGTTTATGGCTTTGTCCAAAGCATCAAAGTCGAGTGAAAAATTATCTCCCGTGCCAAGTACGGTTACGGTTTTGGCGCCTGCGTTGGCACAAAAAACATTGTACTCAGGGAAAAACGGAGCCAAAAGAATTACCTCGTCACCGTCGTTTACAACGGCCTTTAGCGTTGATGTAAGAGAAGCTGCAGCACCGCACGTAATGTAAATGTTTTTAGCCTCTGCATCAAAACCAAATCTTGACTTTATGTTTGCGGCTATCTGCTCGCGAACAGGCATTGCACCTTGAGCCGAGGTATAACCGTGAAGGGCTACGCTGTCACCCGACTCGACTAATTCTTTTATAGTATCGTCAACCATTTTTGGTGCCGGTATGCTTGGATTACCGAGGCTGAAATCATACACGTTGTCGGCGCCTATTTCTGCCTTGCGTTTGAGTGAATACTCAAATATTGATCGTATTACCGAAGGTTGATTACCTAGCTCTACCATTTTTTTGTTTATCATAAGCTCATCTCCTATTAAAAGTGAAAAAATCCGCCAACCGAGTAAAATGCATTTTTATGCACAAACGGTTGCGGACTGTCTTTTTATCTATTAAGCTGCAAATTAATTTGCTTTCTTAAAAGAGGTAAGACAGTCCTGATTAAAGTAATAAAAGTAATAATTACGACTTGTAAGCATAATTTCTGTCTCCTCTCTAAAGTATATGAAAGATTTTACTCCCTTTTTTTGAGTTTGTCAAGAAAAAATCGGTATTTTATACTTGAGTTTTGCATAAAATACCGAGTAATTTAAATATTTATTATGTTTTTAGCCTCATCAGGCTCTACACCAAAAACAAAGGCTATTTCGTTATACAAAAGCGACTCCGCCTTGCGTAACGTTTGCTCATCACTTATGTTAAGCTTTTTGCCCGCCTCTCGTCGAGTATCTCTTTCGAAGCGAATTGTTTTTATGAGAGATACTAACCGTTCACGATTACCACTAGACAATATAGATTTATAAAGCTCTCGCTTTTGATTTTCATCGCTTGCTTTAATAACTTCTATATCAGTTACCTTTTTAGCCAAGCCATTTATTTGTGCCTTGGTTAAAGCGCTAAGCATTTTTGCGGTAAGTGCCTCGTTGTCTACGGGAACAAAAACAGATGTGTTTTGATTAAAAATTGGTTTTAATACGTAATAATCCTGTTTCTGTCTTCCTATTAGTTTTGTTTCTACAGAATCAATTTTGCAAATACCCTGTGCACCATAAACTACTGTATCGCCTATTTTAAACAAGTCACTCACCCCTTATGATATAAATTATATCATATTTTGTCGTTAAATGTTATGGGCATACTTAACAAACTTTTTGCACCGTTTTTTTGTAATTTTTACCCTTATGATCCCATTTAATTGACTTTTAAGCTATGTGATGGTATATTAAAATAAAATAAGTTATAGTGAGGATCGAAAATGAAATTTATAAAAAATGCAGTTATTATTACCGTGTGTTTGGCATTGATTACACTTAATGTATTTGCCGCAAACGCAACCTCAGCGCCTATCATAACATTATCAAACAAAACCGCACTTCCCGGCGAAGAGGTTACAATCGATATAAGCATATCAAACAATCCTGGTATAATGGCGATGGCCTTTTGCATAACCTATGACAGCAATTCTTTAGAATATACCGGATATCAAAAGGGGTATCTGTCGAAATACACCTTGAAAGATCACCCCGACAAAGGGCATGTTATTTTTGTAAACGATGAATCATCAGACAAAACAAACGACGGCATTATGCTTTCGGTCAAGTTTAAAATAAAAAACGATGCGACTCCACAAAAACACATCATTTCTATTGCAAACTTAGATCGTAAAAAATATGGCAACAATCTATATAAAAGTTTTTCGAATTCAAACCTTAAAAGTATAGAACCTATCGTAAGATTGGGAAGTATAACCGTGGCTGAAACTTGCGAAAATTCAGGCCACCAATACGGAGATTGGAACATAATAAAGAGTGCAAATTGCAACGAAACCGGACTTAAAACTCACACTTGTGTCCGTTGCGAATATAGCGAAGAAGCCACAATCCCGATAACCCACGATTTTGAAGCGGAATGGACGGTCGACAAAGCCGCTACACCCGATACCGACGGCGAAATGTCACGTCACTGCAAAAACTGTGACGCAACTACCGATAAAATCATTTTTAGCTACGAAGAAATTGGCGGTGACGAAACCCCCGACGATACTACAAGCTCGGACACTTCAAGTGACTCGACCGATTCAGAAAACACGAGTGATATATCGTCCGACAATTCAACAAGCAATGAAGCCAACAGTTCTACAACCGAAACTACCGCACCATCACAAGACAGCAACAGCTCATCCACCAATAACAAAAAGCCATCTATTAATAACGTTGTAGGTGAAAAGGTGCCTCAACAAGAGGCCGAAAAGCTTGAAAATTATCCGCAAAACGATAAGCCCGAAGAAAATAAACCCGATCAAAACAATAGCAACACGTCAAGTGAAAACACACCAAGCCAAGAGGTAGTTTCCAAAGATGAAACACCCAATTCAAACAACTCGGTTGAGTTGCCCCAAGACGATGATGATTCGTTTTTTACCACCCCAACAGGTATTGTAATGATTATTATCTGTTCCGCACTCAGTTTCGGCGTGCTAGCTTTAGGTGTAATCTTAATTATTAAAAATAGAAAAAAATAACATTAAAGACCTCTGCTGTATGCAGAGGCCTTTTTTAATTGCTTTCCACTATAACATCTGCTATCTTTTGAGCAAATTCCACGCACTGCACTTCGCTTTCACACTCAACCATTACCCGCACTACCGGCTCGGTGCCGCTTTTTCGCAAAAGCACTCTACCCTTTCCGTCTATTTTTTCTTCAACCGCTTTTACTGCCTGCCGTACTGCTTTACTTTGTATTGCTTTTTCTTTGCTGTTAACCCGCACGTTTTTTGTATATTGTGGGTATAAAAACACCGGTTCGGCCAGCTTTGAAAGTGTTGTTTTTTTATCGCATAATTCTTCGGTAATCATAATAGCTGTAAGGAGTCCGTCACCCGTTGTGGCATATTTTTTGAGTATTATATGCCCCGATTGCTCACCGCCCAAGTCAAAATCCTTTTGCTGCATACGCTCATATACAAAACGGTCGCCCACGGTGGTTAATTCACAGTTAACACCCGCTTTTTTAAGTGAATTTACAAATCCGCTGTTTGACATTATTGTTGCAACAACAGTATTTTCGTTTAACATACCGCGTGATTTCAAACGGTTTGCCAATATATACATCATTTTGTCACCGTCAACCTCGTTACCCTTTTCATCAACTGCAATGCAGCGGTCGGCATCTCCGTCAAAAGCAAAGCCAATATCAAGGTGTTGCTCGCGTACCAGTTTACAAAGGTTTTCTATATGCGTAGAGCCGCAACCCTCGTTTATATTAGTGCCGTTTGGTGTGTCACCTACAACATAAGTCGTAGCACCCAATGCCTCAAACACCGATTTTGCAATACTCCACACAGCGCCGTTTGCGCAGTCAAGACCGATTTTTAAATGCTTGTATGAATGTGATGCTAACGATATAAGATAGCCGACGTATCGATTTCTGCCCGATACATAATCCACTATGGCGCCTATGTTTTCACGCTTGGCGAGCGGTAAATCCTCAGCATCGATGCCTAGGTTATTAAGTTGACCATCTATATATTTTTCAATTAAAGCGGTAGCATTATCATCAAACTTTTCGCCATATCGGTTTATAAGCTTAATGCCATTATCATAAAACGGATTGTGTGACGCGGTAATCATAATTCCGCAATCAAAGTTCTCTGTGCGCACAACATACGAAACGCTTGGTGTTGTGGTTACGTGCAATATATAAGCATATCCACCCGAAGCAATAATTCCCGAGCAAAGCGCATATTCAAGCATATAACTTGAGCGCCGTGTATCTTTTCCTATTACGATTTGTGGTTTGCCCTTTGATTTGTCGGTTGTGCAAAGCGGCGACGTAAAATACCAGCCTAAAAATCGACCTATTTTATACGCGTGTTCAGCAGTTAGGTCGACATTTACTTCACCACGAAACCCATCTGTACCAAAATATTTATTACTCATAATTTAACCCTTCCTTCGTATATTATTATGCGAAAAAAGGATTATTAAATACAAAAAAGAGCCGAATTTCAATTCGGCTCTTTAAAATTATTCTTTTGTGATTTTTCCATATAGCGGAATGTCTGTATCACGCTTTGGTTCACGATTAGGTGTGCTTGCAACGGTGTTTGAAGGCTTGCGACCGCCACGATTGTTTCTACGACGATTGTCATCTCTGCGTGGCATTGTTGGTGTACCACCTTCTGGGAAGATTATTACACGACGGTTTTTACCTTCGCCCGTAGATGCAGAGCTTACGCCCTCAATTTCTTGAACCGCTGTGTGAATAATACGACGTTCATAAGCGCTCATTGGTTCAAGCGCACGATTGCGAGAATTGCGCTTAACCTGTTCGGCAACACGTGTTGCAAGAGCAATAAGTGTCTGCTCGCGCTTTTCGCGGTAATCACCAATATTAAGTGTTACCTTAAAATAGCCACCCGAATTATTTGCCGCAAGTGATACAAGATGCTGCAAAGCATCGAGCGTTTCACCACGATGACCAATTACAACGCCTAAGCCCTCACCTTCAAGAATGATGGTTGCACCGTTGTCACGAACAGCGGCCTTAACTTCTACATTTTCGCAACCCAAATTTTTAAGAATTGCATTAAGATATGCAATTGCCTTACCGGTTGGAGAAGCGGCGTCTATTAAAGACTGGTCAACTGCTTCAATTTGTGGTTGTGAAGCCTTTTTAACCTCGGGCTTTTCTGCCTTTTCTTTTTTATCGGGTTTTGCCTGTGCTTCGGCCTTTTTTGCAGGCTTGTTATGCTTTTTATTTGGTTTGTCAGGGCGTTCAACATAAGCCTTTACTTCAGCCCTTGCGCCGCCAAATATACCAAGCACCTTTTTCTTTGGAAGAGAAATAATTTCTATTTGTACGTCTTCTTCTATTTTAGCGCCAAGCTTTAAAATGGCGTCTTCCTTAGCTTCGTCAACCGTAGCACCGAAGCCGATTGCTTCCTTAATCAAGGGAAATCCTCCTTAAATTAGTCTTTAATTATAGACTCTGAATCTGTGTTGTTGAATTTGTTTAACTGCTTGGTTTCAAAATCACACTGTACACCAAGCTCTTTTGCGCGTTCGCGAGCAAGCATTTTGTGTGGACCGTACCATAGCTGTACACCAGACTGAATAAGACCACCTATAAGTGAAGAACAAATCCAGTAGAAACCAACACCGCCGGGCAAACCAAAACCGATAAAGAGTGAGATAAGCGGCATGGTAAGCATCATACCCTTCATTGAAGGTGCATCAGGATTGTTGATTTTGTTAATACGCATTGAAATAAGGCTTGTAAGAATTTGTGACAAGAATGCACAAATCGGTATAAGCCATAATGGCTGCCATTTTTCTACTACGTTCCAGTCAAAATCAGGTGTGCCTGTAAGGTCAAGACCAAACAGGTTAAAGTTTATCTGGTTGTCTTTGTAGTCTTTGGTAATTTGTTCAACATCAGCCTTAATCTTATCGTAGGTTTCTTTTGCTAATTTGTTGAGCTTTTCATCTTTATAATCGGTTTTTACCAAAACCTCTTCAAAGCTTTTTGCTTCGTCTTCACCGGTTATATTCTTTACCAATTTAAGCTCTACACTATTAGTATTGCCCTTATCCCAACCAAGATTAGCAATAACCTCTTCGTAAAGCTTTGCACTTTCTTTTTCGGTTGGTTTATCTGCATCCTTTGGATTAAGTGCAGAAATGGTTGTGGTAATATTGTTTATCTTGGCGTTATCAAGACCTGACATATAAGTAAGCGGTGACATAATAAGGGTATAGATGCTCATCATAAGCAAAAGACGAATAATCATAGGCAAGCAACCGCCCGACATAGAAACGCCCTCTTGCTTATAAAGCTCTTGCTGAGCCATTGCCATCTTTTGACGGTCATCGCCGTATTTTTTGCGAAGCTCGTCAAGCTTTGGCTTGATACGTGTCTGCTGAACGGCAGATTTTTGGCTTTTTATGCTAAGCGGAATTAAAACAAGGTTAATAACAAGTGTAAAAACAGCAACGGCAGCAGCAAAGTTATTGCTGAAAAGATCTGCCAAAAAGCCCATAACATAACCCAGTGGCTTGTTAATTATATCAAACATAACGTTTACCTTCTTATCTATTTTTTATTTTTTCTTTTTCGGCGGTACCGGATCATAACCGCCTTTACATAGTGGGTTACACCTCAAAACTCTATAAACTGATAAAAAGAAACCTTTAAATGCGCCGTGTACGGTTATCGCCTCTATAGCGTAAGCCGAACAGCTTGGAGTAAATCGGCAACAAGGAATTTTATGAGGTGAAATGTGTTTTTTGTAAAATTTTATAAGCCAAATAAAAAAACGGCTTATGGGATTTCTTATTCTACCCATAGATCTTGTTTTTTTAGTTGTCGCATCATATTAGCGGCAACAACGTTACTCTTTGTACTTAGTATTCGTGTGCGGGCAACTACAACACAATCGTGCCCTGTGGGAATGTGCGGTGCGCACTGGTCAAACGCTGCGGTTATAACACGCTTTGCGCGATTGCGACTAACGGCAGTACCAATTTTTTTACCCGCGGTAATACCAAGACGCAGTTCACCCTTTTTGCCCTTACAAACATAAAGCACGTATTCGGGCGCAACAAGCGCCACACCACGATTATATGCGCGATGAAATTCCCAATTTTGTTTAAGTTTTCGGTAGACTCTCATAATCTCACCAAATAATCTTAACTAAAAGAAAAAGCCACGTGGAAGTGGCTTTACTTTAGTAAGATAACTGCTTTCTTCCCTTTGCTCTACGACGAGCTAAAACTTTACGACCGTTAGCTGTAGCCATTCTTTTAAGGAAACCATGCTCTTTTTTACGATGTAATTTCTTAGGCTGATAAGTTCTTTTCATTATTACTAACCTCCTTGTCCGAGACATAAATATACATATATCAAATTTTTGTTTGGGCAAAATACCCCTTATAGATAAGGATTATAACCCAAGCCGCCAAAAAAGTCAATAAAAAAGTGTATTTAACCGCAAAAAAATATTTAATGTTGATTTTATAAACGCACTATGATAATATAATTATGCAGACACCTTTTCACTATTCACTTTTACCATTCACTTAATATTCGGGGGCGTAGCTCAGCTGGGAGAGCGCTTGAATGGCATTCAAGAGGTCATGGGTTCGATCCCCACCGTCTCCACCAATAACCAAGTTGTATCTTTATGATACGGCTTGGTTATTCTTGTATATATGGGGATCGAACAAGGAGGGAGCGTTAGCGGAAGAAAACAGTCCGATGGACTGTTTTTGCCGACGTGGCAACGAGCGTAAGCGAGGCGATAGGCGCGTTGCGCCGGAAATCCCCACCGTCTCCACCAATAACCAAGTTGTATCTTTATGATACGGCTTGGTTATTCTT
>JAFXGM010000009.1 GCA_017513195.1 Clostridia bacterium | reverse complement strand
TTTGCAATTGATTATTGGGTTGTTGTTGTAATAATGGCAGTTTTAACCGGTATATACGTTATTTTTGGCGGTTATATGGCAACGGCAATTAATGATTTTATTCAAGGTATTATAATGCTTGTAGGAATCGTGGCCGTAATTTTGGCTGTGCTTAATGATAACGGCGGTTTGTCTGCTGCGGTTAAGTCTTTAGGTGAGACAGCAGGCAAGGAATATATTTCAACCTTTGGACCAAATCCCGTATTTCTGTTCTTTGTGGTAATGCTAACCTCACTCGGTACGTGGGGATTACCACAAATGGTTGGTAAATTCTATTCTATCAAAGATGATGGGGCAGTAAAAAAAGGTACAATAATATCGACTGTATTTGCTGTAATTGTGGCGGGCGGTTGTTATTTCTTAGGCGGTTTTGGCAAACTATATCAAGAAGAAGTTATGCTAATGTCAGTTTCCGAAAATGGTAAATTGATGTATGATGGTATTATTCCAATTATGCTTTCAAAATTACCATCTGTTATTATTGCAGTTGTAATTGTCCTAGTGTTATCCGCATCAATGTCAACCTTGTCATCTTTGGTTTTGACATCATCGTCTACTTTAACTCTTGATGTTATTAAGCCTAAGGCTGCTAAGAAAAAAGAATTTACCGAAAAAAAGAGCGTATTGGTTATGCGTTTGCTTATAGTGTTCTTTATTGCATTGTCGGCTGTAATTGCAATTTTAAAGGATACTATATGGAAAGATTCGGCATTTATTGCACAGATGATGGGTGTGTCATGGGGTGCTCTTGCGGGTGCGTTTTTAGCTCCGTTTTTATATGGTCTTTTCTGGAAAAAAGGTACTCGTGCAGCAGTAGCAAGTTGTTTTGTTTTTGGTACCGGAATAGAAATAGTTCAGTTGTGTATAAGTATGGGTTGGATTTCTTTTAGTGATAAAATACTTGGTTTTGTATTTACCAATTCGCTATATTCCGGTGTATTTGCTATGGTTGGCGGACTTGTAATATTCCCAATTATTAGTTTATTGACGCAAAAAAGTAAAGTAGAAAATGTAAATCAAAAATTTGAGTGTATAAAATAATAGAAAACCGCTGAATTTTCAGCGGTTTTTTTATTGACTTTATAGATTGAAAGTATTATATTATAACGGGTATTTTGGGTGGTGATTTTATGGGACTAAAAATTCAAACAAAAAACGCGTTATTTTTAGGCTTATTATGCTCTTTAATTTATCTTACGGTCTATATATCGCGTAACGTTTTAAGTGCGGTTTCACCTGAAATGTTAACAGATAATATTTTTGACGAAAATATTATCGGCACTATGTCTTCGATATTTTTCTTTGCATATGCAGTAGGACAACTGTTAAATGGTTTACTTGGCGATATTGTCTATTCTAAATATATGATTTCGATTGGATTAATTGTTGCAGGAGTTTCAAGTTTTATAATTCCTGAATTAAATCAAAGAATATACATCTACACTCTTTACGGTATTATGGGTTTTGCGTTATCGATGATATACGGCCCCATGACAAAGACTATTGATGAAAACACAACACACAGTCTTGCTATAAAATGTAATTTGGGGTTGAATTTTTCTTCATATTTTGGTGCGCCAATAGCGGGTTTGTTGGCTATAATCTTTATATGGAAAACTACATTTAAGACAAGTGGATTTATACTCGTTACGGTTGGAATTATATGTTATATTCTTTTTACATATTTTGAGCGTAAAGACATTATAACTTATAGACAAAACAATAAGGAAACAAAATCAAATACTTTTTCATCACCGATAAAAACTCTCGTTAGCAGAAGTATAATAAAATTTACATTTGTTTCTATTTTGACAGGTGTTATCAGAACGTCTGTTATGTTCTGGTTGCCAACATATTTATTGCAATATCTTTCCTTTGGAGAAAGGCAATCTACAACTATTTTTACTGTAATTTCACTTATTATATCTATTGGTAGCTTTGCGGCTGCATTTATTTATAAATTACTAAAAAACAGTATCAATAAAACATTATTGTTTTCTTTTGCACTTTCTGCTGTATTATTTTTAGCTACAGTAATTGTAAAACACGAAATTGCAAATATTATACTTTTGGTACTGGCTATTATGGCATCAAACTGTGCCGCTACAATGATGTGGAGCTTTTACTGTCCAAGTCTTGCTGATACAGGCCTGGTGTCTAGTGCTACGGGCTATCTTGACTTTATAAGTTACATGTCAGCGGCGATTTCGTCAAAACTGTTTGCTAACGCTGTCGGTGGCATTGGATGGGGCGGCTTGATTATGGTCTGGTTTGCTTTAATGCTTGCTGGTGTAATAATTTCAATTCCATATAAAAAGCGCTGTGAAATTTAATTCACAGCGCTTTTTAAACTATTTAAGGGTTGCTTTTGCTACACGCACACAAAGACTTTGACCATAAGTGAAGTTGGTGAAATTCACTTGCAAAGTATCACCGTTTTGTGTGAAGGCAAGCTCTTCGTTGTTGTCCATCCATTTTATAGACTCAACTTTTGCATCAAATCTTTCTAGGGTTGTGGCACCATCTTCTTTAAAGCCTAAAGAAACGTTTACATCACCGCCGCTTTGTACATTAAATTTAAAGATGTATGCGGTTTTTTCATCATTTATATCTTTAAGAACAAATTCTTGCTTATCGTTGTAAGCGATATACGGTCTGCCGTTATAGATTGCATCGCCGTAGGTGCTCATCCAGCGGCCAATGCTTTCCATAATACCTTTTTGCATTGTGGGAACAGTACCGTCGGCGTTAGGACCTATGTTAAGCAAGAAATTAGCGCCAACCTTACGACAGTTACAAAGGCTTTCAATAAGAGTTTTAACCGACTTAAAATTGATATCGTCGGCAACGCCCCAGTGATCGCAAAGTGTTTCACACATTTCACCCGCCATATATTTAGGCTGACCTGTACGATCAAGCGGCTGTGCCATACCGCGCTCAAATGTAACCGAGTCAATTTCAGGGTTACCCATCTTGCCCTGTGCATGAAGTCCGGAATTGTTAATAACCATCGCCTCAGGTTGTAGACGGTGAATCATTTTATAAAGCTTATCTTCTTTCCAGTCGGCATCAGGCTTTGACCAGTTGCCATCAAACCACAAACCACCGATTTTACCATATTTTGTGCAAAGAATTTCTACACTTTTGTAAAGATAATCAAGATATGCATCAAAGTTGTTTTCAAAATCGGGATGATGCCAATCGAGTGTTGTGTGATAAAAGAATGGAACAATATCTACCTTACGGCATTCTTCAACAAACTCGGCTATAAGGTCGCGACCTGCGGGGGAGTTAAGGGCATTAAAATCCGAAAGTCCACAAGGGTCATATAGCGAAAAACCTTCGTGATGACGTGTTGTAAGGCATATATATTTACAACCTGCCGATTTTGCAGTGGCAACAATTTCGTGCATACCAACGCAGTCAAATGTTTCGGCAAGTTTTGCATATTCTGACATACCTTTTTTTAGATACTTAAATACCCACTCACCGTGTCCAATTTGTGAATAAAGACCGTAGTGCACAAACATGCCAAAGCCTAATTGTTCAAAATCTTTGATATATTGTGGGGCTTCAGGAATTTTATTTTCCATAAGAATTACTCCTTTACTATGTTATAAATATAAAATATCATAAAAGTTAGAAAAAGTAAAGGTTATAAAAAAAGAATCAATCCACAAAGATTGATTCTTTAAATACTGGCGCAGATGGAGGGATTCGAACCCTCGAACTGCGGTTAACAGTTACACGATTTCCAATCGTGCGCGCTCGACCAGCTACGCGACATCTGCATGCGACTTGCATATTATATAAGAAAAACAGCAAAAAATCAAGTAAAAAATTTATTATTGAAAATAAGATTTATTTTGTTATAATGTTATCGGGTGAGAATATGAAAAAATTTCAAACGGTTATAGATTTGTTTTTTATTGTCGTTGCATCTGCATTTTCGGCTATTGGACTTTACGTTTTTGTAAATCCCGCAAACTTTGCACCAAGCGGCGTTGACGGTATATCTATGATGCTTGAAAAGATAACCAAAATTAATATAGGTTATATTTCTCTGGCTATTAATATTCCGCTGCTTATTATGGCGTGGTTTTTTATAAGTAAAAAATACGTTGTTTATACTACGATTTTTACAATAATTTCATCTGTTATGTTGATAATTGTAGAAAAGATTGATTTTTATCAGTATATTTCTAAAAATAACGCTTGGATTGCCGTGCTTGCTTCGGGTGTTATTCTAGGTGCCAGAACGGCTCTTATGATAAAAATAGGCGGATCAACGGGCGGTGTAGATATTATTGCAACGGTTGTTCAACAAAAAAGACCGTATCTTAATATTGAAAGTTTAATTTCTGTTTTTTGTTACATAATAATCGGTTTATCGTTTTTTGTTTATGGCAATATTGAAAGTATTATAATGTCGATTGCACAAATGATGATATTCAATATCGCTATGAATTCTATTCTTAAAACGACAAGAAATGCTGTTGAAGCTCGAATTATTACCGATAATCCCGAGGAGTTTAAAGACGATATTATAAATAATTTAAAGCATGGCGCTACCATAATTGACGGTACGGGTATGTTTACAGGTGAGAGTAAAAAAATGATTATAACCATAATTAATTTGCGCCAAATGAATGATTTGATTAAGCTGTCGCGCAAGCATCCAAACTCATTTATATATTTTAATGAGGTAAATGGCGTTTGGGGCAACTTTAGATGGAAAAAATCAGACGAAGCAAAATAAAATATTAAAGCCGCAAATGCGGCTTTTTTATTTGTCATAAATGTTATAAACCTTACATACTATTTATCAGTGCAAAATTTTAAATGTAAAAGTTTCGGAGGAATATTTATGGCAAATAAAAGTATATATGAAGATATTGCTTTAAGAACGGGCGGAGATATTTATTTAGGAATAGTAGGTCCTGTGCGAACGGGTAAGTCTACATTTATAAAGCAATTTATGGATAAGCTCGTTATGCCTAATATACCTGAAGAGTACCAAAAAGAGCGAGCAAAGGATGAATTGCCGCAGTCTTCTTCGGGTAGAACAATTATGACTACCGAACCAAAATTTATACCTGAAAAGGCAGTTAATATTAACATTGATAATACAGCCAATATGAATGTGCGACTTATTGACTGTGTTGGTTACATTGTTCCCAGTTCTCTTGGGTATATTGAAAACGACCAGCCACGCATGGTGAACACACCCTGGTATGACGAGCCAATACCATTTAATATGGCAGCAGAAATAGGTACACAAAAGGTAATAGAAGAACATTCAACAATAGGTATTGTTATTACTACAGATGGCAGTATCAGTGATATTCCACGAGAAGAATACGAAAGTGCAGAGGACAGGGTAATCAACGAATTAAAAGAGATTAACAAGCCTTTTTTGGTTTTACTAAACTGTCTTAATCCCGGTACGGATGAGGCATTAGATACTGCCGAATATATTTCTAAAAAGCATAACGTTCCTGTAATGCCGATTAACTGTATTGATATTACCGAAAACGATATAAAACATATTTTATCAAAAATATTATATGAATTTCCTGTTAAAGAGATAAACGTTAATTTTCCAAAATGGATTAATACATTACCACTTAATCATTGGTTACGTGCCGATATAATTTCTTCATTAAGGGCTGCAGAGAGTATTCATCATATTAGAGATATAAATTTGTTTGATACTTGTCTTGAAAAAAGCGATAACACAATAGGATGCAAAGTAAATAATATTGATTTGGGTCACGGAAGTGCGGATATAACAATCGACGTCAATCCAGATTTGTTTTATAAGGTTCTTGCCGAAAATACAGGTCTTAAAATAAACGACGAAATGGAATTGATGAATTCTATTACAGAGTTATCAAAAATCAAAAAGGAATATATGCGTGTCAAAAATGCACTTGACGAGGTCGAAGCAACGGGTTATGGTATTGTAATGCCGTCTTTAGAAGAACTAACGCTTGAAGAACCCGAAATAGTAAAACAAGGCGGCAGATACGGTGTGCGTTTACGTGCATCGGCCCCCTCAATACATCTTATGAAAGCAAATATTACTACCGAGGTAAATCCTATTGTGGGTAGTGAAAAACAATCAGAAGATTTGATAATGTATCTTTTAAACGAGTTTGAGGAAGATCCAATTAAAATTTGGGATTCTAACATATTTGGTAAATCACTGCACGAGCTTGTAAACGAGGGACTACACTCAAAGCTAGCACGTATGCCTATTGATGCTCGTATGAGGGTACAAGAGACGATTGAACGTGTGATAAATGATGGTTGTAACGGTCTTGTTTGTATAATACTTTGATTATTCCACTTGCAAAAAACTTTATTGTATGGTATCATATAAAAAAGTTTTTTGTGAGGTGTACTTTATGAGTTTCAACAAATATGCAAAATTGTTACTTGCTTTATGCCTATCTTTGATTATTGTTTTTGCCTTTACTGCGTGTTCTGAAGATGATACAACACCTGTTGTTTCTGAATCAAAACCCAGTACAGATAATTCAAGCACTGAGCCGGAAGGTGATATCTACGTACCCGCTGATCCATCAGACACACCGGGTGAAACACCTGACTTTAGTGAAGATGATGACGATACCGGTAGTAACACTACAAGTAATAATACAAGTAATAACAATACTAGTTCTAACACAAGTTCATCAACCGATAATAAGACCGATACCGACGGTGACGGTAAACCCAATGATAAA
Source organism: Clostridia bacterium (assembly GCA_017513195.1). Classification (GTDB taxonomy): domain Bacteria; phylum Bacillota; class Clostridia; order Oscillospirales; family Acutalibacteraceae; genus UBA737. The sequence continues at coordinate 59,231 of JAFXGM010000009.1, read as the reverse complement.
GATCCCGATATAGATGGTGACGGTGTCGACAATGATAAGGATTCTGATATGGATGGCGATGGCACTGTAAACGATAAGGATCCTGATACTGACGGTGATGGTACCGAAAATGAGGAGGACACTATTCCTGAAGGTCCGGGCAGTGATAAAGATGACGGCAAAATGGAAGGTCCGTTAGTTCCGTTTAAATAATTCTATAAAGTTAAGAAGTCATAACCTTTTTGGTTATGACTTCTTTTTTACGTTAGACAACGGATTTGAATCAATAGCGTTTTTAATTTGTGAGTTCGAAATGTGTGTATATATTTGCGTAGTTCCAAGATTTGAATGTCCTAATATATCTTTAAGCACGCGTATATCAACGTCACCATGTTGATACATAAGTGTTGCGGCGGTATGTCGCAATTTGTGGGTTGAATAACCTTGACCGCCAAGTCCTGCTTTTTCTAGATAGGTTTTTACAATATGCTGTACAGTTTTATTGCTAATCCTTTTTTTGTTTCGACTAATAAACAGCGCGTTTCGGTCTGCATAGTTTATAGCATCGTTAGGTCTTACTGTAAGGTATGCTTTAATCGCCGCATCGCAAGCATCATTTATATAAACAATTCGCTCTTTATTACCTTTACCTAACAGTCGCATTGTGCCATCACTGCGTATATCGCTAAGATTAAGTCCGCATAATTCCGACAGACGCATTCCGCAGTTCAAAAACAGGGTAAGTATGCAATAGTCACGTTCTTTGTTTGGTCCATCAACACTTGACAGCAATTCAAGTGAATCCTCAAGACTGAGATGTTTTGGCAAAGCGTTTTTAACCTTAGGTGATTCAAGCATTTCCGCAGGATTAGTTTCAAGTAAATGAATTTGCGAAGTAAGATATTTAAAGAAAATACGAAGCGTTGACGTTTTACGAGCACGTGTTGCTGCGTTGTTGCCACGCTCGTCCTTACAAAAAACAATAAATGCATAAAGGTCCGAAATGGTAACAGTGCTAATAAGCTCAGCATCGACTGTGCTAATATCTATTTCTTCAAAATTACTCTTTTTATCAACCTTTCCTCTAACCAAAAGCAAATATCTAAAAAAGGTCTGTAAATCAAGATAATACTCATCAACCGATTTTGATGATTTTCCTTTAATGGTTTCATTGTACGTTAAAAAGTCACGAATAATAGGGGGGCAGGAAAGTAAAATTTCGTGTTTCATATTGTAACCCCTCCTTAAAAATAGTATAATTAACGTAAATATCTTAACATTTTTACATAAAAAAAGCAATATTAAAGATTTCTTAATAATTTAGAGCCTTTTTTCTTAAACGATTTACTGATAAAATAAGTTTGTAAGGAGAGATGATATGTTTAATGTTTTAGTTTGTGATGATGAACGTGATATTGTATCTGCTTTGCAGATTTATCTTGAAAGCGATGGTTATACAGTTTTTAAAGCTTATAACGGCAAAGAGGCAATTGATATATTAAGTGAAAATGAAATTCATTTAATACTTATGGACATTATGATGCCTATAATGGATGGTATAACGGCAATGGTGAAGATACGTGAACAAAGCAACGTACCCGTAATATTGCTTACTGCCAAAAGTGAAGACACCGATAAAATTCTGGGTTTAAACGTGGGTGCAGATGATTATATAACCAAACCCTTTAATCCTGTAGAAATGCTTGCACGGGTTCGTTCGCAAATACGTCGATATACTAAACTCGGTGGAAATACGTCAGTAAATAATGAAAATTTGCTAACGATAGGCGGAATATCGCTTAACGATGCATCAAAAATAGTGACGGTTGACGGAGAAACCGTTAACCTTACACCCACTGAATATGAAATTTTAAAATTACTTATGCAAAATAAGGGCAGGGTAATGTCACAAAAGGAAATATATGAAAGTGTTAGAAATGAGCTAGCCTTTGGTGCAGAAAATACAATTGCTGTACATATACGTCATTTGCGCGAAAAAATTGAAATAAACCCATCCGAACCACGCTATATAAAGGTGGTATGGGCTCATGGTTATAAATTTGAAGGATGATTTTTATGAAAAAATTTATTGGTAACACTGCTTTAAAGATATTGGCGGTTTCACTGTCTTTTGTTGTGTTTTTTACAATGATAATTTCAATTGTCGGTAGTGCAATTATGCTTTTTTCAGATTTCTATACACGCGATTTTAGCACACTTGAAGAAAGCGTTATGAACGACTTAGCTCGAAGTGAATATAATAAACTTGTGTCATTGTATGATTCCGGCGATTCTGCAGTAGCATCATATTATGAAGATAAAAACATTTTATATTATATCGAGGATACTCATTCGGGTGAAATAGTATCTAACTTTAAGAATCAGGATTATATCACTTCATTCTCAAATAGTGAATTTATTCGAAAATATGTAGGCGGAGAATCAAGTGATTTGGTTTATGACCGAGATGAAGTAAAATATGATTACGATACCGATCAATATTATTTTTATTCTGAAAATCAACCGCTTTATGAAACAAACCATAAGGTAGAATTTACAATATTTATACCACGTAATATGCAGTTTACAGATAGATTTTTTATAACGGATAAAATCATTAGTTTTGGCTATCATAATCGATATACTTTCATTATTTTTGCTGTTATTTCATTGGTTTTGTCAATCGTAATTTATAGTTATTTGTTTATTTCTGTAGGACATCGTAATAATCAAGCTGATATTAAAGTTGCACCATTTAATAATATTCCCATTGACGTTTTAAGTGTTATCGTCTTGTTTGTGTATTATTGTGCGATGCTTTTCTTTTCAGAGTATTATACTTTGGTTGAAATAATAGTTTTTTGTTTTATTGTGCCTGCAATACTTTATTTTGTTACGCTTTGGTATTTAATGAGTTTTGTTGTTCAATTAAAGGCGAAAACTATATTTAAGCATACGTTCATATATTGGCTAATTAAAAAAATATCAAAATTTGGAAATGTTATAAAACACATTTATAAGAATTTAAAAACAACCTATAAGGTACTCTTTGTAATTGGTATATTTTGGTCGTTTATTTTGATCTTTATGGGTGTAAACGTTTATGATAATAAAAATTTAATTTTAGGATTTATTTTTATAAGTGCTGTCGAAACACTAATTATTATCTTTTGCGCCATTGCGTTTCAGCGTGTAAAGCAGGGTGGTGAAAAGATTGTAAGCGGTGATTTGGAAAACAAGATAGATACAACGTATATGTTTGGTGATATTAAGGATTTTGCTGATAGTCTAAATAATATAAATCTCGGCTTGCAGTCTGCAATTGATGATAAAATGAAAAGCGAGCGCTTTAAGACCGAACTTATAACAAATGTATCTCACGATATTAAAACACCTCTTACATCAATAGTTAACTATGTTGATTTAATAAAAAAAGAAGAATGTGAAAACGAAAAAATTAAAGAATATATTGATGTATTAGATAGACAATCAATACGACTTAAAAAACTAATAGAAGACTTGGTTGAGGCGTCAAAGGCATCTACCGGTAATTTATCGGTTGAGCTTGAAAAGTGTAATCTATCACTTCTTATGAATCAGGCGATAGGTGAGTTCTACGAAAAGCTGGAACTTAACAATTTGCAGGTTATTCAGTCACAAGAGAATCAAGACGTATATATTATGGCAGATGGCAGAAGACTGTGGCGCGTAATTGATAATTTGCTAAATAATATTTGTAAATATGCTATGAGCGGAACAAGAGTTTATATAGATTTAAAACGCAAAAATGGCAAAGCAATAGTTACGTTTAGAAATATATCGAATACACCAATAAACTTATCTTCCGAAGAACTTACCGAGCGTTTTGTACGCGGTGACCGTTCGCGTAATACAGAGGGTAGTGGTTTGGGACTTTCGATTGCCAAAAGTCTTACCGAGTTACAAGGAGGCTCATTTGCAGTAAGTGCTGATGGTGATTTATTTAAGGTTGTATTAAGCTTTGGTATAATAAATTAGGAATATTGGTTATGCAGCAATTTGAAATGACAAATTTAGAACGATTAAATCTAAAACGAAAAGCCGCAAAGAAACGGCGAAAGAGATTACTTATTATTGTCGTAGTTGTTTTTGTTTTTATATTATGTGGTCTGTTCGTTATATTTTCTGGTGGTGATACAAGCACAGGAATAAATTTAAATATTTTTAAAAAAGAATTGAACGCTAAAACTTTACAGCCACCCGAATACGTTGACGAACAGCTAATACATAATGGATTTGCACGCACAGGTGTAAAAATTAACGAGATTAATAATATAGTAATTCACTACGTTGGAAATCCGGGAACTACAGCACAAAATAACCGTGATTATTTTGATAAGCCAGACACTACGGTTTGTTCACACTTTGTTATTGGACTTGACGGAGAAATAATACAGTGTGTACCGCTTGATGAAAAATCTAATGCTAGCAACAACAGAAACATTGATACTATTTCAATAGAAGTATGTCATCCTGATGCAAGTGGTGAATTTAACGATGCAACGTATGATGCACTTGTAAAATTAACTGCGTGGTTATGTGACAATTCAGACCTTGACCATGATGATGTTATAAGGCATTATGACATTACCGGTAAGGTGTGCCCTAAATATTTTGTAGATAATGAGTCTGCTTGGTATTTCTTCAAAAAAGATGTTCAATTGGCATTAGATAAATATTAAAAAATAGCACCTGCAATTGCAGGTGCTTAAATTTTTATGTTTTTTTCTGTGAGAATAACCATTCCCATGTTTCTTTGTCATAATATGCTTGTCGCCAAACATCGTGCTCTGCGTCTTTATAAAGAGAAAGGGCAACTTTTTGTCCACCGTTTGATTTAATAGCATTGTACATTAATTTAGATCTTTCTACCGAAACGGTAGAGTCTGCAGTACCGTGAATGATACGAATCGGCATATCTAAAAGTCGTGGAGCATCACTGGGTGTCCACCATCCGCACATTGGCATAGCGGCGGCGAAAACATCATTATATTTGGCTGCAACTTGCCAGGTAGCATATCCACCCATTGAACCGCCTGTTACATAATAACGATTATTGTCACAAGAATATTCTGATGTTACTTTATCAAAAATCCGCATTGCTGCATCAAGTGGACCATTTGCGTTTTGTCCAAAGTCCCACCAATCTTTTGTTGAGATTTGAGGTGCAACTATTATAGCTTTGTTCAACCACTCGTAACTGAAGATATAGGATGATACAAGAGTTGAAACCTGTAATTCATTATAATCGCTATCGTTGGGACTGTTGAAACGGTATCCTGCACCGTGTAAAAACAAAATGACTGGATATTTTTGGTTTTGGTCGTAGTTATGTGGTTCTACGACAAGGTAGGGAATATCTATACCCGAAATATTATCGTAGTGATTGTCATACTTATGAATTGTTTGACTCCAAAAAAATGGTAAAAAATCGTCCTCGGTTGATGATGAAACAACAGAAGAATCAACACTTGGGGTATTTTCGGGCACAGAGCTTTCTGTTTGTATGCTTTCGATGTTGCTGGTTGTTGTGTTATTTGATGATATAACTTCTTGACTTGCAGTATTTGTCGGTGTTTCGGAGTTGTTATCTATAGAAACATTGTCGCTTGAAACTGTTTCGTTCTTTTTTGTGTCCACAAGTTCTATGCTGTATATACGACCAAGTATACCGGGATAAATAGTTAAGATTCTGCCATCGTATGAAATTTTAAGTAATGTATTCTCCTTAATATCGTCTTTATTTATGTTTTTACCGTATTTTTCAATATCATCGAAACCAATTACAACGTTGTTTAGTGCATTTTTATCATTTGATATTTCCTTAATCCAAATACGGTTATCTTCATCAATCTTATCAACGGTAACGGTAATAGAATAAGCTCCGTAACCGGCTTCCCACAAATTCATTTGACGCTCTTCAAACAGCGATTCAACACTACAGAAATTGTCTGGTGGTAAAATCAGTTCGGTTTCATTATAAGGTTTATCGGTGTTTTCATATAAATTCCAAAAAATAAGTTTGTATGTTAATGCATTTAGTGTCGTAACATTTCCGTCCGGCAAATCTTCCGTTCGTGGTATTGGTGTAAACAAAATTAAAAATGCGGCAATAATTGGAAGCACAATTAACAATATTTTTTTCTTTTTTGTCATATAAAATCACCATCCTTTACTCTGATTTTATTATACGATAGTACGGCATATAATTCAATAATAATTTTACGCTTTAAAGTGTTGATTTTTGTGGCATAATATGTTATAATATTTCTATTAATTTTAAAGTGGGTGTATTTTATGACAAGTAGAGAATGGGTAATACTTGGCACCATCATTTTATATATGTTTATGATGGTGGGTATTGGTATTGCTGTATCGGGTAGAAACAAAACATCCGGTGACTTCTTTTTGGGTGGCAGAAAGCTGGGTCCGTTGGTTACAGCTATGAGCGCTGAAGCGTCGGATATGAGTGGTTGGCTACTTATGGGCTTGCCGGCTGTTGCTATGATGGGCGGTTTGGCCGAAGCAAGCTGGACAGCAATAGGTCTTGCTATTGGTACATATCTTAACTGGTTATTTGTTGCCAAACGTCTTCGTATTTATAGTAAAAGAATTGATGCGTTTACATTGCCGGATTTCTTTACAAAGCGTTTTAAAGATAATTCTAAGGCACTTACAACAATTGCCGCTTTGTTTATTATCGTTTTCTTTGTGCCTTATACAGCTTCTGGCTTTGCCGCTTGTGGTAAGTTGTTTGCTTCACTCTTTGGTATGGATTATCATCTTGCTATGATTTTGAGCGCTATTGTTATTATTGTTTATTGCACACTTGGCGGTTTCTTTGCGGCATCAACTACTGACTTTATTCAAAGCATTATTATGACAATTGCTTTAGTGGTAGTTGTTGGTTTTGGTGAGGGTATTGCCGGCGGCTTTGGCAGTGTGTTTAATAATGTTCAAGGTCTTGATGGTTATCTCGATGTATTTAAGGGCTTTAATGTTAGCACGGGTGAAACGGGCAGTTACGGTACATTACCGGTTGTTTCAACGCTTGCTTGGGGACTTGGATACTTTGGTATGCCACACATTTTGCTTAGATTTATGGCAATTGAAGACGAAAAGAAGCTTAAACTTTCACGTCGTGTTGCATCGGTTTGGGTTGTAATTTCAATGGGCGTTGCAGTTCTTATTGGCGTTGTAGGCTATTCACTTATGCAAAAAGGTGTATTACCAAGCTATGCTGATGCGTCTGCTGCAGAAACTATAATTGTTGATATTGCTAAATTTTTCAGTGAATATGGTTATATTGCGGCATTGGGTGCAGGTGTAATACTTGCCGGTATTTTGGCATCTACAATGTCAACGGCCGACTCTCAGCTTTTGGCAGCAGCATCAAGCGTTTCGCAAAATCTATTACAAGAAACCTTTGGTATAAAGATGTCGGCAAAGACTTCTATGCTGGTTGCAAGAATATCAGTTATTGCAATATCGGTTGTTGCAATATTCCTTGCTTGGGATCCTAACAGTTCTGTATTTAGAATTGTATCTTTCGCTTGGGCCGGCTTTGGCGGTGCGTTTGGTCCGCTTATGTTATGTGCACTTTTCTGGAAACGCACAACAAAGGCTGGTGCAATTTCTGGTGTAATTTCCGGCGGTTTGGTTGTATTTATTTACAAATGGCTCCGTGATGGATTTGAGAGTGAAACATGGCTTTCTGGAGGTTTCCTTGATGGAACAATTTTCGATATTTACGAACTATTGCCTGCATTTATAGTTGGTGTTGCTACAATTATTATTGTAAGTCTTTTAACCAAGAAACCCGAAAAAGAAATTGTTGATACATTTGATGAAGTGAAATCTCTTTGTAAAACAAAATAACATTTATAATTAAAAAACGCGGTCTGTGTTAAAACAGACCGCGTTTTTTGTAACATTTTTTAAAATATTGATTATTATGTAATAACGGGGGGATGAAAATGCGACGAAAATGTAATCGTACAAACAAGGGGATTATTGCTATAGTCTTTGCGATGGGGTTACTTGTCAGTTGTTTTTGCCCACCGAAATTTTTGGTAGGTATTCTTGCTGTATGGGTAATAGTACTCGGTTTTTCTTGTAGCAAGCATTAATGGAGGGTAATGTTATGAAAGTTGTTTTAGTAAAGAGCCCTAAAATACTTAGCGGTATTTTAAGAATGATTTTTGGTATAAAAAAAGAATCTGTATAGATACATAAAAACTCCCGATTATTATCGGGAGTTTAATGTTTGCTCTAATGGTTATTGTTCGGTTTCCGTAGTACTAATATTGTCAATAATTTCAAAACTGTTAGAAACTACCTTTCCTATATCTGTTTCTTGTATAAAGCGATATTGACCTGTTAGTAGAGGTGTCTTATAAAGCTTTCTAAGGTCGTAGGTTAAAAATTCAACGTTGCTGCTTGATGATGCAATATTAAACTTATACTCAATAGTTTCATTAATGGTGTCTACATATTCCCATTTGCCGTTTTCATATCTTTGTAGGAAAAAGTCAGTATAATAATTAAATTTTCCTCTTTCGTGGTGTAATACGATGTTAATCATTATGACAGACGATTTGTATTGAGGATTTTCGACTTCAATATTTATATTTTTAGTCGCTTTTAAATCAACCGGTATATCATCGTGATAAATATTTGAATTATTGCTGCTGTTACTGCTTGTATCACTGGTGTTTGCCGATTCGTTAGAAGATGTAGGATCATCGCGCTCCGGCAGTGAAAAATCTGAGGTAACGGATGACGTACCAGAAGTTGTAGCATTTGTATTGCTGTTAGTGTCCGTATTGTTTGTAGAAGCCTCATCGCTACACGCAGACAAACAGAATAACATTATAAAAGTAAGAATTAGTGCAAATTTTTTCATAAAGTTAAACCTTTCATTAAATGACCACCCGATTACTTATGTAGTTGGGTGGTCGATAAATTTTATAAATTATTTAATAGTGCCTAAAGAAGTTTCTTTTTGAATTACGTCGTGTGCGCCGCCTTCAACTATACTTGTAGCAGATACAAGTGTAAGCTTTGCTTTGTCGCGGAACTCAGGGATTGTAAGTGCGCCACAGTTGCACATGGTAGATTTTACCTTGCTAAGTGATAGCGCAACGTTATCTTTCAGAGCACCTGCATAGGGTACATAAGAGTCAACGCCTTCTTCAAAAGATAGTTTCTTATCTCCACCAAGGTCATAACGCTGCCAGTTGCGAGCACGAGCAGAACCTTCGCCCCAATATTCCTTGTAGTAAATACCGTTAAGATTTACCTTATTTGATGGGCTTTCATCAAAACGTGCAAAATAACGACCAAGCATTACAAAGTCAGCGCCCATAGCAAGGGATAGGGTAATATGATGGTCGTGAACAATACCACCGTCTGAACAAACAGGTACGTATATACCGGTTTCTTCAAAATACTCGTCACGAGCCTTGCACACTTCTATTAAAGCGGTAGCTTGGCCTCGACCAATACCTTTTGTTTCACGTGTGATACAAATAGAGCCACCGCCGATACCAACCTTAATAAAATCAGCACCGCAATCAGCAAGAAAGCGGAAGCCTTCAGCATCAACAACATTGCCGGCACCTACCTTAACACTGTCGCCATAGTGCTCACGAATCCAAGCAATAGTAATCTTTTGCCACTCGCTAAAGCCTTCGGACGAATCAATACAAAGTACGTCTGCACCAGCCTCTATAAGAGCGGGAACACGCTGCGCATAATCGCGTGTATTGATGCCCGCACCTACAACGTAGCGTTTAGCACCATCAAGTAATTCGTTCGGATTCTCTTTGTGTGCATCATAGTCTTTTCTAAATACGAAATACTTAAGATTGCCGTCGCTATCAACTATTGGTAATGAGTTTAGTTTGTTGTCCCAAATTATATCGTTTGCTTGTTTAAGTGTTGTATTTTCGTCGCCAACAATAAGCTTTTCAAATGGAGTCATAAAATCTGCAACAGGTGTTGACTTGTCCATACGGCTTACACGATAGTCACGTCCTGTAACTATACCCAAAAGCTTGCCGTTTGCTGTACCGTCAGAGGTGACTGCTACTGTAGAAAAGCCATTCTTTTCTTTAAGATCTAGTACATCTTGCAAGGTGCTGTCTGGAGTAACGTTTGATGCACTTACTACAAAGCCTGCTTTATATGCCTTTGCGCGTGCAACCATTGCGGCCTCATCTTCAACAGTTTGTGAACCATATATAAATGAAACACCGCCTTCACGAGCAAGTGCAACCGCCAATTTTTCACCGGATACAGCCTGCATTATTGCAGATACCATAGGTATATTCATACTAATTGCAGGTTCTTCGCCCTTTTTGAATTTTACAAGGGGAGTTTTTAGCGAAACGTTTGCAGGAACACACTCTGAAGAAGAGTAACCGGGAACCAGTAAATACTCGTTAAAAGTGTGTGAAACCTCGTTGAAAAAATAAGCCATTAAAATACAACACCTTTCAATATTTTATATTTTTACAATTATAACTTTTGTATAATAAAATGTCAATGTATTTATGTATAAAAAATATTAAAATTTAAGTAAAAAATTTTATAGAAATTATGGAAAATAGTGCTTGACAAAAGGGAAGTTGGTATATATAATATAGTTCGTGACTTAAGGTCATTTTGTGAGGTGCAGTATGATTCTTGATTTAAAACGCATCTTTGCTACCGAAAATTCGGTATTAGAAGTCAATCATTTACTCGATATGAGTGACGTTGATTTTATGGGGAACTATCCGCTCAAAGATCCTATTAAAATCACGGGTTCGGTTTCTAACAAGGCAAGCGTTGTGTCTTTGAATTTAAATATTGAATATACTTTTGCGGCCCCATGTGACCGATGTGGCGTTTTTGCCCAACACAACCATACCGTCATTATTGATAAATTGCTTGCCACTGCTATAGAGAGACAGGAAAGTGACACAATTATCACTGTGCCGGATATGAAATTAGATGTGGACGAGTTTGTGTATTCTGAAGTCATTTTAGATTTGCCCAGCAAGCACCTATGCAATGAAGATTGCAAGGGTATTTGTTTTAAATGTGGCAAAAACCTAAACGAAGGTGAGTGCGGCTGTAATACTCGCGAGGTTGACCCGCGACTTGCCAAGCTTATGGAATTACTTGATAATTAATTTATTCAATAACTAAATTAAGGAGGTGCTGAAAATGGCAGTACCGAAGAGAAAAACCTCTAAAGCAAGAAGAGACAAGAGAAGAAACAACTTATGGAAGCTTACCGCTCCTACATTGGTAAAATGTTCTGATTGCGGCGCTTATAAGCGTCCACACAGAATTTGCCCTGCATGTGGCAAATACAATGGCCGTCAGGTTATTGAAATCGCAGAATAATTATGTATAAGAGGAGGAGCAATCCTCCTCTTGTTTTTTTATTGTAAATATATTATAATATTTATTTAGGTGGTGAGAAGTATGTCCGTTATAATTAAAGACGTTGAAAAGGGCAGTTATGCCGATAAAGCACACATAAAATCAGGTGATACGCTCGTTTCGCTTAATGGCAATATTATTATGGACGTGCTTGATTACCGTTTTTATCAAAACAATGAAAAGATTATTGCTGAAATAATCAATTCAAAAGGCAAAATTAAAAAGCTGAAAATTAAAAAAGGCGAGTTTGATGAAATTGGTCTGCAGTTTGACACCTATTTAATGGACGAAAAACGCTCTTGTAAAAATAAGTGTATTTTTTGTTTTATTGATCAGTTACCAAAAGGACTACGTGATAGCCTTTACTTTAAGGATGATGATTCGCGGCTTTCCTTCTTGTTTGGAAATTACATTACGCTTACAAATATTACCGAACATGAGATTGAGCGCATTATAAAGATGCATATTAGTCCAATAAATATTTCGGTTCATACCACCAATCCCGAACTGCGCGTTAAAATGATGACAAATAAAAACGCAGGCAGGGTATTAGAGGTTATGCAGCGCTTTAACAATGCCGGTATAAAGATGAACAGCCAGCTTGTTTTATGTCCTGATTATAATGACGGTGACGAGCTTCGTCGCAGTTTAAATGACCTGTTGGAACTTGAAAATATGGAGTGCATTGCCGCAGTACCCGTTGGCCTTACAAAGTATCGTGACGGTCTTGCAGCGCTTAAATCTTTTAATAAAGATACCGCTGGCAATGTGCTTGATATAATTGACGAATATGCTCAAAAATCATTACAAAAATATGGTGACAGGCGTATTTACGGCTCGGATGAATTTTATCTTTTATCGGGCAGAGAAATGCCAAACGCCGCCTTTTATGGTGACTTTTTACAGTTAGAAAACGGTGTGGGACTTTGGTCACTTTTAAAATCGGAAGTAAGCGATGCACTTTCTGAAATTAATGATTTTTCTTCTAATCACCGCGTATCTATTGCAACGGGTGTTGCTGCATACCCGTTACTTGATGAGATTGCCAATATGTGTAAGAATAAATGCACAGGTCTTGTATGCGATGTTTATTCAATCAAAAATGAATTTTTTGGTGAAAAAATTACCGTTGCAGGTCTTGTTACCGCAACCGATATATATAATCAGTTAAAAGATAAAGATTTGGGCGATACTTTGCTTATTCCGTCAAGTATGCTTCGAGCCGAGCGTGATATGTTTCTTGACAGTATAACGGTTGATGAACTATCGCAAAGATTAAACGTAAAAATTATTCCAATCGATAATGACGGATATGCATTAGTTGATGCAATTTTAAAGATTTAGGAGGTAGATAAAATGGCTAAACCTATTATTGCTGTTGTAGGTAGACCAAACGTTGGTAAATCTACACTGTTTAATAAGCTTATTGGCAAGCGTTTGTCTATTGTTGACGACACCCCGGGTGTTACACGTGACCGTATTTACGGTGACACCGAGTGGCAGGGTAAAAAGGTAATGCTTGTTGATACGGGCGGTATTGAACCTAAAACCAATGATATTATTTTATCCGGTATGCGTTCTCAAGCCCAGCTTGCCATTGATACCGCCAATGTAATTATAATGGTTTGCGATATGCAAACCGGTGTAACCGCTACCGATGCTGAAATTGCGTCTATGCTTCTTAAAAGCGGTAAACCAATAGTTTTATGCGTTAATAAATGCGATAAAATCGGTGATGTACCACCCGAATTTTATGAGTTTTATAATTTGGGGCTTGGTGATCCAATCGCAGTATCATCTGTTCACGGTCATGGTACCGGTGATTTGCTTGATGCCGCTTATGATTTTCTACCCGATACTGACGATGTAGAAGATGATGACGTTATCAACGTTGCAGTTATCGGAAAACCAAATGCAGGTAAATCAAGTCTTGTAAATAAAATCACAGGTGAAGAACGCGTAATTGTGTCCGATATTGCGGGCACAACGCGTGACGCTATTGATTCGCTTGTAGAAAATAAATTCGGTAAGTTTAATTTTATTGATACTGCAGGTCTTCGCCGTAACAGTAGGGTTGAAGACAAGATTGAAAAATATAGTGTAATTCGTGCTAAAATGGCTATTGAACGCTCTGACGTGTGTGTTATTATGATTGACGGTGTAGACGGCTTTACCGAGCAGGATTCTAAGGTAGCGGGTCTTGCGCTTGAAGAGGGTAAAGCGTGTATTATTGCTGTTAATAAATGGGACATTGTTGAAAAAGACGGTCAAACGATGGACAACTATCGCAAAAAGCTGATGAATGATTTTAGCTTTATGCCTTATGCGCCAATTATCTTTATTTCGGCAAAAACAGGTCAACGACTTGATAGACTTTTTGAGCTTATCAATTATGTTCGCACACAAAACACAATGCGTATTTCTACGGGTAAGCTTAATGACATTTTAGCCGATGCTACGGCACGCGTGCAACCACCGTCAGACAAGGGTAAACGTCTTAAAATATACTATATGACTCAGGCTTCTACCTGTCCGCCAACCTTTGTTTGTTTTTGTAATAATGCTGAACTGTTCCATTTTTCATATCAGCGTTATCTTGAAAATCAGATACGTTCAACCTTTGGTCTTGAGGGCACACCCGTAAGGTTTGTTATTCGTGAGAGAGGAGATAAAAACGCAAAATGATGAATTATGTTTATGCTTCTTTAACTGTAATTTTAGCCTATTTATTGGGTAGTATCAGCTTTGCTATAATTTTATCAAAAATATTTTTAAAAAAAGATGTTCGCGAAATGGGCAGTGGTAATGCAGGTACTACAAACGTTATGCGTACAGGCGGATTCAAATTAGGTGCGCTTACATTTTTTGGCGACGTGCTAAAAGGATTTATTGCTTGTCTCGTTGGCAAGCTTGTTTGTAAAGCTGTTTTTGAAAACGGTGACGAATGGGCGGTATACGGTGCCTTTGTGTGCGGTGTTGCTTGTATGATAGGTCATATGTTTCCAATCTTTTTTGGGTTTAAAGGCGGCAAGGGAATAGCCACCAGTGTTGGTATATTTGGTATTTGCTGTTGGCCTGCAATGGTAATAGGCCTTTCGGTTTTTGCAATTGGTGTTTTAATTACAAGAATTGTATCTCTTAGTTCAATTTTTGCTACCATAGCGGTTGTTTCATCTACAATTATTTTTTCTTATATAAATGACCCCGCATTGCTTTGGCCACAAGCCGTTCTTGCAATTTTGATGGGTATATTAGTTCTTTCTAAGCATAGCTCTAATATAAAAAGATTAATAAACGGCACTGAAAAGAAGTTAACAATCGGAGGTAAAAAGTAATATGGCAAAGGTTACTATCTTAGGCTCTGGTGGTTGGGGAACGGCGCTTGCTATTTCGGCATTTAATTGCGGTCACGAGGTCTTTTTATGGTCACCTTTTGAACAAGAGGTAAACGACCTTATTAAGAACCGTGAAAACGTTAAGCTTTTACCCGGAATTAAAATCCCGGATAGAGTTACTATAACGTCTGATATTAATTTTGCTAAGGATTCCTTAATATCGGTCATTGCTTGTCCTTCGGTGGCGGTTCGTTCGGTTGCAAAACAGCTTGCTGCGGTAGAAAATCACGGCATCGTGGTAAACGTTGCAAAAGGCTTTGAAAAAGATACTTTAAAAAGACTTTCTGAAGTTATTTGCGAGGAATTACCAAACGATAAAATTTGTGTTTTATCGGGTCCTTCACACGCTGAAGAGGTTGCTCGTATGATACCGACCTCACTTGTGGCTTCTTCAAAAAGTTTTACTGCAGCATCGATTGTACAAGATGTATTATCAAGCGAATTTTTGCGCATTTATACCGCCAATGACTTGGTTGGTGTAGAGCTTGGTGGTGCACTTAAAAACGTTATTGCTGTATGCGCAGGTATTAGTGACGGTTTAGGTCTGGGCGATAATACCAAGGCTGCACTTATTACACGAGGTTTAAGTGAAATGGCAGACCTTGGCGTATGTATGGGCGCTGACGAACGTACCTTCATGGGCCTTACAGGTATCGGCGACTTGGTTGTAACCTGCACTTCACAGCACAGCCGTAATAACCGCTTTGGTAACAAGGTCGGTAGTGGTATACCCGTAGAGCAAGCACTTGCTGAGGTCGGCACAGTCGAGGGTTATCACGCGGCGTTAATGGCATATCAATTAGGTCAAAAATATGGTGTAGAGCTGCCCATAATTAACTGTTGTTACAGGGTTTTATATGAGGGTTATCGTCCTGATTTATCGGTAAAAGAGTTAATGACAAGACCTAAAGGTAAAGAAAGATAAATTAATAAAATTTGTTCTTGACAATGGCGACTTGTTATAATATAATAATCAAGTCGCTAAAATGTGCTGCTATGGCTCAGGTGGTAGAGCACGTCCTTGGTAAGGACGAGGTCACCAGTTCGAATCTGGTTAGCAGCTCCAGAAAAAACTCCTTGAGATTTCTCAAGGAGTTTTTTCAGTTATATTCGCCTTCGGCGAGTGATATTGCTTCGCAGTGATATTTGGACTAAAGTCCAAGTGATATTCGCTTTGCGAGTTTTAAAGGCGAATATAATATCACTGAAACCGCAGGTTTCAATATAACTTTCACGAAAGTGAAAATATCACTCTGTGCGTAGCACAGAATATCACTAACCTCTTGCGCCTCCGCCGCTTTTATGCTATAATACACCCAAGGTGGGTGAGTATATGAAATTGATTCTTGACAATATTCTGTCAGAAAGTGCAAGATATATTAATGACGGTGTAGTTGCCAGTTATATACCTGAACTTGCGAAGGCCAATAAAGATGCGCTTGGTGTTTGCGTTATAACTAAAGAAGGCAAACAATTTTTTTCAGGAGATGCCGATCAATACTTTACAATGCAAAGTATTGTAAAGCCACTTATACTTTTGATTGCTTTGATGGATAATGGTATGGACCGTGTTCGTTGTCTTGTGGGTGTCGAAGCAACCGGAAAACCTTTTGATACTTTTAATTACAGTGACCAAGCATTAAATGCGGAACATATTAACCCGATGGTTAACGCGGGTGCGATTGCTCTATGTACTTTGATAAAGGGTGAAACTTACGACGAAAAGTTTCAGCGTTTACTAGAACTTGCGAGAAGGGTTTCGTGCAATCCTAATTTACAGGTTGATGAACAGGTGTATCTATCAGAAAAAGCTACGGGTAACAAAAACCGCGCTCTTGCTTATATGTTGAAGGCTTATGGACTTGTAAATGATAATATTGAAGAGATACTAGATTGTTACTTCAAGGCTTGTTCCATAAAGGTAACCGCTATGGACCTTGCACAAATTGCACTTGTCTTTGCAAATGGCGGAATTGAGCCAAAAACAAATAATCGCTTGTTTGATAAAAAGTATTCACAGTATATCAATGCCGTACTTATGACCTGCGGTATGTATGATGGTTCGGGTGAATTTGCTCTTAATGTCGGCGTACCTGCAAAAAGCGGTGTAGGCGGCGGTATTATGGCCGTTGTACCAAATAGAATGGGCATTGGTATTTTTTCTCCGGCCTTGGATAAAAAAGGAAATAGTATTGCAGGAATTAAGGCGTTAGAACTATTAAGCAAGAATTTAGAGCTTAGTATTTTTTAATTTCTACAATTGAGTAAAACAAAAAATCAGGTTATTCAACCAGTTCTTTTTGGTCAGTAGTCGAAAAAATCCCGTTCACGAAAGTGGGCGGGATTTTACTTTTTTGTATTGTTTTTTTAAGTCGATAATGATATACTAAAAATGATATATAACAAAGTGGGAGGTTGCCATGAATATCGGAGTAAAAGAGATTTTTCCAAGAGTTTTTAAATCTAATTGCAGGCAAACCCTATACATTGAAATGACTAATATAAATATTAGTCCTGATTTATTAGAAATAAAAATTCAACCTATGGAGCAATATTCTGTTTTGCATACCTCCAATTATAGAATTGATGAGGAAAATAGATACCCTTATATGCCGCTAAATAACTGTGGTAACGGTTTGTTTAGCGCAGAGTATAATTTTACTGCCGAACAGCAGTACAGCGTTAAAATTAAATATGATGGCAAAATAATAAGTCACAGTCACATATATGCCGTTGACCCCGACCTTGCCGATTTAAAAGCGTTTAAGGGTGATACTCACTTACACACCTGTCGTTCTGACGGACAGGGTACACCCTTTGAGGTGGCGTGTAATTATCGTGCGGCAGGGTTTGATTTTATTGCTATTACCGATCATCATAAATTTACCCCATCGTTAGAAGCGCAAGGCGAGATTAATACGCTCACAAACGATTTTTATGTTTTTCGCGGTGAAGAGGTTCATAACAAAGGTATGGGCTATTTTCATATAATAAACTTTAACGGTGAAAGCAGTGTTAACGATATTATAGAAACCGATGACGATTATGTTGAGTCCGAGATACAAAAAATTCTAAAATTTCGTGATTTTAGTACTCTTTCCGATCCTAAATGCGCGGCCTACCGTATATTTGTATCCGAGCATATTCGCAAGGCAAATGGTGTTGCCATTATGGCACATCCTTTTTGGGAAACCTATGGCGAATACCATATGCAAACGGAGGAGTTTATCTATCACTGGCAAAATGGCGATTTTGATGCCTTAGAGGTAATTGCCGCCTGTGACGGCACGGGTAATGGTAACAATTTGCAAGAGATGCTTCGTTGCGATATGATGAGCGAGGGTTATAAAATTGCTGTTGTTGGTTCTTCTGATGCGCACACAACTGACAACAAATGTTCAACCGACCTTTTTAATAAGCAATTTACAATTGTTTTTGCAAAAGATTACAACGATATTCCAAATGCTATTAAATCTGAACGCAGTGTTGCAATTTCTTGCACTGACGATACTTTATTTCATGTGGTCGGTAAATTTAGATACGGCAAGTATGCAAGATTTTTGCTTAAAGAGTATTATCCCGTTTATGCCGAATATTGCGAAATGCATGCAAAAGCTCTTGCAGATAAAAACGTTATTAAGATTGCTGAAACAGAAAAAGAAATTAATGATTTTAAACTAAAATTTTTTAATATTTAAGGGTGATATTTATGTCAAAAAGAGTATTGTTTTTCGGTGATTCTATTACCGATTGTGCAAGAAACGGTGACCATTTTTTAAAGCTTGGTTCGGGTTATGCCAATCACGTAAGCGCAACCTTGGGCGCTAAATACCCAAACGAATATGAATTTATAAACCGTGGTATCAGTGGTGACAGAGTTGTTGACCTATATGCCAGAATAAAGATAGATTTTATAAATTTAAAGCCCGATATCGCAAGCATTTTTATTGGTGTAAACGATGCTTGGCACGAAATTGAAAAACAAAACGGTGTTGATACTGCAAGGTTTGAAAAAGTATATGAAATGATGCTTGAAGATATTTATGCCGCTAACCCCAATATTAAATTGATTTTATTGTCGCCCTTTGTTTTAGAGGGCAGTGCTACCTGCAACACCGAGGAAATACCTGATAGATTAAGTCGTTTTATAACCGATGTTGCCGATAAGGCCGAGGCGGTAAAACGAATTGCCCAAAAGTATAACTTACCACTTATTGATTTACAGGCGGCATTTGATGATGCTTGCAAATTGGCGGGACCTGACTATTGGACAACCGATGGTGCACATCCGTCGGCGGCAGGTCATGAAATAATCAAAAATCTTTGGATTGAGGAATTTAACAAATTGGAATTAAGATAATGTTTAGCATAATTTTTGATATGGACGGAACGTTGCTTGACACGCAAAAAATATGTATTCCTGCGTGGGATTGGGCAGGCGAGCGTCAAGGATTTAAAAATGTGGGCGAGTGCATACCCGATGTGCTTGGTACTAATTTGGTTGGTTGGAGCAATTATTTAAGAAAAAAGTATCCTACTATGGATGTCGATTTATTCAACGAAGAATTTCGTGAATATATTGCTAAACATTTAATGGTAAGATATAAACCCGGTGCGGAAAAACTATTGAATTTTTTTAAAAAAAAGGGTGTCAAATTGGCACTAGCAACCGGTTCGTCTAAAAAAACCATTGAGCAGCATCTTGAAACTGTTGGTGCTGAAAATGTTTTTGACGTTATAGTACCCGGTACTGCCGTTACAAATGGCAAACCAGCCCCCGACATATTTTTATTAGCCGCACAAAATCTTGGTGTAAATCCAGCAGATTGTTACGTTATAGAGGATTCGCCAAAAGGAATTATTGCAGGTTATAATGCCGGTATGAAATGCATTGGCATACCCGATGTGCTTCAATTTGACGCTGAAACCAAGGCCTTACTTACCGCAGAATTTTCTGATTTGTCAGAGGCAATACCATTTTTTGAAAGCTTGTTATAAAGGGGAATATTATGCTTATCAGTAGAACATGTTTTGGTGCGGATGAAGAATATTGTCAAATGCTTGTTGATGCAGGCTATACCGCTGTTGATATTAATGATACTTCACATAAACCTGAAATATTTTTGCAAAGTAAGGATGAGCAATACGCATTTGTTAAAAAAGCGGTTGATAATATTAAAAATGCAGGTCTTGTTATCGGTCAATGCCACGCACCACATTCCGTTTCTCTTTGGAACTCTACAGATGAAGAAATAGAACAACGAATCGTTGCAATTGAAAACTGTGTTAAAATGGCAAGTAAGTTTGAAATACCATATACTATAATTCATCCTTTTGTTTATGCCTTTAATAAAGAGGCAGAGGACAAAGAAAAGCTTTGGCAGTTTAATGTTGATACCATTCGTCGCATTTGTAAAAGTGCAACGGGCACTACCGTTTGCCTTGAAAATATGCCCGGTGTTGGCGGTGTAATCAAAACAGGTGAGGAAGCTGCAAAAATGCTAATGGACGTGGGCTGTGATAACTTGATGGTTTGCCTTGATACAGGGCATCTTGCGTGTCAAGGCGGTAAGGCAACCGACTTTTTTGCCGCTGTGGGTGATAAGATAAAAACACTACATATTCATGATTCAATACCCGGTCAAGACCTGCATCTACTTGCGGGTGAAGGACGCTTTGATTGGGAAGATTTTAAACTTGCGCTTAAACAATACAACTATCAAGGCACAATAAATAGTGAAAGTAATTTTGTTTATAACGTAAAAGGCGAACTAAGACTAGATGGTCAAATCTTAGAGCGAAAAATACTTGAAAGTATGATTAAGTAATATGGGTTGAAATTATGAAAAAGACGCTTATAACACAACAATTTATAAATGAAATTAAAAATTATAAAGAGTATTCTTTTAAAAGGTATTTTATTGCTTTACTTGGTGGTTTGATTATTGCTTTCTCTGTGAAGATATTACTTATTAATATATTTCATTTTACACATAATAATGCAGCGATAATTATTTCAGTTTTTGCGGGTCTTGTGTTCGTGGTTCCTTTTATGTGTTTTTTCAAGGAAAAAGATACGCCTTATAGCGAAATGAATTATCATATTACTGAAGATGTTCTTTTATCAAAGTTTTTGGGTGATATAAAAAAGCCTTTTTCTCAAAGAGCTTTTATTGCTGCCAAACGTGCAACTATGGAAACGCGTGGACCGATCGGTTCTTATCAAGGATACGTTCTTAGATTTTTACATAGTGGTGATTTTGTTTTACCATCTAAAGATTACAACAATAATTATTTTAAAGACTCAACAATATATGATTTTGCTCAGCGAGAAGATCGTTTTTATGTTTTGGTTGATTCAAATAATGTCATTAAAGAAATTTTTGATACTCGTTTGTTTGATATCTCAACCGATGATTTTGAACTGATTGAAAATAAATATTACCCTAAAAAAGGTAAAAGGAGTTAGACTCTATTATATGAAAAACAATATTAAAATTTTATCGCTTTTATTAACACTTGTTATTTTTCTTTCGGGTTGTGGGGTATGGTTTACCAATGAAGTCGACGGACAAAATGAATTGTTTATTGGCACAACCGATACCCGTGTTGATACGTTGGATGAAGTCCCCGAATTCAGTGATGAACCTTATGTGGTTCTCAACGATAACAAGCCCAATTTTAAAGACAGTGAGTTGGTTACCGAATCGTATGAATTTTTCTCGCCGCTTGATAATCTAGAACGTTGTGGCTATGTTATGGCGTGTGTTGGTAAAGATATTATGCCTACTGAGGAGCGTGGAGAAATTGGTATGGTAAAGCCGAGTGGCTGGCATACTGTAAAATATGATATTGTTGACGGCAAATATCTTTATAATCGTTGTCATTTAATTGGCTATCAACTTACGGGTGAAAATGCTAATACCAAAAATTTGATTACAGGCACACGTTATTTAAATATTGAGGGCATGTTGCCGTTTGAAAACTTGATTGCGGATTATGTAAAAGAAACCGGAAATCACGTTATATACCGTGTAACACCAATATTTGAGGGTGATAATCTTCTAGCTACGGGTGTACAAATGGAAGGTTACTCGGTAGAAGATAACGGGGAAGAAATTTGCTTTAACGTTTTTGCTTATAACGCTCAACCAGGTATTACAATTGACTATGCAACAGGGGAAAGCCATTTAAGCGATGATTCACCTATAGATAATACCTCTGAAGAAGAAAAAAATATTACTTATATAATAAATAAAAACAGTAAAAAATTTCACAAACCCGACTGTCCATCCGTAAAAGATATGAAACCGCAAAACAAAAAAGAGAGTGATAAAACCAAGGAAGAGCTTGAAAAACTAGGCTATTCGCCCTGTCAATCATGCTTTAGTTAATATTTGTTGACAATTTGTAAAATTTGTGTTAATATGTCTATAACTTAATAATTGATAGAGGCGCGGCAACCATTAGTAACGTTGCAAACGGTTCGGATAAACCGCAACGCAAAAGGGGAAGTCGCCGAAATGATATTATGGTATCCGCCGTGGTATTGTTGGTATATTGCAAAATATGTAATATACTGTCACATTTTTGTGTGGAGTGCTATCTGTGTTGTAATTTTCACGGTAACTCTACGTTACCGTGTTTTTTATTTTAAAAATTTTTTTGGAGGAAAAATCTATGACAGCAAAAAAAATTATTCCTAAAGTGCTCATTTTTGCTTTCATCGTGGCTTTTGGTGTGCTTTGTGCATTTACCGGCGACATTACTAGCCCTGTTGGAACATTATGGTCACTTTTCCCACCGGTTGTAGCAATCGGTTTAGCGCTCATTACCAAAGAAGTGTATTCATCACTTTTTGTTGGTATTGTTGCAGGTGGTTTACTAGCTTCAAACTTTAAACCACACGATACAGTAGATAAAATAATCAATGATGGTTTTATTTCATCTGTATCAGGTACAGCAGGTATTTTTATCTTCTTAGTTATTCTTGGTATTATTGTTGCTTTGCTTAATAATGCAGGTGGTTCACAGGCATTTGGTAATTGGGCGGCAAAACATGTAAAGACCAAGGTAGGTGCTTCACTTGCTACCTTTGTATTTGGCGTGCTTATCTTTATCGATGACTATTTTAACTGCCTTACTGTTGGTGCAGTAATGCGTCCTGTAACCGATAAAACAAAGATTTCACGTGCTAAGCTTTCTTATCTTATAGATGCTACAGCAGCGCCTATTTGTATGATAGCACCAATTTCTTCTTGGGCGGCGGCAGTTTCAGAATACGTTCCGGAAGGACAAGACGGTCTTTCGTTATTTATTGAGTCTATTCCTTATAACTTCTACTCACTTTTAACATTTGTATTTATTATTGCTATCACTCTTATGAAGTTTGATTACGGTCCAATGCGTTTACACGAAAAGAATGCACTAAACGGTGATTTATTCACAAGCGGCGGTCCCGTAATTGATGAAGATGAAGACGAATATAATGAAGAGGAAATTGGCAAGAAGAGCAAGGCTCGCGTTATTGACCTTGTGCTTCCAATAATTATACTTATTGGTGTTTGTGTATACGCACTTTATTACATAGGTCAATCCGGCGGTCTTGGATTTGCCGAAGCATTCGGCAATACTGATGCCACGGTTGCTCTTCCTTGGGGCGGTCTTATTGCACTAATTGTTGTTATGATTTACTTTATTGCAAGACGACTTGTCACCTTTAAGCAAGCGATGGGCTGTATTCCAAAAGGCTTTATTGCAATGGTTCCTGCAATTTTAATTCTCACAATGGCAACATCTCTTAAGAGCATGACCGGATTGCTTGAATCAGATGCGTTTGTTGAGACTGCACTTGCTAACGTAGGCTCACTTCAAAATTTCTTACCAGCAATTATATTCATTGTGGCTTGTGGTATTTCATTTGCAACCGGTACTTCTTGGGGTACTTTTGGTATTCTTATTCCAATTGTACTTGCTATATTCCCGGTTGGCAGCGCGCTTGGTACAATTGGTATGTCAGCTTGCCTTGCAGGTTCTGTATGCGGTGACCACTGCTCACCAATTTCTGATACAACAATTATGTCATCTGCAGGTGCACAGTGTAACCATATTAACCACGTATCTACACAGTTGCCTTATTCGCTTACGGTTGCTGGCATCTCTTTCCTTGCATATATAGTTGCCGGTTTTGTCAACAATTGGATGATAGTATTACCACTGTTTGCGGTTGTAACAGTTGCTGTATTATTTGTTATTAAAATGGCTACTAAAAACAAAGCATAATAAAATCTATTGAAATTAAAAGTCGTTACCTGTATAATATAGGTAACGACTTTATTTATTTAGGTGATATTTTGGCAAGAGTTTTAGATAAAGCTCAGTTAATAGAGCGCAGTATAATAAAAAAATACCGTAAATCAATATGGAATAGCTTTGTAGGTGCTGTACAGGAATATGAGTTAATTAAAGAAAACGACAGCATAGCCGTTTGTATTTCGGGTGGTAAGGACTCGATGATACTTGCCAAGTGTATGCAACTTTTACAGCGTCATAGTGAGATTCCATTTACCATAAAATATATTGTAATGGACCCTGGCTACGCTAAACCTAATCGTGAACTAATTGAGCAAAATTTAAAAACTCTTGGTATTGATGCCGAAATATTTGAGAGTGATATTTTCGACGTGGCATACACCGCGGGTGGCTCACCGTGTTACTTGTGTGCGCGTATGCGACGCGGGGCATTATATGCCAAGGCAAAGACTATCGGTTGTAATAAAATCGCTTTAGGCCACCATTTAGACGATGCTATTGAAACAACACTTATGAGTATGATATATTCGTCTGAGATTAAAACAATGCTTCCAAAACTGCATAGCACTAATTTTGAGGGTGTGGAGCTTATTCGACCTCTATATAAAGTTAAAGAGCGTGATATCATTTCCTGGGCAAACTATAATGATTTGCATTTTTTGCGCTGTGCATGTAAATTTACGGCCGATAGTGCCGAAGATGAAATGCTATCTAAACGTCAAGAAATGAAAGAACTTGTAAAAAGCATAAGACTTAAAAATCCTGATGCTGACGAAAATATATTCCGCAGTCTTCATAACGTTAATATGGCTACAATGCCCGGTTGGCGTGATAGTGACAGTGGCGATAAGCATAGCTTTATAGAAAAGTATTAAAAGGGGGAGTAAGTATGTCAGTAATTATAAAAACATTAACAGATTTTAATGCTATTTCAATTTTAGTTCGATTATTACTTGCTGTAATTGTTGGTGGTTTAATCGGTAGTGAGCGTGGTAAGCATGGTAGCGCGGCGGGTTTGCGTACGCATATACTTGTTTGTATTGGCTCGGCTATGACGGCGCTTACGGGTTTGTATGCTTCTAATACATTACACGCATCCGACGATATATTACGTCTTGCAGCACAGGTAATATCCGGTATAGGCTTTTTGGGCGCAGGTATGATAATTGTTAAGAATGGTAATGTTGTTACAGGTCTTACTACCGCTGCGGGTATGTGGGCAACTGCCGCAATTGGTATAGCGCTTGGATTTGGTTTTTATGTTGGTGCATTAGTTGCTACTGTTGCTTGTTTCTTTACGACGGCAGTTTTAACCCGTATGGAACGCAAGCGCAAGGAAACAACCCACATTTACATAGAAATAGATTTAACCAAGAAAATTAACGACATTCTAGATAAGGTCAGAACCGAGCTTGATATGGATGCACTGATTGAAACCGTTGCACCAAAAAGCAACGTTGGTAACACGGTCGGAGTATATGTAACGGTATCAAATCTTAGAACAGTTGAGGAAATTAAAAATCACATTGATGGTATTGATGGTATCGTTTTTTGGGTATTAGAATAGTATTAAAGCCAAGAACTTTCGGTTCTTGGCTTTTTGATATATGCCAAAAAATATATTTATAGTAGTTTTGGCGTATGAATTTTAACTCTCACCTAACCGTTAGTTTTTAGTGATATTCCGTCTTCGACGGAGTGATATATTTTGCTACGCAAAATGTGATATTGAAACCTACGGTTTCAGTGATATTATATTCGCCCCTAACGCCTGCAGGCATATCACTTGCGAAGCAAATATCACGCACCGAAGGTGCATATAACGCGACGTAAGGCGAATATAACTGAAAACGACAAGTTTCTGTCGAAACTTGTCGTTTTCTGGCTGGGGTGGCAGGATTCGAACCTACGAATGCAGCAGTCAAAGTGCTGTGTCTTACCGCTTGACGACACCCCAATATTAAATTTTTTAAAAAAGCAACCTCGGTAGTGTTATATATACCGAGGTTAACTTGTGGGGTGGTAGATGGGATTCGAACCCACGGTCTCCAGTGCCACAAACTGGCGCTTTAACCAACTAAGCTACAACCACCGTAACGAACATTATTATATCATAATAAAACAATTTGTCAAGATGTTTTTGTGATATTTTTAATTAAAACCGCCACTATTTTTTAGTGGCGGTTTCGGTAATAATTTTAACCAATAAATGCGTCGTGAACTGCCTGAACAGCTTTGTCTGCAAGTTCGGTTTCAATAAGAACAGAAATCTTTGTTTCGCTGGTAGAAATCATATGAATGTTAATATCGGCATCATAAAGAGCTTCAAACATTTTTGATGCAACACCTGGGTTGCTTTCCATACCTGCACCAACGATAGAAATTTTAGAAAGGCCGTTGTTTACCTTAAGGTCAGAATAATCAAATACGCCCTTCATTGACTCCATAGCTTTAATTGCATCATCCATCTGCTCGTGTGAAACGGTAAATGTAATATCTTTTGTACCGTGACGACCAACAGATTGAAGGATAATATCAACGTTTACCTTGTATTGTGCAAGCTTATTAAATAGTTTAAATGCAACACCTGGTTGGTCCTTTAGACCAACTACAGAAATTGTTGTAACACTTGTGTCTTTTGCTACGCCACGAATTAAAGTTTTTTCCATCTTAACATGCTCCTTTATAATAGTGCCGGGTTTTCTTTCAAGACTTGAAAGAACCTCAAGCTCAACGTTATATTTTTTAGCCATTTCAACCGAACGGTTGTTAAGTACCTGTGCGCCAAGTGTTGCCATCTCAAGCATTTCGTCGTATTGTACTTCGTCCATCTTGACTGCGTTTTTAACCTTGCGTGGATCGGCTGTATATACGCCGTCAACATCGGTATAAATTTGACATCTGTCAGCGCTCATTGCGGCTGCAATAGCCACAGCACTTGTATCTGAACCGCCACGACCGAGGGTGGTAAGGTCATCATACTTATTAAGGCCCTGGAAGCCCGCAACAATTATAATGTTGCCTTTTGAAAGCTCAGTTTTCATACGCTCGGTATTTATTTTTTTAATTCTTGCTTTACCGTGATGTGAGTCGGTACTAAAACCTGCTTGCCAACCAAGAAGTGAAATAACAGGGCAACCGAGCTTATCAATTGCCATAGCAAGTAGTGCAATAGAAATTTGTTCACCAGCTGTCATCAACATATCCATTTCACGCTTAAGTGGGGTAGCAGAGTTAATTTCTTTTGCCTTTTCTATAAGATCGTCGGTTGTATCGCCTTGGGCTGATACTACAACAATGACGTCATTGCCGGCTTTATATTCATCAACAACAATACCGGCGACATTCATTACATGTTCGGCGTCTTTTACAGACGAACCGCCAAATTTTTTAACAATAAGTGCCATATAAGGACCTCCTAAAACAAGGTGTGCATTACTTTTATATTGTCGCAATTAATAGAATTGATTTTTTCCATTAATACGCTTTCGTAATCTTCGTTAGTAATAAAAGCAATTTCTTTTTTATAATCGTTTTTGGTATGCCACGTGTTATCAGAAAACAGGGTAGTGAACTGTGTGCATAGCATATCGTAATCATCTGATTGAATATATACATAAAGACGAACTTTTTCGTCTGGTTTTATAACATAATCGTTTGAGCCTTCGATCCAATCAACGTATTTGCGTGCATTAAGGTGCTTTGCACAGTCCATAATGTCGGCCACAACTGCGCTTGCGGTTGCCATTTTGCCGGCACCCTTACCGTAGAACATTACGTCACCAACGGAATCACCGGTAACCATAATTGCGTTAAATACTCCGTCAACGTCTGAAAGAATGTTGCTGTGGCTTACAAGCATTGGCTTTACCGAAGCTGCAATTTTGCCATTTTCTAATTTTTTTGCACTACCAATAAGCTTAATTGCACAATCAAAGGAATCAGCATATTCAACGTCGGTAAGTGTTATGTTGGTAATACCATCGGTAGAAACCTGTTCCGGATAAACGTGCTTTCCAAATGCAAGTGCAGCTAAAATGCAAATTTTACGACAAGCATCATGACCTTCAATGTCAGCAGCAGGATTTTTTTCTGCAAAGCCCATTTCTTGAGCAAGCGAGAGGGCAGAGTCAAAATCCATATTGTCTACTATCATTTTATTTAAAATGTAGTTTGTTGTGCCATTTAAGATACCTTTTACTTCGGTGATTTCGTTTGCTGAAAGGCATTGTGCGATAGGTCTTAAAATCGGAATACCGCCGCCAACGCTTGCCTCAAATAGAAAGTTTACATTCTTTTCATTTGCAATTGCAAGAAGCTCGGCACCCTTTGCAGCAACTAACTCTTTGTTTGAGGTAACAACACTTTTACCTGCAAGCAAACATCTTTTTACAAAATCATAGGCTGGATTTATACCGCCCATAACTTCAACAACAATCTTAATATCATCATCGTTAACGATTAGTTCAAAGTCTTTGATGAATTTATCGGAATAGGACAAATCATTAAAATCGCGCAAATCAAGAATATATTTAACGTCGATTTCATTTTTGATTTTATGATTAATCATATCTGTATGTCCAAGCATTATTTCGGCAACGCCGGAACCTACGACACCGTGTCCCATAATCGCGGTATAAATCATTTTTAACCCCCAGAATTTTTCAAACACATATAATTTAATGTTTTGATATTATACTACACGATATGGCAAAAATCAATATTTAAATTTAATAATAATTTATATATATAACCGTTATTTTTGGTGATATTATTTATTGGTGGTGAAAATTGTTATCAATTATGGAAAAAAAGAAAAGTTTTATTATAAATTCAATATATCTTGCTGTGTGGATACTTATAATTTATTTTTTAATAACATTCGCATCTGCATATCTTTTGCCTTTTTTAATAGGAATAATTATTGCGCATCTGGTACAAAAGCCGGCTGTTTTTATAAATAAAAAAATCGGTATAAAAAAGAATAAATGTGCGGCTATATTATCTGTTATAATTTATTTGTTTGTGTCTATAATAATTTTTTTGTTTTTTTGGTTTATATTTTCTCAATTTAATAGGTTTGTAAAATTTTTGTCAAACAATAGCGAGCAACTAAAAATTTATTTTGATAATGTTTTTTTAAAAATAGAATCTTTATTAAACAAATTCAACGTCGATAACGTAAAGACGCTTTATAACGACGCTATAAATAGTTTGATAGTAAATGTAACATCTTATTTTTCTAATGCTATAACAAGTCTTGTAAAAAACACTCTAACCGTTCTTTTGAGTTGTGTTGTAACAATCGTATCAACTTGTTATATCGCAAAAGATTACGATAAAATTTTACAGTTTGTAAAAGGATTTGTGAGTGAAAAATTTTTAAAAGTTGTTACCGAAATTAAAGATATATCAAAAGAATACTTTTTAAAATTTTCATTAGGGTATTTTTGGCTGTTTTTAATTACGTTTGGCGAATTGTTATTGGGATTTTTGATTTTGGGTATAAATAAGTTTATAATTTTAGCATTGATTGTAGCACTTTTAGATTTACTTCCCGTCATAGGAACTGGAACAATTTTGATTCCGTGGACAATAATTGAGTTTATTAAAAATAATTATTTTTTTGCTGTCGGACTTTTGATTTTGTATTTGATTATAACCATAACAAGAAATTCTATTGAACCCAAAATCATTGGAAAGCAAATTGATATGAATCCTCTATTTACTCTAATTTTTATTTTTATTGGGTTTAGGTTGGCGGGAATAATTGGCATGATATTTTTACCTATAATTTTAACCGTATTATTCACTTTTTTAAGACGAAGAGTTGCTACGAGTAATGAGCATAAATAGTATACCTGCATATTATGAAATATAGAATTATTCTATATTTTGGTTGGAGAGATATTTATGCAACGTCATATTATTTCGGTCAGTTCAATAACATATGCGATAAAGGGTAGAGATTTCTTACGTAAACACGGATATAAAGCTCATATTGAGAAAAAAACAGATATTAATGGTAATGTTGGTTGTGGTTACGTAATCGTATCTTTTGGCAATCGTGAGAAAATTGTAAGCGCACTATCGGTTGCTAACATAAAAATTTTAGAAATTAAATCCTTCGCATAGTTTTCTAAGAAAGCAGCCAAAATGGCTGCTTTTATTTATTGCACGAATTAAGGTGAATTTAATGATATATTTTGATAACGCAGCAACAACAGGTCACAAACCGATAACAGTTGTAAATGCATACAATTATGATTTGAAAAATATTTCTGCAAATCCGGGAAGAAGCGGTCATTATCTGTCACAAAGGGCGGCAAATATTGTATATAAAGCAAGAGAAAAAATATCGGATTTTTTTGATAGTGACGGACCGGAAACGGTAGTTTTTACTGCCAATTGTACTACAAGCATTAATTATGTGTTAAAAGGGGTTTTATCAAAAGGTGACCATATAATAATTTCTGATTTAGAACATAACGCTGTTATAAGACCGGTGAAGTCGATAAACGTAGATTATACAATTGCTACCGTTTCGCTTAATGATGATAGTGAAACGCTAAGAAATTTTGAAAATTCAATTAAATCAAATACGAAAATGATTTTTTGTACAGCCGCTTCAAATGTAATTGGCAAAATTCTACCGCTTAAAAAAATCGGTGAATTATGTAAAAAGCACAATATTTTATTCGGTGTTGATGCTGCACAAGGTGCTGGTATTATTCCTATAAAAATGAATGAAATGAATATAGACTTTTTGTGTGTAGCGCCCCACAAAGGCTTATATTGTCCAATGGGATTTGGTGTATTGATTGCAAGAAAACCAATAAATAAAACAATAATAGAGGGCGGTACAGGAACAAATTCTTTGGAATTGTTTCAGCCCACTACAATGCCTGAACGCTTTGAAAGCGGTACAGTGAATTTGCCGGCAATCTCTACCATAAATGCCGGAATAGAATTTGTAAAATCAAATGCTAATATTATGTTCAAAAAAGAAAATTCACTTGCGAAACATCTATATAATTGTTTAAAAAACGAAGATTATATTTTCTATTCAAATCCGAATAATAATGGATATGTTCCTGTTATTTCTTTTAATCATCTCGACACACAATCGGATATTGTTGCACAATTTTTAAATGATAAGGGTTTCGCCGTTAGAGCAGGTTTGCACTGCGCGCCGTTGGCACACAAAAAAATTGGTACAGTACTTCAAGGTACTGTTAGATTTTCACCGTCGATATTTAATAATATTGGCGAAGTCGATATGTTCATTTATACTTTAAAAAAATTTAAAAAACATTAAAAACACTATTGATTGATAGAAAAAATTATGCTAATATATAATTAATAATATATTTTAGCAAAGGGATGATATCTTGAACGGAATTTTAGATGTTATATCTAATTTCTGGAATCAGTTTGTTTTTACGATTTCGAACGTTAGAGTTTTTGATATTATAGATATTTTGGTAATTGCTTTTATTATTTACAAGGCTATTGCATTTTTGCGCGAAACACGTGCAGGTCAATTGGTGAAGGGTATAGTGCTTTTGTTGGCTTTATATGCTTTTGCTGTCATTTTTGATCTTGCCGTTCTAAGATGGCTGATGTCGGCAGTATTTGGTTCTGCAATCGTTGCTGTTGCAATTATTTTTCAACCTGAATTGCGCCGAATGCTTGAAAGAGTTGGACAAACAAAACTTGGAAATTTACAGTCTTCCGGTTCCCAGGGCGATGATTTAGTTAATTCTATTGAAAAAATTTGTAATGCGGCCGGTCAAATGCAAAAAACTAAAACGGGTGCACTTATTGTATTTGAAAGAGAGACGCAGCTAGGTGAAATTATTAATACCGGTACACTTGTAGATGCAGCGGTAAGCGAGTCGCTTATTAATAATATTTTTTATCCCAAATCACCACTACATGACGGTGCTGTTATTATTAGAGATGGCCGTATTTACGCAGCGTCTTGCATATTGCCTTTAACCCAAAGTACTGCTTTTTCTTCTAATCTCGGAACTCGACACAGAGCGGCTATTGGTATGACGGAAAATTCTGATGCAGTTGTTCTGATTGTTTCTGAAGAAACTGGTATAATTTCAATTGCACATAATGGTGAAATTAAGCGCAACTATACGGTTGATAGTGCAATTGAAATTATAAAGGAGAAGCTTGTTTTAGAGAATCATTCTAACAAGGAAGGAATGTTTAAAAAAATATTCAAAAAACTTTTTTTAAACAATGAAAACAATGAAGATATAAAGGAGAAAAGTGATAATGAAAATTAAATTGCCACAAACTCTCCGATTAAACAGTCTTTTGTATAACAAGAAGTTTACGGTTACATTGTCTATAATTTTAGCTTTTTCACTTTGGCTAGGTATTGCAATGATAGAAAAACCTATACGTGAAAAAACGTTTACTGATTTAAACCTTTCTGTTTCATTAGAAGGTACATCGGCTGAAAAAATGGGATTAACGATTTTTTCAGATGTTTCTTCACAAAAGTTTTCTGTTACTGTAAGCGGTCCTAACTATCTTGTTAGTGAACTTGAAGCTGATGATATTTTGCTTTCTGTTCCAACAGATGACATCAACTCAGCCTATGAGTATACTTTAGATGTCACCGCTAAAACAAATGTAAATGATTCTGAATTGAAAATTAAATCTGTTTCTCCGGCCTCTGTTATTCTTAATGTTGATTACAACGATAAAGTTGATTTTAATTATCAGCCCGATAAGGAAGATAACAAATATTTCGTTGAATTAAATAATATTAATGTTAATCCCGAAGATGGCTATATGCTAGGAGATGTTATAATTCCGGATACGCATAAAACCCTTACTATCGAAGGACCACGTAAAATTATTGAAAAAATTGGTCGTGTTTCCGCGTTTTTGGATGTAAATCAGACTCTGTCTGAATCAAAAGCATTTGATACTGATGTTGTTTTATATGGTAGCAACGAAAGTGTTTTATATCGCTTTACACCTGATGGCACTGTATACGATGGTAACAATAACGTTATTTTGAACTCATATTTAAAAATGTCGTTTACTAGTGTTAAGGTTACTCAAGAAATACTGCAACAAAAAGAAGTTGCATGTAAGGCAAAGTTTGCAGATTTACCAAGTGGACTGTCGGCAGATGATATTTCTTATAGATTAGATAAAAGCAAAGTAACAATAGTTGGTCTTCCTGAAATTGTTGATAAGATTACCGAAATCTCTAATGAACCAATCAGTTTCAAAGAAATTTCGCCTTCATCTAATAGATTCAAAAAGCCCTTTGATTTACCGGATGGTATCACTGTTTTAGGCGAAGACAAAGAGCTAAATATTACTGTAGATACTTCTAAATATTTGGAAACGACATTAACCGTTAAGAATGTTAAATACACCGGCCTTGATGAAGGACTTAAGGCTTCTGGCAGTAATCAATCTTTTTCTATTAAGGTGTGTGGCCCCAGAGATGTTATTAGAAAACTAAAGGCTAACGACATAACTGTTTTAGCAAATCTTGAGGGTAAAACGGCTGGCACACATAATGTAGAATTGTCAATTAAATCCGAAAAATATGATAAAATTTGGCTTGTGGGTTCACAAACCGTTAAGGTAGAAATTAAGTAATTAAAACAAATACCGCCTTTGTTGCATAAAATGTGATGGGGTGGTATTTGTGATTAATTTGGTATTAATTTCCTTTCTATTGTTGTTTGTTGTTTTAGGAATTTGTGATTTAATTTACATAATAAGACTGCTTTTTTATTTCCCGAAAACGCGCACACCAAGTTATTCCTTTATTGTTTTAAAAAAAGGTTTTGCGTTTGGACAACTAAATTTTATTTGGCAAAAAATAAAATGGTATGGAGATGAATTTGCAGCCGGTATAATAGCAATTACCGATCAATTGGATGAAAATGAATTATTAAAGTGCAAACGTTTTGTAGCAGATAAAAATATTCTATTGTTAAGCATCAATGAGAATTAATAGGAGTCATTAAATGGAAAATTCTAATTCGGGCGAACAACGCGAAATAAATGGAATAATAGAAAAAATTACATATAAAAATGAACAAAATGGTTATACGGTTTGCTCTTTAAAATCGGGCAGAGAACATATAACCTCTGTTGGTGTTTTGCCCTTTGTTACCGTAGGAGATAATGTTAAATTTATAGGTAAATTTATTGTTCATCCCGTTTATGGCGAGCAGTTTTCGGTAGAATATTTTGAAACAGTTGCTCCTAAAACTGTAGCAGCTATTTTGCGTTATCTTTCTTCCGGTATTATAAAGGGTGTAGGTCCCGCAACGGCGGAACGCATTGTCGAAAAATTTGGGTCCGATACTTTGGATGTTATTCAAAATTCGCCCGAAGATTTAGCAGTAATTAAAGGAATTTCTTTAGATAAAGCAAAAAATATTTCCGAAGAATATAAAAAACAATTTGGAATTCGCGATTTAATGCTGATGCTTAATCCGTATCAAATTTCCATGGAAAAATGTATAGAAATCTATCAATACTATGGTAGTAAAGCATATGAAAAGATAAAGAAAAATCCTTATATATTATGCCTGGATAATTTAGATGTCTCTTTTGAAAAAGTAGAATCAATTGCATCCGATTTAGGTATTCCACAGGAGAATGAAATGCGCCTTGCGGCAGGTATTGAATATATTTTGCGTAGGAATTTATTGAACGGACATACATGTTTACCACGTAAAAAATTAATACCGGTAGCCGCATCATTACTTGAATGTGATAGTAATTGCATAGAAGATATATGTGATAAATTGATTGGCAATCTAAATTTAAGAAGCAAGACGATATATAATGATGATTTTCTTGCCTTGCCTCAATATTATAACGCAGAAGAATATATTTCGGCACGTCTTTTGGCTGCGAAAAAGTATATTTCTTCAGGCAATGTTCTTGACGAGCTTGAAATTGATTACGTTGAAAACAAACTTGGAATTAAATTTGAAAAATTGCAGCGTGATTCGATAAAATACGCGTTCGAAAACAGCGTGTTTGTACTTACGGGGGGCCCGGGCACCGGTAAAACAACCACATTAAACGCTATTATTGAATTGTATGAACGACGTAATGCAACAATACAACTTGCGGCTCCTACTGGCAGAGCAGCAAAAAGAATGACCGAGCTTACGGGGCGAGAGGCAAAAACTATTCACCGATTACTTGAGGTTGAGTGGACAAGCGAAAATCGTCAATCGTTTGCACGTAACGAAAAAAATCCACTCGAATGTGACGTTATCATTATTGATGAGGCATCAATGCTTGATTCGCTTTTGTTTGAAAGTTTATTACACGCCTTAAAAATCTCTACCCGCATAATTTTAGTGGGCGACACAGACCAGCTTCCCAGTGTGTCGGCGGGAAATGTTTTAAATGACATTTTATCATCAGGTGCATATTCTTCTGTTGCGCTAAAAAAAGTATTTAGACAAGCGATGAAAAGCACAATAATTACAAATGCTCATGCTATAATAAATGGTGAACCCTCGGATTTATCTAACAAATCTAAAGATTTCTTTATGATGCATCGTGATTATGCAATTGACGTTTGTGACACAGTTTTAGAGCTTTGTCAAAATCGTTTGCCTGATGCTTATGGATTTAACCCACTTACCGACATACAAATAATTTGTCCATCAAAAAAGGCGCAGACCGGTACAGTAAATCTTAATAATTTACTACAAGCAGTCCTTAATCCTAAAAAAGATACACAACCACAGCTAAGTTATAAAGGTGTGTATTTTAGAGCAGGGGATAAGGTTATGCAAATCAAAAACAATTATGATCTCCAGTGGCAACGTGACAAGGGAGAAATTGGTTTTGGCGTGTTTAATGGCGATGTTGGATATATTACCTTGATTGATATTAAGGGCGGTATTGTAAAGGTGCGTTTTGATGATAGGACCGCGACATATTTTATAGAAAATATTGGTGAGCTTGAACTTGCATACGCAGTTACCGTTCATAAAAGTCAGGGTAGTGAGTTTGAGTGTGTTATTGTTCCACTTTTTGACACTCCGTCTCAATTACTCTATCGCAATTTGTTATACACAGCTGTTACACGTGCAAAAAAATTGCTTATAATTGTTGGTTTAGAAGGCATATATGATAAAATGGCATTGAATGATAAAAAAACACTACGATATACACTTTTAAAGGATTTTATAATCGAAAATGAAAGTATTTAAAATTTTAAAA
Organism: Clostridia bacterium; assembly: GCA_017513195.1. Classification (GTDB taxonomy): domain Bacteria; phylum Bacillota; class Clostridia; order Oscillospirales; family Acutalibacteraceae; genus UBA737. The sequence continues at coordinate 22,821 of JAFXGM010000009.1, read as the reverse complement.
AATAATTTTATCTCGACGATTTATCCTAAAAAATGCATTTGCTGTGGTGAAATCATCGATGAAGATAAATATCTCTGCGAATTTTGTGATAAAAATATCGAAAGAATAAATCTTGACAATTTTTGTTTTGAATGTGGATATGAAAAAAGTGGATGCGTATGCAAATATAACATTTATCGCTTCAATGGTGTAATTTCTATTTTTAAGAATATTGAATACGCCAAAAAAGCATATTATTCCTATAAATTTGGAAGAAAACAACATTACGCTAAATTCTTTGCAAAAAAAATTAGTGATGCAATTAACAAGTACTATAAAGAAATAAGTTTTGATTGTATTTGTTACGTGCCTTCTTATAAGAAATATCAATACAACCATAGTCGATATATAGCAGAAGAAATTTCTAAAGAAACAAATATCCCTTTTATTGACGATTTACTGGTGTGTGTTAAAAAAGTTAAAAAGCAACACAAGTCTACAATAAAAGAACGTCTAAATAATGTTGAAGGTAAATATTTTGCCGGTAAACACCTTGAGGGTAAGTGTGTTTTATTGATTGATGATATTAAAACTACAGGTGCTACTCTTGATGAGTGTACCCGCATGTTGTTATTCGCCGGAGCTGACAGTGTGTATTGTGCGACGGTTTTAGGTGCTATTTAAAGTTAAAAATAAATTGAAAAAGATTTAACAATATTGTATAATGAAATCGGTGGTGATTATTATGGCAATGGAAATAGGTATTGATATTGGTTCTTCTAAAACCGTTATATTTTCAAGTTCTAAGGTTGTGCTTGAGTTGCCAAGCATTGTAACGGTAGACAGCGAAAGCTATGAACCGTATTACTATGGTGAAAAGGCAAAGCAAACGCTTGGAAGAACACCAGAATCTTTTGAGTGCGTCTATCCAATCAAGCATGGCATTATTGCAGAGTATGACATCGCCGAATCTATGCTTAAAGAATATATGACACTAGCGTTTGGCAATAGAATTGTAAGGCCCAAAATAATGGCCACACTGCCTGTTGGACTTACCGAGCTTCAACACCACTCATTATCTAATGTTGTTGAGGCGGCCGGTGGCAGAAACGTTAACGTTATTGAAAGTCCTTTAGCCATTGCGTTTGGTCTTGGACTTGATTTCTCAAAGCCTCATGGATATATGGTTGTTGATATAGGCGCGGGTACTACCGATATCGCCGTTATTTCTATGGGTGGTATTGCCGCTTGCGAGTCTTTTAAAACCGCGTCATTTGACTTTGATACACAAATAATGCGTTATATTAGAAAAGAATACAATATCGAAATTGGTAATCTAATGGCTGAATCAATTAAAAAGCAAATTGGTACTGTTGTAGAACGACCGGTTGAAATTGCTATGGTAGCAAAGGGAAGAAACGTATTTACAGGTTTACCTGAAAGTTTTGAAATTACTTCTACCGAGATATATGAAGCAATTAAAGAAACTGCCGATGCTATATGTAATTGCATACGACTGGTGCTTTCAAAAACTGACCCTGACCTTGTTGCAGATATAAACCGTGATGGTCTTTATCTTGCGGGTGGAGGTTCACTTATTCACGGTATGGATAGGTTGATTTCGGAATATACCGGTACTGCGGTTCATATGCTTGAAGACCCAACGCATAGTGTTGTGCGCGGTGCTGCTGTTGCGCTTAGAAAACCGGAATTACTTAAACACGTTAATTATCAGTTGCGTTCGATTAAGGAATTAACAATCACAGAATAAAAAACACTTGACAAATAGATTTGTTGTGTTATAATATGTTGGACAACGAAGAAGAGCATACCTATGTTTCTCACCTTGACGTGTGTTATCGTCGGGTTAATAAGATAAGATTTTTACGATTTTGTTTTATTTAGACGTGGGTATTTTATGCTCACGTCTTTGTTATTATTTACGGAGGTGCTTAACTATCGCTACAAAAGAAACGCTCATCAATGCAGACATTAAATTTAAAGAAGTTCGCGTTATTGATTCCGACGGTGCTCAACTTGGTGTTATATCCATTGAAAAGGCACTTAACGCAGCAGAAGCAAAAGATCTTGATCTTGTTTGCGTTTCTACAACATCGGATCCGCCTGTTTGTAAGATTTTAGACTATGGTAAGTATAAATTCGAACAAATGAAGCGCGAAAAAGAGGCCAAGAAAAACCAAAAGGTAATTGAAATTAAAGAAATTCGTATTATCGGTTTGGGTATTGATGACCATGATCTTGACACAAAATGTAATCATGCCAATCGTTTTCTTAAAGAAGGAAACAAGGTTAAGGTTGCTATTCGTTTTAGAGGTCGCGAAATGGGTCATGCAGAAAACGGCCAAGCTTTAATGGAAAAAATTGCTATGAAATGCGAAGAATATGGCACTGTTGAAAAACAGGCTAAGCTCGAAGGCAGAAATATGCTTATGTTCTTAGCCCCAAAATCTGGTAAGTAAAATTAATAGGAGGATAAAATTATGCCTAAGATCAAAACCCACAGTGGCGCTAAAAAGCGCTTTAAGCTCACCAAAAACGGCAAGGTAAAACGCGCTCATGCTTTCAAGTCTCACATTCTTAATAAGAAGACAACAAAGCGTAAGAGAAACTTGCGTAAAGTCGTATGTGCTGATGTAACAAACGTTGCAACAGTAAAGAAACTTATTCCTTATAAGTAATCGAAATTTTGAAATTGGAGGAAACTTGAAATGGCACGTATAAAAGGTGCGTTAGCAACACGCAAAAGAAGAAAAAAGGTTTTAAAACTTGCCAAGGGTTATTTTGGCGCTAAATCAAAGCTCTTTAAAACCGCTAAAGAAGCGGTAATGAAATCAGGTAACTATGCTTATATTGGTCGTAGACTTAAAAAGCGTGACTTCCGTCGTCTTTGGATTACCCGTATTTCTGCTGCTGCAAAGCTTAACGGTATGAACTATTCAACATTTATGAACGGTCTTAATAAGGCTGGCGTTCAGATTAACCGTAAGATGCTCGCTGACATCGCAGTAAACGATGAAGCTGGTTTTGCAAATCTTGTAAAAACTGCTAAGAAAGCATTAGAAAAATAATTTTACCTCGCCCGAGATGTAGATGCTTCTCGGGCGAATTTTGCTTTTATTTTAGGAGAAAAATATGCCTGAATTTATCGAAATTACATCAAAAGACAATCCGCTTATCAAGTTTGTTAGCGGTTTGCAATCATCATCAAAGCGACGCAAAGAAGAGGGAAAATTTGTGCTTGAAGGACTGCGTATTTGTGATGATGCATATCAAAATAATATCAAATTTGATAAACTGATTGTTACAAAATCGGCTTTTGAAAAACATAAAAACATTATTGAACAATTCGTAAAAGTGAGCCGAAATTGTTATATTTTGAGGGAAGATTTGTTTAAAAAAATCAGTGATACAAATTCACCACAAGGGATCATTGCGGTGGCTTTAACGCCTCAAAATAACAATATAGTGTCTAAAACCGGTAGGTATTTAGCACTAGAAAATCTTGCCGATCCGTCAAATCTTGGGGCTATTGCTCGCACAGCCGAGGCACTTGGCATTGATGGTATTATTATGACTTCGGATAGTTGCGACCCTTACGCACCAAAATCTTTAAGAAGTTCTATGGGCACTTTATTGAGACTTCCGCTTTTTATTGTTGATAATTTGTCAAGTTATATTGCCGACAATGGCTTACGCTCTTTTGCATGTGTTGTTGATAAAGATGCCGCTTCTATTTCAAAACAAGATTTCAAAGATGGAGATGTTTTGCTAATCGGCAATGAGGCGAACGGACTTACTGATGAAACAAAACAAAATGCTAACTACCGAATTACTATTGATATGCAGGGTAAAGCCGAATCTTTAAATGCCGCAGCAGCTGCAGCGATTGCAATGTGGGAAATGGTAAAAGGAAAGTAATATATGCTATTATCAAAAGAAAATATTACACTTGTTAATCTTTTATTGTTGCAACAATGCTTTGGTGCCGGTAGCGCAAAGGCTGTAACGATATTTAATATTTTGCGTGAAAATGAGCAGCTTGATTTTAACTTTATTAAGGAAAAATTATACTCAGTAATAGAGAAAAAATATGCTGATAAAATTTTATCGTTTAATATTAATGATATTTACAAAATTGTTGATGACTGTATCAAAAATGAAATTGATATAATTACAATTTGTGATTCAAATTATCCTGAAAGATTGCGTAATATTACGGATTCTCCGCTTGCGTTGTATATAAAAGGTGAGTTTTGTGATATAGACAATTTACCGCTTATATCAATTGTCGGGCCGCGAAAAATTTCAGATTTTGGCAAAAAAGCCGCTTTTTCTCTTGCAAAAAGACTGGCTAAAGCAGGTATGATAATTGTGAGTGGTGCGGCTCTTGGTGCTGATACCTGTGCGCACAAAGGTACACTTTCGGTAAACGGAAAAACAATTGCCGTACTTGGTTGTGGTATTTGTTATGATTATTTGCCTGAAAATCGTGAACTTCGTAATGCAATTAGCAAAAACGGCTGTTTAGTAAGCGAACATCCACCGTATGTGGCAGCAACAAAATATAGTTTTCCAATAAGAAATCGTATTATATCAGGTTTGTCGTTGGGAACAGTAGTAATTGAGGCTTCTCTTAAAAGCGGCTCGCTAATAACTGCGCGTTTAGCAAACGAACAGGGAAGGGATGTTTTTGTAATTCCCGGCAATCCAACACTTGAAAATTATAAGGGTTCTAACGCTTTATTACGCGACGGGGCAATTCCACTTTTGGATTCAAGTGATATTTTTAATCAGTATATTGCTAAGTATCCTGAAATTATAGATATTAAAAAAGCGTTCGATGATGAAAACGAAGAAAAAGATAAAAAAATCAAAAAAAATTTAAACTTAGTACTTTCAAATGAAGCACAAATAGTGTATAATAATATGAATAAACAAAAATTCACCGCTGATGATTTTTTCTCGCTTAATTTGAATGATAATGAGCTTCTTTCTGCTCTTACCGAGCTTGAAATTGAGGGTGTTATCAGGGCATTGCCCGGCGGTGCTTATGAAGTAATTAACCATTAAAGGAGAAGTATATGTCAAAGCTTGTTATTGTTGAGTCTCCAAGCAAGATTAAAAGCGTAAAAAAGTATCTTGGCAATGGCTATAACGTTATGGCATCAGTTGGCCATGTGCGCGATTTGCCTAAATCAAGGCTTGGTGTTGATATAGAAAAAGGTTTTAAACCACAGTATATAAATATGCCCGACAAAAAAGATGTTATTAAACAGCTTAAAGATGCTGCGGCTAATAGTGAACAAGTGTTGCTTGCAACCGACCCTGACCGTGAGGGTGAGGCTATTTCTTGGCATTTAGCGCATATTTTGGGTCTTGATTTAAATGAAGAAAATCGTATTTGTTTTAACGAAATTACGCAGACCGGTGTAAAAACGGGTATTAGCAATCCACATAAGATTAATCTTGATCTTGTCGACGCGCAACAGGCTCGTCGTGTTCTTGATAGAATTGTTGGTTACAAGCTTTCACCATTCCTTTGGCGAAAGGTTAAAAGCGGTTTGTCTGCAGGCCGAGTACAAACAGCTGTATTACGTCTTATAGTTGAGCGTGAGCGTGAAATTGAAGCGTTTAACAGTGAAGAATACTGGACTATTGATGCAAAGCTAAAGGCAGAGCGTAAAAGCTTTGATGCAAAGCTTTATGGTACAATTGATGGCAAAAAGCTTGATACCATAGTTAATGAAACTAGCGCTCAAAATGTTGTTGATGAGCTTGACGGTGCGCAGTACATTGTTAGTGATATAAAAAAGGGTACTCGTAATCGTCAACCCGCACCACCATTTATTACCTCAACACTTCAGCAAGAAGCTTCTCGTAAGCTTAATTATAACGGCCAACGTACAATGCGTATTGCACAGCAGCTATACGAGGGTGTTGATATTCCGGGTCACGGCGCAACAGGCCTTATAACCTATATGCGTACCGACTCGCTTCGTATATCCGAAGAGGCTCGTGCTGCAGCAACAAAATATATTGATGAGAAATACGGCAAGAAATATTTACCGTCTAAACCTCGTTATTTTAAGACTAAAGACGGTGCGCAGGACGCGCATGAAGCGATTAGACCTACCGATATCTTTATGACACCGGATTCTATAAAAGCGGGTCTAACTCCTGAACAATATAATCTTTATAAATTGATTTGGGAAAGATTTATCGCATCGTTGATGGCTGCATGTGTTCAAAAAACCGTTGCAGTTGATATTACTGCAGGTAATTATGTATTTAAAGCAAACGGATATTCGGTTGAATTTAATGGCTTTACCGAGCTTTATGAAGAAGGTAGAGATGATAATTCATCTGATGGTGCAGAGCTACCGGAAATGAATGTTGGTAACGTTTTAAAACTAAAATCGCTTACTCCAAACCAACATTTCACTCAACCACCACCACGCTATACCGAGCCAACTCTTACAAAAACATTAGAAGAAAATGGTATTGGCCGTCCATCAACCTTTGCTTCAATTATTGCTGTTATATCTGATAGAAATTACGTTGAAAAAGAAAAGAAAACATTTAAACCCACTCAACTCGGCTTTGCGGTATGTGATTTAATGAACGAGTATTTTGCTCGTATTTTTGAAACAAAGTTTACTGCTGGCCTTGAGAAAAAGCTTGATAAAATTGGTGTTGGTGAGCTTGATTGGGTTAAAACAATTGCCGATTTCTATGATGATTTTGATAGCCATTACAAAAAGGCAGAACGTTCACTTGATGGCAAACGAGTTAAAGTTCCCGTTGTTGAAACCGACGTTATATGTGAAAAATGCGGAAGAAAAATGGTTGAAAAGACCGGTCGTTTTGGCAAGTTCTTGGCATGTCCGGGTTATCCTGAATGTAAAAACACCAAACCAATGCCTGAGGATGAAGTTAAGCAACCGTGTCCAAAATGTGGTGCTCCGCTTCTTAAAAAGATTTCTAAAAAGGGCAAGAAATTCTATGGTTGTTCTGCATATCCAAAGTGCGATTTTGCTTCTCCCGGTGTGCCTACCGGTGAAATATGCAGCGAATGTGGTGGATATATAATTTCGGGTATTAGAAATCGCAAGTACTGCATGAATGCTGATTGTCCAACAAGACAGTCGACAAAGAAAAAGGAAAAATAATATGAATAAAATTACCGTAATAGGTGCAGGGCTTGCAGGCTGTGAGGCGGCATATACCGCTGCGCGGCTTGGATGTAAGGTTGATTTAATTGAAATGAAACCTATTAAAAAAAGTCCTGCGCATAAAACCGATAATTTTGCGGAGCTTGTTTGTTCAAATTCATTAAAGGCAAGTCGTATTGACTCGGCTGCAGGTCTTTTAAAACAAGAAATGAGAATGCTCGGTTCTATTTGTTTAGAAGCCGCAGACGTTTCTTCTGTACCTGCAGGTGGGGCATTAGCGGTAGAGCGCAATCTCTTTGCTGAATATATTACAAAAAAAATCAGAGAGTGCGAAAACGTTAATATAATCACCGATGTTGTTGATAAATTACCAACAGAAGGTATTTGTATTGTTGCAACAGGGCCGCTTACAGACGGTGCGTTGGCAAGAGAAATTGAAAAATTTACCGGCGAAGGTAATTTAAGCTTTTATGATGCCGCGGCACCAATAGTTTCGGCCGATAGTATTGATTTTTCTTCAGCATTTGTTGCGTCACGCTATGATCGTGATGATACGGGCGAGGGCGATTATATAAATTGCCCTATGAATAAAGAAGAATATGAAGCCTTTCATAACGAATTGATAAATGCGGAATGTGCACCGTTACATGAATTTGATAAACAATTAAAGGTTTATGAGGGTTGTATGCCTATTGAAGTATTGGCGCGTCGTGGTGCTGATTCAATTCGCTTTGGTCCACTAAAACCTGTTGGTCTTCGCGACCCTCGTACAGGGCATAGACCGTGGGCTGTTGTGCAACTGCGAAAAGAAAACCGTGATGGAACGCTTTATAATCTTGTAGGTTTTCAAACAAATCTTAAATTTCCGGAGCAAAAAAGAGTTTTTTCTATGATTCCGGCACTAAAAAATGCAGAATTTATGCGTTTCGGTGTAATGCATAGAAACTCTTTTATCAATTCGCCAAAGGTTTTAAATCCTGACCTATCATTAAAAAAATCAAATAATATTTTCTTTGCAGGTCAATTATCCGGCGTTGAGGGTTATATGGAATCTGCGGCATCCGGTATTGTGGCAGCAATAAATGCTGTAAATAAGCTTGACGATGAACCGCCGCTTATTTTACCAAAGTTTTCTATGATAGGCGCATTAATAAATTACATAACCGATGAATCTGTAGAAAACTTTCAGCCAATGGGTGCAAACTTTGGTGTCTTGCCCCCACTTGATGTGCATATCAGAGATAAAAAAGAGCGCTATATGGCTTTATCACAAAGGTCATTAGATTATTTTAAAAATATTGGGGAGTAAAAATATGAGAGTAGTTGTTGATGCTTTTGGTGGAGATAATGCACCACTTGAAATTGTTAAGGGTGCAGCCGATGCTTCTATTCAATTTGAAACCGAAATTACACTTACAGGTAATAAGCAAACAATAGAAAATATTATTACCGAAAACAACCTTAAGTTTTTTGGTGAATTAATCATTATTGATACCGATGATGTAATTTCAATGCATGACGACCCTACAACAATTCTTAAAGCTCATTCAAATTCATCGATGGCTTTAGCGTTTAAAGAATTGTGTGAAAATCGTGCTGATGCATTTGTTTCTGCAGGTTCTACCGGCGCAATAGTTGTTGGCGGTACGCTTATTGTTAAACGTATTAAAGGCATTAAACGTCCGGCGCTCGGCGGACTTATACCTTCACCAGACGGTCATTATATGCTTCTTGATATGGGTGCGAATGCAGAATGTCGCCCTGAAATGCTTGCTCAATTCGGTATAATGGCAAGCGTATATCTTGAAAAGGTTGAAGGTATAGAAAATCCCAAGATTGGTCTACTTAACATTGGTGTTGAGGATACAAAGGGTGACGAGCTTCGTACAGAGGCATATAAGCTTTTACAAGAAGCGCCAATTAACTTTGTTGGTAATATTGAATCTCGTGAAATGCCCAAGGGTGTATGTGATGCGGTTATTGCTGATGGTTTTACCGGAAACATTGCGCTTAAGCTTATTGAGGGCACTTCAATTACTTTGTTTAAAATGGTTAAAAAAGCGTTATATAAAAACCTTTTAAACAAGATTGCGGCATTAATTCTTAAAAAAGATTTATATGCTCTCAAATCTATGATGGACAGCTCGGAGGTCGGCGGCGCTCCGCTTTTGGGCGTTAGCAAACCTGTTATAAAGGCACACGGTAGTTCTGATGCAAAAGCGATAAAGAATGCCATTAAACAAGCAATTATATTCACTAAAAAGAACGTTATAAATACTATAAGTGAAAATTTAAGTAAATCGGAGTAATTAAAATGGAGTCTCTTGAAAAAAGATTGGACTACAAATTTAATAATGTTTCGCTTTTAAAAAATGCACTTGTTCATTCTTCCTATGCTAATGAGGTAAGAGGTGAAACTCGTTCAAATGAGCGCCTTGAGTTTTTGGGAGATTCAATTTTATCTGTAATAGTTGCAGAGCATCTTTTTAACAAATATCCTAATATGCCTGAGGGTGAGCTTACAAAACTGAGGGCGTCGCTTGTTTGTGAAAAATCGTTATGTGCTTTTTCGAGAGAATTAGGTATTGGTGAGTATTTGCTTTTAGGTAAAGGCGAGGATAAAAACGGCGGCAGAGAACGTGATTCTATTCTAGCTGATGCATTTGAGGCAGTACTTGCTGCAATTTATATTGATGGTGGAATGAATGCTGCTAAAAAGCATATTTTTAGCACCGTTTTACGCGATTTAGAGCATCACACCGACGATGATTCTTTTAAGGATTATAAAACCGTTTTACAAGAGATTATACAGCGTAATCCTGAGGAAAGCGTAACTTATATTCTCATTGATGAAAAAGGTCCTGACCATGATAAGATATTTACAGTTGAAGTGCATCTGAATTCTAATGTAATTGGACGTGGAACGGGTAAAAGTAAAAAACAGGCCGAGCAAATGGCAGCTTGTCAGGCACTACAACTTATGGGTGAATCCATATGAGTTTTGCACACTCAAACATTTCAATATTTGTTCCGCATATAGGTTGTCCTAATATGTGTAGCTTTTGTAATCAGCGACACATAACGGGAAAAACCTTTGCTCCAAAAGCGCAAGATGTTATTGATGCTGTAAATGTTGCTGTTAGTAGTAAAAATTATAATCCAAAGACTACAGAAATTGCATTTTTTGGTGGTAGTTTTACTGCAATAAATCGCACTTATATGTTGCGCCTTTTAAAAACAGCCTATCAATTTGTAGAAAGCGGAATGGTTTCAGGTATTCGTATTTCAACCAGACCGGACGCTATTGATGATGAAATTTTATTGCTTTTAAAGCAGTATGGTGTAACCTCTATCGAGCTTGGTGCTCAAAGTCTTAACGATAAGGTTTTGATGCTTAATAATAGAGGGCATAGTTCGCAAGATGTTATTAATGCCTCTAATCTTATTAAAAAGCACGGGTTTTCTTTAGGGCTACAAATGATGACAGGACTTTATGGCGACTGTGATGATTTTGCTATAGAAACTGCAGAAGAAATCATAAAATTAAAACCTGATACTGTACGAATTTATCCTACTATCGTTTTAAAAAATACCGATTTAGCAGCGCTTTATATCGATAATAAATATAAACCTCAAACTTTGGAAAACACTGTAGAGCTTTGTGCTAGGCTGCTTACGATGTTTGAAGTTGAGAATATAAGGGTTATCCGTTTAGGGCTTCATTCAATTGAAGAAAATAGTTATATTGCAGGTCCTTGGCATCCTGCTTTTAGTGAACTTTGTTATTCTAAAATTTATTTTAATATTGCCAAGAAATTGCTTAACGAAAAAGGTAATTATACCTTATATGTGAACCAAAGCGCTATTTCAAAAATGATTGGACAACGCAAGGAAAACATAAATGAATTAAAAAAACTCGGTTTTGATTGTGTAGTTAAGGCAGATAAAACCTGTAAAGACTATGAAATCAAGGTCGAAAGGAGAAAAAAATGCTTTTAAGTTCTATTCAAATTCAAGGTTTTAAGTCTTTTGCCGACAAAACTGTTTTGAAATTTGGCCGTGGTATTACTGCGGTCGTTGGTCCAAACGGTAGTGGTAAAAGTAATATTTCCGACGCTGTACGTTGGGTTTTGGGTGAGCAATCAACCAAAAGTCTTCGTGGTCAGTCTATGGAAGACGTTATTTTTGGTGGTACCGATAACCGTCGTCCACACGGTTTTTGCGAGGTAACTCTTAACATTGATAATGCTGATAGAACCCTTAATTTTGATAATGATTTTGTTTCTATTACTCGTAGATTTTACCGTTCACACGAGAGTGAATATTTGATTAATAACGTTTCTGTTCGTCTTAAAGATGTACACGAACTTTTTATGGATACCGGTCTTGGTCGTGACGGTTATTCAATGATTGGACAGGGTAAGATTGATAATATTATCAGTACAAAATCCGATGAACGTCGTGACATTTTTGAAGAAGCATCGGGTATTTCAAAATATCGTTATCGCAAAACCGAGGCAGAGCGTAAGCTTACCGCTGCCGAGGATAATTTGTTGCGACTTAAAGACATACTTGACGAGCTAGAAGCACGTGTTGGGCCTTTGGAAGAACAAAGTAAAAAGGCAGAGAAATTTTTGACCCTTGCAGAAGAAAAAAAGCAACTTGAAATCGGTCTTTGGCTTTATACACTCAACAACTCAAAAGACGCATTACGCGCACAAGAAAGTAAAATTGCCACTGCACAAATGCAGTATAAGGAAATTGAAGAGGCTCTTAATGAATTTGATACTAAATCAGAGCAAAATACCGCGCAATTTACCTTTATTACTTCACAAATTGAAAATATCCGTCAGCGAATTGCTCTTTCAAACGAGGAAACTGTCAAGTTTGAGGGTGAGATATCTGTTTTAAATAATGATATTTTGCACAATAACGAGACTATTGAACGACTAAACGCCGAAAAGAAAGCGCTTGAAGATTCTGATTTAACCGCAAAAGAAGAGATTGAAAACAAGCGTAATCTTGCTACCTGTAAACAAGAGGTTATTGATGAACTTAATGAAAAACTTTCGACACTTGAAAATAATTTAAATAACTTGCTTACCGATAGTGAAAGCATTTCAAGAAAAATTGAAGAGCAAATTAAAACTCTTAATGTATTGTCAGTAAAAACATCGGATTTAAGGGTTGAAATGACTACCTCTAATACCTCTATTGATGAAATTAACTCTCGTAGAGGAATTATTGATGATTTGCTTAAACAAAATGAATCTGAAAAGCAAATTTTATCTAAAGAATTCGACGAAACAAAAGAACTTTTAGATAAAACAGAAAGTGATATTGAATCGTTACAAAATTCGATTAAAGGTTATGAGCTTCGTCTTAATAATCGTAATGATGAGCTTAAAGAATTAACCGAAAAAAGCAACGAATTGCACCTTGATATTGAGGCAAAACGTCGTAGAGTACAAATTCTTACCGAGCTTGAAAACAGCTTGGAGGGCTTTTCTCACGCTGTTAAGAAGGTAGTAGCAGAATCCGACAAGGGAATTTTGCGCGGTGTTCACGGTCCATTATCAAAGTTAATTTCTGTTGATAAAAAGTATTCAGTTGCTATTGAAACAGCACTTGGTAATGCTATTCAAAACGTAGTAGTTGATACCGAAGCTGATGCAAAACGTGCTATTAACTATCTTAAAACCAATAATGCAGGCCGTGCTACGTTTATGCCAATTTCATCAACAACATCACGTGAGTTTAAAGAAAACGGTTTTGATGATATTTATGGTTTTGTTGGCGTTGCATCCGACCTTGTTAACGTTGATAAAAAGTACGAAACTATTATTAAACACTTGCTTGCCGGTACTGTTGTTACCGAAGATATCGACAGTGCAACAACACTTGCAAAAAAATACAACTATCGAGTAAAGGTTGTATCACTCGACGGTCAGGTTATAAATCCGGGTGGTACATACACGGGTGGTTCGCTTGTAAAACAGGCTGGTATGCTAAGCCGTGCGGCAGATATTAAACGTATTGAAGCCGAAATTGAAAAGCTTTGTGAAAAAGAAAAATCAACTCTTAAGCTTCTTGATGATGCGGTGTCAGCTGTTGCTGAGGTAAATGCTGATATTATTGCTGTAAAGGCTGATTTAACAAATGCCAATGAAGACAAAATTCGTGCTTTGGCAGAGCTTAAACGTATTGATGATTTAATTAATAACGTTAATACTTCAATTAATGCGCTTATTGAAGAACGAGACGGTAGTGACGAAAAGATAAAGACACTAAATGAAAAAGCAAATAGTGCCGCTAAACAAATTGCCGAACTTGAGGCTCAAAAATCATCAATACAAGCTGAGATTGATCAGATGACAGGTGGTAGAGATACACTTTCGCAAAATAGAGAATCTCTTACAAATGATATTACCGAAATTAAGCTGCAAATAATTGAAAATCAAAAGGATGCAGCATCGCTTAATGCATCTGCTGATGATATTGAACACACGATTTCCAATCGTGCGCTCAGAGCAGGCGAAATTGATGCAGAAATTGCGGCTGTTGGCTTTAAAATTTCTCAGTTAAACTCTGATATTTCTGCCCACGTTGATGAGATTGATAATATCAAACAAAAAATTGCCGATTATAACAAGCAGATTGAAAACCTAATGAATGAACGTAATGAGGTTGAAAAATCAGGTGTTGAACTTCGTTCAAGCGAACGAGAGCGCACGTTAGAGCGCGAAAAAATCGGCGGCGAACTTGCACGCCTTACAGAACGTAAAGATGTTATGATGAAGGAGTATGACGACGTTATTCGTCAACTCTTTGATGAATATCAGCTTACAAAGAGTGAGGCTGAAAGCGTTGCTATCGAAATCGAGAAACCTGCAGAGGCCAAAAAACAGCTTGCTGAAACCAAGTCGAAAATCCGTTCACTTGGAAATGTTAACGTATCTGCAATCGAAGAGTATAAAGAGGTCAAAGAACGTTATGACTTTATGAATGCTCAGGTGGAAGATGTTGAAAAGGCGCGTTCCGAGCTTCGTAAGCTTATTAATCAGCTTACAATTCAAATGCAAGAAATGTTTGTTGAAGGTTTTGCAAAAATTAATGAAAACTTTACCAAAACGTTTAAAGAACTTTTTGGTGGCGGCAGTGCAGAACTAAAGCTTACTGATCCTGATAATATTCTAGAAAGTGGTATTGATATTGAGGCTCGTTTACCGGGTAAAAACGTACCTAGTCTTAACGGTCTTTCGGGCGGTGAAAAGGCGCTTGTTGCACTTTCGATTTATTTTGCAATTATGAAGGTAAACGCTCCGCCATTCTGTTTCCTGGATGAGGTTGATACTGCACTCGACGATATTAACGTTGACCGCTTTGCTGATTATATGAAGCGTTCTGATTTTAATACGCAGTTTATTTGTGTAACACACCGTCGTGGTACAATGGAATCTGCAGATATGCTTTATGGTGTAACAATGCAGGAAAAGGGTGTTACAAAGTTGCTTGAACTAAACGTTGCAGAGCTTGAAAAGAAATTACTTGAAAATCAGGGAGCATAAAATGGGCTTATTTAGTAAAATTAAAGCAGGACTTCAAAAGACAAAAGCAAGCATTTCAGACGGTATAACCAATATTATTAATAGTTTTACAAGAATTGATGAAGACCTTTTCGAAGAACTAGAAGAAATGCTTGTAGTGTCTGATATTGGTGTCGAAACATCGGTTAAAATATGTAATGAAATACGTGTTCGTGTGAAGAAAGACGGCATAACTGACCCTAGCAAAATTAAAGGCATTATGCATGATATTATCGTAGAAATGTTGGGTGACGACACACCGCTAAAGCTCGATACAAAACCATCAATTATTCTTGTTATCGGTGTTAACGGTGTCGGAAAGACGACAACAATCGGTAAGCTGTCACTACTACTTAAATCAAGCGGTAAAAAGGTTGTTTTAGGTGCTGCCGATACTTTCCGTGCGGCTGCTATTGATCAGCTTGGTGTATGGGCTGAACGCGCTGACGTTACAATGGTAAAAAGTGTTGAGGGCAGTGACCCTGCATCTGTTGTATTTGACACGATTGCATCTGCAAAATCCAAGGGCGCAGACGTTATAATTTGTGATACCGCTGGTAGACTTCATAACAAGAAAAATTTGATGGACGAGCTTGCTAAAATCTACCGTATAATAAAACGTGAATTACCTGACTCTTCAATAGAAACACTTTTGGTGCTTGATGCGGCAACAGGTCAAAATGCCGTAAACCAAGCACGCGAATTCAAAAACGTTGCTGATATTACGGGTATCGTACTTACAAAGCTTGACGGTACTGCAAAAGGCGGTATTGTTGTGGCTATTCATAACGAACTTGGTATTCCGGTTAAATATGTCGGAGTGGGCGAGGGAATAGATGATTTACAACCGTTTAACGCCAAAGAATTTGCAGATGGTATTTTTGATTTAGGTGAATAATATGAAAATATTTATTGCAACAAAAAATCAGAAAAAGCTTAAGGAATTAGAACGTATTTTAATTCCAATGGGTTTTGATGTGCTAAGTCAAAAAGATTTTAATAAAAACTTTCCCGAACCAATTGAGAATGGTACTACATTTGAAGAAAATGCCATTATTAAAGCAAAAGATGGTCTTAATAATACGGGGCTAATATCGGTAGCCGATGATTCCGGTATTTGCGTTGATTATTTAGACGGCGCACCCGGTATATATTCTGCGCGTTATTCAGGCGAGCACGGTGATGATGAGTCAAATAATCAAAAGTTATTACGCGAACTCAAAGGTGTGCCTTTAGAAAAACGCACCGCACGATATGTTGCGGCTATTGCATGTGTTTTTCCTGATGGTAGGTATTTTACTGTCCGTGGTGAATGCGAAGGAAAGATTAATTTTGAGCCTATAGGCGACGGTGGATTTGGTTATGACCCATATTTCATAAGCGAATTGGGTCCAATGGGTCTGCTTACACCACAACAAAAAGATAGCATTAGTCATCGAGGAAAAGCACTTTCACTTTTTAAAGAAGAATTAAAAAAATATATAGATATAAATGAGGAAAAATAATGTTAAATAGCAGACAAAGAGCACAGCTTCGTGGTATGGCAAATACATACGAAGCAATATTTCAGGTAGGTAAAGGCGGTATAAACGACCAGCTTATCAAACAGGTTGACGAAGCGCTTGAAGCACGCGAGCTAATTAAAATGCGTGTGCTTGAAACCTGTCCTGATACTTCTCGCATAGCGGCTGATACTATCGCTGAACGCGTAGGTGCCGACGTTGTACAGGTGATAGGATATCGCTTTATTCTTTACCGTGAGAGCAAAAATAACAAAACAATAAAACTGGTAAAATAAATGGCAAATATTGCGATTTTTGGTGGCACCTTTAATCCGTTTCATATAGGTCATTATGAAATGCTATCAAGTCTTTGTAATCTTGAACACATTGACAAGGTTTTAGTTATGCCTGACAAAATTCCACCACACAAGGATTTTGATAATGTAGTTGATGATATTCATCGTCAAAATATGTGTGCGCTTGTATGTGATGATTTTAGCAAAGCAGAGCTTTGTCTTATTGAATTTGAACGAGAGGGAAAAAGCTATACTGTTGATACTATAAAGCTTTTAAAGAAAAAGCATCCTCAAGATAATTTTTTTGTGGCAATTGGTGGAGATATGTTATCTACGCTTGATACTTGGTATAATTGGAAAAAATTAATCACACTTACGTCTTTTATTGCTTTTAAACGAGAAGGACTCGATGATTTCGATTCTGCATTTAAACGTATTAAACATTGTGGAGCAGATATAATCGTAATTGAAAATAAAATTACAAATATATCTTCAACTAAGCTTCGCAAGAGAATAGATAAATCTTTATTACCTAAAAAGGTTTATGACTATATAATCGAAAAAGGTATTTATAATGTTTGAACAATACGATAAATATAAAGACATTTTAAAATCAAGATTGACGCCAAAGCGCTATCATCATTCGTTGTGTGTTGCAGAAGAGGCTGTCAGACTTGCTAATAAATATGGTGGCGATAAAGAAAAAGCATATCTTGCAGGCCTTTTGCACGATATAACAAAAAACGCACCGCCAGATGAACACTTGAATATTTTTAAACGATTTGGTATAATGCTAAACGATATTGAAAAAAATGCTGAAAAGTTATGGCATGCAATGTCGGGTGCTGCGTATATTGAGAATGTTTTAAAAATTAATGATAAAGAGATAATTACGGCTGTGCGCTATCACACAACAGCTCGTGCCGGTATGACTCAACTTGAAAAGCTATTATATCTTGCCGATTTTACATCACTTGACCGAGATTACGACGATATTGATGTAATGCGCGAAAAGGTTGAAATATCACTGGAAGCAGCTTTAGACTATGCTCTTTCATATACAATAAATGATCTGGTATCACGTGGAAAACCTCTTCACCTTGATACTGTTAATGCTTATAATGAAAATGCTTTGAAAGGAAGTAAATAATGGATTCGCAAAATATTTTTAAAATTGCTGCCAACGCCTTAAATAATAAAAAAGCTAGGCAGCTTAAAGTATTAAAAATTGATGATCTTACCACACTTGCCGATTATTTCGTAATTGCAACCGCAACGTCTTCAACACATGTACGTGCTCTTGCTGATGAGGTCGAAGAAAAGTTAAAGGAACAAGCTGTCGAGCCACATCACATTGAGGGTAAAACAACCGGTTGGATTGCACTTGACTATACGTCGGTTATTGTTCATGTATTTACCCCAAATGAGCGTGAATTTTATAATCTCGACAGCATGTGGAAAGATGCACAAGAAATAGATTTATCAACAATTCTTGACGAAACAGAGGGTGACTGATATGAAATATAATTACACAGAAATTGAGAAGAAATGGCAGCAAATTTGGGATGATAATAAAACCTTTGCCGCTAAAAATGACTACACATTACCAAAGTTTTATGGTCTTGTAGAGTTTCCTTACCCATCAGGACAGGGCCTTCACGTTGGACATCCACGTTCTTACACTGCAATTGATATTGTTGCACGTAAAAAGCGTTTGCAGGGCTTTAACGTTCTTTATCCAATGGGTTGGGATGCGTTTGGTCTTCCTACCGAAAACTTTGCAATAAAGAATCATATTCATCCGGCTGAAGTTACAAAGATGAATGTCGCTAACTTTAAGCGTCAGCTTAAATCTCTTGGTTTTTCGTTTGACTGGGATAGAGAAGTTAACACCACAGACCCAGACTATTACAAGTGGACACAGTGGATTTTCTTACAGCTTTATAAAAAAGGTCTTGCCTACAAAAAGCAGATGGCGGTTAACTGGTGTACCTCTTGTAAATGCGTTCTTGCTAATGAAGAGGTTGTAAACGGCGTTTGTGAGCGTTGCGGTAGCGAGGTTGTTCAAAAAGAAAAAAGTCAGTGGATGCTCAAAATTACCGACTATGCCGAAAAGCTTCTCAATGGCCTTGATGACGTTGATTTTATTGAGCGTGTTAAGACCCAACAACGCAACTGGATTGGTCGTTCTTACGGTACTTTGGTTGATTTTGGTACCACATGTGGCGATAAGTTCCAGGTGTTTACTACTCGTGCCGATACATTGTTTGGTGCTACATACACTGTATTGTCACCGGAGCATCCTTTAATTGACAAATGGGCAGATAAGATTGAAAACTATGATGAGGTTTTGGCTTACAAGCAAGAAGCCGCTAAAAAGTCAGACTTTGAGCGTACCGAGCTTGCGAAAGACAAAACAGGTGTAATGCTTAAAGGTATTAAGGCGATAAATCCCGTAAATAATACTGAAATTCCAATTTTTATTTCTGACTACGTGCTTATATCTTATGGCACAGGTGCTATTATGGCAGTACCTGCTCACGATACTCGTGACTGGGATTTTGCTAAAAAATTCGGTCTTCCAATTATTGAGGTTGTAGCAGGTGGTAATGTAGAAGAAGCTGCATTTACCGATTGTAATACCGGCGTTATGGTAAACTCTGAATTCTTAAACGGACTATCTGTTGAAGATGCTAAGGTTAAAATTCAAGAATGGCTTAAAGATAAAGGTCTTGGTGAGCGTAAAACTAACTACAAGCTTCGCGACTGGGTATTCTCTCGTCAAAGATATTGGGGCGAGCCAATTCCTATGGTTTATTGCGAAAAATGTGGTTATGTACCGCTACCCGAAAGTGAATTGCCACTCACGCTCCCTAATGTTGATTCTTACGAACCTACCGATAACGGCGAATCTCCGCTTGCTAAAATTACCGATTGGGTAAATACTACATGTCCTTGCTGTGGCGCTCCCGCCAAACGCGAGACTGATACAATGCCACAATGGGCAGGTTCATCTTGGTATTTCTTGCGTTATTGTGATCCTAATAATAAGGATGCTTTGGCAAGTAAAGAAGCATTAGAATATTGGGGACCTGTTGATTGGTATAACGGTGGTATGGAGCATACAACCCTTCACTTGCTTTACAGCCGTTTCTGGCATTTGTTCCTTTATGATATCGGTGTTGTACCAAATAAAGAACCTTATGCTAAGCGTACAAGTCACGGTATGATTTTGGGTGAAAACGGCGAAAAGATGTCTAAGAGCCGCGGCAACGTTGTAAATCCGGATGAAATTATCCGCGACTACGGCGCAGATACAATGCGTGTTTATGAAATGTTTATTGGTGACTTTGAAAAAGCAGCTCCATGGAGTCAGTCTTCAATCAAGGGAAGTAAGCGTTTCCTTGACAAGGTATTCTCACTCGCCGATATTTTGGTTGACGGTGATAGTTACCGCACCGAACTTGAGTCTGAAGTTCATAAGACCATTAAAAAGGTTACCGAAGATATCGAAACTCTTAAAATGAACACTGCGATTGCTGCTTTAATGTCATTGCTTAACACAATTACTGCAACCGGTAGCATTAATAAAGCTGAATTTAAGACATTTATAACTTTACTTAATCCTTTTGCTCCTCATATGACCGAAGAACTTTGGGAAATAGCAGGATTTAACGGCATGCTTAATGCTACAGAGTGGCCCCAATATGATGAAGCAAAGTGTGTTGATTCTGCTGTTGAAATTGCTGTTCAGGTAAACGGTAAAATTAGGGCAAGAATTAACGTTGCAGCCGACATTGATGCTGCAAGCGCAATTTCACTTGCTAAGGCCGATAATGCCGTAGCGGCTGAAATTGAAGGCAAGACGGTTATTAAAGAGCTTTATGTTCCAAAACGTCTTGTGAACATTGTAGTTAAATAATTTGAAATTAAATAAGACAGTTCGAAACCATCCTGTCTCAAAACAAAACTATGGGCTGAAATTAAAGACACACCCATAGTATAGGTGTGTCTTTTTTGCCCCCGGCGAAAGGGAAATGTTTATGAAGAATGAATTATTGCTATTGGGCTCTGTATTTGTTATTTATGGTGCCGTGCTTGTTGCATATAGATTATTTGGCAAAATCGGTATGTATATTATGACCGTAATTGCAACAATACTTGCAAATATTGAGGTTTTAATACTTGTAGATGGATTTGGTATGGAGCAAACTTTAGGTAATGTTATGTTTGCAAGCACATATCTTGTTACAGACATATTAAGTGAAAATGAGGGTAAGAAAAGCGCTAATAAAGCTGTGTGGCTTGGTGTATTTACTTCGGTAATTATGTTAATTTTTACTCAGTATTGGATGCTTTATACTCCTTCTTCAAACGATTGGGCTAGCGAACATATTTCGGCTATATTTAGCACAACACCACGACTTCTTGCTGCAAGCTTTATAGGTTATATTATATCACAGCGTTTTGATGTATGGCTTTATCACAAATGGTGGGATTTTACAAGCAATAAAACAGGGGATAGCAAACGCTTTTTATGGCTTAGAAATAATGGCTCTACGCTTATTTCGCAAATTGTAAATACCATTATATTTAATTCTATAGCTTTTTGGGGCATATACGACATCAAGACTTTTATTTCGATAATGGTATCAAGTTATGTGATTTATGTTTTTACAAGTCTTTTAGATACACCAATTGTTTATATTGCAAGATTTATGAAAAACAAAGGAATTATAAATAATTAAAAAGCAAGGCGTTTGCCTTGCTTTTTAATTATTATTTAACATTTATTTGCTATGATTAACAACTTTTTTGCGATAAGCTTGCGGTGTCATGCCATACATTGCTTTAAATTTTGAAATAAAATATTGTGGATTTTCAAAACCGCACAAATAAGAAATTGTATAAATTGGATCGGTTGTATAGGTAACGTGCCATTTTGCTTGGCGCATTCTTATAGAATTTAGATATTCTTTTGGTGTAGAATCAGTCGCAGTTTTAAACAGACGAACAAAATAACTCTCACTTACGTTAACAAACTTAGCGATATCTTTTAACGACAATTTACTGTTTTGGTAATGTTCTTCCATATATTCAATAGCCGCTTCCATATTTGTTGTGCCATTTTTTTGTTTCTTTTTTCTTTGCTTCTCAGCAATAGCGTCGGCGAACAATAAAAACAATAAATGATCAAGTGTTTGTTCACATTCGCGATATTGTTCAGGTACTGAATATATTTTAGAAAGTTTGATATAGTCGCTTACTATTTCGTTATAATGCATTGGTGAAAAATAGGGTAATAGATAACTAAAATAGTCACCTTTTTCAGTGCTTTGAATTTCACCATAATCGTTTTGTCGTATATTTTTTTGTGGCTTTTTACTACCTATAAGTTGTAATGTTAGAGTGTACATATCAAAATTTTCGGTAGATTGAACTGTTTGACCAGGGTATTTAAATACAATGGTATTTGGCATAATATCGTATTTAATGCCATCTAAAATCATTACACGATTACCCGAAATATTAAAGTCAATCTCATAATCACGTACAATGCGTCGACCTAATTTTTCAATGGAATGCTGGTTTGATGATGATTCAAATTTAAAATATCCACAGTCTAGTATGGTTGGTTTAATTGGTTTTTCGTTCATTTTTATCACCCAAATATATCATATCATAACTCTTCAAAAAAGTCAAATTATTTGCATTTTATTTCTATTAGTACTTTCTTTTTCAAAATTTTTCTTCCTTAAAAATATATGCGCTTGTTTGTGCATTTACATATAAATAAGTGGTAAAAATTTACTTTATTTAAGTAATGTTAAACGATTTTTTAATTCAAAATAATAAAATTGTGCTTTTTGTCAAAAAATTTGTATTAGAAAAATTGAAATTTTTCACAAAATAATTTATTATAATATTGTAAAGGTTTATGCACACATGTGCTATAAACATTTTCTTAAAATTTTTAATAGAAAAGGATGGATGATATGTGAAAAATCTAATTGGTAAATGTAAATCGTTAATTGCATGCGCAATAGCTTTTGCCGTTGTGGCTGTATCACTTTTTACCGGTGCGGCTTTCAGCGTTAGTGCTGAAGACCAATGTGGTGGTACCATTGTAGAAAAATGGGATGCCTACGAAAACGGAAAATACGTTGGCTGGTATAACGCTAACATTTCCGGTGAGGGTACTAAAGAATCACCATTCATAATTGACACTGCCGAAAAATTAGCGCAGCTTTGTCGTTATGGTTGT
>JAFXGM010000008.1 GCA_017513195.1 Clostridia bacterium | reverse complement strand
GGTCGCCACCACGGCCTACCTATCAATTTTCCTATCAATTTTGCCTCCAAACGCAGAAAAAACAAACTTTTTTCATTTCATCCTATCAATTCGGGGGTTTTTGACGGGGACAAAAGATTGTAAATCCGTATAATGTAAATTACAAGAGTGCATTAAGGAGGGTATAGTCTTGCCTTTTTCCGAAAAGTTAAAGGGGTACCCCTTTAGTTAGGAATGTTATTCCTAACTAAAGAACTCTGTGGGCGTGCCAACGAAACACAGAGTCCGCCCCGAACCATTTTAATATTATAACACATAGTATTGAATTTTTCAATAGTGAGCTGTGAATATCATAGTGTAACATTATTGTAGGACTTTTTTTACAAAAAGAATACGAGGAATCATCCTTTTATGTTTTAATTAATTTATCCAAAATCCACAAAAGAAAGGATGACCCTTGTGAATACTATTTTAAATAATATTTTGGAAAAACTCAATAACGATATTCGTAATTTTTATTTTAATGCAGAATTAAGTATAATGATGTCATGGATGAGCGTGTGGCGATTTTTCACCGCAGTCCAATTTATGAATAATTTTATCTACCGGAGGAATGTTTATGAAAAAATCTTTTTTGAGTTTGATTACGGCGCTTGTGATGGTATTATCCTTGTTGCCATCGGGTATTGCTTTCGCCGAGGAGAGAACCTATATCCCCGAAATTGTTGCAACCTCGAATATAGAGTCCCTCCTCGGCTTCGGCAATCCGATTAACACATCAACTAATCCGACGATTACGGTAACCGTCGGTGCGCCCGTGCTCTATAACGCCGCAGGCACTATCAACTGGTATAAAAAGGATGACAACGGCAATTTCAAAGCGTGCTCGTCCGGCGATACCTTTACTACGGGAACGTACAGATTAACCTGCTATTTCGGTTTGTACTTGGGCGATAACAGCACCTATTATCTTGATGAAAATACTACCCTGACGGTGGACGGCGAAGAGTGGACCTACCGTTCGTACAGACCTATGAGCGGATATGAGTATATGGTATTCTGCTCGCCCGAATTTACCGTTCACGATTTTACCGAGTGGCACTATGATGAAACAAATCACTGGCACGAATGTCCCGACTGCGGAGTAATACAGAACACGGCGACGCACACTCCCGACCATGAGGGCAGCGCAACAGCGGAATACCCCATCCTCTGCACAGTTTGCGATTATGAGATGGAGCTTCAGGTTGGGCACACTCACTCGTTTACGCAGGAAGTCGTAGCAGATAAATATAAGAAAGCCGACGCCACCTGCCACAGCAAAGCAGTTTACTATAAATCATGCGAATGCGGCAGAAAAGGCACGGAAACCTTTGAAGTGGGCGATATGCTCCCCCATAACGCAGGAACGGAGTGGCTGTCGGACGGCGAATACCACTGGAACATCTGCAAAAACAAGGAATGCGGCGCAGTGGTGGATAGCACAAAAGCAGCGCATATCTACGACAGCGATACCGATTATCGCTGCAATATCTGTAAATTCAAAAGAGAGGACAACAGACCCCGTATAAGTCATATGGAAGCAACCTCCGATATTGCTTCCATTCTTGCCGTAGGCAATAAAGCGGTGAATCCTACTGTAACGGTAACTGTCGGCACACCTGTACATTATAATGTGAACGGCACGAAAAATTATTACAAAAAGGACGGCGACAGTTGGCAGCGGGTCCTTGTCGGCGAAACTTTCACCTGCGGCACCTATAAAATGATTTGTCATTTCGGCTTATATAACTATGAAAATGATACATTCGCTTTGAGCGAAAGTACGAATGTGACGGTAGACGGCGTCGAGTGGTCGGTGGACTCATATAACTATATGGACTATTATGAATACATTGTTGCGAGTTCACCGGAAATTGTCATACACACACCTGTCACCGACTCTGCCGTTGCCGCAACCTGCACAAAGACAGGTAAAACACAGGGTAGTCACTGTTCAGTATGCGGTACGGTAATTACAGCACAGAAAACCATTGCCGCCAAAGGTCATAAACTTACCACCCTTAAGGCAGTAGCCGCCACCTGCACAAAAACCGGTAAAACAGAGGGCAAAAAATGCTCTGTTTGCGGCACCGTAACCGTAGCACAGAATACCGTTCCCGCCAAAGGTCATAAGCTTACCACCCTTAAGGCAGTAGCCGCCACCTGCACAAAAACCGGTAAAACAGAGGGTAAAAAATGCTCTGTCTGCGGCACCGTAACCGTAGCACAGAAAACCATTGCCAAGAAGGCACACACCTATAAAACAACCACTACAAAGGCAACCCTTAAAAAGAACGGTAAGCAAGTAACAAAATGCTCCGTCTGCGGTTATGTTTCAAAGACAACAACTGTTTATTATCCCAAAACCATTAAACTTTCTACAACATCTTACACCTACAATGGCAGTGTTAAAAAGCCAACAGTAAAGGTAGTAGGATCAAACGGTAAAACAATCAGCAGTTC
>JAFXGM010000007.1 GCA_017513195.1 Clostridia bacterium | reverse complement strand
GTCGGCTCATTTGTGGTGACTCTATTATACCACACTCGTTGCCGTTTGTCAAAGACTCATTTTTAACCATTCGTAAAATTTTCTCCTCCATTGTTTCCGTTGCGTTTTCGCTGAAAAGCACCTTCAGCTTGTAGGTCGTGCTTCCGATGCGGCGGGTGATGATGTTTTCCTTAAAAGTGTCTTTTGTTTGTTTCAATAGGCATTTCCTCCGATAAATGAGATTAAGCCGACGAAAGCTACGCGAATGTTCGCCTCCTTATACGTTTTGATTTGCGACGCTTACTCGACTTGATGTATGCCCACCGCTAACGACCTTACAAGCAACTATCTTTGCGGAAGGTAACGAATGCTTGTATCCGTGTGCTGTTCTCCTATCCCAAGCTCTTTGCGACGTTTCCCGTATTGGCGCGCTCGGACTTTCGTCTTTCTTGGCACACTTCGCCTACGGTCATATCCACACGGCGTTATTCAATTGTCAAGGAACATTTGATTTGTGGGAGCAGTTATCAAATATGCGGAATACATTATGGGGGTAGTATTCAAATTACGAATGATAGCTTTATCCCCTCAAATACATTATGGAGGTAGTATTCAAATTACGAGTGATAACAATATTCCCTCAAGTAGTAGCCACTGTGAATGCACAAAAGGGGCAATGATATGGAGAATTTCTAAAAACACCCTCACTTATCCAAAGGAAAAAATAGGGGTGCTGACCACCTCAAATTGCGATCTTTTACAGTTTGTTTACAGAATTTATCCTCGTATCACTCTAACGGTTGCGGTTCTTTTTATTTATCCCCTCAATTGGTAGCCAGCGAGAAGGCACAAAAAGTGCAATATAATTCAAAAGTTTTCAGAAAGTTTATAATTGCCCTCACTTTACAAGGGACTTTATAAGGACAGCTATGCGCACAAATTATAAAGCCCCTCACTTAATAGCCACGAGAACGGCTTTTTGTTAGGGTGCTTTTTCAAAAATTCAAAGTATGTTTACAATATCCCCTCATATAAAAACCTTGGGAAAGGACGAAAGTTAAGGCATAAAAGAAAACTTCCTCACTTATTGCCATCAAATTGCCGTTTTTAGGGGTATATCTTGATAATTTATCTCTACTTATGTAAAAGCCGATTTTCGATAAAAAGTCCGTGGTCTAATACGAAAGCTCCTCAAAAATATAAAAGCCAATTCCCAATCAAAGGTTGACGGTTTGGATGAAAAAATATGCTCTATCAATAAAGTGCATTTCAAAATGAAAAACCTCATCTTTTGAGGGGGAATATTTCTCCACTTATATAAAAGTAAATTTTGGTGAAAAACTTAGACGTTTTACTAAAAGATCTTCTCAACTTATAGCCGATGGGAACCCCCGATTTATTAGATGCAGGATAATGTTCTTTCATCTATAACCTGCCATTTGCCAAGACTATTTGAAAGGGTAGTAAGAAATATCTTCATATATAACCACACAACCGACAGAGAGTTTTGGAACCTTTTTGCGAAATATTTGTAAGTGCTCTCTACCTAATAGCCTTGGAAAAAGCAAAACCGCACCCCCATTTTCAAAATTTACCGCCCGCAAGCAAAAAGAAAAAGCCACTATCGCGGCGTGTCAATCACGCTTTGATAGCGGCTCAATTATATATTTTCAAAATCTTACAGGAACCTTTGATTTTCGTATAACATTTCTTATGTTAATGCCTTGATTAACAGGAAAAACTTTTTTCTTTAGTTTGTCTTCTATAAATCGTGAGGAACATTTCGTGATGTATCTCATTTCGTTTCTTTGGCATAATCCAATTGTTACACCCGTGGCGCAATCACTTAACGACATCAACAACGCCGATAAAGATAACCCAAAAAGAATTTCCTGTCCAAACGTGACGAAAGCAAACAGATCACCTATCGCAATAAACACATACCCAAAAAACAATATTAAAAACACAAATTTAGATTTCATATTCTACCTCTTTTACTCCGAAGCATTACCGCTTTTTACCCACTCGTCGATTTCGCTCGTCTTGAACATCCAATTGCGTCCAACTTTGTGAGCAGGCATATTCTTTTTAGTAATCCAAGCCAACATAGTATCTCGGCTAATGCCAAGATAAGCACAAATTTCTTTGGTGGAATACCAACGATCCGGCATATCAATCTTATCAGACATCTTCATATCTCCTTGTAGATAAAATTACTCATAATATATTGTAACATAAAATTTTAAATTTTTCAATATGTGTTTGCCGATTTATGTCGGATTATTCTTGTTTTGACTCGAATAAGTGCTAATTGCACAGAGCAAATACATTGTATGTCGATGTGGAAAAATAGAAAACAAAATTGAAGGTGTAAATATCAAACACATGCCCACCTCACCAACGGTCTTAAAAAGCCTTGCAAACCAAAGGGTTTTCGCTCAAAGGGACAAAAATTGACCAATGGATGAAAGCCGGTACGGGACAAGAGAAAACCCGATCATCGAAAAGATGGTCGGATTTTTCTTTATATACAGATGAAAACAGCTCCGAGGTCACAACGATCTCCGAGCTGTTTGGCTTTTATGAGTTCATATTTGGGGTAATACCTATGCTTTCGAGCAACTCGGCAAGCTCCTCACGGCTGTGGACGTTCAGCTTCTTATACGCCATTCGGAGATAATAGTTCGCTGTATTGACGGTGATACCGTCTTCTTCGGCAATTTGCTTGATGCGTTTGCCCTCGG
>JAFXGM010000006.1 GCA_017513195.1 Clostridia bacterium | reverse complement strand
ATAAAGGAAAAACTGCTGTTTGGGAATATGGCCGTCAGCTCAAGTCGTATAACGGCAATACCTTTAGCTACGACGCAAGCGGCAGAAGAACAAGTAAAAACGATATAACCTTTACTTACGATTCCAATGGCAACCTCATCAAGCAGAGCAACGGACTTGAATTTTTCTATGACCATACGGGCGTATTTGCTGTAAAGTACAATAACGCAACATATTTCTACAGAAAAGACGCGCAGGCAAATATTGTCGCCCTACTTGACAACAGCGGCACAGTTGTGGTAAAATATAAGTACGATGCGTGGGGCAACTGTGTAATTGATGCAAGTACAACCAATACCGAACTTGCAAACCTTAACCCCTTTAGATATCGCTCTTACTACCTCGATACCGAAACAGGCTTCTACTTCCTTAAGACAAGATATTACGATCCTGAAATTGGTCGTTTCATGACCATTGATGATATTTCGTATATTGATCCTGAAAGCATTAACGGATTGAATCTGTATGCTTACTGTTTGGACAATCCTGTGATGTGCGTTGATCCATCCGGACACAAAACCGAGTGGTGGCAGTGGTTGCTTGCAGGTATAGGCGCCGCACTTATAGTTACTGCTTCGGTCTTGGCTATTGTCGGAACAGGTGGGGTTGCTGCCTTCGGTGTCGGCGCGCTGATCGGAGCTGCATCATTGGGTGTCGTTGGTGCTACAATAGGCGGAGTAGTTGGATATGCTACTGGCGGCATTGATGGAATATTAGGCGGTGTGCTTGTTGGATTTGGTATTGGTGCCATCGTTGGATTTGTTGTTGGCGGTGCAGTTGGCTATACTTCATTTGCACAGCCCGGTGTTGCATTCAATCCAAAGCATCACTCTAATTTGCCTCAAAAAGGTGTTAATCCTAATACTATAAAATACGGTAGGCAGAAATTTGATACTAAAAAGGTAGTGAAGAACTTTTTTGAAACATTAAAAAAAGGAAAAATTGAAAAGCCTATTACAGTATCTCGAGAAGGTATAGTGTCACAGGGAAATCACCGTCTTTTAATGGCAAAATTGTTTAAAATTACAATTGATGTAATAATAGGCGGTATGAGTCAGTAATTATCAAGGAGAAGGAAATGACCAATTTTGATTTGGAAGAAATATATGAAGTTTTATCCTATGTTCGCTTTGATCCATCAAATCCAAAAAATATTGTGTGGTTGGATAAAATTTTAGAAATACTTAAAGACAATGATAAAAACACTGTAGATCTCAGCGAAATCTTTCATGGTGAAGTTTGTGAAAAATATCATGTTATTATTCAAAAACCTTATGTTAAAATTATTGTCGAAGATGAAGCAGTTTATGAGTTTTTTAGATTTTATTTGTTGGAAATAAGGCACCTATGTCTTACAAAAAGATATCGTCAAGTTTTTTATTTGATTGACATGTTGGATAATTTTCCAGAAGAAATTATAAAAAATAATTTATTGTTACCAACAAAAATGCTAAAAAAAAGCCTTACTCCATATTGGAGAAAATATGATAAATCTTTTTTGAAGGATTTTATACGGGATATAAAGAGAAACTCCAAATCATTAAAAACTAAATAGTTTTTCGGGCTACTTCGGTAGCCCGTTTTTGATTTAATAACCGAACATTTTCCCAATTGATTTAGATTTTCATACGGCTTCTGCCGATAACGGCACTCTAACCAAGCAGTACTACAACACCGAGGAGCAGATCGAGATCATATCCGAACAGCTTGCAGATATCAACGATCAGATCAAGCTGTGCCGTGAAAAGAGCACTCAGTACGCTGTTCAGTTCAAGTCCTACTACAAGGAATACCTCAATCTCTCCAATCAGATTGAAACGCTGAAGGAGCAGATCCCCGTAAGCTACCTTATTTCCGACAGTGCGGTAAAGGGCTTTAACGCAAAGGGTGATCTTGTAATTGTGCAGGACAAGTACGGCAAGTATATTGTCGTAGAGCGCGAAAAGTATACTT